>NZ_JBQVYO010000009.1:0-1957 GCF_055805075.1 Leclercia sp. GHBNCSD | reverse complement strand
ACCGGGAGAAAAGCCGACGGCCCTCCAGGTTTGACCATAGTCCTTCGACACAAGGAATCCATCCACTCGCCAGTTGGTAATTGCTATATACCTCTCAGAGGGATGGATAAACTTTCGCGTAAAAATTCGATAAAACTGACTGGCTGGTGTTGTGTGAATACCTCGTTTAGTGCCCGTATACCAGAGTTCTCCTTCGCAGTCCCAGCCTTCAAGCTCCAGAAATCGATGGTCATCAAACCGATAAACTATCTGCGTCGGTGGCTCTTTCGCCACGCAATCAGCAGCCAGCACAACGGTGACGACGGCGAAAATAGTACATAATCCTTTCATCAATTATCGCCCCGCATCCATGTCACAGCGCATATGATCCCAGCCGGTGTAGCCTTTAACTTCAGGTACTTTGTCGGGTAGGCCCTGATAGTTTGTCTTAAACTGGGCTATGTCCTCTCTCAGACCCTGTTTGGTGATGTAATCTAGTCCCCACGCAGGGCCTGAGGAGCCAGGTTTTAGCTTCCCGTTTACATTATTTCCCATACCATCGTCCACGGTAAATTCAATCCCTGGCCCACCAGGCAGAATGCGAGGATCTTCAAAAGGCTTGGACGACATATACAGCCGGTGTTTGGTTTGTAAAAAACCCTGATCGTTCACGACGGTAAAAGATACCGCGTCTTCGGCAGGGGCTCTGTTATCACCATTAGGTTCATTATGCTTAGGAGAAAAGCCAATAGCCTTCCATGTTTCTCCATAATCTTTTGAAACAAGGAATCCATCTACCTCCCAGTTTGGTATAGAAATATAACGTTTCGAAGGATGAATAAATTTGCGGGTGAATATTCGATAAAACTGAAAGTAAGGTTGTGAATGAATACCCCGCTTTGTATCGGTATACCAGAGTTCTCCCTGGCAATCCCACCCTTTTAACTCAAGATAACGATGATCATCAAACCGATAAACTATCTGCGTCGGCGGCTCTTTCGCCAAACTATTCGCAGTCAGTAAAATAGTGGCGAATGCGAAAACAACACAAAGTTCCTTCATGCTCAATCCTTAAGCCAGTTGGTTATCATTTTTAGGTTTTGGCATATCCCATTGCAATAACTTCCTTTCCTGAAAGTCATCTGCTTTGAAAAGGCCCATATCGATATTTTTCGGGTTACGAACATTCGGTTGGACTCCAGCATAATCATTCTCCACGCCATAATGCCCTTGAGGCAGCGCTTCATCAGGTTTATTCATATAGTTTTTAGTTGTACCTACTGGTAATCTTCCTGCCCGGTAGTACTCTTTCACGTCGCTATTTTTATTTAATGGATCTCGCCAGTCCGCCAGATGTAACAACTCCTCCCAGAACTTCCCTGCCTTATAATCAAACGATTTGCACTGTCCAATAGCCAGGTCAAAGGCCATTGCCTGAGACGGAGCAAACTCGCTCATGACAATGGATGAGTGCTGGCTGTAACCTACCGGATCGGTTTTCTGCCATTCTTTTTCCAGCTCTTCACGGGTTTTCAGCCAGGTTATGGACAGTACCGGGTACTCTTTTGAACCCGTAACCTTCCCTGCAATGACTGTGTGTTTCCGGGCAATACTTTCAATCTCTAGTTCATCGCGCGTTAAGACATGCCCCGGTTTCCAGCTGATACGCTGATAGCTGTTGAGCATATACATGGCAGAGTCCGTGCGCTTGATAGCGCTGGCTTTGGCGGAATAGGAGATGTAGGCATCCGGGCTGTCGGGATCGATATAATAGGTATAGGGTTTGTCACTGGTTTTTGGATCGTCATCAGGCCTGTTATCCTGCCCCTGGAGTTTAAACGTAAACGGCTCCGGTAATTCCTCGCCGTTAATGATTACATCACGAAAGTTATAACTGCTGTTCGTCAGGAAGGCATATTCTGCATCCCCCTCCTTTCGCGGCGGCAACGCAAAAGGCTTTGCGTCCGGCGCTTTCCCT
>NZ_JBQVYO010000006.1:0-6253 GCF_055805075.1 Leclercia sp. GHBNCSD | reverse complement strand
GCGCTACCGGGAGGAAGTCAGCAAGCTGAGTGAGAAAGCCCATCTGCCGTATGACGCCTATCAGGAAAATAACGAGAAGAATAAAGCGGCGCTGGGTAATGACGGCAAAGGACCCTTTAAATTCCAGAGCGATAACTTGAAAAACGCGCTTGATATGCATTTTGCCAAAGGAGGCGGAACCTTTGCTAATGCGACGACCACTATTCCCGACATGTTAGGGCCGGGTGCCGGTGGCTTTGGTGTGGCCGCAGCGGGATTTGCTTCTCTGCACCTGAATGGCGGCGATTTCACCCATCCTGTTTATGAAAACCCGCACCGCATTTATCAGTTTTTTGCTGCGCAACGGCTGGCGGATTTGATTATTCAGATTCGAAGTGAGCCTGTCACTGAAAAGGATGTGATTAATGTGGTCGCCCATAGCCAGGGAACTATCATCACCATGCTGGCAAATATGCTGGTCAAACAGGCCGGTTATGACCCGGTTAACTGCGTCATTCTTAACCACTCTCCCTATTCGCTGGAGTCGCGCGCATTTGAAAATATTCAGCCCGGATATCAACAGACCAACGCGGCCAGGCAGAACACCTTCAAAAACTTCTGTCGCCTGATGTACACGCAGTGGAAAGGGGGCGGAAAAATAACAGAGGGTGAACTGCAGGCGATGGAGGCCTCCTGCACCCTGCGTAAACCTTCCGATAATCCGCTGCGGACCGATGACCGGTATTGCCGGAGCAACGACGGCAAGGTGTACAACTACTTTTGTCCGAACGACGGTGTCGTGTCGCTGGAAAATGTGCAGGGGATGGGCTGGCGGGGCATCCCTCAGAAAATAGCCCGTGATATTCCTAATCTGTATCAGCGCGTTTTTTATCAGCACGGCGAGGTAGGGAAAGAGCCGGACGGTGCGCCTTTTACGTTACCGCCGCGAAAGGAGGGAGATGCAGAATATGCCTTCCTGACGAACAGCAGTTATAACTTTCGTGATGTAATCATTAACGGCGAGGAATTACCGGAGCCGTTTATTTTCAAGCTCCAGGGGCAGGATAACCATCCTGATAACGATCCAAAAACCAGTGACAAACCCTATACCTATTATATCGATCCGGAAAGTCCGGACGCTTACATCTCCTATTCCGCCAAAGCCAGCGCTATTAAGCGCACGGACTCTGCAATGTATATGCTCAACAGCTATCAGCGAGTTAGCTGGAAACCAGGGCATGTCTTAACGCGCGATGAACTTGAGATTGAAAGTATTGCCCGGAAACACACAGTCATTGAAGGGAAGGTTACGGGTTCAAAAGAGTACCCGGTACTGTCCATAACCTGGCTGAAAACCCGTGAAGAGCTGGAAGCAGAATGGCAGAAAACGGATCCGGTTGGTTACAGCCAGCACTCTTCCATTGTGATGAGCGAGTTTGCGCCGTCTCAGGCAATGGCCTTTGACCTGGCGATTGGACAGTGTAAATCGTTTGATTTCAAAGCGGGGAAATTCTGGGAAGAGCTATTGCATCGTGCAGACTGGCGGGATCCATTAAATGGTTTTCCTGCTGCTAAAGAATATTATCGTTCCGGAAGATTACCAGCGGGTACGACTAAAAACTTTATGAATAAACCTGACAATGTGCTACCACAAGGTGATTACGGTGTAAAGAATGATTATGCCGGCATCCGACCTCGGTCACGTCATCCGAAAGATATTGATATGGGTATTGTCAGGTTGGAAGACTTCAAGGAAATGAAGTTATTGCAATGGGAAATGCCAAAACCTAAAAGTGACAGCCAGTTGGCTTAAGGACAGAGCATGAAGGGACTTTGTGTTGTTTTCGCATTCGCTACTATTTTACTGACTGCGAATAGTTTGGCGAAAACGCCACCGACGCAGGTTGTTTATCGGTTCGATGACCATCGCTACCTTGAGTTAAAAGGTTGGGATTGCCAGGGGGAACTCTGGTATACGGATATAAAGCGAGGCATTCATTCACAGCCATATTTTCAGTTTTACCGAATATTCACCCGCAAATTTATTCATCCTTCAGAGCGTTATATTTCTATCCCAAACTGGGAGGTGGATGGATTTCTTGTTTCGAAAGATTATGGCGAAACATGGAAGGCTGTTGGCTTTGCTCCCGGGCATAATGAACCTAATGGTGATGACTACGCGCCTGCTGAAGACGTATTATCCTTCACCGTCGTCAACGATCAGGGTTTTTTACAGACCAAACACCGTCTGTATATGTCGTCAAAGCCGTTTGAAGATCCGCGTATTCTGCCTGGTGGCCCAGGCATTGAATTTACCGTGGAGGACGGTATGGGAGGCATAGTTAACGGGAAGCTGGAACCCCGTTCTCCGGGCTGGGCCTGGGGGATGATTTATATGACTAAGCAAGGGCTTGAAAACAGCACTCAACAATTTAAAACGAACTGGCAGGGTTTACCCGACAAAGTCCCCGAAGTGAAGGGGTACACCGGCTGGGATCATATGCGCTGTGACATGGATGCGGGGCGATAAATGATGAAAGGATTATGTACTATTCTCGCAGTCGTCACCGTTGTGCTGGCTTCTGAGTGCCAGGCGAAAGAGTCACCGACACAAGTTATTTATCGGTTTGATGAACATCGTTACCTCGAGTTGAAAGGATGGGATTGTGAAGGAGAACTCTGGTATACGGATACCAAACGGGGTATTCACACAATGCCAGCCAGTCAGTTTTATCGAATTTTTACGCGAAAGTTTATTCACCCCTCTGAGAAATATATAGCAATTACCAACTGGCAAGTGGATGGATTCCTTGTTTCAAAAGATTATGGCGAAACATGGAAGGCTATTGGCTTTGCTCCCGGGCATAATGAACCTAATGGTGATGACTACGCGCCTGCTGAAGACGTATTATCCTTCACCGTTGTCAACGATCAGGGTTTTCTGCAGACCAGACACCGGCTGTATATGTCGTCAAAGCCGTTTGAAGATCCGCGTATTCTGCCGGGTGGTCCAGGCATTGAATATACCGTCGATGACGGTATGGGAAGCAAAGTAAATGGGAAAATAGAACCCCGTTTCCCAGGGCCAGCCTGGGGGATGGATTACATCACCAAACAAGCACTGAAAGATAATACAGCCCAATTTAAAGCAAACTATCAGGGCTTACCCGACAAGGTACCTGAAGTGAAGGACTATACCGGTTGGGATCGGATGCGCTGTGACATGGATGCGGGGCGATAGGTGATGAAAGGATTATGCCGGGCGGCGCTGCGTTTGCCCGGCCTACAGTTTCCGTGCCCTTCCAGGCCGGGTAAGGCGCAGCCGCCACCCGCAAATGAGGCCGCCGGATAAAAAAACGTGTTCGTCATTTTGTTATTTAAATCTGATTAAAAGGTGTGTGCTTTATATTTGTGTGGTGATTTTTTTTATGCCTATGAATTTATTTAGTGAATATCCTTGTATCTATAACGCCTGATTTTACATGGCTAAATCATATTTTAATAATAGCGTTGGGTGTATTATTTAAAAGCAGGTCCACCGTTTATTAAAAGGATGTTTATCTATGGCAGGGAACAACGAAGTTGTCCAGCAGGCTACCTTAAATCGTTATTTGTTGTATTTTCCCCGTAGTAAAAACGTTATTCCTGATGTTCACTCGTTTACCGGAACAGAGGGATTAAGTGAGCCCTGGCGCTATACCATTCGTTTTACCAGTCCGGATCAAAACATTGCTATTGATGCTGTCCTTAACCAGATGGCCGAATTTATTCTGCGAGCCCCAAACCCAAAAGCCTCCTGGCAGGGACAAACGCCCTGGCTACCGTTACGACAGATAAACGGTACGATCACAAAATTTTCCCGCCTTAAGTCATCCGGTGATGAAGCCCTGTATGAATGCGTGCTGGAGCATGAGCTGGCGCTGCTTGACAGATACTACCGCTCCGCCGTGTACATGAATATCACAGTACCGGAACTCGTCACGAAGCTGATGAAGGAGAGTAGTCATTTTGATGGCTACAACATCGATTTTGACCAGCTGAGCCACAGCTACCCTCGCCGGGAGATGATTATCCAGTGGAAAGAAACCGATCTGCAGTTCATCCGCCGTTTGCTGGCGGAGGTGGGGATCTGGTTCCGCTTAGAGAATCACGACAAAGTGAAGTCAGAAACCGTCGTTATATTTGGCGATTCTGAACGTCGCTATATCTTCAGCGACAAACCGGTGCCCTATGTGCGCCATTCTGGCATGACCAGTTACGCCGATTACATTACCGATCTGGAGGAACAGCACGATTTAATCCCCCAAAACGCGTTGGTACGCACCTATAACTACCGCGACCCGCACTCGCCTCAGGCCGACAAAACTATCGACATAAGTGATATCCCTCAGGGTGTCACCACAGGACAACATTATCACTATGCCGATCCTTACCTGACTAACGGTGATTATTATGGCGAAGAGGCGGAAACGGCCACGTTTTACGCCCGGCTTCGTTTTGAGCGTCTGCTGAACGGCCAGAGTGTTCTGGGGGCGACGACCAGCGATCCCGAACTTCACCCGGGTATCATATTTCACCCCACGGGGCCCATTCCAGACGGTTTTAAACCCGGCTTTCTGATAACGAAGATGACCATCCGCAGCAGTCGCGCGGAACATTACCGCGCCGTGCTGACGGGTATCCCCTACATCCACGGCTACAGCTTCCGCCCTGAATATATACCCCGGCCAGTGATAGCCGGAACCGTGCCTGCAAGAGTGGCGGCTATCGGGGGAGATAAAACTTATGCCGGGCTTGATGCGCACGGGCGCTACCGGGTGAAGTTTGATTTTGACCTGGATGAGAAGCGTGACGGGTTTGAAAGCGCTCTGGTACGTCTTGGAAGAGCCTATGCCGGTGACACCTTTGGCATTCACTTTCCGCTGCTGGACGGCACCGAGGTGGCCATTGGTTTTGAAGGCGGCGATCCGGACCGACCTTTTATTGCCCACGCTATGCATGATGGCAGCCGCCCGGATTTAGTCACCAACCGCAACGATACCCGCAACGTGATCCGCACGGCTGCGTTCAACAAGATTCGTCTTGAGGACCGCCGCGGCCAGGAGCATATCAAGATTTCTACGGAGTACGGCAAGGGGCAACTCAGCGTGGGACATCTGGTCGATGCTGAAGGGAAAAAACGTGGCGAAGGCCTTGAGGCCCGTACCGATGACTGGATGTCACTGCGTGCCGCCAAAGGGGTGATGATCACTACTGAAGCCCAGCCACGCGCCGCAGGGAAACAGCTGGATATGGCAGCAGCCATCGCGCAGCTTGAGAAAGCTTTATCGCTGGCGATGACCCTGCAACAAAGTGCGCTGACGGCGGGGGCCTGTAATGTCGAAACCGACCAGCAGAATGCGCTCAGTCAGGCGTTAAGTCATCTCACGGAACCCGGCATTCTGGCCTATGGCAAAAACGGGATTGCTCAAATCACACCGGACAGTCTGCAACTGTCTGCCGGGAAGGACCTGATCGCCACGGCGGGCAATGATACCAGCGTGAATGTGGTGAAAAAATTCTCACTGGCCGTGGGGGAGAAAATTTCGCTGTTTGCCCGCAAGCTCGGTATTCAGATGATTGCCGGTGCAGGGGATATCACGACCCAGGCGCAGCGCGGTGAAATGCACATGCTGTCACAGCAGGATTTCACGCTGACCAGTACCGCCGGGAAGATGAACGGCAGTGCCAGAGAGGGGATGCAGTTTGTCTGCGGTGGGGGCGGGATCCGCATCAGTCCGAACGGGCTGGTCACCATTTTCTCGCCAACCGGCATTGAGCTTAAAGCACCGAACCTGAAATACGACGGTCCGGAAAGTGCGTCAGTTCAATCGCCATCCTTCGAGAAAGGTGCTTTTAAGCTCCGCTATAAGCTGCACGCGGGCGATGACCCGGAGCAAATTCTGGCAAACAAAAAATTCAGACTGACGAATTCGTCCGGCCAGATTGTAGAAGGCGTGACGGACAGCAATGGTCATTCACCGCTGCTTGATGCTGACGATCTCGACAGTTACAAAATGGAGTTGATGGAATGACGGAGTCGAAGACAAAACCATATGCCCCACGGGTGATCTCTGAAGGCGATATTCCGGTACACAAAAGTCTGGGAGAAGCCGCCCAGACGCGCAACGTGGGCGTGCCGCGCCCGATGCCGGGGATCGTGATCCTGGTCCACGGCGTAAACGACGTGGGTGAGGCGTACCAGAATCAGGAGAAGGGCATTCTTGCAGGACTG
>NZ_JBQVYO010000005.1:0-6710 GCF_055805075.1 Leclercia sp. GHBNCSD | reverse complement strand
AGTGGCCTTAGTGAGGCTACACTGAAAGGACAGATTTGGTGACATGTCTCGCACAAGACTGTTACCGGGTTAAGCAGTTCCCCAACTGACTTAACCTTCGATTAAACCGCCTCCCCAGGCGGTTTTTTCGTTTACAGAGCAAGAGATTACGACTCATTGCAAAGGATCTCAAGAAGATCCTTATGGATTGCTGTTAATGCCGCTATCAAGCGTGATTGTCGATGAAGGAGACACAGCACCACCTCCGGTATCACGAACGTTGTTTACCTGGCATGCAGCCAGCACCATCGAACAACCACAACGCCTGTAAAAAGTAACTTTTTCATATCCATTCTCTTATTTTTATAATTTTATTGGATTATTGGGGCCTTCTGTTAAGGCCCCAGATGTTAATTACTTAGATTTAAATCCCGGCTTGCCATTTGCAGCTCGCCATTCTTTAACTGTTTTCAAGACACCAATAGCTGAGTTATCAGCGCCTGGCTCTGGGTGATAAATCAGATCCCATCCATCAGGATGCTCTACAAGTTGACCGAACTCATAAATCGCTGCATCGTGCTCAGACTCAGTAGGAAAATCAGCACGCTTTATTTTATTCACAAAATCAACGAATTCTTGCTCTGTGTAATCTGTTATTTTTTTAGTGCCCATCTCAGTTACCCTTATGAATTTCAATATGACGCTTAGGTGTTAATGCGCGGAGGTTATCTGCGTTATAAACATCACCACCTTTAAATATTTCAACTTTGTGGTGTAATTCAATCTTGACCCTTTTACCAACGGAATCCCGGAAGCGGGCTGTTGGTGCGCGGCCTAATTTCATACGTTCGATATCGTCAGATTGAAACTGCTTGCTCAGTTCAGGATCGACAGCAACTTCTTTCCAGAAAGCCCGACGAAATGCATCAAAACTGCTAAATTCGCGACCACGCAATTTATTCGCAACCTGACTTGGGATCGGCGCACCCTCACCTGTACCAGCCCCACTCAGCCAGTTATTACTGACGTTCTGACCATTGCCACTTGCCTTACCAGGCATATTTCGTGGGCTCCGGTACATAACATACAGCGGCTTCAGTCCGGATTCGGCCGGGAAAATCAGAATAACATCACTGAAATCGAGGTCATCTGCAACTGGTGTCGTGATAACTACTGTATTTGCAGGTGCGATATCCTGATCGCCGGTATGCAGAATGTTTTCCGGCAGAGGAACCGGGCCGCTCAGCCCAAGCTGCCCGTTAACACCAGGTGCATCTGATGGACTAATAAGGATAGTCTGGCCAGGAGCGCCGGCCACTGCAGGCAAAGTATATCCCCAGTATCCGGTAGCCTGATCAGGGACTGCCCGCACTACAGGCACCATGCCAGCAACCCGGGTTCGCACCAGTTGCGTTTCCAGCTTACCGTCAGCCCCCAAAATCATTCGTCCACGAACTGGCATGCTGACACCTGTCTTACTGTCAGCCGCACTGTTCAGTGCACTCAAACCAGGAAGAGAGAGCACATCGGCAGGCATAAGACTGCTGATATCTCGCCCCGGGACCAAATCGCTGCCAACGCCCACCTTCTCAGAATATAAAAGTGAAGCCACGGTAACAGCGACTGGTCCCGCAAGGCTGGCCGTCGCAATAGCGCGTAGCTCTGCTAATCCCGCAGTAATCTGCGACCACACGCTGGCGACAACATCACTCCCCAGCGAAAGACCACCATACGAAGCGGTAGCCCATGCCAGGGGAATTGCCGCCGGTGTCGCCGCGTTCGGAATACCGCGCACAGACTGAACGTTAACCGATTTCAGCTTGTTCGCAGCTTCCTGGCGAGCCCGGCGAGTTTTTTCCTGTTCCGCTGCCTTACGGGCCAATTCTGCAGCTTTCGCAGCTTCTTCGGCCTTACGCTTTTGTTCTGCTGCAGAGGCTGCCGCCGCTTCTGCAGCTTTGCGCTGACGTTCGGCCTCAGCAGCTTTCGCTGCTGCCTGCTGTGCTGAGGTAAGCGCAGCCTGCGCGGCTTGCCTTCGGGTTTCTGCCGCCTGGTAATCAGCCGTAGCTTTCAGGCTTGCCTGCTCTGCAGCCGTGGCATTTGCTGGCAGAGTGCTTGCCTGCTGGCGTTTACTTTCAGCATCTGCTTTGGCCGAATCTACTTGTGCTTTGGTGATTCCGGATGGATAAAAGCGGTTTCCGTAGAAATCACGCTCTTTATTCGATTTCACCACTTCCCATTTTTCGATACCGTACTGACCGTTTTTCAGCACCATACCGTTTGTTGCAATCAGAAGGTCCTGGTATTTCTTTTCAGCCGCTGCGGCAGCAGGAATCGCATTAACTGCAGCCTGCCTGGTTGTTTTTGCTGTATTTAGTGCCGCATCAGACGCGGATTTCAGTCTCTGTACTTCGCTGGTTGCATTGGCCAGTGCACTTTGTGCAGAGGAAACTGATTGATGCTGGCCGGCAGCCGCAGCGGCAGCCACGGCCTGTTGGCGATTAATTTCAGCCGCGTTCGCCGCTGCGGCTGTTTTCGCTGAAAACTCCTTTGCTGCAGCTTCTGCCTGCTGCTTATCCTGTAAAGCTTTTGCAGCTATAGCGGCCTTCTGAGCTTCTGAGGGGCCTACGGGGCGAAATACACGTGTAGTATGGTCATTCTTGCCCCCGGTCGTATGGGTGTCCCAGTACCCCATTTGCCCGTTATTCATCACCAGTACTTGTCCGGCTTCCTGACTACCATTTTCCTGACTCAGGTTATTTCTGAGATCATTGGCATATCCAAGATCAGTTTCTGCGGGGCGGGTAACACCATCCATAGTAACGGTCGCGTTCCGGTTAATACCTATAATACGTCCATTATCTACTCTGTATCCTGAAAATTCTGCGGGGTTAATACCCCAACTCTGCGCGAGTGCGCGCCCTGCATCATTGACTGAAAGCCCAGTGTTAGCAGCCCCTTCACCGTTGTAATTAAATGCTGGCATTAGTTTCTCCTTTTTTATTTTTTTTATAAGAAATTTGGTGTGCGGTTTTTTGCAGTCGAAACCGCTTTTATAAGTACTCTGCCACACCAAAAGTACTGTATATAAACACATGTTTATCCATACAGTGATTTGATACTACGCCTGACTAAGACCTTGCGTCAACAGGGTTTTTTATTTGTTTTTCGTTTTTTACTGACAAGCAATGTCACCTGTCTTTTTTAATGCCGAAGTTGCCTTACAATATGCACATGAGACACAGATGGGACAGGCGAAACTTATGGCATGGCACACGCTCCAGGACACCCTAAAACTTACTGGCCGTTCACGCTCTCAACTGTATCGAGATATGGCTAAAGGCCTCGTCAGCTATCGGACAGGAAAAGATGAGAGGCGAGAATTTGAAACAAGCGAACTGATCAGAGCCTATGGTGAACTCCGTGTCATTGAGACACCAAAAAGGCACAAGGAGGGACAATCAAAATCTGTCGTTAGCCAGGCGGAAAATGCTCAGCTAGACGCCATTCAGCAGAAACTGGACGCTCTGCAGCAGACTGTTACCCTAATGCTTGAAGACAAGATGGCGCGGGAAGCAGAAAACCGCCTGCGAAATGAGGAGAGGGAGCAACTACAGGCCGAAATTAGCCGTCTGGCTGACGCGCTGGCACAGGAAAAAAAGCGGGGCTTCTGGTCGCGGTTGTTTCGCTCCGGTTCAGAGTAACCGTGCCGGTGACGCTGATTTACCATAACATCCGTTGCCCGCACCGCTGAAACGGGGTTGGCTGCGTTTCCGGTGCCAGACGCGAGAAAGTGGCGACAGACATAACGAAAAAACACCGGAAACACAGCCGCTGAATATTACACTGGTGCATAGTCATGCAACCAGATGCCTGGATGTTAAAGTCACACTGAAATCAGTGCGAAAGCCTTAAAAACAGGCATATGCTTCTCCAGCCACTCCCACAGCTCCGCAGCCAGATAGATGCAGTTAAGCAGCGCTTCAATGACGTTAAGCAGTTTCATAACTCCCCCTTTGTGTATGTCGTGATCTTTGCATCACGACGTATTTAGCGGGGAATTTCGCAGCCCTTCTTCTTGGGGTTTGTCACGGGCCGGCATCCGTCAGCCCAGCGTCGGTCCTTTGTAGGTTTTCTGCGGCTGGCGCTGCAACTCCAGGCTTTTCTGATACTCATGCTCCCGCTGCCGCTGCTCTACCGTATTCAGCTCCCGGACAAGCGGCGCAGCTGCTCGCTCAAACTCTGCACCTGCTTGCTCAAGTCCGAAACGCGCTCGCTCAGCATCGCGTTCTCCCGTTGCATAAGCCCAGACATCCTCCGCCATTCCGCGAAGGCGTTCTCCCACTCGTCCAGCCTTTGCGAGTAATCCTGCTGTAGCTGCTCTAATGCGCTCAGCAACTGCTTTTCCAGCTCTGTCATTTTCCGCTACTCCTGTTTCAGGCGGATCCAGGTCGTCCCGTCGTAGGGGATAGCTTCGGACTGCATCCCCGGCGGCAGGATAAGGAATTTCCTGCCGTCGCTGCTCTCCTGATAGCGCACCCCCCACGTCCGGACGGTGAGTTTCTTCAGCGTATCCTCCTGCTGGCGAATGGCCGTGTAATTGTCGGTTATCTGCTGGCCCTGCCACCACAGCACGCCCCCGCTCGTTGCGATCAGCAGCGCCGAGGTCATCAGGATGGTGAGCCATGTCCGGCCGGCCGTGCGCAGCACGCTCCGCCGGTTCTTCTCCATGGCCGAGCTCATACTCTGCTCGTGGGCGCGGATGTCGTCGCTGATTCTCTTCGCGCTTGCGCTCAGTTCCGCCCTGACAGACTGCTCGTGCTCGCTGAATGCGGCTCTCAGCATCTCGCCGGTACTCTGCTGCTGCGCTTTCGATTTCTGCTCTAAGTCCTTCGCCAGCGTTAAAAGACTGCTCATAGATGGCCCCCTTCAGTCGGATGTTTCGCCCCCCATCAGGGTCGGCAATGCTGATACTGCTTTTTGTGGTGCGCACCACCTCAAAACCTGACCGCTCCAGCGCCTCAGTGACGTCCTGGCGCGATTTCAGTTCCCCGGATGAGGCTAAGGCCAGTAACCCCTGCGTGATGGCCTGTGCGGCTTCCTGCTTCGTTTCTGGCAGGGCGGATGCCGTGACCAGTGCGCGCCGGTTCTCCGGCGCGTTCGGGTCATGCAGCCCCAACTGGCCGTTGACCACCGTCTGCCAGGCATCGATGCGCGGCCGGTCGGCGCGGTCAAAGTACGGCTGCAGGCGTTTTCCCGTCAGCAGCTCGGTATTGGGGATCAGGAAATTCAGCTCCAGACGCCCTTTGTCAGTGTGCTCCACCCACAGAACGCTGTACTGGTCCTTATCGAGTCCGGGCATCAGAACCCGCTCGAAGCTGGCCATCAGTTTTTCACGCTGCCCGGGCGGCAGATCGGCTTCCGCGAACGACAGCACCCCGGAGGTGTATTTCTTCGCATAAGGCGAGGCATCGATAAGCTCCCGGACCTCTTCCGGCCGTCCCTGCAGGACGCTGGCCCCCTCACGCAGCCGGTCTTTCCCGAGCAGGTAATCCACCGGTCCGGCGCCACCACCGCGGCCGCGCGGATGGAATTTAACGATCATCGTCCGATCCTTTTTCCAGAACCGCGTGGCGCAGTTGCTCGAGGCCGGCATCGATCGCCATCAGCGCGGCCACAATCTGCACCCGGTCCTGGCCGGTACCGCCGCCGGCGTTAACCCGGCGGGCTATTTGGTTCAGGTTATTGCCCATGCCGGCAAGCTGGCGCAGCAGCACCGGAGAGATCGAGGGAAGTTTGCCGGCGCGGGCCGGCTTCTCACCGAGGCACGTCTGACGCATCCAGGACGCCAGCTGCTTGCCGTCGCAGCGCTCGAGCAGCCGGCGGTGCTCGTCCTCCGTCACCCACATGGTGAGCATCTTGTTCCGTTTCTCTGACAAACCGGCCTCCTGATAACGCCGGGACGGACGGGAAAGCGTCCCGGACGGCGCGGGGTTGGACAAGCCGCAGGCGCGTCAGCGGTGTTAGCGGGTTTCGGGGCGCAGCCCTGAACCAGTCACGTAGCGCTAGCGGAGTGTATACTGGCTTAAAATGTAACATCGCAGAAACGCCAGGCATAGCTGCCACATAAAGCAGGTGAAAAATCACGGACGGATGCGTCAGCAGAAGATGCACTGCCGGAGACATGCCGCTTCCTCGCTCACTGACTCGCTACGCTCGGTCGTTCGGCTGCGGCGAGCGGGGCCAGCAAGCCCGGGGAGGAAGCTACTTTATCCACAGATTCAGGGGATAAGCGGCAAGAGAAGATGTGCGTAAGAAAGCGGAACCGGAAAAGGATCCCGGCGTTGCCGGTTTTCCATAGGCTCCGCCCCCCTGACAAGCATCACAAAATCGGACGCTCAAATCAGTGGTGGCGAAACCCGACAGGACTATAAAGATACCAGGCGTTTCCCCCTGGCGGCTCCCTCGTGCGCTCTCCTGTTCCTGCCTTTCGGTGTACCGGTGTCATTCCGCTGTTATGGCCGCGGTTTCTCATTCCACGCCTGACACTCAGTTCCGGGAAGGCAGTTCGCTCCAAGCTGGACTGTATGCACGAACCCCCCGTTCAGTCCGACCGCAACGCTTTTCCGGTAACTATCAACTTGAGTCCAACCCGGAAAAACACAACTAAACGCCACTGGCTGCGGCCATTGGTAAACAGGATGTGCGAGAGATGTATCGAGAGTTCTTGAAGT
>NZ_JBQVYO010000004.1:0-18052 GCF_055805075.1 Leclercia sp. GHBNCSD | reverse complement strand
AATGTGGAGTTAAGCGTCACGAAAAATCACCAGCAGTCACCATCTTCCATAAAGCCCGCTATATGGGGGTTTTTTAGTGTCACCAGCTATCATCCGATATCAAGAGAGCGCATAATCAGTGTGTACCCAAAGGTGTAACCAAAAAAGCCATTGGGTCACTTTCAATGATTGGGTACACGCTGGTGGGTGGATATGGCAAAACTAACTGATATGCAGATCAAAGCATGGGTGAGGGCAGGCGAACGATTTGAGGGCCGCTCTGATGGGAATGGGCTTTATTTGCGTTACCGCGAAGTTGACCGAGTTCCTGTGTGGCGGTTCAGGTACAAGATTGCTGGAAAGGCCCGGGCGATGGTTATCGGTTCGTATGCTGATCTGAGTCTTGCTAAAGCACGAGAAGCAGCTAAGGAGCTTTCGGCTCGTGTAGCTTTGGGTTTTGATGTCGCCGGGGAAAAGCAGCAGCGCAAGGCTGATGCTGTCGCAAGGATAGAAGCAGATAAGAGTGCTGTCCGTGTCCAGGATCTAATTAATGACTTCTATGCTCGCCATATCCTCCCCTCATTCAAGAACCCCCAGATTTATAAAAAAGTCGCTGACTCCAACATTGGTGCCTTGATTGGCAGCATGAAAGTTGAGGACGTAAAACCTCGGCATGTTGATGATGTTTTACGATCGGTGCGTGACCGTGGCGCTTTGACTGTGGCGAACGACGTGCTGCGCATGATGAAGAAGATTTTTGACTTCGCAGTTGTTCGCGGCCTGATTGAAGTGAACCCGGCCATGCCGTTCACGGCAAAGGATGCAGGCGGAAAAGAAGAGAGCAGAAAGCGATTCCTGACTCGTACTGAACTGGCACGCCTGTTTGATGCCATGCACCACGTTAAAGCATTTACCAGAGAGAATGAACTGACCGTTAAGCTACTGCTTGCGCTTTGTGTAAGGAAAATGGAGCTCTGCGCAGCACTGGTGAATGAGTTCGATCTCGATAACGCGGTCTGGCATCTTCCTGGCGAGAGAACTAAGACAGGGGAGGAAATAGATATCCCATTGGCCGAGCCGGTAATTGGCTGGCTGAAGGAGTTGAAAGCCTTATCCTGCGGTAGTAAGTGGTTATTGCCAGCCAGAAAACTGCGCCTTACAGCGCACGTCAGCAGTTCAGTGCTTAACACCGCCTTTCCACACATACTGGCAGTCATGCCGGATGTTGAATCATTCAGTGTGCATGACTTCCGACGCACAGCCAGAACGCATCTGGCAGCCCTTGGCGTGGATCCGATCATCGCGGAGAGATGCCTTAACCATAAAATACCAGGGGTAGAGGGTGTCTATAACCGGCATCAGTATTTCAATGAGCGGAAGGCCGCGCTGGCTCTGTGGGCTGATCTGCTGGTGGCGCTGGAGAGCGGTGAAGATTACAACGTGACCCCTATTAAGAAATCTAATTAACGGACCGCATTATGAAGATGATACCGCCAAATACTTATTTTCCTCTTTCTAGAGCTGCCGCTTTACTTGAAATCGAGGTTGAGGATTTGTTGCATATGGGCTTTACGGGAGCTATCCATCTTGGCGTGATTCTGGAAGGGTTACCTTCTGTGCATGTTCAACACGTCGATAAACATGGAGATGTTATTTATAACGACTCCTTCGACCCTGAATGTCTAGAGAATTCAGAGTTTTATTATTTTGATCCACATTTATATGAAGGGCAGCAAAAAGAAATCCATGGGGGCCTTCAAAGTACGGGGCTTGCGTCAGGGCTGTGGCATATCAATAGAGGAACGGTAGGTCAAATTTTACAGTATGGTTCAGGTGTTATGGGGTTATTTCTCACACCCTCATACGACAATGTAGATTTCGATAACTTTAACTATATTGAAATGATAATGCTTTCATGTGCGCATGAATTTGATTTGCCAGAGGATATCTTTCCAGATCAAGAAGCCGCAAAAAAAGACATTATGCGACAGAGCGAGCAGATACTCACAGCGAATGATTTGTATATTTCAAGGGCCTGGCTTCTTCACATCAGAGAATGCATGGAAAATTGTACGGCAATTACCCCAAGACTGAAGACGCCCCAAACGGCGATTAGCAAAATAGAGATTACAGCCCAAGAACACGGGAATGCTAAGCGTTTCAGCCAGAATCGTGAAAACTGCCTGATGGCACTTATTTATACGAAGAGAACCTACCCTGAAGAATGTAAAAACGGCAGTGGTATTGAAACGAACGATGCCTGGGCCGCAGCAACGTTAGACCACTGGCATTCTGTTGGCGCTGGATACTCTCAACCTTCAGCTGATTTTCTCACAAAAATCATTTCTGATATGGGTCGCATTCCAAGTGAACGAACCACCGCTGGGAAACCTAAGGTAGTTGATACTAAAAAGTAGTCTCATGATGCTAATTTTTAGTGTCGTTCACTTCATTGATGATATTTACTTTAATCCCCGTAACACCAACTATCACAGGAGTTACGGGGCTATGAATACCTCTCAAACGGCATCATCAGCCATACCTACCTCGGGATACATTCGCCGCTTTCGCATGCCAGAGCTGCTGGGCGTATCCATGCCTACCATTGATCGCTGGGTGAAGAACGGCAAGCTGCCTCGCCCAATTAAGCTTAGCGATAGCGTTACCGCATTTGACGCTGTGGAAATTAATAACTGGCTGGCAGAACGCCGCGGGAAGGTGGCCTGATGGAAATAAAAAACGCTCGTGCCACCGAGCGTCATATCGAACTGAACCATGCACCTGCGCAATTGGAAGTTGCTGGTTCTAATGATAACCAGCAGCGCACCACAAAACCAGTGCCCAAAAAGCATAAAGCGCGTGTCCTTATCCTTCGCTCTGGCGCAGCCGGCATCACTGAAAATGAGATCCTGCGTTATTGCCGCCTTTCCTCTGGCCGCAATTATTTGTCGGACCTCGAAAGACGCCTCGATATCCAGTTTGAACGCATCGACGAGCCTAACCCTGATGGCATTGGCAGCCACTACCGCTACCGCTTCATTAAGCGCGCCGACGTGCAGAAGGTGATCACTCTCGTTAATGCCAGCGCAGCGACTAACGGCCACCAGCCCCTCAATCAGCTGGATGTTGACGATATTCTGAAACTGTACCCGGACAACGCCGCCGAATAAGGAAAATCCTGATGAAAAATAATATGACCTTTATCGGTCAGGGCCTCGCTCACCCTGCAGCCAGCCAGAATGACATTTTAATTAATCATAAATCCGAGCCGCGCATTGATTCCCGCGTCATTTCAGAGCGAGCCGGAATACAGCATGAAAGCCTGGGGGCAACGATTAAATCGCATCAGGGCAGATTACGTGAGCTGGGATCGCTGCCCCGTCAGTCACTCAAAGAATTACCCGATTTGAAATCGGGAAAATCCGGGCGCAAACGTGGGCGTCCTGAGATCAGCTATCTGCTGAATGAGCCCCAGCTCGACTATCTGCTGCGTATCATCCGTGGGCGTGACCCTGAGCGTATTAACCAGTTCAAGCTGGATGTCACTAAGGCATTCACCGGTCGTCGTGCCACCCAGCCGGTACGGCGTGAATATCTGCCCGGTTATCACGAAAGCCGTGACGGTCTTAAAGCACTGGGCGCGCAGCGTCACCACTACATCAATCTGGCGCGTGCTGAAAACCGCGTAGCTGGCCTGTCAGATGGCGAACGCGGCTCAGCAGATGCGCAGCAATTGGGCGTATTGATTGTTATGCAGAAGATTGAGCAGGCCGCATTCCAGGAAGCGATTAACAGCGGCATGACCCCGACAGATGCTGTGAGAGAGGTGGCTAAGCGCATGGAGGCGTTCGCCAGCCTTATGAGCGGCAACACCACTCTGGGGGTAGGCCATGCTTAAAAATGCTCTGAATCAAGTTTTGCACCCTCTGCACAAAAAGGGCTTGCCGTTCATCCCTAACCAGGTTTATGGTTATAGCGTACCAGCAAAATCTGGTACCGGGTTTCGCAGCCCGGAAATGTACAAGGCGACACATGACGCGCCGAGCGTCTTTTTTTGTGTCGAAGGTTTGGCTCACACTTTTTTTGGTGATGTGGTTATAATCCGCGTCTCTCACAAAATTATGGTGGGCTGGATGGGGCAGCCGAAAGGCTGGCCGGTTTCCTTGTACGCCGGTACTGCGAACCCTGTCCAGCTCATCACCAGTGAGTTTCGCAGCTCCGGTGATGGGATTTATTCCCAGTACAAGGAGGCTGCCAAATGTTGGCTACTACCCCTACCCAAAATCCGCAATTCATCTGGATTATTGCCGCAATTCGCCGCGATTGTCCGACAATCAAGCCTGTTCTCCACCATGTTGCTGCTGCGACTGAGCGTGATGCTCGTCGCTCTCTGGTGCGTGATCACGTCTGTTTCTTTGCTGGCCGCATCTCTGTGCAGGGGGCGCGCCATGATTAAGACCTACGATCTCCCAGTCGACCCTATAGAACGTTCGGCCAACCTCATTTCTCTGGCATTGCTGATGGATGAAGTGCTGAAAGGTAACGCTGACAGCCGGGATGAATACCTGGCTGCCCTCATTTCTCTCTTCGAAGTGTACGCCCGCGACTTACACACTCTGCTGGAAGGTCACGCATTGCCGGAGGTGGCCCATGACTAAGCCTTCGCATAAAGCCCGCATTGCGGATGCCATGAAATGTATTGAGCAGGCTTCTGCCGTACTGATTGCCATCAGCCATTCTGCTGACAACATGGAGTCCTGCGATATTTCTGACGCCATTGATGCCTGTTCAGGGCTGGTTAATAAAGCTCGCGCTGACCTGGCGATTCTGGAGGGCGAAGCATGAAGATCGATATCCTTTATCGCCATCCGGCAGATTTAGCGGCCGAAGCCATGCTTGGCCGTTTGCATAGTTATTCCGCCACATCCACTCAAGCAAATCGAACCGTTGAGCGCATGACCCGCACCCGTGCCGGGCTGGTTTACATCATGACTGAACTTCTTCCCTCTCTCGATAAAGAAAAGGGCCAAGAGCTTTATTGCTGGCTGGATAAAGTGCTGACCCTGGTTGATATAACACGCATTGATGCGGAGGGTGATGTATGAGCCATTTACAGCTGATCGATGCCACCTGCCAGGTAGAGCAGGCACAGGCTGTTTTATCTATGTGGCTGGAAAGCACCACAAAAGACTCCCACCCCGATCTGTCGCGTCTTATCGGTTCCGTCCTCACGCTGTTGCATGGCGTCCCGGAGGCAATGGAAGAGGCAGAGTCCCAGCTCGCTGATTACGTGATGCGCGAACACCGGGAGGGTAAGGAATGAGCAACGTTCTGTCATTTCCTGAAAAGCCAGGGAATTCAGGCTTTATCAGTGTTGAAGCCACGCCAGATGGTATCCGGCTTGATAACCGGCTGGTGGGCTATGCAACCGCGATGCGTCAGCTTGATGCCGGGCGCTTTGATGCCTCGCTGAGTGACGGCTTGCGCGTAGCAGCGGAGATCCAGCTTGGTGAAACCCGTGGCTGGTTCAGACCGACAGACGAACAAATGGCGCTTATATGGCGCTGGATTGTGGCCTGCCTGTTTATCTGTGAGCAGCAACGTGCCAACGGCACCGTAGATGTGGCTAACGAGGATGGCGGGACTGATCGGGCGGTTATCTATGCAGGACAGCAGGGGAGTATCTGCGTCTATCCAGCGCCAGAACGGTTCTCACTGGCGAGCCATATCGAGGCGCTGGCGATAGAAAAATACGGAGTGGAAACAGGCCTGCCACTGGCTGTGAAGATGTATCAGGGCATGACCGAGGTCGACTCCCATGGCGGGGCGCTGCGTCTATCTCAGATGGGGCGTGAAGGGCTGACAATGCTTCACGATGGATTTATTGAAATGCTGCGTACCGAAGGCATGCCAGCAGCACCGACAGCGCACTAAGGGAGGCAATATGATCACCAAAAATTTCTGTCTGAATGCGCTGGCAAACCAGTACGTAGCGGCACTGTACCAGCACATTACCACCACCAGCGGCGGGCACTTCATGATTGACGCAGGCAGCCAGCCCATACGTGTTGAGATTGCCGGTGGCGTTAAAGGCGTCCGGGACTTAATCGACGGCTACGCGCTGGAGGCGCTAAAGGAGCATTACCAGCACGGACAGTGGGAGGGCATCGGCATTGAGCTGCTTGGTCGCTGCGTAAATGCTGGCGGCCTGACGCCTGCCGGTATTGAGATCTGGCAAAGCATGACTGCTGATATGGGTGCGACCGTAGCCGGGAGGGGTAATGCGTAATATCGACCTTATCCATGAGGTGACGCACGCCGCGGCTGGTCAGTGGCCTTTTGTCCTGGCTGGCCTGAATATTGACGTGCCTGATTCCCCCAGGAAGCACACCGCATGCCCTGCGTGCGGCGGCAAAGATCGCTTCCGGTTTGACGACGACGGTCGAGGCGCGCACTTCTGTAACTCCTGTGGTGCTGGTGACGGGCTGGAGCTGGTGAAGAAGGTGAACAACTGCGACGCCACCCGGGCCGCGCAACTGGTGGCCGATGCGCTGGGCATGAATGTGCATGGCATGCGCGAGCCATCCAGTCAGGGCGGTGACCTTCAGCAACAGTCACAGGCCGACCGCCGGGCGGTGCTGGCGCAGAAGCAGGAAGAAGAACGGGCGGCGCGCGCTACCCGCTTCACTGCGAAGCTTATGGCGCTGACGGCGCAGGCGCAGCCGGGTGAACCGGCGTATCTGGCTGGCAAGGGCCTGCCGGGCTTTACGTTTCCTGTTCTGCCTGATGGGGCGCTGCTGCTGGTGCTGGTGAATGAGGCCGGCGACACGGTGGCCGCGCAGACCATAACGGCAGATGGTGAAAAGCGTCTGCTTACCGGTTCGGCGAAGAAAGGCTCTTTCTGCGTGGTTAATTCCGGTGAATCACCGGAAACGGTGATTATTGCCGAAGGGCTAGCAACCGTCCTGTCTGCTCATCTGATGCGCCCTGATGCGCTGGCGGTGGTCGCCATTGACGCCGGTAACCTGCTGCCCGTAGCCAAGGTGATGCGCCAGCAGTATCCGCAGGCGCATATCATTATTGTCGCCGACAACGATATCAAGCCGGATGAGCCCAATACGGGTAGAGAGGCCGCTGAGAAAGCAGCTGCCGCTGTTAATGGCAGCGTGGCGCTGCCGCCTGGCGATCACAAAGCCGACTGGAACGACTACCACCAGCAGCACGGGCTGGAGAACGCCAGCGCCGCTTTTAACGATTCGCTGTACCTGCCGCAAGGAGAAGAAGTGACTGCGCCAGCAGAAGTCATTGAGATCGGCTCTCATGCCAGCCAGAAACGTAATCCGCAGAAGCCATATGTGGACAGCCGCCGCAATGGCCTTTACTGGGTGGAGCCAAAAGAAAAGGGCGGGGAGGTCACCGAGGTTGAGAGCCTGCTTTGCTCCGCTCTGGATGTGGTTGGGGTAGGTATCGACGATAACAGAACGCGTTATCTGGTATTGCGCTGGCGGGCGCTGGGCGCAAAGGAAGAGACGACGCAGGCGATCCCCCTGGCAGATATTGGCGAAAGGGAGGGATGGCGCACTCTCAAAGCGGGCGGGCTGTATGTGACCACCAAAAGCGGTCTGCGTGCGACCCTGGCGGACTGGCTACAGAGTCAGGCCCACAGAGGGGATATCTGGCGTATTGCCCAGGCTACAGGCTGGCAGTGCGGCGCATATCTGATGCCTGACGGTGACATTATCGGAACCCCTGAAATACCGGTGCTGTTTAATGGCCGCAGCTCCGCGGCGTCAGGTTACACCACCAGCGGTACGGCTGAGAGCTGGCGTGACAGCGTGGCGCATCTGGCCGGGGGTAACTACTCCATGATGACGGGTATTGCGGCGGCGCTGGCGGCCCCGCTGATTGGCCTCGCCGGAGCTGACGGGTTCGGGATCCATTTCTACGAGCAGTCGAGCGCCGGTAAGACCACCACGGCTAACGTGGCGGCCAGCCTGTATGGCAATCCTGATGTGCTGCGTCTGACGTGGTACGGCACGGCGCTGGGGCTGGCAAACGAAGCCGCCGCACACAATGACGCACTGATGCCCCTGGATGAAATCGGCCAGGGTGCGGATCCGGTGGAGGTCTATAAGTCGGCTTATGCGCTGTTCAACGGTACCGGGAAACTGCAGGGAGCCAAAGAGGGCGGTAACCGCGAGCTGAAGCGCTGGCGCACTGTTGCCATCAGCACCGGAGAGGTGGATCTCGAGACATTCATTGCTGGTGCCGGACGCAAGGCAAAGGCCGGGCAACTGGTGCGCCTGCTCAATATCCCACTGAGTAAGGCGATTCGCTTTCACGGCCATGAAAGCGGTAAGCACCACGCCGATGCGTTGAAAGATGCGTATCAGAGCCACCATGGCGCTGCTGGCCGCGCATGGGTTCAGTGGCTGGCTGATCACCAGCAGGAGGCTGTTAACGCTGTGCGTGAGGCGGAGGCCCGCTGGCGCGGGATTATTCCGGCTGACTACGGCGAGCAGGTTCATCGCGTGGGAGCGCGTTTCGCCATTCTGGAGGCGGCGCTAATGGCGGGGCGGGTGATCACCGGGTGGGATGAGCAGACCTGCCGTGATGCGATTCAGTACAGCTTTAATGCCTGGATCCGGGAATTCGGTACCGGGAATAAAGAGCATCAGCAAATCATCGAGCAGACCGAAGCATTCCTCAATGCTCACGGGCTTAGCCGGTTCGCACCATTCCCGTATGACCCGGGAAGCCTGCCCATTGCCAACCTGGCAGGGTACCGCCAGAAAGGCGGGCATGACGCTGACCCGGTGGTGTTCTACACCTTCCCGGCCGCTTTTGAAAAAGAGATAGCGCAGGGTTTCAACGCGAAGATGTTTGCTGAGGTGCTGAAAAATGCCGGCATGCTGACCCCGCCAAATACAGGCCGTGGGTACCAGCGCAAGTCTCCGCGCATTGATGGCAGGCAAATCAATGTTTACGTGATTCAGTATCAACCGGAGGGGAGCCAGCCAGAGTAAGTAACTCTCTCATGTGCGTAGTTTTAGTGTTGGTTCAGTTGGTTCAGTTGGTTCAGTGTTTTTATGTGACTGTTATTTAAGGATTCATGCTAAAAAATTGAACCAACACTGAACCAACAAATGCCCTTTTTGAACCAACACAAACCCCGGATTTCAGCATAACAGACAGGTAAAAGACGATGACAGCACAAATTTCAGCATACGGTCGGCTGGTGGCGGATGTGCAGAGCCGCACGACCAGCAACGATAAACCGATGGCATTTACCCGCATGGCGGTGACGCTGCCATGCCAGAAAGCAGAGAACGGAGAGGCCACCTTCTGGCTGGCGATTACTGCTTTCGGCAGACAGGCCGAGGCGCTGGCGAAGCATCAGAAGGGCGACATGGTCAGCGTGGCGGGCAATATGCAGGTGAACCAGTGGACAGGTAACGACGGTGGCACACAGACCGGGTATCAGGTGATCGCCGACAGCGTGATCAGCGCCAGAACGGCGCGCCCGGGCGGGAAGAAAGGCCAGCAGGGGCAGGCAACCGACGCGCTACGCCGTTCGCAGGAGCAGCGTCCACCAGTGCAGGGATACGAAGATTACGACCAGACCCCGCCTTATGACGATCACGCACCATTCTGAGGATGCAGAAAATGACAGAACATAAACGGCCCGTATTAAGCCTGAAACGCGCCACAACAGGCGCAGCGGCAAAACCATCCGCTAGCACGACAACAGCAGAGAAAACCGCTCATGCAGGCTCTGGCACAACCACAGGCACAAAGAGCAGTCGGCACAACCGCAAAAAGCTTGATCTGCTGATCACTCACTGGCCTGCAGCTTTTAACCTGGACGCACCACGCCCGCTGGCAATTGGCACCGCCGAAATGATATCAGCCGATATGTGCGCCCGGGGCATTACCGGGGCGGGCAAGATCCGGGCCGCCGTTGCGATGTACACCCGGCGCGCAATCTATCTGAAAGCACTGATCGCAGGCGGAGCGCGTTATAACCTCGCGGGGGAACCGGTCGGAGAGGTGACGCCGGAGCAGCAACGACTGGCGCGAGAAAACCTCTCTGCCATGAACAGTAAGATCACGGTAAGGGGTGACCATGCGCCTGACGCCTGAACAAAAAGCGGAGATCATCCGCCTCAAACGCCGCGGCCTGGGATACGGCCGCATCTCCGGTGAATTGGGAATCAAAACCACTACGGTGCGCGCCGTCTGTAAGCGTAGCGGCCTCTTTGATGATAACCCGGCCCACGTAGCGCTGTTTACCATCCCGGCCCCGGTTCACAGCAGCGAACTGGCGACGGTGAAGCCGCTGCCGCCGCAGGAAGTGGTGACCGGGCATAAGCAAACCGACGCTTATCTCTGGGTACTGGAGGTGATAAAACTGAACGAACCGGCGCACCTGGCCGCCGCCGAGGAAGCCCTGCAGAAGCTGACCATCAAACCGAAGGAAGCAGAGAAGCGGTACCGGGACTGGCTTGTGCTCAATGGCACAGACCTGCTCAACGTGGCGTTCGGCACGATGTTTATGGATAACCCGCAGCACTTCCTCAACCGGGCCAGAAGCAATATCGACAGTGCCCGTCAGGTAAGAGCGCACTACGGCAGCTATGATGCCGCGATGGAGCCGGTGGCAGCAGAACTGCTGATTGAACAGTCGGCGCTGCTGGTGGGGGATGACTTCGGCATGACGGAAGAGGAGGCGTCCAGTGGCGCTATATCTGGCGCGGATCGTTACTTTGAAGTCGAAGATGCCCGTAAGGCAGCGCATGACGGATTTTGCGATGTCCTGCCAGATCCGCACACTCTTTCTGATGTGGTGCGCGAGTTTGAATACTGGGACTGGCTGTATAAGATGCGCCACACCGCCAGCAAGGAGCTGGGATGGCAATACGGCGCAGATCAAAGACAGGAAATTAGCGACCGGGAGGACTGGCTAGATGGCAAGCTGGTAACCCTGCGCCCACGCCACCAGCGCGAGGCGGTGGACGTGCTGAAATGGCTGCTACAGAGCGAGCGGCATGAGGGCAGGGATGAGATGGACACTATTCTGCTTAACCTGGTGGGAGGCGATACAGACCATGACTGAAGTTCAACGGGTGAGGGATGTGCTGGCGGAAGAACTGGAGGGTAAAGGCCTGTACCGCCGGGCGGCTTCCCGCTGGCTGGTCGTACTGGAGCAGTGCGCTGACGAGAAAGACCGGGAGTGGGTGGCCCTGCGACGGGGGCGTTGTATCGACAGTGCCAGGCTGCCTCCTGCACGCGCCGAAGACTTCGGGGATGTACGCCGGGCTGCTGGTGCCACACACACCAGAATGGGGCTGACGCAACTCAACGGAAGCGCGTTTCGGTTAAAGGGTAAGCGCGGAGATCAGCCGACATAATGGCTGGTTCAACGAGAAAAGATAACGTAATGTACACGGTATGCACTAACGCAATTATTAAAATTTTTGTTGGTGATAGGATTAGTGGCTTATTTCTCATTGGGGTGAAAAATGTCTGGATGGCATATTATTATTTTGGTGTTTGGCCTTGTGATCTATCTCCTGCCTGGAGTGATTGCCAGCTCAAGGATGCATAAAAACTCAACGGCCATATGGGTACTTAATATCGTACTTGGCTGGAGTTTTCTGGGGTGGGTTGCTGCGCTTGTTTGGGCTTTCACAAATCCAGGCGGTAACCAGGCAACAACCATGGATACTAAAGGGATCGAAACAGGCCACTCATTGAGCACTGATTTAAAAAAATGCCCCTACTGCGCAGAAGACGTCAAAAAAGAAGCTATCTTGTGCCGGTATTGTGGCAAAGACATTCCCGCCTGATAAACATCATCGTCAACGACCCCGCATTGCGGGGTTTTTTTTACGCCCATTCATTTCATTTTCTGCAATGATTGCCATTTGTGTTGCGTAAATTACAATAAAGATGACTGTATAAACATCAGGGGTAACACAATGAGCAGAGAACAGATGACCGTGGCCTTAGACCGGCAGCAAATGCAGGCGATTCGTGAGATGCAGGAGCAGCAACGTAAGAGCTCTCCAGTCGGATTAGCCCCAACCATTAACGCCATTGCCCGTGCGCTGGTCGCCAAAGGGCTTGAGTCTGTCAAGCGGGGTGAGTGATGGAGCAACTTCAACGACTGGCTGATGTGATCGCCGAAACGTATGTACGTGACCTGATTAGAGCGACGGGCAGCAATGAATTAACTGTTGATGGGTTTACGGGGAATATTGAGGTGGGGCTTCTGTCTGCGGGCCTGTATGGCAATGCGCTTCTGTCCTCGCAGAAAGAAACCGGTCGTACCGATGAGAAGAAAGCCTACTGGCTGCTGGCCGACTTAATCTCCCTCGATGGCCCTGAGTATCAACTTACGGAACATGGCACCAGCGCAATAAATAAAATGACGGAAATCTCACTGCGTAAACAGATTGCCGCAAAAAATAAAACCATACACTGAGGTGGCTATGAACGATAAGGTTGGCAGTTACTATGTCGATATTGATGCTGATGTAAGAAAGCTCCTGTCAGGGGCGCACGAGGCTGATGAGGCCTTAAAGATAATTGATAACTCCGTTAAAAAAACGGAGAAGTCGGCGAATAAATTAGACAGTAGCCTGAATCAATTGGGCGGCGGTTTTTCGCGCCTCGCCGTAGCCGTTAAAGGATACATCTCCATCCAGGCGCTGATGAAACTCCAGCAGGTATCCGAAGAGTTTACGTTACTCCAGGCCCGGGTTACGCGCCTGTCATCCGGCGCAGAGGAGGGGGCCAAAAGTTTCCAGCAACTGGTGAATATAGCCTCCGTTTCCGGTGCCAGCCTAGGCGATACAGTGAACCTCTGGCAGCAACTCACCGCAACGCTGAAAACCGTAGGCGCTACCAACAGCGACGTTAACCGGCTCGTTCTGACCCTGCAGAAGATTGGCACGATTGGCGGCTCATCCAGCCAGGAAATGGCAAACGCCCTCCGGCAGTTCATGCAGTCCGTTGCTGCCGGAAGAATTCAGGCTGAAGAATTCAACTCGGTACTGGAACAAATGCCGGAGCTGGCCCGTCAGATTGCTGCGGGGATGGGTGTCCCTTACGACCAACTGCGGCAGCTGATGCTGGCTGGCAAACTGGACATTGGCGAAGTTCTGGCGGCACTTGAGAAGCAGTCTGGTGAGGTTAACCAGCAGTTTGAAACGATGCCCCGCACCGTAACCCAGGCAACCAATGCCCTGATAACTCAGTTTGGGGTGGCGATATCGAAAATTGACAATGCCATCGGTGCGTCGCGCTATCTGGCGAAACTTCTGGATCAGACAGCAATGTCTATATCGGTGACTGCTGGAAACTCTGATGCTATCACCGCTTTAGATGCTCAGTTGGAATCGTTAAATAAAAAGTTAGCAGTGGCAGAGGCGCGTTATAACACCTTATCTAAAGCCTCTATTTACACTGATGGAGGCACAAAGGCTGAAGTAGACAATATTAAAGAGCAAATCGCCGCGCTTGAGCAGGCAAAGAAGCTCTACACGGATATGGGCAGGGTTTCATCAGGTCCGACAGATGGCTCCAAGCCCGCCTACATTACCAACCTCGAGAAGAAAACTGCCGAGAACAACGCGAATGCGATCATCCAGTCCGGACAGACACTCGTCGATAAGCTCACAAAGCAACGCGAGAAACTGAGCCAGTACAAAGCCCAGGGCCTGCTGGATGATAAAAAGTATGCAGACGCAACCGCGGTACTGGATAAGCAGATCGCCGAAGCCCGCCAAAAGCAGGACAAAGCGCCTAAAAACGCCTTTGCCCGCGGTGATGAAAGTATCAGCTCACTGCAAAGACAGATTGAAGTCCTGACAATGCGGTATGACGACAATACGCGTGAGGCTGCGCAATATAATGCGGTGGCCGCACTGGGTACGAAAGCTACCGATGCGCAAAAGGCGAAGGTCAGCGAGCTGGCCGGCACGCTATTTGATGCCCAGCAGCGCCAGAAAGACCTGAACGACGCGATCAGCAATGACCCGGTACGGAAGGAAAACAAATCCTATACGGACGCCAGAGAGCAGCTCAAGCGCCAGCTGGATGGTCAGATGATTGACCAGAAAACTCACGATCAACAGTCTGAGCAACTGGCGCAGCAGCACCAGATTAACCTGGCAAAAATCCGCGCCCAGCAGGTGACGTCTCCGCAACAGGCTGCTAAAGGGGAGATCGATCCCGTCCAACAGCTGGCAAACCAGCACGCTCAGGAGCTCGCCCTAATCCAGCAGTTTGAAACCCAAAAGGGACAGATAACCCAGCGCGGACTTGAGCTGGCGAACGCAGCAAACACCGAGTATGAACAGCAGCGTATCGCCGCGCTGTGGGAGATTTTCCGCAATCAAACCATGGCTAACGAGTTGCTGGCAGTGTCCATCGAATCACTCCAGAGCGGCGCAGCAAATGCGCTCACCGGCCTGTTGAATGGCACACAGAGCGTGTCTGAGGCGTTCGCCAATCTCGGCACATCGGTAATTAACGGTGTTGTCAGCAGCCTCGTGCAAATGGGTACGCAGTGGGTTATGTCGGCAATGATGGGGCAGGCGGCGCAGACCGGCGCAATAGCTGCGAACCAGGCGGCGGCTACGGCTGCGCTGGCGGCATCAACGCTGGCGGGCACAGCGGCGGCTACAACTCTTCTCTCTGCGTGGTCACCAGCAGCGATGGCGGCAAGTATCGCAACATCTGGTGGCGCGGCTACGGCGGGAATGGCTGGATATACCACGGCAATGGCAGGAACGAAGATAATGGCCGTTGCCGGTGCCCGCGAACACGGTGGCCCGGTTTCGCCTAACGCCATGTACCGCGTGGGCGAAGGTGGCAAACCTGAGATTTTCAAAGCCAGCACCGGTAAGCAGTACATGATCCCCGGTGATAATGGTCGCGTCATCAGTAACCGCGATATTGGCGGTGGTGGCGGCGGGTTCAATTACAGCCCGGTCATTCAGGTTAACGGAGATCCTACTGAGCAGACGCTTGCCATGCTCGAGGCCGCGGTCAAGCGAGGCGCTCAGCAGGGCTATGCCATGGCCGTCAGCGACGTCGCCAGCGGCAAAGGCAAGCTCTCCAACGCGCTGACCAACGGCTTCAACACAAGCCGGCGGCTGACGTAATCAGATTTTCGCCATTAGCTGGTGGTCAAGCCACCAGCCTACCCCATGAGAGGGTGACAAAAGTTGACATCGAGAGGCGCTTTAATGACTGACGATGAGAAGCGGAAGCTATACCGGGCGTGGGCTGAAGATTTAGATGGGCTGATACCGCTCCCGGATGCCTGCCGGGATCTGACGTGCGGCGCGATAACCAGAAAAGGCACCCCATGCAAAATGACAGCGCTTTACTCCTCTGGGCGCTGCAAATTACACGGCGGTAAGAGCACCGGCGCAAAGACGCCAGAAGGAAAGGCGAGGCAGTTAGAGGGATTCCGTCGCTGGCTAGAGGAAAAGCGCCAGGCGGGCGCTGATACGCAGAATGGCAGTACGCATATTGGTACGCAGCGAAACAGCACCTATTAAGTGCGTACTCGCCAATGAGAGGTGAATTATGGGCATCAAAGCCAGGGGTATGAGTAAGGTCAGGCGCAACATTTACCATATGATAAACGATGTGGCCGGGCGGCGGGCTGTTCGTGCCATTCAATCGGCATTGCATGAAGTTTCGATAGTCGCAGCTCTCTATACTCCGATCGACACCAGCACACTGATAAATTCCCAGTATCGCGAAGTCGTGACCAGTGGCAGCCGCATCACCGGCAGAATCGGCTATTCAGCCAACTACGCTATTTACGTCCAGGATCCGAATATCCCGCAGACGTTCAGACGCTCCACCGCAAAGAAAGAGTTCCTGCAGAAAGGTATCGAGGATGCGAAGCCGCAGATGATGGACGCTATTGCCCGAGAACTTTCGAGGCGGTGACGGGACATTGCGATCTGGCGATACCCGGAGCGGCCGGTAAAGGGGAGATTACTTTGACTGTATTTGACGGATTATAAAGCGACAAACATCCGCAGGCCACGCCACCGCAGGGCAGAGAGCAAATCAGCATCATAAGCCGTCAAGAATTCGCGCATATGACTACACTAGCGAGAACCTCCTTAACTGCGCAGCAAACCACGCATTTTGCCTTACCCCATGAGAGGTTGAGAAAACTTAATATGCGACTGCGTAATGTGGGCCTGCACTTCGCAGCTATCCGTAAGGGAAAACTAGGGGACTGCGCAGTACCCTGTTATGGATTGTTATGGTTGCGGAGGGCCTTATGAATATCCAGTGCGGCCAATGCGCCAGCAGAGGTCGCTCACCTCGATATCGCCAGATCATGCGGGACGTGCATGCTAAAACTGGCTTAATTGTTATATTAAGTTAGCTATGGAGGTAACCAACGGCAGCATTATCACCGGAGGTTAAGGCCTTTATAGTTCAGGCCTTAGCCTGCTTTGACACCCCAACGAAGGTGGTGGAGCAGGTGAAACAAGAGTTTGGCCTGACGGTAGCGCTACAGCAGGTTAAACAAAACGACCCGGCGAAGGTTCGCACTTTGGTTCGCAGGGTTTTGGCCTGTTATGGCGTGCGAACCAGTTGATCCGCCAAAGGACAAAAATGTCCTCTGGAAACTCCCGGGTTATGAGAGTTTGAGAATGACTGATAGTCACGCGCAAAAAGCCAGGGTAACGGGCTATCTTTCAGCTAGTCACTCTCGGCGCTGTCTTTGAGTGCGCCCGTCAGCTTGTCCAACGGTTGTCCAACGATGCGGCGAAAGGGGAGGGCTTAACCTAAAGGTGGGGGAATCCCCCTTTTGCCCATGTCTAGAACCTGTCAAAAGTTGTCATGTCGGTTTGAGAGCCAACGGCATTGGCTGACAAAACGGCGATGTTAAACAGGACAAAAATCCTCTTTAAAGGGCAGGATTCTGCCCTTTGATTCGCTCACCAACATACAGATTTCCTCGTATCAACATTACCGGGTTTGCGGGGATGTATTACCTTTATTCCCCTTTACACTTTTGCGCAGGGGTTTCGCTATGATGGCCCGCCACCAGCGGCAGATGGACGATTGGCTTTGAACTAATGCAAAGGTACATCCCGGTATGCAAACGCGAGGTATCCACACTGGTATCCACCAAAACGGCAGGTGTGCGATGGATACCTGCAGAGGGTAACCAGCACCAGTAACCACTTCTGGTAACCAGAGCGCTAGGTTTCCACCTGAGTGGTTTCCATCCTGGTTTCCGGCAAAACGCCGGTTGCCAAACGAGAGGTTGCCAGGCAGGTTGCCACCGAAAGCGCTATTTCAGAGCGGCAACTTAACGCATAGCCGTTGGAATTCACGCTTAGACTTCATGCTTAACAGCGCCAGCCAGTGAGGTATTCCACTGGCCGGCTGGTTTCCGATTGTGAAGGCGTTAAGAGTTTCGAGACCAGTACGCGCGCGAAGGTAGATTACTAACTGGAGTTTGGCTTTTACGCCCACCAGCATCCCTGTATAACTGCGGGAACTGAACCGCCACTAGGTGAGGGGCCTGTGTTAGCCTAGCGGTGCCGACAATTGATGGCCGGGCCTGTTTAGCGGTGGAGCAAACCAGCGCCACGGCGCGCGAGGTGATCAGCACTAAACCAGCATCAGACAAGACCTGTGCTGGTGGGTTACCCCCTAATTTTCCCGCATGAATAACGGTTAGCAGGCGGTGTGTTGGTTCACGGCCTCTTTATGTTGGTTCAAAATTGGGGTGTGTTGGTTCACTTTTTTGAAATAACCCGTTTAAAAACAAGCATCTTTACAAATTGAACCAACTGAACCAACTGAACCAACACTTTCTAAGTACACATGGAGTAAAAATGGTAGCGTGGAAAGGAAGATTGATTGATGTACTACTCTGTCCTTTGGACCGAAAAATCTAAGCGAAGGGGTAGCACTGTCGCTTGAAGTGTACCCATGAGTGTACACAAAATATTTTCATTAATGCGAATCCCTTTATTGATGGGACTTTTGGGCGCTATTGATGATTCAATTTGTG
>NZ_JBQVYO010000003.1:0-139375 GCF_055805075.1 Leclercia sp. GHBNCSD | reverse complement strand
ATTTGCTCACATCCAGCTTTTGTTAGTTCGTCAACCTGGTGCGCCACATCCTGAAGATGCGTAGATTTACGTGCATAGCCGATTTTCATTCTTTTCTCGCTAATTAGTTATGGGGTTATTGTTATGTTGATACAGTAACGAGTTTTGTTACATGAGGGGAGTCATTTTTCGGGAGAAGTCAGGACTTTTCAAGACTGTCACAAAAACCATCGTTTTTGATACATTAATTTAACCAATAGGTTGCAGATCAAATCGCCTGTAACAGCCTTTCTGGCTGTTTGTCGTTTTCAGAAGACGGCTGCACTGAACGTCAGAAGCCGACTGCACTATAGCAGCGGAGGGGTTGGATCCATCAGGCAACGACGGGCTGCTGCCGGCCATCAGCGGACGCAGGGAGGACTTTCCGCAACCGGCCGTTCGATGCGGCACCGATGGCCTTCGCGCAGGGGTAGTGAATCCGCCAGGATTGACTTGCGCTGCCCTACCTCTCACTAGTGAGGGGCGGCAGCGCATCAAGCGGTGAGCGCACTCCGGCACCGCCAACTTTCAGCACATGCGTGTAAATCATCGTCGTAGAGACGTCGGAATGGCCGAGCAGATCCTGCACGGTTCGAATGTCGTAACCGCTGCGGAGCAAGGCCGTCGCGAACGAGTGGCGGAGGGTGTGCGGTGTGGCGGGCTTCGTGATGCCTGCTTGTTCTACGGCACGTTTGAAGGCGCGCTGAAAGGTCTGGTCATACATGTGATGGCGACGCACGACACCGCTCCGTGGATCGGTCGAATGCGTGTGCTGCGCAAAAACCCAGAACCACGGCCAGGAATGCCCGGCGCGCGGATACTTCCGCTCAAGGGCGTCGGGAAGCGCAACGCCGCTGCGGCCCTCGGCCTGGTCCTTCAGCCACCATGCCCGTGCACGCGACAGCTGCTCGCGCAGGCTGGGTGCCAAGCTCTCGGGTAACATCAAGGCCCGATCCTTGGAGCCCTTGCCCTCCCGCACGATGATCGTGCCGTGATCGAAATCCAGATCCTTGACCCGCAGTTGCAAACCCTCACTGATCCGCATGCCCGTTCCATACAGAAGCTGGGCGAACAAACGATGCTCGCCTTCCAGAAAACCGAGGATGCGAACCACTTCATCCGGGGTCAGCACCACCGGCAAGCGCCGCGACGGCCGAGGTCTTCCGATCTCCTGAAGCCAGGGCAGATCCGTGCACAGCACCTTGCCGTAGAAGAACAGCAAGGCCGCCAATGCCTGACGATGCGTGGAGACCGAAACCTTGCGCTCGTTCGCCAGCCAGGACAGAAATGCCTCGACTTCGCTGCTGCCCAAGGTTGCCGGGTGACGCACACCGTGGAAACGGATGAAGGCACGAACCCAGTGGACATAAGCCTGTTCGGTTCGTAAACTGTAATGCAAGTAGCGTATGCGCTCACGCAACTGGTCCAGAACCTTGACCGAACGCAGCGGTGGTAACGGCGCAGTGGCGGTTTTCATGGCTTGTTATGACTGTTTTTTTGTACAGTCTATGCCTCGGGCATCCAAGCAGCAAGCGCGTTACGCCGTGGGTCGATGTTTGATGTTATGGAGCAGCAACGATGTTACGCAGCAGGGCAGTCGCCCTAAAACAAAGTTAACCCAGGATGAGAACCTTGAAAGTATCATTGATGGCTGCGAAAGCGAAAAACGGCGTGATTGGTTGCGGTCCAGACATACCCTGGTCCGCGAAAGGGGAGCAGCTACTTTTTAAAGCATTGACCTACAATCAGTGGCTTCTGGTGGGTCGCAAGACGTTTGAATCTATGGGCGCACTCCCCAATAGGAAATACGCGGTCGTTACCCGCTCAGGTTGGACATCAAATGATGACAATGTAGTTGTATTTCAGTCAATCGAAGAGGCCATGGACAGGCTAGCTGAATTCACCGGTCACGTTATAGTGTCTGGTGGCGGAGAAATTTACCGAGAAACATTACCCATGGCCTCTACGCTCCACTTATCGACGATCGACATCGAGCCAGAGGGGGATGTTTTCTTCCCGAGTATTCCAAATACCTTCGAAGTTGTTTTTGAGCAACACTTTACTTCAAACATTAACTATTGCTATCAAATTTGGAAAAAGGGTTAACAAAGCTATGCAATCGACGGCAAAAAGCTTCGTTCGCTTCGCGCACTACGCCTTTTCCGCGATTGATAGCGACGTTATGTGAATATTGAAATGAGCATTCCAAAGAAAGGAAGTAGAAAAATTATCGTGGGCGAAAATGAGTTTTTGTGGCTCATTAGGTCAAAACTCACATATTCGCAGGACTGTTTAGGTACAGAAATGACTGCGGTCGTTGAACCGGATGCCGGTCCTCACTGATGAAGAAGTGAACACCGTACGGGAATCGTGCCGGCAGCTTGGAGCTATCGGCCGGAACCTCAACCAGGTGGCCAGGGCCTTGAACATCGAGTTCAGGGAAAGTGACAAGCTCAAGCAAGAGGCCATCGAAAAACTGGCCGAACGGATCGACCAGCATTTGGACCATGTGTCTGAGCTGTTCGATAAGACCTGGAGCCGGTGGCACGATTGTCATTTTCAGAAGACGACTGCACCAGTTGATTGGGCGTAATGGCTGTTGTGCAGCCAGCTCCTGACAGTTCAATATCAGAAGTGATCTGCACCAATCTCGACTATGCTCAATACTCGTGTGGGCTCTGTTGCAAAAATCGTGAAGCTTGAGCATGCTTGGCGGAGATTGGACGGACGGAACGATGACGGATTTCAAGTGGCGCCATTTCCAGGGTGATGTGATCCTGTGGGCGGTGCGCTGGTATTGTCGCTATCCGATCAGCTATCGCGACCTTGAGGAAATGCTGGCGGAACGCGGCATTTCGGTCGACCATACGACGATCTATCGCTGGGTCCAGTGCTACGCCCCGGAGATGGAGAAGCGGCTGCGCTGGTTCTGGCGGCGTGGCTTTGATCCGAGCTGGCGCCTGGATGAAACCTACGTCAAGGTGCGGGGCAAGTGGACCTACCTGTACCGGGCAGTCGACAAGCGGGGCGACACGATCGATTTCTACCTGTCGCCGACCCGCAGCGCCAAGGCAGCGAAGCGGTTCCTGGGCAAGGCCCTGCGAGGCCTGAAGCACTGGGAAAAGCCTGCCACGCTCAATACCGACAAAGCGCCGAGCTATGGTGCAGCGATCACCGAATTGAAGCGCGAAGGAAAGCTGGACCGGGAGACGGCCCACCGGCAGGTGAAGTATCTCAATAACGTGATCGAGGCCGATCACGGAAAGCTCAAGATACTGATCAAGCCGGTGCGCGGTTTCAAATCGATCCCCACGGCCTATGCCACGATCAAGGGATTCGAAGTCATGCGAGCCCTGCGCAAAGGACAGGCTCGCCCCTGGTGCCTGCAGCCCGGCATCAGGGGCGAGGTGCGCCTTGTGGAGAGAGCTTTTGGCATTGGGCCCTCGGCGCTGACGGAGGCCATGGGCATGCTCAACCACCATTTCGCAGCAGCCGCCTGATCGGCGCAGAGCGACAGCCTACCTCTGACTGCCGCCAATCTTTGCAACAGAGCCGAGCAGGATGCCTGCCAGTAACAGATGGCCGGCATAGGCGAAGTAGAAGAAATTTCGTGGCATAAAACGCTGGCCATCTTCGCCGGTGTGCTTCTGTACCAGGGTGACGGCAAGGAGAGGCAAAACCAGGGTCGGCAGTGTGACAAAAAGCAACGTGTCCGCCGGCGCGGAAACCAGATGCGAAACACCGTTCAGGCATGCCAGGGAGATAACGGCCACCAGTTCTGCGGCCCGGTGCCATTTTTCCATTGCGGGTGAGTAAACGACGGACAGAGAACAGGCCAGAGCCAGGCCCGCCATTCCGAAGCTCCCGGGAGTCAAAGGAACAATCAAAGCGGCAACGATCATCAACCCGATCATCAGTCCTTTCTTCCCGTATCGATGCTGCAGGGCAAGCAGCTGCGTTACGGCGGCAAACACGAAGAGAATATTCAGGGCATATCCGGGCAGCTGATGGCGGAACGCCAGCATGAACGCCGGCTGGGTCAGTAATGCCCACATCCACAGACGGTTCGCGCGATGCTGTAGCCGTTCGGGATTGCCATGCACGTTCATCGCCCATATAAGCGTGAACAGGGGGAAGGCCATCCGGCCAAGCGCATACATCAGCGGATCGAGTGGGGTTATAAACAACGTATTGACGTGGTCGATCAGCATGGCCATTAGTGCCAGAACCTTCACCAGGTCCAGAGCGGCAGGACTGATCCCTACAGGAAACAGATTTAATTGACGAATTTGGGCTGGCAGAATCACAGTCTTCACTCTCCTGACGGCAGGCATTCAGAAGCCAGGTCTGAACCCATAGCCAGAAAGCCCTGCCTGTATGGCTCGTTATGCTGACCCTGAGTTTTTCAAGGATCTTACGTGCTGCAAACTCAGACTTATCGCGCAGAACCCGCATGCAACCAGATGTATCTTTATTCTGTATACAGATATTTAAAATATGAAAATCGTTCATCCACTTCCCTTCCTGACCTTATAATTATCGGCAGAAGGGAAAAAAAGTTTAGGTTAAAGTTTGTATGTCTTATCAAAAAAACATCCTCTCGATCGTTAGCTGTTACATAACATTCTTTCTTGCCTTAGTTATCCCGGCTTATGAGTAGTTTAAAAAAAACGAACAAGAGTAGAAAAGATGGCATTAAAATACATACTCATCCCAGGACCGGGTCATCCATTGCGCTTGAGAAGCACAACTCCCCTATACAGGTCGGTTCTGTGTTAAGTATTCTGACTCCCATTAAAAATATATATACCAGAGAATAGACAGCACAGGCCATTAAAGTAAAAAAGCCGACACCTTTACAAAGTTTCCCTACATCGATAGTAACTTTCATTGATTTAACCCATGCTTATTTATCTGATGTGCTGGTATCCGGAAGCTGCTCTTCCGCAGCCGCAGCCGCAGCCGCAGCCGCAGCCGCATGCCTTTCTCGTATCTCTTTTGCGGCTTCCTTCCATGTTTTCGTCCATTCTTCATCCATCCGGCCTTCGCTGACAATTTTCACTGCAATGGCATAAGGCGTTCTTCCAAGCTTCTCTGAAAGCCAGAGGATATGATTATTAATATCATGGTCAGGCATATCATCAATAATGGAGCGAATGGTTGCTGATTCTTCCTGGATCCATATTTTACCGGTTCGTGGAAAAACAATATCTGGTTCACGCGGCTTTTTTATTTTATCAGCTTTTGCCTGCTTCCGGGCTTCTTTTGATGCAGAAATGACACGCAACCTTTCTTGTAGTCCACCCAATACCGCCACCGTTCTGACCATATTTTCACGCTGTTCACGGTTAAGTAAGTCATCCTCGCAAATAAGCGCATTTAACGTTTCAATAAGGTCATCGACTTTTTTCTCTGTTAGCTTATTGCTCATGGACTTGCTCCCTGTAATTTGTTCTCATTTTGAATGAGATGTGCTGCATAGCTTATATTCAGTCTCGTCATATTCGTGCGCAGGTCATTCATCATTCCGGCGTTTGTCAAGCATACCCGGGCGTTCAGATTACCCTGTCACGCTTTTGAGGCCACAATGGTCAGTTGCCCTGGAGAGGCAAACTCCCTGCTTCCTGCACGCAGATCCTCTTCCACCGCATGGAGATAGACAGGTGAGGAGGCGATAACAAAGCGATCGTGCGGGTATGCCTGCATCAGCTTCTGCAGTGAAGCGCAACGGCGAGTCGTTGGCGGGGATGTTGTCAGGCGAGACCAATGTTCCCAATGGCAGAGTGGCATCGATGCGAATGTCGCTTCATAGGACACGATAGTGTCGGTGACATGAAGTAATCCTAGTCCAGCCGAAATCACCCACAGCTCCGCCCCGGTACTGGCGGCTGCGGCCACAGCCCGTCGCCAGTGCAGCCCAGAGTACAGCGCTCCTCCCGGCAGAGTTCCACCAGTGCTCCAGACCCGTTTCAGCATTTCACCCCAGTTAATATAAGCTGGATTGCCGTTTTTTGTATACGGGAACACCGTCTCACCGACAGCTATGGTTTTGCGTTGCGTGCAGGTGACTATCAGGTGAGTACGGCCGGCCCCCTGGCCCGGCTCAGGACTTTTCCGCTAAAGCACTACCTTCAGAATCGCGCTGCAGGCAATCGGATCCCGGTACTGGAATACCTTCTTCCGGAGTATAACTTTCATTAATCTGTGTGCGCACGGCCATGCCGGCCGCATGGCAGCAGCCAAACCAATGCACCACCTGAAGGGGATCGCCCTCCAGTCGGGTAACTTCGCCCGCGACGTCCCACAGCTGCAGGCAGGTCCGGCCATTAAGGCACACCACAAAGTCGGCACGGCAAGCCATATGACAGATGCCGTTCAGCTCCACCATTCTTTCTGTCTGCTCACCAGTATCATTACCGCTAGCGCCTAGTAGTACAACCACCCTTTCTCTTCGCCGGCGTTCTGATTCTGCAACCTGTTCGACTGCCAGGAGTGGACTGGCGATCTGGCGACCTGCGTCCGTCAGCTCGACGGTCAGTTGCAGGTTCGGGGCGCGCAGGGTGCGCAGCCAGCCCGCGGCTTCCATCCGGCGGCAGGAGGCCCGTAGGTTTGGCCCGTATACAGGGGCGTCCCCGCCCTGCTCCAGAACCCGTTCAATATCCCGCGTGGCTACCGGTCCCGGCCGTTTCGCATCGAGGGTGGCCAGCACAATCAGCACCCGCCGCTGCAACGTCGATGGCCTGCGGGAGGTTGTTACTGCTGCCATAAACGTTGTTCTGCTGTTGGACCGCGCAGGAGCATTTCATTGAGCCGCAGATGGTTCCTGTCGGCGACATCTTCGGGAGCCCGGCCCGCGATCGTCAGGTGTTACCTGAGCAAGTTGTGAGCTTCAGCCAGACCAGTGGCCTGAACCCAGATTTTATCCAGTTGAATGAGCATCATCTGCCGATGCTCCAAGGGAATAGCCGTAAGTGCTTCGTTTTTTTTCTTCTGTTAAGACCAGAACGCACGCATTACGGTTGAGATATGACAGTGCGAGTCTCCGCCGATATGTTGACGCACCTGCTCATTGGTCGGGTTCGGGTTGCCGGCTGCAATAAGTTCTAGTACGACGTTCTCGATGCGACGGAAGATGTCGGGGGGATGGGACGGAATTTTTCACGGGCAGTCTCTGAAAGATAAAAGGGGTGTGAATCAACGGGAAGCAACCCTGCTCTTCACATCTGGCTATGTCGATATACATAACAAGAAAATGACTCAATCCGGTAAAATAAAGGTAACTTTTCAAATGCTCATGATGGTTAACTTTTGTGATGTAAATCTAAAAAACGTCAATGAGTAATAATGGAATTAATTAACAACAATATGATATTTAATGATTTATTTTGAATAGATCATTTTTAACACCTCAGGTAAAGTTAAATTCTGTTGATATTTTTGTGACGAGAAAAGATACTTATGGCAATCCTTTAAGTCACAAAAGTGAACTATACATGACGAATGAGAGCATTAGCCTTACAGAATTCAAGGTCAGTCTGACTGCAAAGGACAACGAATTCATGCAGTCGTACTACCGGCTTGCAGACATGGTTGCTGATCTTATCGGTCCGCACTGCGAAGTGGTCCTGCATTCATTTGGTGATCTGGATGCCTCGGTTGTCAAAATTGTCAACGGGCATCACACGGGGCGCGGTGTCGGTTCACCTATCACTGATATGGGCCTGAAAATGCTCCGACTGTTTATGCAGACAGGTGAAGTGAACTCCCGGAGCTATTTCACCCGTAATAAAGTCGGTGAATTACTGAAGTCAACAACCTGCGTTGTAGCCGGCGAGCATGGAAAACCTATCGGGTTGTTCTGTGTCAATATCAATCTGTCGGTTCCTTTCCCAGAGTTAATTAAAACACTTATGCCGGATAACTCCCCGCTTGCTATGGTGATGGAGCATTTCAGCACCAATTCTCACGATGTCATTAGCCAGTCGGCAGAAAAAGCAATTCATGAAATTGACAGCGATTCAAATATCAGCAAGAAATCGAGGAATAAAGCAATTGTTTTCCATTTATTTGAAAATGGAATTTTTGAATTAAAGGAATCGGCGGGGATTATCTCCGAAAAACTCGGTATCTCACGACACGCTATTTATAAATATCTGCGTGAATTTAAATCCGCTATAAAGGAACAGGAGTAATCAGATGAAGAAAAATATTGTTGAAACTCATAACGCCCCGCAGGCTATCGGGCCTTATTCGCAGGGCATTTCTTATGGTGATTTTGTCTTTACATCCGGTCAGTTACCTCTTGATCCGACTACAGCCGTTCTCCCTGCCGGGGGAATTAAAGAACAAACACGGCAGTCGCTTCTGAATGTACAGGCGGTGCTTGAACAAAGCGGAGCCTCAATGAAATCTGTAATCAAAACCACCTGCTTCCTTGCCAACATGGAAGACTTCGCCGAGTTTAACGCCGTTTACAGTGAATTTTTTGACGCTGAGACGGCCCCCGCCCGCTCCTGCATTCAGGCAGCAAAACTTCCCAGGGATGCCCAGGTGGAAATTGAAGCCATTGCCCACAAACTTTAATCACCGGGTGTTGTACCGTACGAAAGGGGTATTAAGATGTTTCGTATTAACATAAACCAGTTCTATACCGGTAAATCCAGCTCACTTTTTACAACTGAAATTGCTGAAGAAGCCCGCCGCTTCCACGCCAAGATCCCAGGGTATGCGGAAACCCCTCTTATTTCGCTGAATGCGCTGGCTTCCCGGCTGGGCGTTAAAGCGATTTACGTGAAAGATGAGTCAAAACGCTTCGGTCTCAACGCCTTTAAAGTGCTTGGCGGCTCGTATGCGCTTGGAAAATTCCTGGCTGACAAACTGGGCGTGGATATTTCGGCCATTGATTTCAGCACGGTAGCTCATCAACTGCCTTCACCCTTAACGTTCACAACAGCAACCGCAGGAAATCACGGAACCGGTGTTGCCTGGGCTGCACGGGAAATGGGGCAAAAAGCCGTTGTATTTATGCCAGAAGGCTCTGCACAGGCGAGTGTAAATCGTATTAAAGGCCTTGGAGCAGAGTGTATCGTCACTGACTGCAATTACGACGATACCGTACGCCTGGCCTCCGCAACCGCTGATGATAAAGGCTGGACGCTGGTACAGGATACCGCCTGGGAAGGCTATGAGGAAATTCCAGCATGGATTTCCCAGGGCTATACAACGATGGCGGCAGAAGCGGCCACTCAGCTACGTTCTCAGGGGGTGGAGGCACCTTCACATATTATGCTGCAGGCTGGCGTAGGCGCAATGGCCGGAGGGGTGCTGGGCTACTTTGCCGATCTGTATGGTGCTGAGCGGTTTTGTTCAGTCATTTCAGAGCCGGCAGCCGCGGATTGTCTGTACCGCTCCATAACATCGGTACAGGGTGAACGCGTTGCGGTTGGCGGCGCGCTGAATTCTATTATGGCCGGGCTGGCATGCGGTGAAGTCAATCCTGTCACATGGAATATTCTGCGTGACTGTGGTACTGCCTTTGCCAGCGTCAGCGACGACGTTTCTGCGACGGGGATGCGACTCCTCGGGAATCCACTTTCCGGAGACCGACAAATTATCAGTGGTGAGTCGGGTGCCATTAACGCAGGCCTGCTGTATCTGCTTGCCACCTCATCCGGTGAGGATGCCCGTGTGATGAAAGAGCATCTGGGTATTAATGAAGATGCGATCATCCTGATTTTCAGCACCGAAGGGGATACAAACGCAGAACGTTACAGGAAAATTGTCTGGGAAGGAGCCTGGCCTGTGGATTCATAACCCGCTGGCAGCCGTTATTATAATTTCGTCAGGCTGCGAATCAGTAATAAAAATTGTCTGACCTGAGGGTATATGCGCAGTGCATTAATACTCTGGATACTCTGTACCCCTCACGGTAGTAATGAAAGTGGGTGAATGAACTCATATATTATGATGATTGAATCTCACATTATGCGACTGCAGGTAATTTTTTTTTGCTAGTTACTTACCGGCAAATGAAATTATTCATGACCAGTAATTAATTTTGTTACGGCTCCGTAAGCAAAGATATTTCTTTGACACCGGACCAGGAATCAATGAGGCTCAGTATGAAACAGCAATCGAACAATGAAATCTTTCTGGATGGACAAATCCTGATATCCCAGCTGACAGAACTGGGTCAGATCGGTGCCGATTCAGTCAATGGTGGACGTACCCGTGCAGCCCTAACTGATGATGAACGGTTGGGCAGGGATTTGCTTGTGAAATGGATGCAGGAACTCGATCTTGAAATAAAAGTGGACAAAATCGGTAACATTTTTGGCACGCTTCCCGCAGCTGACGCAGGTGACAGCCAGCCGCTAATGATTGGGTCACATATTGATACCGTTGTAAACGCAGGCGCTTTCGATGGATGCTACGGTGTTCTTTCCGGCCTGGCTGTCGTCCGAGCGTTCAGAAAAGCCGGGATCCAGCCATCACGGCCAATTACCGTCGCGGCTTTCACAAACGAAGAAGGCATTCGCTACCAGCCGGATATGATGGGTTCCCTGGTTTATGCGGGCGGTATCTCCCTTGAGAAAACGCTGGATACCATTGGTACTGACGGAACACGTCTTGGCGACGAGCTTAAGCGCATTGGCTATGCCGGTGATATGCAGCCCGGAGCAATCGTTCCTCATGAGTATATTGAACTGCACATCGAACAGGGCCCCGTACTTGAAGCGGAAGGCATTCAGATCGGGGCGGTAGAAAACCTTCAAGGGATCTCCTGGCAGGAAATCACCATCAAAGGAACGGCAAACCATGCCGGCACCACACCTACACGTCTGCGTCATGATGCTGGTTTCGCAGCTGCGAGCGTAATCACTTTTCTCAGGGAGCTGGCAGGTAATGGTACAACGCTTGCCACTATCGGTAGTATCCGCGTCGAACCAAACGTTATCAACGTTATCCCGCGTCTGGCCAGATTTACGGTAGACCTGCGTGACCCGGATGAAGCCCGCCTGAAAGAGGCCGAACAAAAACTGACAGATTTCCTTGCCGAGATCGGCAGTAAAGAAGGCGTGGAAATTTCTACCGAAAGGCTGGTTCGCTTTGAGCCTGTATTGTTTAACCAGGACATCGTCTCACAGATTATCGAGTCTGCAGAAGGTTTCGGACTCAGCTGGCGACGTATGACTTCTGGAGCCGGGCATGACGCACAGATGATCGCACGTATTGCGCCTGCTGCCATGATATTCGTTCCGAGTAAAGACGGTATCAGCCACAACCCGGCCGAATATACATCAGAAGAGGAGCTAATTCAGGGGGCCAGGCTTCTGCTGGATGTTGTCAGCCATCGGCTGGAGAAATAGAAAACATCAATCGTTACTACATGCCTTTCCGGTTTTCTCCGGAAAGGCCAGTGGATCAACTCATTCTCACTACATTGCGGGTCACAGCTATGACAACCTTTCATGAACAATTAATTGAATGGCGACGCTATCTTCACACCATTCCGGAAACAGAGTTCGATCTAGAAAAAACGCCTGAATTTGTCGCTGAAAAACTGGAGTCAATGGGTATTACGGTTCACAAAAGTATCGGTAAAACAGGCCTGGTCGGAGTACTGCAAAAAGGGAATAGTGACAGAAGTATTGGACTGCGCGCGGATATGGATGCACTGAATATCCTTGAAACCAGCCACCATGATTATGTTTCAAAAACGAAGGGAAAAATGCATGCGTGCGGTCATGACGGCCATACGACCATGCTCCTCGGTGCCGCCAGACTGCTTAAAGAGGAAATTGACTTTGATGGCACCGTCTATTTTGTCTTCCAGCCAGATGAAGAACATGGCCATGGCGCGCACGCCATGATTGAAGATGGTCTGCTCCAACGGTTTCCCATGCAGGAAATCTACGGAGCCCATAATATGCCGGGGATTCCCGCGGGTCAGTTCGCCACCCGCGTGGGGGGCATAATGGCGAGCGAGGACAACTTTATTATCCGCATTATCGCAAAAAGTGCTCATGCGGCCCGTCCTCATATGGGCAAGGATCCCCTGATTATCGCCGCAGAAATTATTCTGGCACTCCAGACGGTCATTTCACGTAACCTGGATCCCTCTCTTTCTGCCGTTATTTCATGTACAGAATTACATACCGATGGACTGCGTAACGTTATCCCGGGTTATGCGGAGATCCGCGGGGATACTCGATCATATGATCCTGTCGTACAGAACATGCTTGAGAAAAGGATGCGCGTTATTTGCAATTCCATTTGTGCCATGCACGAAGCAGAATGTGAATTCATTTATACCCATGAATTTTCACCTACAGTCAATCATCCACTGGAGACCGGATATGCGATTGAAGCTGCGAACCGTATCTTCGGCGCACAAAATGTTGACTCTGTGACTTTGCCGATGATGACCTCTGAAGATTTCGGCGCGTTTCTTGAGAAGATTCCCGGGGCGTTTGTTTTCCTAGGGAATGGAATTGAACAGGATGGCAAGGGCTTCTTACCTTTACATAATTCATCTTACGATTTTAACGATGATATTCTTGTGCTGGGTGCCACCTTTTTTGCTGAACTTGTGAGTATGCGGCTGCCAAATAATAATTTTTGATCACACCAGCCTTAGCTAAAAATATTTAATCGAGCACAGTTATGTATTTATAAGCCTGCAAGGGCTTTTGCGCATGGCTGTTGAATGTACCCTACAGGCCGAAGCATTATTAAATAATATAAGAGGTTCGCTATGGAAATACTACGTTCAATAAATGGCATATTCTGGGGATGGCTGGTTGCTGGACTACTTCTTGGTACCGGAGTGTTTTTCGCCATCAGACTTTCCTTTCCGCAGGTGCGCTATTTTACCAAACTCTTTAACGCTTTAATAAAGAACCGAAAATCAGGTGAAAAAAAAGGAGTGTCAGGCTTTGGTGCGCTTTGCGCTGCATTAAGCAGCCAAGTAGGGACAGGCAGCCTTGTTGGGGTGGCAACAGCCCTTGCTTCGGGAGGGCCGGGGGCAATTTTCTGGATGTGGGTTACCGCATTGCTGGGTATGGGGATAAGCTTCAGTGAGGCGATCTTGGCTATTCTATTCCGGGAAAGTAACGGAGACGGGACATATCGTGGCGGACCGGCCTATTATATATCCAGAGGGCTGAACAGTAAGCCACTCGCCATCGCTTTTTCAGTCAGTATGATCATTGGTATGGGTTTTTTTTACACAATGGTCCAAGGTAACTCAGTTATATTAGCAACAACCTCCGTGTTCGATGTGCATCCGGTAACGATTGGCGTGATTCTGGTCGCCTTGGTCTCAGTAATCATCTTTGGTGGCGTTAAGCGTATCAGCGACTTCGCTTCTATATTCGTTCCTTTCCTTTCTGTCGCTTATATTTTACTGTCATTATTTATTATTTCTTTAAATATTGAAAAATTGCCAGATGTTATCGCGTTAATTGTCAAACAAGCGTTCAATTTTGATTCCGCGGCAGGCGGTGCTGCCGGGTATACCATCTATATGGCGTTTCGTTATGGCGTGGCTCGTGGCCTTTTTTCCAATGATGCGGGTAATGGTACCACCCCGAGTATGCATGCCACGGCTATTGTCAGTCACCCGGTAACACAAGGTTTTACAGCCATGTTCGGGACATTTTTCACCACTATTATAGTCTGCAGCTGTACGGCCTTTACCATCCTGCTCACAGGCGCATTGGGCACCGGGCAAACCGGGGTGGAACTTACTCAGAGCGCATTCAGCCTTGGGGTCGGCGACTGGGGCAAGCAGGTAGTTTTCGTTGCAATGTTAATGTTCGGATTTAAATCTGTCATTGCAGACATTTATTATGGTGAGGTTAACCTACGATGGATCATTGATAATAAATTCATCACCCAGATTTATCGTCTTTTCTGCTGCTTACTGGTGATTTTCTGTGGCATGATCCCGGTCGCAACCATCTGGGAACTGGTGGATTTTGCTGCAGCCATGTTAATAATATTCAACGTTCCGGCCTTATTGCTGCTTTCAAAATATGTTCTATTTGCGCTTCGTGATTATGCGCAGCAGAAAAAAGACGGCATCGTTGAACCTGTATGGGACTATGATACAAATGTCAAAGATCGATTACCCCATAAAACGGGAAGCCGTACTTTTATGAAGAACTGATTTTGTACTTAACTGAGTAGCTTCAATGATCCAACTTGACAATGATAGAGTAGCATCTTGTCAGGGAATATGGCTGCGTTCTTTAAATACCCCCTGCTTCTTACCGAGCATGACGTCATGTGGTCCGGTTAAGATGCAGGTTATAAATAACATCCTTTTTTTACACAACGGCTTATCACGGTAATTTGATGAGCCGTTATTAATGCCAAACAGGAGCTACTTATGATAGCAAATACGGAGAAATCATGATTTTTTTTACGCCAACCATAAAATTAGCCAGAAATCATTAAAAGGAAGCTCCCTGTAAGCTGACAATATCCACGATCATCAACTTCCAAAGTTTGAGTTATATCAGCATACAAAAGATGAACAACATAGTGCCAATTTACCTAACTATCCGTAACAGGTAATACCACCTCAAAACAACTTCCGCCTAGCCGACTAGAACGGTACTGCACAAACCCACCATGTGCTTTGATGATTGAGCTTACAACTGCCAAACCAAGTCCAGATCCGTCTGTTTCATTTACTCTATTGTTATCAACGCGATAAAAGGCATCAAAGATTTTGTCAGCATCTTCTGCATTTATCCCCGGGCCTTCGTCCTCAATAGTTATGAAAATATGTGCATCTTTTACACAACAACTTATCAGCAGTTGGCCTGTACAAGAGTATTTAATCGCATTACTAATTAATGCAGTCAACACCTGAACAAAACGAAATTTGTCCAGAAATGCGTAAATAGTTTCAGTTTCAATCACAGTAATCAAATCCCGGGAGTAGAAATCATCTTCAAAAAGTGCCGCTGTTTCAGTTATTAACAGATCAACTTGAATGTTTTCTCGATAGAGATATAACTGGCCACTGTCCGAGAGACTTAGTACACGCAGGTCGTCTATTAGTCTCGATAACCCTTTCGTCTGATCCAGTAATATTTCAAACTGCGGTTCACTGGCGTCAAATATCCCTTCCCGGATACCCTGGATTCGGCCCTGCAACACCGTGACGGGCGTCCTCAGTTCGTGGGCAATAGCCGCATTCCATTTCTTCATTTCGCTGGACATAATTTCCAGCTTATCGGCCATGGAATTAAAATCGTTTATCAGAGAAGCCGTTTCGAAAATTTCCCCGGCGTTATGTGCCACCCTTTCGCTGAGCTGACCTTCTGCGATTTTACGGGCGGCCATTGCGACGGCATTGAGGGGGATAATGACCTTTCTGGCGAAAAACCACGCAAAACCCAGTGCGACAACGGAAGACAGTACGCCGGAAATCAGCGTCAGGACCCAGTCATGCGTAGTGGGTATCCAGCTGAATTCATCGTGCCCGTCAGCAAACACGGTAATGTAAGTACTGTAAACGGTTGACAATAGAACCAGAGTACTCACTGCCACTTTTGATGTCAGGATAAACAACTGATAGCGGATCCCTCTTCTGGCCATTTCAATCACCCAACCTGTAGCCGAAACCGCGAATACTCTCGGGCACTGCTGTCAGGCCAGCCTGTTCAAATTTTTTACGTAATTTACTGATGTGACTGTCCACCGTTCGTTCGCTGGCATCGCCTTCTGGCAGACAATGTTCGAGGATCTCCTGACGGGAAAATACCCGTTTGGGGAAACGGATGAGATGCAGCAAGATTTTGTATTCCGTCGACGTGAGCAGACCGCCAATGTCCGTCTGCGTATTTTTGATGAACACGGTATGGTTCAACAGGTTCATCTCTATGTTCCGGGTGCTGAACGACTGCTGGTCTTTATCAGAATGGTAATAGGACATACGGCGCAGAATAACATGGACTCTGGCAACCACTTCAGCCGGATTAAAAGGCTTAACGATGTAATCATCTGCACCGGTTCGCAGCGCCTGAATTTTATCAACATCCGCATCAAGGGCGGTAAGCATCATCACCGGTACGTCACTTTCTCGCCTTATTTGTGCGAGTACCTGCCAGCCATCCATAAGCGGCATGCGGATATCAAGAATAACGAATGATGGCGCTTCGGAATAAAACAGTGACAAGGCTTCCTTCCCCTCTCGGGCATGGATGACGTTAAAGCCTTCCTTCGCCAGATAAGCCATAAGTATGTCGGCAATTCCACTCTCGTCTTCTGCCAACAACACCTTGATGTTCTTCATTTTTGCACCACCTTACCGGTCAATTTGCGCTGTCTCCATACAATCTCCACACAGCCTACACACAACGTAAACACATGACTTATATAATTATTTTAGTATAACGCGCTTTGTGATTATCAGGAAATTAACCGGAATGATGCCAAAACATACTACGAAAATCAGAAATTCATCTTTACTGTTGCTATTGCTGCTGTTAGCAGCATGCGACTCAGGAGCCGATACAGCGGAGCAGACACAGGAAATGCCTGCCAGTGTTACCGTCCAGACGCTGACTGCCGGACCGGTAGAGTATGAGCAGATCTTTCCCGGCCGGGTTACGGCCTATCGCATTGCTCAAATCAGGCCACAGGTCAGCGGCATCATTACAGAAATGAATTTCAGTCAGGGAAGCGAGCTTAAACCCGGTCAGGCCTTGTTCCAGATTGATCCTGCCCCCTTCAAAGCGGATGTGAATAGTGCTGCCGCCTCACTACAAAAAGCGCAGGCCAGCTACCAGCAATTGCAGGCCAAGACGAAACGCCTGTCCAGCCTGACCCGTACTGGCGCAATCAGTCAGCAGGATTATGAAGACGCTGTTTCTGTTGCTGCTCAGGCGAGTGCCACAGTGGCTGAAGCGCGCGCCATTCTCGAGCGCCGACAGCTGGATCTGGCTTACGCGACGGTGAAAACGCCTATAGGCGGCCGTGTTGATCAGAACTTTATTACCGAAGGGGCACTGGTCAGCGCTGGCGATTCGCAGGCACTTGCGACGGTGCAGCAGATCGATAAGGTCTATGTCGATGTTCGCCAGCCAGCCGCTCAGCAACAGGCTTTGTCGTCCGGAAAAGAGAACCACCAGGCCACGATCCTCTCAGCTAACGGAAAACCTTTCAGTAATAAAGCCGAGATCCTCTTCACCGGGGTCAGCGTGGATGCAGGCACCGGCGATGTCGTGATGCGTCTGCTTGTCGATAATCCAGAACGAACCTTGCTCCCGGGCATGTACGCGCAAGCAAAAATAACACATCTGCTCGCCAAAAACGGCGTGACCGTCCCTCGTGAAGCGGTGGTGCGTGAAAATGACAAAGCGAAGGTATGGCTCAACCTGGATGGCAAAGCTAAAGCCGTGCTGGTTGAACTGGGAGAGTCCATCGGAGCGCGTTACTACATCCGACAGGGGCTGAAGACGGGGGATCAGTTAATCACTCAGGGCATGAGCCGCCTGCAGGATGGCATGACGCTACAGCTGGCACAGGGTTCAGAGCAGTAACCGGCGTTTTTACTTTTATTCAGGATAACCTATGCCTCAGTTTTTTATTAACCGCCCGGTTTTCGCCTGGGTGATAGCCGTTTTCATCATTCTCTTTGGGCTTATCGCCATTCCCAAACTGCCGATAGCTCGCTATCCGTCGGTTGCGCCGCCGAGCGTCAGTATCTATGCCACTTATCCTGGTTCAACGCCTGAGATGATGAATAACAACGTGATTGCCCTGATTGAGCGTGAGTTGTCATCGGTAAAAAATCTCCTCTACTTTGAATCATCAAGCGACACCACGGGATCTGCCACCATTACTGTCACCTTCGCTCCCGGCACCGATCCGGATATGGCCCAGGTAGATGTACAAAACCGTATCAAGATTGTTGAGCCACGCCTGCCGCAAGATGTAAGACAGAACGGCCTCAACGTTGAGGCCTCATCTTCGGGTTTCCTGATGGTTGTTGGTCTTTCCTCAAAGGACGGGAAAATTTCCGGGAGCGATCTAAGCGATTATCTTTCGCGCAATATGATGGAGGAGCTGCGTCGCATAGAAGGGGTTGGCCGTGTTCAGCTTTTTGGTGCTGAGAAAGCCATGCGGGTATGGGTTGACCCGAATAAACTGAATCAGTACAGCCTTTCCCTCACCGATATCAGTGATGCCATCACAGCCGAGAATGCTCAGATTTCTCCGGGCCGCACGGGCGACTCGCCTGCGGTTGAAGGGCAGATGGTCACCTATCCATTACTGGTGAAAGGTCAGTTAAGTTCCCCGCAAGAGTTTGGCAATATCACCTTAAAGTCCAACCGGGACGGTTCGCGGGTCGTGCTCTCGGACGTTGCCCGCCTCGAACTGGGACCGCAGACTTACACCTTCTCCACCCGGGAAAATGGGCAAGAATCAACCGGGGCTGCAATCCAGCTTGCACCGGGTGCGAATGCCGTAAAAACTGCTGAAAAGGTTAAGCTGCGTCTTGACGAGCTGAGTAAGGCCATGCCTGAGGGAATGCATTATTCAATCCCTTTTGACACCACGCCCTTCGTGAAAATCTCAATTGAAAAGGTCATCCATACCTTTATCGAAGCGATGGTGCTGGTCTTCCTCGTGATGTATCTGTTTTTGCAGAACGTCCGTTATACCTTTATCCCTGCCATCGTTGCTCCTATTGCACTTCTGGGCACCTTCACCGTCATGTTGATGACCGGATATTCCATCAACGTGCTGACTATGTTCGGCATGGTGTTGGCAATCGGTATCATCGTGGATGATGCCATTGTGGTGGTGGAAAACGTCGAAAGGATCATGGCGGAAGAGGGCCTGGGGCCGAAAGAGGCCACGCAAAAAGCGATGAAGGAGATAACCGGCGCGGTAATTGGTATTACGCTGGTGCTCAGTGCGGTATTCATCCCTATGGCGATGGCGACGGGTTCTGTTGGCGCTATCTACCGCCAGTTCACGCTGTCAATGGCCGTCTCGATTCTAATTTCTGCTTTCCTTGCGCTCAGCCTCACGCCAGCACTCTGTGCCACTCTGCTGAAGCCAGTAGACAAGCATGTGCATGAGAAAAAAGGGTTCTTCGGCTGGTTTAACCTTAAATTTGCCCGAATGACCGATCGCTACGAAAGTGGTGTCGCCAGGCTTTTAAAGCGTGCCGGTAGCGCTATTGCTGTATATGGCGCACTTTGCCTTTTGCTGTTTTTCACTATGCGCGGACTTCCTTCCTCGTTTCTGCCTGAAGAGGATCAGGGTTATTTCCTCACGTCTATCCAGCTACCTTCCGACGCCACAACGGAGCGCACCCTGAATGTGGTGAAAGAGTTTGAAGACACCGTTCTGAGCAGGCCGGGAATAGATACCAATCTGTTCATTATGGGATTCAGCTTCTCAGGATCGGGTCCGAACTCAGCGATGGCCTTTACCACTCTTACGGACTGGGATAAACGCGAGGGGGCAACCGTTGGTTCTGAAGCTAATCATGTACTTGAGAGTATGTATGGTCATCCTGAAGCCGAAATCTACAGCCTGATGCCGCCAGCGATTGACGAGCTGGGGAACTCATCCGGGTTTGCTATGCGTCTGGAGGATCGCGTCGGTAAAGGATATACGGCCCTAAATGAGGCCAAGAACAAACTGCTGGCGCTGGCGACCGAAAGCAAGGTCGTTCAGGGAGTGTACGTTGACGGCCTTCCCGAGGGGCAGGTGATAAACCTGAACATCGATCGCCAGAAAGCGTTTACGTTGGGTGTCTCTTTCAGTGAGATCAGCCAGACGCTCTCGGGTGCGTTCGGGTCAATGTACGTTAACGATTTCCCCAACGCGGATCGGATGCAGCAGGTCATCGTTCAGGCTGATGCACCTTATCGTATGCAGCCGGAGGATATCCTGAAACTGTACGTCCGCAACGGTAACGGCGGGATGGTTCCCCTTTCTGAATTTGTGCAGGCAGAATGGGAAACTTCAGCCTTACAACTGGTGCGCTACCAAGGTTATCCGGCGATAAAAATTACCGGCAGCGCGGCACCAGGCTATTCAAGTGGTGATGCGATTAAAGAAATGGAACGCCTGGCGACGCAACTGCCGGAAGGGTTTGGTGTGGAATGGACTGGACTGTCATTGCAGGAACAGCAGTCAGCTTCTGAGGCTCCGATGTTGATGGTGCTTTCCATGCTGGTTGTCTTCCTGGTGCTTGCCGCACTTTATGAGAGCTGGGCTGTTCCGCTTTCGGTGATGCTGGTTGTGCCTCTGGGGCTACTGGGTGCCGTGCTGGCGGTGGTGCTCCGTGACATGCCTAACGATGTGTTCTTTAAAGTGGGAATGATCACCATCATCGGGCTGTCGGCGAAGAACGCCATTCTGATTGTTGAATTTGCCAAACAACTGCACGAAGGAGGGAAAGGCCTGATGGAATCAACACTCGAAGCAGCCCGCATGCGTCTGCGTCCCATCCTGATGACCTCGCTGGCCTTCACGCTCGGCGTTGTTCCCCTCATGCTAGCAAGCGGTGCCAGCGCAGAAACCCAGCATGCCATCGGTACAGGTGTATTTGGTGGCATGATCAGTGGAACACTTCTTGCCGTGTTCTTCGTGCCCGTATTTTACTTTACGGTGATGAATATCGTCGGACGTTTCACACGTAAAGGTCACTAATAACAATAATGGGCGTAGCTAAGGCCGCGCCCGAACGATCGGTAAACTTCATGCAATACAATAACAGGCATCAACGGGAAATTATTAATGAACTTATCCGCTGGATAAAACATAGCCGAACCGAAAGTCTGAGTACGGCCATTGTTTCAAGACGAGCAGGATTTTCACGTTGGCATCTTCAACGATTATTTAAACAGTACACAGGCGTCACTCTCGGGAGTTACCTCAAAATTATTCGTCTCGGCTATGCAGCTATCGATTTGATGCAGACAGATGCTTCCGTTATAGAGATTGCCATCCAGTATGGCTACGAATCTCAGCAGACATTTACACGCGCAATGAAATCGTATATCGGACTAAACCCAGGGAAAATAAAGCGAATGTCTCGTGAGGATAAAGATAAACTTGAGGAAAAAATAAAACGATTAATTGCAACGGTCAGCCATTAACTATAGATTTGGTTTTCGGCAATTAACAAATTGTTATAAAGATAATGTTTAGCAGAGATTGCATTGCGCGCTTATGGACCTGCAAATAAAAAATACTCCAATGGATTAGGTCTTACTGGTTAATGAGTCAATGAAAAAAATATAAGAATTATTTCTTCTGCGACACAAGGAATAATTTATGGCAAGACAAGGTAATTTAATATATTGATGTAACAGGAAATCTTTTATACCTGCAAGTTTTTAAAATCAATCAATAAAATGGAAAATATGTTTTAAAGTGGATGAGCAAAACAAAATTGAGTACCTCAGCGTTAAGCAGGAGTTCAATATTCCTGTTCTAGGATTTTCCGTCGTTAAGGCTCAAGTGATTTTGGAAATCGGTTGAAGGATGTTTCAGCATATAGCCAGTAGTGAAACTGATTAACGAAGCAACAGGTGAACCTATACTTATAGGTTCACCTGTGCAGAGAGTCAGTCCAGGGATACCATCATGTTAATAAAAACTAATTAGTATTCAATATGATATGCTTGATATTAACGATTTATTTTTTGGATATAGGGAATTGGTTACTCAGAACATCCTTATGTTCTTTTTTATAGGAAATATTATATACGTGCAAACTCAGTCGCTGAGGTAAAACTGTCTTTTAACTTGCGAGATGCATTGGAAGATAAATGTGAAAGTTGATGTGCACTGTTAAAACACAGCGCACATCTATCTGGAAAGAAGATGTTTCAGGTGGGGCAAAGTTTTTGTTATTTGTGTAATGAATCCAGGCCACACCACAGAGATATTAAAGCACATAGTAGTGAGTAAACCCCCATAAACCCTGCCATGAACAGGGTAATAAAGAGCGCTAAAATAGTCATATCATCTATTCCTTAAATGGAAGCGATTCGATAAAGTAATTACCTTGCAAATGCTCAGGATAAATGTTAGATAAAACATTTTTTGAAAAGCAATTTACAGGTAAGCGTATGAAGCTAAAGGTTCAATTTAACTAAATCTGTATCTTTATCATACACCTCTAGCATGTTGTGAATCTTTTGCAAACCTTGAAAATTGCCTTCTTGATAATATTGCTCATTAACCATCTGAGCCTGTTCAATATTCGTTAAAGCCAGATAAACTTGATGCACCACGCTATGTGAATCAAAAATATCCCTTGGACGAGTACCCGTCAGGAAATCTTGTTTAAGCTGAGAAGTCAATTGATTCATTACAACAAGGTTTGAAGCATAAACTGAATGCATTTTGACTTTGTCAAATGAAGTGACACTATCTCCAGGTTGGACGATAGGAATTCGCATTTTATTAATGTTTGAGACAAGGATAGGTGTAGAATTACCACACCCCGATAACACCAGGGTTCCAACAACAGAAAAAATAATGCCAAACCGTTTCATATATATACTAAAATCTCTTGTTAGTAGTTAGTTCTGCATACGTGCGTGCCAGTCGCGTCACTGAATCCTGGCGAGGTACTTAAAGTGCAGCGTTGAAGGGAAGTTCTGAATCTGTTAGCAGGGAAAAGTACATTTCCTGGTAGAGTGCATTGAGGATTTCAAAACGCTTTTGATACTCAGAATTTTTTTTACTGAAGACATCTTCTGTTTTTTTTCTCTTGATAACCGGGGGTAATTGGTAATAATTATCAGGCGTGCGAATTCCTCCTGAAACTTCCCACAGATGGTCATAATTAGCGAGGCTTTTTGTTCTATTAGTATAGCGCAGGGATTGGTAAACATGATTCTTATTAGCTACGGCATAAACACGCTTTACATTCATTAACTGCCCAATGAAAAGCACAGTATCGATGAGAATCCGCTTAGGGAATAGACCATGTAATTGTTTCGTCGCATGCTGAATAGAATCAAGTGCATCAGCAGAATTCGGACCCTGCAATCCACCTATGATAAGACATGCTTCATCGAAACGCTGACAAACAGTAAATGTTATTTTCCATAACAAATTGCCAAGCGAATCTGCAAGAATCACACTAACCTCTCCTTCCCGGTCCAGTTTGTGCGATGATTTAAGACTTAACCGATAAAGGCTTCCCTCTTTACCATTGAGATAAGCGAGTGTAAGTCCGGATGGACTAAGATGAGTTAAAAAATTGTCTTTACCCAGGAACGCTGTGATTTTCTCATAATGAAAAATCACAGCGTCGACGCTTTCACGTCTGCTCATCCTGGTGCTGATGTAGGGGCGATGTATGCGGCAGGGAATTCCTGGCTGAGAATAGAGTAGCGTTTGTGAATATGGACTCGCAATCAGCATTTTCAATAAACGATATGTCAACACCGGCTTCACGATCGCTCGGACGCAGAATTTTTTCCGGAAATTTGCGCAGTCCCATAGCTTATGAGGAACATAACTGCCCAGAGAGAGAGCAAAAAAGAGCCCCAATGCTGAGGTGGGTATCTTACTTAAAACTCTATCATTACTAAGCTGAGTCATTATACTCCCCTGCGAATGAAACATTTTTTTATGCCTTGAATATCATACTCATCAACCTTACAAAGAGTTAAGTGTATTATATGGTGGATGAGGTTTAACCATACTATGATCTCTGTATCAATTTTTAATCAACAAAGTATCAATGTATTGTCAAGATTGTTGAAATTTATGCTGGAATTTAAAAATGTCTTATCTTGAATATTCAGTAAAACAATATGGGCAATGCCTTGATTTTTTTCAGCTAATAAATTGTGGTTCTATAGTGAGAAAATATTATGCATAAATTTAGGTTTTGGTTAGTCTATATGAGATACTGAAACCTATAAGGAATGCTGTCAATTACATGGTGCAAGAATTAACACGCCGCCAGATGTTATTGCTTTTTTTTCATAAATAGGTGCAACGGTCCAATTTTATGTGTAAAAAGAAATGCCACTTGATATGGGTCATATCCTGTCGTAAACATCATGCTTGGTATTAATTTTAACAAAAATGCAACCCATCCCTTACGATACTATTCTTTATTTAGGAAAGAACGAATCGACCTTCTGATTGATACAAAACCAATATTTAATGGTAAAAGACTAACTTTTGACCTCTTGTCATAGTGATAATATCCTTAATTCAACATTTTTCTAAAGAGTAAAGCGCCGTATATGCGGTACTGAAAATTATTTTTCACTTAAGCCATCAACAAGCGAAACGGATAATAAATTAAACTTATAGGAATTAGTGGAAGTTATTATCGCCTGTCATATATGTTATCAAAAAACAGCTAGTCAAAATGTAGGTTTTTTTAAGCTAAGGTTTGTAGACAAGGTGCGCTGCTATGATGACAAGGAAATATAAGAGTTGTTATTCGCAATCTTTTCATCATCTGGACATAACCTTTAGCTCCGGACAGCTTTGAGGCCATTGCTCGTTCCGGAGCCAGAGCCGTCTTAATGTGCTTTCTGTTGTCCCCTGCGCTCGAATTCAAGCAGGTAGCTCAACAATGCAGGAAGCAGAGTGAGTGTGAAGAACGTTGCAGCAACCAGTCCGCCGATAATGGCGAACGCCATGGGCCCCCAGAAAACCTGTCTCGCGATAGGGATCATGCCAAAAATTGCCGCGCAGGCTGTAAGCATAATCGGCCTTGCCCGATGCAGGGCGGCATTACGAATGGAATCGATATTGCTCAGTCCTGCCTTAAGGTTTTCATCTACTTCTGCAATCAGGATGATAGCATTACGGATGATCATGCCGCTCAGCGCAATGACGCCCAGTAAGGCCACAAATCCTAATGGCGTTCCCGTTGGAAGAAGAGCACCCACGACGCCGATGAAGCCGAACGGAGCCATGAATGTGGCGAGAACGACGCGTGAATAACTCTGCAGTTGTACCATCATCACACCAAGCATAATAATTACAGTGACAGGCAAAACCGACATCAGTGAATCATTCCCTTTGTCTGACTCTTCAGACGCACCGCTGACTGCAACGGTATAACCGACAGGAAGTTTTTGTCTGAATTGCTCTATGGCAGGAGCCAGGTCGCTGACCACACTATCGACATTCTGCCCGCTATTCACATCCCCCTGCACAGTAACAGAAGCTTTGCGATCGCGTCGTTGGATCATAGGGTTTTTAAGATCCCAGGTTAAAGAGGCAAGCTGGGACAGTGGTATCTTCGCCCCGTCAGGTGTTGTGATCAGTGTCCCTTCCAGGCCGGATAAATTTTTACGATCCATTTCACTTCCCTGTAGCACAACGTCTGTACGGTGAGTATGTTCCCGAAGTTCGGTCACTGGTAATCCGCTGTAAAACATGTTCAGGGTATTTGAGATTTGCTCTGTCGTCAGGCCGGTTATACTTACAGAAGCCTGATTGACATTCACTGCAACCGAACGCTGGGGATCTCCCGCAGTCAGATTCAGCCCGGTAACACGCGGATCCTTAGCCATCATTGCTGATAACTGACGTGCATAAAGACGAGTCTGGTTGAAGTCAGGGCCGCTGACCCTGTATTTCAACGGCCATCCTACCGGCGGCCCCAGTTCCAGGGGCGAGATGCGTGTCACTATATCGCTGAACCTGTCACGCAGGATCGCCGATAATTTTGTCTGCAGGGCGTTACGGGATTCCAGGTCTTTTGCCACGACAACTAACTGGGCAATATTCTCGACATCTGACATAAGATCCATCGGAAGATAAAAACGGACAGCTCCAGTGCCTATATAGCTGGAATATTGTTTCACGCCTTCTTCTTTGTTGAGAATTTCCTCAAGACGGTGAGTTTCCCTTTCAGTTAGCTGCTGTGTGCTGTTCTCGGGTAATGTCAGACTAATCAGAAGTTCTGGACGGTCAGATGCCGGGAAGAATTCGCTTTTCAGCCACTGGCTACTCCAGACCGATAATCCCAGTAATGCAATTGACGAGAGTGTGACGGCCATCCGGTGTTTTAGCGTGAGTTCGATGAGGGCTTCGTAGGCGCGTGATAACCGCCCCTTGCTTTCATCATGAGCACGGATCTTTGCACCAGAAAGAAGCCAGACACCACTCAGCGGTGAGAAAAGAACTGCCACAACCCATGAACTGATCAGGGAGATAAAGATCACCGCGAACAGTGAGTAGCAGTATTCTCCTGCCATCGACTTTGCGAACCCGACCGGGATAAAACCTGCAATCATCACCAGTGTCCCGGTAAGCATTGGAAATGCTGTTTTAACGAAGGCACTTGATGCTGCCTTCCGTAGAGGCTCTCCTTTTTCAAGATGGGATATCATTGACTCTATCGTGATCATCGCATCATCAACCAGTAATCCAAGCGCGATGATCAAGGCTCCCAGTGATATACGCTGCAGCCCTATTCCGGCCAGATCCATCCCTGTAAATGTAAGCGCCAGAACAATGGGGATCGCAACAGCAACGACCAGCCCTGCACGTAAACCAAGTGATAGAAATGATACAGCCAGAACGATGACAATCGCCTCCATAAGCACATGAAGAAAGCCTTCAACGGCTTCATCCACAATAGCTGGCTGGTTTGCAATCTTTGTTATGTTTATGCCGTGGGGAAGGTCGGATTTGATTTTTTCCAGCTGCAGATCGAGATCGTGACCAAACTGCAGCATGTTACCGCCCGGTAACATAGCGACGGCAATCCCCATCGCGGGCTGTCCATTCACATGGAACAAAGGCGAAGGTGTTCCCTCCCGTGTTCTCTCTATACTGACAATATCGGTCAGGGCAACCGTCCGACCGCCGGCAGTCAGGCGGATATGCTTCAGGGTTTCCTCTGTCATCTGAGTACCGGTAACATCAACACTTACACGATCGTTCATTGTCCGTAATGTACCTGACGGGGTTACGGCGTTGTTATGTCTGATCGCGGCAATAATTTCATCAGGAGATATGCCCATCGAGGCTATCTGTCGCGCAGAGAAACTCAGCACAACCTGTTCAGTCTGGATGCCTATCTGTATTGTTTTTCCAATATCTTTAACTGTCCGGAGCTGACGCTGGATATTATCAACCATGTCCCGCGTTTCGGTAAGCGTGAAACCGTCTGCAGTGATCCCAAAAATCGTGCCGTAAGTGGCATCATATTCATCATTAACGACAGGAGGGGTAACCTGATCAGGAAGCTGTGCAGCTATGTCCTGCATTTTCTTCCTCAACTGCTGCCAGACAGGCTTAACTTGCTCAGGCGGTGTATCATCCCGGAGGTTTAGCGTAACTTCGGTAGAACCATTTCTTGTCTGACTTTCTACGCTGTCAAACCATGGCAGCTCCTGCACGGATTTTTCAATAGGTTCAGTCACCAGATTGACCATATCCTCCGGTGTTGCTCCGGGCCATTGCGCGCTGATGACGGCGGTCTTGATAGTGAAAGCGGGATCTTCATCGCGTGATAAAGAGGTGAAAGAAAGATATCCACCGATCATAATGATAAGCAGCAGGAAGCTGACCAGTTGTTGGTGTGCTATTGCCCATGAAGAGAGATTAAATTTGCCGGTATTCATTTCGTCTCTCCGGGTACAACCGCCACTATTTCGCCATTTTCTAGCGTATTGGTACCTGCTGATACTACGCGTTCACCCACAGTCAGCCCACTGGACACCCAGGCTTTGTCTGAGGTATAGCGTTCGATCACAACCGACCGTAATTCAAGATTACTGGTTCCGGGTTTAACAACAAAAACGGCAGGATGGTTGCCTGAGCGAGTGAGAGATGGTGCCGGTACCGGGAAATATAGTTTGTCTGAGGACTTCAGCCCGACAGTTACAGCCCGACCGAATACATTTTTAGCGTCTGTGGCTTCCAGAGTCGCACGCACCAGACTGGTACGTGTGATGTCATCCAGTCTGGGAGATATATAGCGCACATGTGCTTTAACATCCCCCTGCTCTGTATTAACCAACAGAGGATCGCCGGTATGCAGGCGGGAACTTGTTTGAACGGGAACGCTAAATTGAACCTCCGCAGTAGCAGAGGCAATTTTGATGACATCCTGGCCTGCGGTGACATTCTGTCCTACAGAGGGTGTATACAGGGTGATTACACCATCAAAAGGAGACGTCAGGGAACTGAAACCCGATTCATTCAGCGCACCCGATTTTTGTGCCTGAGCCCGGACTTTTCGAGCCGTCAGCGTCGCCATCGTTGCCCTGGCATCCTCAAGTTGCGCGCGCGACGCAGTGCCAATGGTATAGAGCTTTTGTATCCTCTCCAGCTCCAGTCTTCCTTTATGCTCAGCCGCCAGCGCTTCCTGATACTCCGCAAGTGCAGCCGCCATATCCTCTTTACTTTGCGAACCTGAAAGCGTGGCAACAACTTGCCCCTTTTTAACCCGGCTACCTACATCAACGGGACGGGTGGCGAGCCTGCCATCCAGACGGAACTGCAAACTCACTTCAGCCGCAGGCTCAATAATTCCGGTCCATGAAGAAGCGGGCAGATGCTGTTGCGATGCCACCCAGGTGCGGACCTGACGCGGGTGAGACGTTTCATGAACGGCCTCATCGCATCCGGCGAGGATCATTGTCATGCAAACTAACAATACTGTCGGGGATCGACTCAGGAACAGGTGACAACTTTTTAAAAATTGTTTTGGGTATGCCATTACGCGGGATCTCAGTAAATTCAATGCCCGCATCTAACTGCATAAAGAACAAGGAACATTTCAGGGATTATCAAGAAATGTTCAATCCTCGCTCTTTTCCCGAAAAAACTGGGATGTATTGCATCCTCCTTGTATTGCCCTTGATTGTTCATTGACAGAGTTCGGGATAATTATCCTGGCGGGCGCACCTGGAGGTCTGCAAAAACTTAACAGGCAACGGGAGTAAAAATGTTGTTTCCGGTATCAATAAAACTTCGTGTGTCAGCCATTGCGATGATGACCTCTTTGCTACTTTCAGCCTGCACAATGGTGCCGCAATATCAGAGACCGGAAGCCTCCGTGCCATTAGTCTGGTCTTATAAAGACACATTTGTGGGAGGTGTGCATAAATCGGCAGTAAACGGGCCTTTTTTCAAAGACAGTAAGCTGCAGCAACTGATAAAACTGACCATTGAGAACAACAAGGATCTCGAACTCTCCGCTCTGAATCTGAAAAAATCAGGTGTGCAGTACGGGGTTGAAAGACTCTCCTGGATGCCAGCAGTCAGCCTGACCGCAGAAACAACCGCTGCTCATGAACCTGCAGGGATCTTTGATACCGTTGATACCGGCTCGGTAACGTATCATCAATACGACGTTAAACTGGTCTCAGCTTCCTGGGAGATGGACTTCTGGGGGCGTTTGCAAAGCCTCAGGGAAGCATCCCTCAATGAATACTTTGCAGCAGGAGCCTCATCAAGAGCCCTGAAGATCAGCCTCATTGAGCAGGTGGTCAGTGCCTACCTGATCTATATCACCGACCAGGAAAACATCAGTATTGCCCGTCAGAAGCTGGACAATGTCCGGCAGCTCCGGCATATGCAACTGCAAGCCTTTAATGCCGGAGACATGACTAAAAATGCTGTTATGGATGCTGATAGCGCGGTAAACGACGCACAGTCAGAACTGAATCAGGCAGAGTTGCAGGCGCAACAGGATTTAAACTCGCTTCAGTTGCTTGTCGGTAACCCGCTACCTGCCTCTCTGCTGGATGTGTCACCTGAGCATGACTGGGCTTTTCCGTTAGTAAAAGCAGGAATGCCATCAGAGGTTCTGCTCAAACGTCCCGATATTATTGCCGCTGAGTTCCAGCTGAAAGCTGCCAATGCCAGTATAGGCGCGGCAAGAGCGGCATTTTTCCCGTCGATTTCTGTCACCGCTGAAGGTGGATCATCCACGGCTGATTTGGGTAAATTGCTTTCGGGTGGCACTGCTAACTGGAGCTTTGTTCCCTCGCTCTATCTTCCCATTTTTGACGGGGGTAAGAACCAGGCCAATCTCAGCCTGGCCGAGCTGAATAAGAAAATTGAGATCGTCAATTATCAGAAAGCCATACAACAGGCGTTCAGGGATGCATCTGATGCGCTTGCAGGTCAGGCATCCCTCAAAAAGCAAACCATCCAGACATCTGGTATCCTGGATACTGTCAAAGAACAATACCGAATGGCTGAAGCAACGCGGAACGCCGGTCAAATAAGCAACGCAACTCTTCTGGAAAAAAACAATGAGCTACTTGCTGTTCGTAAGCAATATGCTAATGCCCATCTTAAATACCTTATCCAGGGGGTGAAAGTATTTACCATCCTGGGCGGCGATAATTCAATTTAACTATTAATATTTACATCAGGTTATTATCATGGGTCTTAAACATTTAATATCAGGGTGGAAACCCTGTAGCTATGACGTTTACGCTGAAACATACCAGAGGTTTGGTGGCAGCGTTAATATGCATCCTGATATTGTTGAATTCTTTATGAGGAAAGGTCAGCGAGGATTTTCATTCTGGCAATATTGTAGAAACGGTGAGATTGTCGCTGCCTATTTCGTTGTTGATAGTAATGTAGTGGGTTTGAATGTATGGCGGGATTATCCAGTTTCCTTCGATGAAGTCATGCTACCTGTATCGACAGATCAAAAAATCTGGCTCCCAGATAAGACAAACCGTCTGTCATCACACCACCGTAATAACATTCTTAATTCTGCATTTTTCTATAGAACGAAGCGCAGTATATGCCGGGTTAAAACTTCATTTTCAGGTAAAACCATCAAGAAGCGAAACGGAGAATTAAGGAAGTTTATGGGCATGGGGGGGAAATGTTATCGTTTGTCAGATATGTCACCTAAAGAGATAGCCAGTCTGTATGTGCGTCTTTTCAAGCTGCGGTTTGCTGATTCTGTTCGCTGCTATGAGGAAGAAAAGATTGAAGAGTTGCTATCCGCCGTGCCGCATCTGATTTTCGGTAACGTATTGTTTTATGCAAATTCGCCTTGCGCTATTGATTTGGTACTCAGTGCGAACAGTGATAGCATGGTGTATTTTGACGTACCAAATGGTGGTATTGACCCTAAATATTCAGAATTCAGCCCGGGCAGTATGTTAATGTGGGCCAATATTTCAGATGCGCGTGACTTGTGCATCACGCAGGATAAAGAAATGGTGTTTTCAATAGGACTTTATGAGAAAGACTGGGAATATAAATTAAGGTGGGCCGACACTGCGAGGACAGGGAAAGTTATCAGCCTTTAAGTGGTAATAACTCATCTGCCGGTTTATTTTCTTTTGACACGGTTCGATTTTGCCTCCCAGAAAGCAACGATTACTAGCTCAATTAAAAATCCAAAAATTGCGCCTGATATTATACAGGCGTTTTGCCCATCAATTTCATGAACTGCCGCACTGACGCATTCAAGGAATGCCAACATGGTAAACTCCCGTTTACCAAATATTTAACCAGCGGATTATCAAGATTCTGTTGACCTAGTGTAAAGGGATCATCAACAGACAAAAATATTAAGTTTTTCTCAACGATACACTGAAGGTAAGTCCACCTTTTTTATTTTTCGCAACCGTCAGTTGTCCTCCATGCGCTTCACATATCGCACGGGCAATAGAGAGTCCCAGACCAGAGCCTCCGGAATGCCTGGAGCGTGAAACCTCTTCGCGTACAAATGGTGTGAAAATATCTTCAAGCAGTTCATCCGGAACGGCAGGCCCCTTGTCCCTGAAAATAACCGAAACGGTTCCCGGGGTGGCATCGTAACTGATATCAAGTACGCCACCATCAGCTGCATAGCGTAATGCATTATCCATCAGTATCAGGAAAACCTGCCCTAAACGATAGGGGTCTGCTATTCCGCTCAACATCATGTTCTGATTATGTCTGATGGATACGCCAGCCTTCTCTGCTGAAGGTGTAATCCATGCAATTTTTTCCCTGACAATCTCATTAAGGCCGACGGGGATCATACTCAGATTTAACTGCCCGGCATCAGCAAGTTTCAACAAATGCAGGTCTTCAACCAGCCGGTTTAGTTCATTAAGTTGCTGCATGACCATTTTCAGCTGGGTTTCGCTGGGCTCAAATACACCATCAATTATACCCTGGAGTCTTCCTGTTGCTGCGGTCAACGGAGAACGAAGTTCATGAGCCATGGCCACATGTGATTTTTTAAGATCCTTTTCATAACGCTCAAGCTGCATCGACATCCCATTAAAATTTTCGCTGAGACTACGTAATTCCAGAGGAAGATTATCCGGGATTTTTACATTTGCGCCGAAACTACCCTGAGCGACAGATTTAGCTGCATTAGCAAGTGCGCTTATTTGCTTCGACAAAGGGCGTGCTGTTCTCAGCATCAGTGTGAAAATGATGGGCATGACGATAAGGATGAGCACAGCCAAAATTAGCCAGTCAGTGATGCCTATTCCTGGCTGCCAGTAATCCACGCCATACCATCGATCAATGATCGCGTGATAGCGATTAATATTCAGTTCGGGATTTTTAATTAACTCAGTAAGCTCTGCCCTGACCTCAACTGGCATCCTGTACTCGTGCCACTTGTTATCAATGTAAAAGCGCAGCCACATGCAGAAAGAAATCAGGATTATGCTGCCTACTGCCAGCGAAATAACCTTGCGGCATATCCAGTTCCACAGAGAACTATTTTCACTTTTCTGAATACGAAATTTTATGTTCATGAGTTAGCAAACCTGTAACCTATGCCCCTGACATTAATAAGAAGATCAGGCTGACCCGCAGCTTCGAGCTTTTTACGCAAATTATAGATATGCGTATCAACCACCCTCTCAAGAGCATCGCTTTCCGGAAGGCAGGCTTCGAGTAACGCCTGGCGTGTAAAGGCTTTAGATGGCGACTTCAGGAACGTCATCAGGAGAGCCAGTTCTGTCGGGGTCAGCTCAAGTGACTGAGGGGGGCCGCCTTCTTTTTCCACGACGACTATCATGGAGTCCATATCGGCTTTTATATTTCTGAACTGGAGGACATCTCCGCTACGTTGCCCGGCATAACGACGCAGGACAGCATGAACGCGTGCGACGACTTCTCCAGGATTATAAGGTTTAACAACATAATCATCGGCACCGTAACGAAGCGCACTGATTTTATCCGCCCCGTCACTGATAGCGGTGATCATGATCACTGGAATATCGCTGCGCCGTCGTATCCCAAGCAGGACATCAGTACCACTCATAGATGGCAACATAACATCAAGGAGAATGATATCGGGCTTCCAGCTGAAGACCAGATCCAGACCGCGTTGCCCGTCACTGGCAATCGAGGTATGGAACTGATCTCTTTTTAGATATGCCTCAAGTACATTCGCAGCATCCAGATCGTCTTCAATGATTAAGACACGTTTCACATAAGCACCTTGATTAAACCTTGATAAACCCTTGCAGGGTTCTTGATTATTTGTCGACATACTTCCTAGCCTGTAAAGAAGCATAATTCATTCCGGGAGTTTTATGAAGGAATTAAATACGTTACTGGCGGTAATATTGTCAATGCCGCTTGCAACCTACGCCTCTTCTGATGTTCATAAATCTGAGGTATCCGTTGGCATAGGAGCTAAATATGCTCCTCAATATATGGGGTCCAATAAATATAAATCTACGGTAGTGCCTTATTTTGAATGGACTGACGGCACATGGTTTCTAAGTTCAGAAAAAGGAGCAGGATTTACATATTTCTTTGATAATGGTTTTTACCTGGAACAGGCACTAGGATATACATGGGGTCGGAAGGATGATGACGGTTACTGGCTACAGGATGGTTCCAGACATCTCAAAGGAATGGGTAAAATAAAAACAGCACTGAACTCAACGACAACGTTGGGTTGGTGGATGACACCAGGAATTGGTTTTGAAAGCAATATTATTGCCCCCCTGACTGAAAGTCAGGGAGTTCTGTATAATATTGGCCTCAATGTTGTGTTATTTAATGATGTCAGCGACACACTTACCGTAAGTATTATTCGAAATTATGGTGATTCACGATACAATAATATCTGGTTCGGAGTGAACGAAAATCAAAGCGCTAATACAGGATTTAAACATTTTAACTCCGACTCGGGGTTAACAAGTGTCGATTACGGTATCAAATGGCAACACACATTTGATGATAACTGGTCTGGCTATGCAGACCTGCGTTACACAACACTGGCTAACCGCGTAAGCAAAAGCCCCATCGTAAAAAAAGATGACTATCTGGCTTTCACTATTGGTGCATTTTATACATTTTGATAGTCACACCGTAACACATGGAAACAACATCTGCTATACATTGGCGGGTGTTGTAGTTTGTAGTTTGTAGTTTGTAGTTTGTAGTTTGTAGTTTGTATCTTAACTATAAGTTATATTCACACAAACAGGAGGTGTTATAAAAAATAGACACAACTGACCTGCCCCCAGTATTAGATACAACCGTCAGTTAGTAATGACAGTTTGTTTACCTTCACATTTTCCATTCCGCCACCGTGCAGCAAACTCTGATGGCGTCTGATAATTCAGTGCTGAATGTGGACGACACTCGTTATAATCCTGCCGCCAGTTATTAATGATTCTCCTTGCATGAACGATATCGCTGAACCAGTGCTCATTCAGACATTCATCGCGAAATCGTCCGTTAAAGCTCTCAATAAATCCGTTCTGCGTTGGCTCGCCCGGCTGGATTAAGCGCAACTCAACACCCTGCTCAAAAGCCCATTGATCCAGTGCGCGGCAGGTGAACTCCGGCCCCTGGTCAGTCCTTATCGTCGCCGGATAGCCCCGGAACAGTGCAATGCTGTCCAGAATTCGCGTGACCTGAACGCCTGAAATGCCGAATGCGATGATAATTGTCAGACACTCCTTCGTGAAGTCGTCCACACAGGTCAGGCACTTGATCCTGCGACCGGTGGCCAGTGCGTCCATGACAAAATCCATCGACCAGGTCAGGTTGGGCGCCGCCGGGCGGAGCAGCGGCAGACGTTCTGTTGCCAGCCCTTTGCGACGTCGCCTGCGTTTTACGCCCAGCCCGCTCAGATCATAAAGGCGGTACACGCGCTTGTGATTAACATGAAGGCCTTCACGGCGCAGTAACTGCCAGATGCGGCGGTAGCCAGAACGCCTGCGCTCCAGTGCCAGCTCAGTGATGCGCCCTGATAAATGCGCATCAGCCGCCGGACGCTGAGCCTCATAGCGGCAGGTCGACAGGGACAAACCTGTAAGCCTGCAGGCACGACGTTGCGACAGACCGGTCGCATCACACATAAACTCAACGGCTTCCCGCTTCTGGTCTGTCGTCAGTACTTTCGCCCCAGTGCCACCTGAAGTGCCTCCTTATCCAGCATGGCTTCGGCAAGCAGCTTCCTGAGTCTGGCGTTCTCTTCCTCAAGCGACTTCAGGCGCTTAACCTCGGGAACCTCCATGCCGCCATACTTCTTACGCTAGGTATAAAAGGTGGCGTCGGAAATGGCGTGCTTACGGCAGAGCTCACGGGCAGAAACCCCGGCTTCAGCCTCGCGGAGGATACTGACGATCTGTTCGTCGGAAAAACGCTTCTTCATGGGGATGTCCTCATGTGGCTTATGAAGGCATTACTAACATCGCGGTGTATTAATCAACGGGGTGCAGGTCAGCAGGTCATCGTGATTGAGCCAAGCCAATTATTTGTAGCCCACATTTCTATATAGTGGGTCATAACATGTAATTTATGTCTATCTGCAAAGTGAAGACTGTTAGTGGCAAGATGCTATCTATTCTATTTCATCTTCTCTAATTTTAAAAAGTTATCAACATATACATAGCTAGATCCAATAATACGATCCTATTGAAGATCCTAAATGGATCCATACAGTTCCAAACAGATCCCAGATCGCTACAGGCCACGCCAGACAAGGCATGCAGAAGATTTGGGTGTGTCACATTATGCAATAAGTGTGTCGCAACATGTAATTAGTGTGCCATACCATGATCAAAGTGGGTGACATCATGCTCATGGTGTGTCATAACATGCAAAATGGTGTGTCGTAGCATGTGAAATACCGAACTATCCACTCTTTGTGGATAACCTTGAATGGATTCCTACTTTAGTGGCATAACTCTATGACTGATAACAATTTTATCCCTTCTCAAATAACAAATGAAGGAGAGGTACATCAATTAACAGTCACAAGTAATTCTTCAGTTCAACCAGCTATTCTACTGCGCCTGGGTGTCTTTGTTCCTGGCAGCAGAGCAATACCCAAGGGCCAGAAGTCCGGTATTGATGTTTCTTCGTCATTTTCTCAGCTTGAATTCGCCCGTAAGGAAGGTTATGACGAAGTCAGGATCTTTGGTGAGCGACTTAACATATCAACGGACTTTAGTGTCTGGATGGGCATTATTGGTGCCTTCAGTAAATACGGTTTGAAATCGAACACTATCGAGCTGCCTTTCACTGAGTTCGCCGCGTTGTGTCAGTACGACTCTCGTCAGTTTAACAAGCGCCTGCGTGACACCATCTTCGATGCACTTACCAGGATCGGTACCAAGACAGTTCAGTTTAACAGCAAGAAAACTGGAGATAAATTTTTCACTCAGCTTCTTAAGAGCGGTAAGTACACCAGAGAATCCGATACGATCACGCTTCAAGCCGATGAGCGTTTGCATGAGCTGTATCAGATCGACTACAACATCCTTCTGCGCAAACGTCCTTATCATATGCTTAAAGGTAAAGAGGTTGCTCAGACGCTCTATACCTATATCGCCAGTCTGCCTGATAACCCTGCCCCAATCCGGTTTGATCGCATCATCGAGCGTTTAAATCTGACCTCTCCAGTAAAGGAGCAGAACCGGCTGATCAAGGCTGCACTTAAGCAACTACAAGATATTGGCTACATTGAATATTCTATTGTGAAAGATGGGCGAACTCTAACGGTGCTGATTCATAAACGAAACAAAAAACTTAAAGAATTGGCATCATAGAAGGTGGGTCGCATTATGCAGGATATTCAGAATTGGCGGGTCGCACCATGATTTTAGGTGTGTCATAACATGGTTTCGTGGCACTGTTGCATCTAAGCGTATTATTATTAGGCTGATTTTTGAGCTGCTGGGATATCTCTACATGCTGTGACACACCTTTTTCATATCGCTGCCCACCTTTATCATGTTCCAACCCACCTTTTTGAGATCTTTTAACGATCTTTTTTCATAGCGTGTTACAACACACCTTATGCATGCTATGACCCACCTTTATGATTAAGGCGTTCACAGAACGCGCTTCTCGGTACGTATAAGTGATCAGAAAAATATCTCACATCTGGTCTGATGCATACCAAGAAATGGGACTTAACAATTGACCCCCGGGATACCTCGTCTTTTTAAGGCAGTGAGTGCTAATTATTTGATACATCGTATGTCGAACTTATGAAAAGGCTAATCTGAACGTACCAAAGATGCCCTGTCTTTTGAGGGGGTGGATGGTTAACTATTGCCCCCTGATCGTAAAACCATCGTATTCACCTCATTCTTTTGAAGGATGCTGTTAATAAGTTATCAACTTTGCAAAATTTGAGGTGCTTTGCACTTTTCCAGTTGGTTTGCATGTTTTGTGTTGCTTTGCTTGTTTTCTCAAGATTAAATAGAATGATGCAAAGTTAATTTAAAGGAACTTCTAATGGGATTAATGGATACGCTAAACCAATGCATTGCCGCTGGCCATGAAATGACGAAAGCCATTGCAATCGCTCAATTTAATGATGATAGCCCTGAAGCAAGAAAAATCACCCGGCGGTGGCGAGTTGGTGAAGCTGCCGATCTGATCGGTGTGTCATCCCAGGCTATTCGTGATGCTGAAAAAGCAGGGCGATTGCCTCATCCAGATATGGAATTACGAGGGCGCGTAGAGCAGCGCGTTGGCTATACCATTGAGCAAATAAATCATATGCGAGATGTGTTTGGTACGCGTCTCCGTCGTCCTGATGAAAGCCTGCCTCCGGTTATTGGTGTTGCAGCTCACAAAGGTGGGGTTTATAAAACATCTGTCTCCGTTCATCTTGCTCAGGATCTGGCTTTGAAAGGACTTCGTGTACTGTTAGTTGAAGGTAACGATCCGCAAGGTACGGCATCGATGTATCACGGTTGGGTTCCCGATTTACATATTCACTCTGAAGATACGCTCCTCCCCTTCTATCTCGGTGAACGAGATGATGCTTTATATGCCATAAAACCAACCTGCTGGCCTGGTCTGGATATTATTCCTTCGTGTCTCGCATTGCATCGTATTGAAACTGAGCTTATGGGGCGTTACGACGATGGTAAGCTGCCGACAGACCCTCATATGATGCTAAGACTAGCCATCGAAACGGTTGCGCATGATTATGATGTGGTTGTCATTGATAGTGCTCCTAACCTTGGTATCGGCACAATCAACGTTGTTTGTGCTGCTGACGTATTGTTAGTCCCTACTCCCGCTGAACTCTTTGACTATACCTCTGCTCTTCAGTTTTTCGACATGCTCAGGGATCTGCTGAAGAACGTGGACCTCAAGGGCTTCGAGCCAGATGTCAGAATCTTGCTTACTAAATATAACAATAATAATGGTTCCCAGTCGCCCTGGATGGAAGAGCAAATTAGGGATGCATGGGGAAGCATGGTTCTTAAGAACGTAGTACGTGAAACGGATGAAGTGGGTAAAGGACAGATCCGAATGAGAACAGTGTTCGAACAAGCCATAGATCAGCGTTCTTCTACTGGAGCATGGAGGAATGCACTCGCAATTTGGGAGCCAGTTTGTAATGAAATATTTGATCGTCTCATTAAACCACGTTGGGAGATCCGTTAATGAAACGTGCACCTATTATTCCTAAATCTAATCCTTCAGTCGCTCCTGCAACTACTGCAACAGCTCCAGCTGCTCCTATGGTTGATACGCTCATTGCTCGAGTGGGCGCTATGGCAAAAGGTAATAATATTACCCTTCCCGTGTGTGGCCGAGATGTAAAATTTGTTCTTGAAACTATACCAGGTGTAGATGTAGCAAACTCTACAAAGGTCTGGGCTGGTAATGAACGTGATCAGGCATTTTTAACAGAGGAGGCATTGGACGATCTCATACCATCGTTCTTACTAACTGGCCAACAAAATCCGGCTTTTGGTCGTAAGGTCGAGGGACATATAGAGGTTGCCGATGGTAGCCGCCGTCGCATGTCTGCCATTCTTACATCAACTGAGTATCGCATACTCGTCGGTGCCCTTGATGACGAACAGATGGATGCTTTATGCAAGCTTGGAAACGATTATAGACCGACAAGTGCTTATGAAAGAGGTAAGCGATATTCTCAGCGATTAGAAAATGAATTTAATGGGAATATTTCTGCTCTGGCTGACGCTGAAAATATTTCAAGGAAAATCATAACCAGATGCATCAGTTCCTCTAAGTTACCAAGAGATGTCATCGCCCTTTTCTCTCATCCAGGCGAGCTTTCTGCCAGAGCTGGTGAAAATTTACAGAAAATTTTTGCTGAGAACGAGGCTCGTTTACTCGAAGGGGCTTACGAACTTTCAGAAAAAAGAAAGGCAGGTGTGGTACTTGAGGCTGATGAAATAATCCATTTTCTTACATCCTTACTAAAAGATCCCAGCAAAAAATTAAATCAGACCCCTGAAAAGCGCGTTTTCATTCCGGGAGCATCAGCGCAGTATAAAGGCAATAAATTAATCATTAGCCTAGATCGCTCTAAGCTTTCAGAAAAAGACATTGGGAAGTTTGAAGAAATGCTTGAGCATTTGGCTATTAAGTAAAAAAGTAATTATTCATAACTATCCTTCTAATTTACGATCCTCATGACCGTGGTCACAATCATTCACTGGGACCGTGGTCCCAACTACTCAACTGGGACCGTGGTCCCAACTACTCAACTGGGACCGTGGTCCCAACCACTCAACTGGGACTGTGGTCCTAACCACTCAACTGGGATCGTGGTACCAACCTATAGTCAGTCAAGCCTTTGTAGGGGTACTTTCTAGCTAAGGCGCGTAATTAATGTTTGTTAGTTCGTCTCTTTGGTGCTTCCTCGCTCACTCGCGGGCTTCGCCCTGTCGTTCGGCTGCGGCGAGCACTACTGGCTCTTTCTGAAAAGCAGGTTTTAACTAATCCTCGCTATAGGGATATCTTTCCAGCGAGTGGTATACGCAGGGGACAGCATATCGCGTTTCATTTGCCAGGATGGTGCAATGCCTCGTCCGGCAAACCAGACATGGCCCAGGCCAGAATGATTAATACCATCGAGAACCTTCATCAGTTCTGCGCTATGAGGTCGGGGCGGACGTTCGTCGAACAGCTGCAGCTGCGACACGCCGGAACTTGTGAAGTCATTCAGCATCACACCGGCTTTGGCATACCGGTGGCCATCCTTCCAGATACGCTCCAGCGCCGTTGTGGCGGCCGCAATGATGTCCCGGGTATCCTGAGTGGGCGTAAGCAGTTTCTCCGTGGCCACGTTGCCGTAGTAAGGCTCTTTAACGGTGAACGGAGACGTTTTGATAAAGACAGAAATATGCCGGCAGAACTGGTGTTCCCCCCGGAGCTTCTCCGCCGCCCGTTCCGCATACTGGCAAATGGCCTGGCGGAGCGAATCCGCTTTCGTGATTTTCTCGCCAAAACTGCGACTGCAGACAATCTGCTGTTTGGTGGGAGGGGCTTCCTCGAGGGCTATACAGCTCTCACCGTTCAGCTCACGTACCGTTCTTTCCAGCACAACAGAGAAATTTTTACGCACAAAGGTCGGGTTCGTCAGAGCCAGATCCAGCGCCGTCCTGATTCCCAGAACATGCAGCTTTTTCGCAATACGGTTGCCGACGCCCCAGATCTCTTCCACAGGCTGCAGGGAGAGCAATTTCCGCGTTCTGGCCGGATTACCCGGGGTCAGGGCCAGTACGCCCCTGAACTGTTTCCATTCCTTTGAGGCCCACTGAGCAGATTTGGCCAGCGTTTTAGTGGGACCCATACCGACGCCGATCGTCAGCCGGGTGCAGTCATAAACGTGCCCACGCAGTTGCCGACCGAAATCTTCCAGGTTATTATATTTATGTATGCCATTGATATATAATAACATTTCATCAATTGAGTATTGTTCTACGGGAGGTGCCAGTTCCTCGACACAGCTCATTACGCGGGCCGACATTGAAGCGTAAAGCTCGTAATTACTCGAGAACGCGTAAATTTTCTCAGGATAGCATTCGTTTTTCATCTGGAACCATGGGGTACCCATACGTACGTATTTTTTACTCTCCGCGCTGCGGGCGATTACGCAGCCGTCGTTATTGCTGAGCACCACAACAGGCTTACCCTTCAGGTCTGGGCGAAATACCCGCTCACAGCTGGCGTAGAAGCTGTTCACATCAGCGAGGGCAAACATCAGTACATCTCCCGTGTCCGGTGGATGATGTGGGTCACCACGCCAAAAATTTCCAGCTCATTGGGGTCGGGGTAGATAGGTGCCCAGCCGGCGTTCATAGGCTGCAGAATCAGTCTCGGCCTCAGCAGCAGGCGCTTAACGGTAAATTCACCCTGCAGGCTGGCCACAACAATATCGCCGTGCTGAGGTTTTTCCGCGCAGTCGACGACCAGAAGATCCCCGTTAAACAGGCTACCATCTGACATGCTGTCGCCGCTCGCGCGCAGATAGTAGGTCGCACTCGGATGACGAATGCAGTAGTCATGCAAATCCAGATCTGACTCAACGTAATCCTGGGCAGGGCTGGGAAATCCGCAGCTGGCCAGATCTGAAAAAGAAGGGTGCGTTTGCGGCGGAATCTCTTTCCCCGGCCTAAGCAACTGTAACTTCATGTATCCCTCACGACCTTAATTATACTGTTTTTATATACAGTAGTATTTTTACCGTAAGCGATCAACTTCGAGCGCAGAATGCCCTTTTTTAACACGTCCCACATTCAACCCTAATTGTTCTCTAATTTTTCTCTAAATTATTCTTGATAAATCCCATCGCACTGTGTAAATTCCAAATTGTTCTCTTATACTTCTCAAATAAAAACCTAATTTTGTATTTGAAATTACCGTGAGGTTATATGAAAATTTTCATCGATGATGGATCAACCAACATTAAGCTGATGTGGCAGGACGGAGAAAAAGTTCATCGGGCGATCAGTCCGAACAGTTTCAAGCGTGAGTGGGCGGTTTGCTTTGGTGGCCAGCGCGTTTTTAACTATTCGCTCAATGGAGAGCACTACACCTTCGATCCCATCAGCGCCGATGCGCTGGTCACGACCAACATTGCATGGCAGTACAGTGATGTGAACGTCATTGCCGTCCACCATGCGCTGCTGCAGACCGGACTTGAACCCCGGGAGGTCGACATTGTCGTGACGCTGCCGCTCGCGGAGTATTACAACCGTGACAATCAACCCTGCGCTGAGAATATCCGGCGCAAAGAGGAAAACCTGATGCGGCCGGTCACCCTGAATGACGGACTGACCTTCACCGTTCGCAGTGTGCGCGTCATGCCTGAGTCCATTCCGGCAGGCTTTGATGTGGTGAGCAAACTGGAAGACCTTGACTCACTGCTCATTGTTGACCTGGGAGGCACCACGCTCGATATTTCACATGTCAGGGCCAAAATGCGGGGGATTTCGCGTATCTTTGGCGACTCCGGCCTGGGTGTATCACTGATGACGCAGGACGTCAGGGCGGCGATGGCAGTGGCCAGAACGCGGGGCAGCAGCTATCTTGCTGATGAACTCATCATCCACCGCGAAGACGAGAATTTTATGCGGCAGCGCATTAACGATGCCTCCAGACTGGCCGTCGTGCAGGAAGCGCTTCGCGATTCACATCACCGTCTTGTGAACCGGGTGATCGATGCCGTGAAGAGCTTTGAAAGTTATTCTCATGTTATGGTAATTGGTGGCGGTGCCGAACTCATCGCCAGTGCGGTCAGACAATTTTGTGGGGTGCGCGATGACAGGTTTTACCTGAGCGAAGATCCCCAGTTTGACCTGGTCAATGGCATGTTCGCAATTGGTTAATGAGATGGATAAACCGGACACCCGTAGAAAAATTACGTTTTACCTGAACCCCGAAAGCAACGCTGCTGAGCGCTACGTCTGCGATGAAACAGACAGGCTGCCCCAGGGGGAGCGGGGGAACGTCTGGCGTGCTGCGCTTCTGTCCGGCTTTGCCCTGAGAAAACAGGATGAAAGGCTGCCGCATCTGCTGGCAGCCCAGCTGAATGAATCGACCACGTTCGAGGAGATGGTTCTGCTTATGCAGGCGGTTTTCCCGGAAGAAATGAAAGCGTTCGGCAACCGCCGACCGGCAGCGCAGACGCCAGCAAAAGTGCAGGGCAGTGCACCGCCCGCGCCCCCGGAAGATGACAATGAAACCCTGAGCAATGCCCGGGCCATGTTTGGTGGCGCGAAGGATAAATAAGGTAACTCCATTATGTCACTCGTAAAGCACCATGCTGAACGCATGATCTGCCATGTTCTGCGTGCCAGAAACGTTCCAGAGGACCAGTGGGCGGACCTCGTCAAAAAGACCGGCAGGGGTATGATCCTGCTGGGCGTGGCGTTGGTCGTCCCGTTATTACTCGTCGATGCGATGCCCCTGCCGGTGACCATTGTGCTGCAGATAGCCTACGCCTGTCTGATGTGCCTCGGAGTTATCCTGGCCTTTGACAATAAAACGGCAAAGGGACGGTCATGATATGAACATCAACCTACAGGAAACAGTATGCGACTCGAAGAACTGAAAGATGAAGACCGAACGCTGGTTGTGGTGGCCCTGCAGGCGCTGCACCGCGAGCGGTTAACAGCATCCAATGCCGCCTTTACGTTCTGCCAGCTGGCCGGAAAAACCCCGCCTCCGGATGATATTTTTGGATTACATGAAGTGCAGGACGCGCTGCGTCGTATTGGTGCAGCGCCCGCGCGATAAAAGCGGCATAAAAAAACGGCAGGAAGACACCTCATCCCTGCCGTCAAATAAATGCTCATTTTTTCGGCGATTATAGAGCTTTAAATTGTGATGTAAATCACAATTTAACCTCAAGAAAAATTTCTCTGATTAATGCCTTATGCTGCGGATTCCTGCATACATAAAGGAGTCAAAACAGTAATCAACGAGATTAATAAAGATCTGATTTACGGGTAGCAGACAGGAGCTATTGTGAGAATTTATCACGGTTCACTTGCGTTATTTGACAGTTTTGACCCCCAGTTTTTTGGTACAGGTGAAGGTACAGGATTGGCGTTCTGGTTTATTGATAACTTTGACGGTGCCGATTACCACGCTCATATGATATCGCGTCTTCCTGTTCATAGTCCCAGAGTCTATACCTGCGAATTCCCTGATCATTTGCCAGTGGCAGACCTGGATGCTTCTCTTTCTTCGCAGCCAAAAATCCTGGAACGCTTGAGGGACACCCTGCCAGTTGAACTGGCCTTTGAACTTCCAACAGAGGACCGTAACTGGGGAACTCACCTGCTAACCCGATGGGCTGTTATTTCCGGAAAAATAGGTGAAAACAGCGACTTAATTGATTTTCTGTTTTCCCGCTGCGGTATTATGGGAGCACATAATCTGCAGGGAGGTTGTGGGAATACCCGATACAAAGGCAGATGTACGGTCATTTTTGCAGGAGCTGCGCATCATATCCGCATACTCAACATGAATGAGGTATGAGTTTTTCCCTTTCTTCACTGTTCTGAAAATTCTAAGACTCTGCTACTGGCATAAAGCGGACATTTGATATTTTCCCCGGACCTCTGAAATCAGCTTTGACAAGCTCTGTAGAAACAAAATTGAGATATCCGTCTCGGGGATACAGATAATAATTTTGAACGGAGACCTGTACTGGCACGTCTCCGTTCAGCCATCACACAGAGTAATCCCCGACTTAAATCGTTACTTCATACTGTCAGCGATGGTATCAACATTATGTCTGAACGCTTTCGTATAAGTATCCGCCGGGCCACCTTTTGGAGAGAGCGCTTCAGGGTATAACTCACCACCAGGCTTCGCACCGGTTGCACTGGCGATTTGTTTAACCAGACGCGGGTCTAGCTGATTTTCCATAAACCAGATGGTTACATGATCCGCTTTAATCTGTTCAATTAACTCTGCAACGTCTTTTGCACTGGCTTCGCTTTCAGAGGAAAGGCCCTGCGCCGCCAGGAAACGAACGTTATATGCGCGGCTAAAGTAACCAAACGCGTCGTGGCTGGTCAGGACAATGCGTTTTGTTTCAGGAATGCCACTGAAACGTTTTTTCGCCCAGTCATCAAGTGTTTTCAACTGCGCAATATAGTCCTCGCCGGATTTTCTTAATGCCTCCTTATCTTCAGGATCAGCATTGATAAGCCCCTTCACGATGTTCTGTGTATACTGTGCGCCATTCGCCGCGCTGTTCCAGGCATGAGGATCAACCACGGTTTCACCATCTTCGTCCATAGTATACGTTTTAACACCCTCAGAGGCGACGACCAGTTGGCCTTTGAAGCCTGACGCCTTAATGAGCCTGTCCAGCCAGCCTTCCAGCCCCAGGCCGTTGACCACTACAACATCCGCGTTGGCGATAGCGGCGCTATCCTGCGGTGATGGCTCAAAGGTATGCGGATCGCCGTCAGGCCCGACAAGCGTTTTCACGCTAACATGCTTCCCTCCCACTTGTTGCACCATATCGCCAAGAATAGAAAAGCTGGTGACCACATTAACGGTTTTCGCGCTGACGCTGTGCGCCATGAACCCCATACTGAGTGCCAGAAAAAGTGCTGTACGTTTCATTATTTCCCCTTACCAAAAACTGGGCGTAACAGAGTGACAGCCAGCCTGCTACGCCCGCCAAATAAAACAGAAAAAAAGAAAAAGAGACTGGCGCAGAGCACGATTGATGGCCCTGCGGGTAATGCGATGGCCCAGGAAACACTGAGTCCAAGCCACGAGCACAGGATACCCACCACACCTGCCAGCAGTAGCATTCCAGGTAAAGTTTGCATCCAGCATCGTGCTGCAACCGCTGGCAGCATCATCACACCGACAACCATCAGCGTGCCGAGAACCTGAAAACCCGCCACCAGATTGAGAACCAGAAGACCCAGAAACAGCGTGTGAAACAGCGTGGGCAGGCGCTTTTTATTGACCTCAAGCCACGTACTGTCAAACGCCTCGCTCACCAGCCCCCGGTAGCATATCGCCAGACTAAGCAGGGTCAGTGTCGCTACCTCTGCGACGAATATCAGGGACGTCTGATCGACTGCCAGAATCGAGCCGAAGAGAAGATGCAGCAGGTCCACGCTGGATCCGCGTAACGACACCAGCGTTACACCGAGCGCCAGCGAGCCAAGATAAAATCCGGCAAAGCTGGCATCTTCTTTAAGCGGCGTTCGCCTGCTGACCCATCCGGCTATCAGTGCAACAACAATACCGGCGATAAATCCTCCGGCACCCATTGCAAACAGTGACATGCCACTGAGCAGATAGCCCATGGCAACGCCGGGCAAAATAGCGTGTGACAACGCATCACCCATCAGGCTCATTCGCCGGAGAAATAAGAAAACGCCCAGAGTGGTCGTACTAAGCGACAGCGCCAGGCACGCCACAAGCGCCCGACGCATAAAACCATATTCTATAAAAGGCTGAATTAGGAAATGTAACATCATGCCACACACTCCCTGTTCGCCTGCGATTGCCAGTAGCAGCGCTCGCTTTCCAGACGCATTACGGAAGGAAAATAGCGCTGCACCCTCGGGGCATCGTGTAGTACGGCCAGAATCGTTTGGCCCCGTTGATGCATTTCTTCGATCAATGACATCAGGACATGACTGGTGTTTTCATCCACCCCGGTCAAGGGTTCATCCAGCATGACCAGTGGCGCCTGCTGTAACCAGACTCTGGCAAAGAGCATTCTCTGAAACTGCCCACCTGAAAGCGTCTCTACAGGGCTTTTTGCAAGATGCAGCAATCCCACGCGTTCAAGTGCGGCCGCAATTCGCAAGCGCTCGCTGCGGCGCATACTGCGGAAAAGTGACACTCGCGGCCAAAGCCCCATGCTCACTACATCCTGAACGACTATCGGGAAGTCGGACTCAAGGGTATTACGCTGGGCAAGCCATCCTGTGACCGGACGCCCGTGTGGCCAGATAATGCGGCCATTCACCGGGGGTAGGAAACCGGCCAAGGTTTTGAGTAACGTCGATTTGCCGCACCCATTTTCACCGACGATTGCGGTCATGCTGCCGACTACAATTTGTCCACTGATGATGGGCGTCACGGGAGAATGGTTATAACCGACGCTGAGTGCCTGAAGAACAATCATGGCAGTGCGATCGCCCACTGAACGGCAACCCATAAAACGCTCAAAATGAGAATGCCCGCGCCCAGTCGCAGGAGAAGAGAGAGTGAAAAAAGCGTTGAAGAAAGCATGTGACCCCTGATTGATATGTTATATTATAACGATAAATCAGTCAGGCATTGATTGTAAAGAAGAGTCAGCACGAGGATGTGTGACGGAATGTTACATTCCTCATTCGTTTTTCCGTTGCGTCTCGTTTTACTTTATCTGTGGTCTGTACAAGGTAGTTAATGTCCGAGGGTCACAGCGTCAATGATTCAAAACTCACGTTTGCCACGAGCGAATAACACATTGATGACAGGCCACAGTGAAGCATTGTTGTATCGTTGTACGTACGGATAACTAAAATGAAAATTCATAAAATTATCGTTGCATGCGTGGCAGTGACCTCATTAAGTGCGCAGGCATTCAAACTGAACTCTCTACGGCGGCAGTAATTTCCGCAAATCAACTCAGTACGATTGAAGTCAGTTTTTTTAGCAGTTTTAATCTCAGCCATTCAGGCGCCTCGCTCGCCGGAATCTGTAATGCCTCTCCGGTCACAGGTTGCGGTAGCGCATTCTGCACCATGCTTCTAAGCCATCAGGATTAAGCGGACAGAGAGCAGGCTACCTGAAATTACGTTAGAGATTGCTAAACTAAAAACGGTGCAAAACCAACCCCTTTAATCAACATTTGACCGCGATTTGAGATGTGGTCAGATCAATTTAACGTCCCCTTCTGGCACAGGACTGCTGTTGCAGCCCTGACAACCTCAAGTAAGGTTTTATTCTTCACCAGGAATGTGTGCTGTAAAGCGAAGCTTCGAGACCAGGCTTTTCTACCCACCCGTGAAAAATTCGGTTGTATTGCCGGGTTGATATATGCCGTTTAGTTCCGATATTGCAACATTATGCAAGCAAGTGTTATGTTATCACGTATCTAAAGTGGCATATGCAGTGACATGTACAACAATCTTCCTTATTCAATACCAGTGCTTGATGTGAAAAGCGTCAGCATTTCTTCGGGCCACTCTGCCCTGGTCACGGGGATCGCCCTGACTTTAGCTTCACTGGGTTTTCTCGGGCTGGGCGCATTACCGCCGGAGCCGGAGTGGGGAAGGGTGCTTACGGAAGGAATGCCCTATCTGGAGCGCGCCTGTTGGGTCGTTCTGGCTCCTGCAGTCGCCCTTGCTGTTTTGTCGGTGATGGGCGTGAGTCTGGCCTGTCTATCGGGGCTAAAAAAATAAAGCGTGTTCAATACGTAGCTGTCACTCTAACTACTACGTCGAATACCTTTAAATATCTGATTTTGTTATCTGGATTAACCCGAGATTATTTTGAAATAATCTCTGCACACTTTTTCACCGAAATTATGCTGATGCCCAACGTCGGGCGAAGTTTGATTGAAACGTTGAGTTAAACAAGGGGGCAAAAATGAAAGTGTTAAGTATTGTCGGGGCAACGCTGCTGGTCACGTCATTCCATGCAGCAGCATTTGTTTATGTATCACCCGTGCCTGCGGGGCAAAAGGCGAACGTCAGTTCGGCCGCAAACAACGGACACGCTATTCCTTCTGAAGTGGCTAATGCTGACATAACAAAGATCATTCCGATCGCTGGCTGTCACTGCGCTTTCTGTAACTCATTGCGTGCCGCTAACCTGTGATTCCTTCTTCAGGCTTGGGTTTATCAGCATCAGGCCCTGAATCCGCTCCTGACGTGCCACAGGTCACGAGTATGATGGCCTGCGGCCGTCTTTCACCTGCACGCAACTTTACCCCGCAGTCCTTTATTTAACCCTATTCGGGCTGACTTTTCGCCTTAAATGCTTTCCGCACATTACATTCACACATCTTCACGCTGCATACCTTCTGTCATTTGAACTGCTTTGCACAAGGGAGTGCGCAGATTGCTGATGCAGAGAATTAGTAACATCACTACCGTTATGTTATAACATAACAGTAGTGAGCCAGGCATCACAGTACTGGCTGGTGCATGAGGTCCAGCCCATTCAGAAACAAGACACACCGCACGTTGCCCCTGTGCATTGATGCAAAGAGAACGCAGTAGGAGATGTTAACAATGTCATATAAGAAAGCCGCTGTAATTGAAGATCCCCGTTTACCTGTCACTGTACTGTCGGGTTTCCTTGGGGCCGGGAAAACGACCCTGCTCAATCACATACTCAATAATCGGGAAGGCAGACGTGTCGCCGTTATCGTCAATGATATGTCAGAGGTCAATATTGACGCCGCGCTGGTGAGAGACGGCGGGGCAGAGCTTTCGCGTACGGATGAAAAACTGGTCGAAATGAGTAACGGATGCATCTGCTGCACCTTGCGTGAAGACCTCCTGCTGGAGGTAAACCGGCTGGCGAAGGAGGGCCGCTTTGATCAATTGGTCATTGAATCGACCGGCATTTCTGAGCCTCTGCCTGTCGCAGAGACATTTACCTTCGCCGATGATGAAGGTAAATGTCTCTCTGCTGTTGCGCGTCTAGATACCATGGTCACAGTTGTCGATGCGTATAATTTTATGAAAGACTATGGCTCAACGGACAGCATTCAGTCTCGGGGAGAGTCACTTGGAGAGGAAGATAAGCGTAGTGTTGTCGACTTGCTGATTGATCAAATCGAATTCTGTGATGTGCTGATCCTCAATAAAGTTGACCTGATTAGCGACATTGCGCGAGAGAACCTGAAGGCTATTTTAGTGTCTCTCAATCCTCAGGCAAAAATTATTGTTTCACAGTTCGGACAGGTTCCTCTTGACGATGTACTGAATACCGGACTTTTCGATTTTGATAAAGCGGCTCAGTCCCCTGGATGGTTGAAAGAGCTGCGTGGCGAGCACACACCCGAAACCGAGGAATATGGCATTACGAGTTTTGTATTCCGTGCCCGCCGTCCTTTCCATCCCACACGCTTCTGCCATTTTTTGGAAAATGAACTTGGCGGCGTAGTCAGATCGAAAGGTTATTTCTGGCTGGCAAGTCGCCCGGAATACGCCGGGAGCTGGTCACAGGCGGGAGGAGTAGCAAGACAGGGGCTCGGCGGAATGTGGTGGGTAAGCGTGCCCAGAGACCGCTGGCCGGAAGATGAACAGTCGCTGAAGTTTATCGAGGCAAACTGGGTCGATGGCATTGGCGATGCCCGCCAGGAGTTGGTCTTTATCGGAATAGATATGAATGAAGCTGTACTGCGCGCAAAACTGGGTGCAGCGCTGTTAACCGATAAAGAGATGGCGGAAGGCCCACATCTCTGGTCTCAATATCCTGATCCTATTGAATCTTGGTTTGAAGATTAAGCTGAAGTAACCCTTTAGAGGAGCGACGTAACGAAATAATCGCCTCAAGCAGTACAACGTGAAACCGACGCGCGATCAGGATGACATTACAGAAACGCTTCTACGTCCCGGAGGGCATGACATTAAAATCAGTCTTGCCCTTTTTCTTTACCGTAGTAAAGCTTACCAAGCTGAATGAGATGACGACCCTGGGATTTGCGGTGCTGTCTTATGTCTATGAGCATGAGAAACGCGATCTGGCCAGCCGGATTGTATCCACCCAGCAGCATCATCACGATTTGTCCGTCTCCACGCTGCACGTACACATCAACCATGATGACTGCCTGGAAATCACCGTACTGAAGGGTGATATGGGCGATGTTCAGCACTTTGCTGATGATGTCCTCTCCCAACGCGGTGTGCGCCACGGCCATTTGTAGTGCTTACCCGATATAAAATGACCTTCAGATTTTGCAGTAATGATCCTATGGATGAAATCGCCTTACAGATATTTTCTGTCAACGGGAACGCCAAGACCGATTCTCAAGGAATTTACGAATCCTAAGGTCTGAATGTCCGCTTCTGGCTGTGAGTTCAACCGATGGACGCAACACACTTATTGAACCGTTCTGCGGGTGATTCATAGTCTAGCGTTTTTCTCGGCCTTTCGTTGAGCTGTCTGGCAACACTGTTAAGTCTTTGCTGGCTGTGAACCGATAAGTCAGTTCCTTTTGGAAAATATTGTCTGAGCAATCTGTTCGTATTTTCATTTGAGCCACGTTGCCAGGGAGATTGAGGATCACAAAAATAAATCTGAATGTCTGTCGCTATAGTAAATCGTGTGTGGCTGGTCATTTCAGCGCCACGATCCCAAGTTAATGTTTTATAAAGCTCAGCAGGTAATTCCCGTGCCTGTCTGATGAGTGCAGATATAACTGTTATGTTCTTGTTGTCTCTGATCTTCGCCAGCATAACAAAACGGGAATGACGTTCTACGAGGGTGATGATATAGGAGTTTTTCGAGCCCTGAATCAAGTCACCTTCCCAGTGACCTGGGATGGCTCTGTCAGCCGCCTCTGGTGGCCTATCGCTGATAGGTATCGTGTTCGGTATTGACCCTAATCCTTTCCCTTTAAGCGATGACGTTCTGGATCTACGCACGACTCTTCCGCTTCTAAGGCATTGCTGCAGCTCTTTTTTTAATGCTCCCCGGGTTGTATAAAAAGCGTTTTATAAATCGTTTCGTGTGACACATGCATTTCCTGATTATCCGGATAACAGCGTTTCAGCCAACCGGCGATCTGTTCCGGCGACCAGTCCTGATGCATCTTCTCTGCAATGATTTTACACAATGCGGGGCTTTCAATTAGCTTGCAAGGTTTTGGTCTCAGGGCATTTTCCCACGCAGTAGCATCGGCTTTTGCTGCACGGTATTGTTTTGCACCACCGTGCCTACTGACCTCGCGGCTAATCGTTGAGGGCGCTCTTGATAATTTGGCCGCGATGTCCCTGATGCTGCGTTTTGCTACCAGCCCTCTGGATATCTCTTCTCTTTCGTCTAGCGAAAGCGCTAATCGGTGTCGCTTTCGGACAGGGGGACGGTATCCACCAGTCTGGTGGATAGTGGGCATGATAGAAGAATGATATCTGTCGAACATCCTTGCGATATCATGCAGGGAATCACCTTGCTTATATCTGTCCCAGATAATCGCTTTCTGTTCTGGCGTGTAGTAAATGCGCGTTCTTCGTTTCATGGCAACGTCCCCCATCGATTAAGGATAGCGTTGCATCGACCCATTGAACTCACAGCACAAAGCGGACTGTTCGCGATCCCAGGTCCGCTATGAGCGAAAAGCGGACATTATGGTGCCTAACAATGATCTGAGTGGTACAAACTGTTAGTAACCGCTGGCATCCGCTGTCTGGTTAGTGGTGCAATTTGATTAGCCGTTCTCAATGTCGAAAAGTCGCCTATCGCTCCCGACAGAAGGGGCGCAATAGGCGAGAAGCATTCGTACGGTGACAACTAAGCCCTAAGCGCTTCTGCGAGGATAAGAGCTTGTTAAATAAGAGAGCCTGGCAAGCTCGTATGAACACGCTCACCTGAAATGCTTTCAAGGAATTGTTGTGGGAGAATCCTCTCAAATACGTCCAGTACGGTACGCATGACACTTAAATGCTGGTCCCAATCACCTCCTTCCACCCGCCTCCAGGCGCTTGGCATGTACCTCACCAGAATTGACAATGAATACAATATTGCAAGGGAGGTGACCCTATACTCCGGCACGCCTCCCAATACCGGCAAGATTAATGTGGGGCTGCTTAGATAAGGGCTGCGATGCAATAACAATGCATCGTGCCAAGACTTCAACCCCTGATGATCAACGCGCGCCCGAAACACTTCACCACCGTTGAGAGTTTCAACCTTTGTTAACTCAGAAAGCGGCCAATCCTGCAAAGCAATTCGCGCCTCGGATATCTTTTTAGATAAGTCCTTAAGCATTATGTAACTGCTCGAAGGAGTAGCAGCTTTTTGAGAGATCGAATCAAAATACGGAATAACCCAAGCAGGCTCATCGTCGTAGACCTGGGTGAAGAGATCCCCCAATTCGGGAATCGCAGATAGTAAAACAGACATGCCGGTAAATGACTGTGAGGGATACTTAACCGAATTATCTAAATCGCCCACGGATTTCGCTTTAGCCTTAGGATAAAAACCGGTGTCATATCCCAGAAAACTCACCCAATTAGGGTAAAACCCAGAGGCCAGAACACCAACCTTCAGGTCTCCGAAATCACCGGTTACTGATGACAGAGCAAACAGCCCATGCCCCTGTTTGGTCATGCCTTCCAGCTGATCAAGATCGGAGGGCCCATTAGGTGCGGCTAGCATCTCTGCAAATGCAAGGCTCAAGGTTCCGTAGTACAAGCTAAGAACTCGCTTATTCAAGCTTTCGTACGGCGCGCCTTTGTAATAATCAGCAGCGTTGCCCAATGCAAACGCGATGCCGGACGCTTTAGAAAGAACCTGCTCTTCTGCCAGCACAACTCCTTCTCTCTCGGCTCGCCTTAAAACCAGCCTTTTAGCTATCTCAGAGCTGGAGAACTGATTCAGACGAGCCCAGATACCGGCCAAAGGATTTTCTGAAACAATTCTGATTATCGAGTCAGGGGTGTTTGCGGTTTTTTTACTTAGTTTTGGTGGTGCTAATTCGCTATTCCACTCGACCAGCAGAGGAAAAAAGTCATCCAGAGAAGACACTGGAGTAGCGACTCCTCTTGTATACTCCTCAACATGGTAAAGCTGGCCATTTGTGAAAATATGACTGACCCTACTTTCCAACTGCCTGTAGTGTCGATTATCTGTTGCTGACGTATACATTAGTGCGACTGAATGCTTTTTCGCACCTTTTGTGGCGTCTATCACTAAGTATTCACCATCTTTGGAATCTTCTACGACCGAAGCATTCCACCCATGGGACAAAAGGGGGCCTAGCATTTGTTGCTTCGCGGCACTATGCAAAATCCCCATGCGTAACTCGATACCAACTCCTCCCATAATCACACTCCTTTTCGTAGAAAAATTCATCATTGGATCATGGGCACAAGAAATGCCGATAGTCAAAACTAACCAGCCCACGTGACAGCCGAAAGATAACCGGTGGTGACTTGCCCCTCTAAAATTAATGTAAAGCGTTCTTCGGTTGAACTCACAGCCAAAAGCGGACATAACGCCCTTATACTAATGCACCAGTTTAGCTGAGTTATCACTATTTTTGTTGTAGTCACGACCCTACCAGTAGGCTACAGATTGGCACAATTATGGGATTTTCAATGCCTATGCTCTGCAACGTATGGAAGTGTTGTTGACGTTCTTTTTCAAGATACCATGTCGCCGTCCAGGTCGAATTAGGCTGGACGTGTTGTTTAATGGCAGTGAAGTAAGGCATGTCGACCGTTGATAAAGAGTGTCCAACAATGATCACCTCGTCTACCGCGTTGAGTTGTGAAAAAAATGCTTGGCATGCAGACATCACTTCCTCTGTATTTTTAAAAGAATGGTTAAAATACCGATTCAACGTCTGTTTTCCGGTTTCATATGCAAAGTCGTAATTATCAGACATGTTCTGATACCACTGTTCTAGCTCCTCATCCATTAAGTTCGTAGGCGGCTCCTTAGGATGCTCTTTGAAATTTACTGGATCAATTCCATGTCCCAGAATAAGCCTATCCCCAGGTAAGGATGCATTGCCGTGGATGTAAAGCATCTGACTACTTTTTATGCCGTAATAATACTCAACAGTTCTGGTGTAATTAAAGTTTATAAACAGAGCGTTGTTACATATTTGTAGTGCTTTATCAGCGGTAAGCTCTGGATACTTAACCTGGGAAATAAACGACGCAAACTGGCTGAAAAGGCCATTAGTTAAGCTTTCAAGTATTCGCTGCATTTCAATATCAAATGCATACCAGTCTCTATCACGGAAATGAGGGTCACTCAGATGAGGAAGAAAATCTTTAAATTCGTCCAATACGGCCTGAGAGTTTAATCCTGCCAGATTGCTTTCAAATTCACACCATAGAGGGTGTTCTTCACTATCCAGTTGATCACGTTCTTTAGGCAGGTCTGTGAAACCGGCAAACTCAACCAAGTTATTGTACGACTCGCATTGGTGTGCTCGAAGAAAATAGCCGAAAGAAAAATAACTGGTATCAAGTCCATGATGTAAATCAAATCCGTTTCCAGTTACGTACAGTCTCATCTGTCGATCATCCTTTCTGTAAGCAAGGGGTTTCGCTATTTATTATTATTGCTTTTGCATTTTACCGGATTTTTGCATTACTGACTCAGCATTCTTACCTAGACTAGTGACCTGCTCCCCGTTTATCAACATAGTCTTACACTAGCAACTTCCGCTTATGGCTTGGGGCAGTCAGACAACCGAGCCGCACGTCTGCTGCGAGCGAGGAGCGGAAGTCAGTTTTAATCAAGCAAAAATGATTAAAAAAAGCAGTGGAAAATGTGCTCATTGCATTATGTTTTCAAACTGGGCAGAGTTAGCCGAACCAGATTTCGGTAATTTCAAAGGAGCAGCACCTGTTCTTCACTAGAAACTATGGTTCTGACTTCACGATCAAATACGGGATCCATTATCATTTTACTATTTATTGGAACAGTAAACTTACCGAGTACCATAACGTTACTGCTCAAAGGAAATAATTGCGGAGTAACATTTCCTAATTGAATCGTAGGATATACATTAGGGCCTCCTTTCAGCCTCATGGGCGAACCTTCAATGAAGTGTCGATGATTAAACTTCGCCAAGGGTGTTCTCGCCACATGCACTTTCATGATTACAGCAACCTGAGCTATTTTTACAGTCTGAAGGTAAGTTGATAACTGATCTAGCTGAGCTGTTTCATAGAAAAAATCAGACCACGTTACTGTACTTGTTCCCGTGACAATTTTTATGGTATTTCTCTGGTTGGGGTTAGCTTTTCCGTATTCATAGATTTCCCGTAAGCTGTCCATGTTCTTTACGTAAGGCGCTTTCCGGCCTCTCTTTAAATAAACGCGGTCTGTAGTATCAAAAGGCGGGTTTGCCTGCACAGCTGCAGCTTTTTTGCTTAATTTATCGATATCATCTACATCGAGTATATGTATACGGAATATTTTATTACCTTTGGCAAGCGCACGGCTGATATCATGACTGGAATCACCTGCATAAATTGTATCTAGGCCTGAAGTCCCATACTGACAAAATTCGTCATGCGTGAATTTTCTTTCCAGCCTAAAGAAAGCAGGAATATGCAGCGTTTTGTTAATATTCCTACGAATATGGCTTTTGACATATACCAAATGAGCAGAGCAATTTGGATCAGGGCATTTGAGTGGATAGGGATTAACACTAGAATTAAAAGCAATTACGTCTATTAAAATCTGATTGTTGTCAATAGCCTGTGTTATACGAATACCGCTCATTGTTCCCCCATAAAGATAAGCGTCAGTTTTTAGTTGTGCTTTCTTCTAAGCCCTAGATCTATTCAGCTTTCAATGTATTCAATTAATAAAAGCTTGTGGCTAGTATAAAATCCTCGAATGCAATTGCCTACCGTCCCGATCACCATTTAACAATAAACCACTATCATCTCATAATCATACTCAATTATTGAAATGTAAGCATTGCCCTAAGAGGGCCACAAGCTTAGCTATCCGGCCTAATGTTCGATAACGTCAGCAATGTCCGCTTCTGGCACATAGCAGACTGTGACCAAATAAAGGATGCTGGTCCCTTCCGTCTTCCTGCTGTCTGCCAGCGGCATATTCAACGCCGTGCCTTCACGCTAACCCGGCCGCTACGGTCGCAAGGGTTCACTTCGTCTCTGTCCTCACCCGTTCGCACCTTTCACGGCGCATTCAGCCCGTGAAAGGCTTGCGCTGCGGCCTGCGGCATCGCCCCTGCGCCCTCCGCTTTACGCCGGGTTTTTGTGGCGGCACGGCGCAACAGGGTGCCGTATATCAGAGAGGAGAGTGCCATGTCCCGTTTTATCCTGGGTGACTGCGTGCAGGTCATGTCCCGTTTTCCGTCGCGTGCAGTGGATTTTATTCTGACCGATCCGCCGTACCTGGTCGGCTATAAGGATCGCACCGGGCGTACCCTTGCCGGCGACAACACGCCGGAATGGCTGCAACCGGCCTGTCATGAGATGTATCGCGTCCTGAAAAACGACAGCCTGATGGTGAGCTTCTACGCCTGGAACCGGGCAGATTTGTTTCTTAATGCCTGGAAAACGGCGGGCTTCCGGATTGTGGGGCATATCGTTTTTGCCAAATCCTATACGTCGAAATCAACATTTGTAGGCTATGCCCACGAAAGTGCCTACCTGCTGGCGAAGGGCCGGCCACAGACGCCGGACCGTCCCATCCCGGACGTGATCCCCTGGAAATATACGGGCAACCGTCACCACCCGACTGAAAAGCCGGTGCAGAGCCTGCGCCCGCTTATTGAATCCCTGACCCGACCGGGTGCCATTGTTCTGGATCCGTTCGCCGGTTCCGGCTCCACCTGCGTGGCGGCCGCCGAAACCAGCCGGCGCTATATCGGGATCGAGATGCTTGAAGAGTACCACGCCGCCGGCGTTCGTCGCCTGGCGCAGGTTGAAAGGTCGAGAAGAATGCCGGCCGCAAATGATGGGGCCTTTTATCCCGACTATCCGGAGGCAGCATGAACTATGCGGGACTTGAGGATCTGCGCACGGACGTCGCCACCCTCAGCAATGCCATGTGTGATGTGCGGATGCTGCTGAACCGCCTCGAATCTCAGCACAGGCACGATGCGGCCACGCTGGCTGAACGTATGGCCGCGCAGACCCTGCGCCGGATAAACACCCTTTTACTGGAAGCGTACCGCGAAGCCCTGGTGCTGGACGAAACCTTTCAGGACTGACTGACCCGGCCGGGCGGTGCCCGGCCTGCTAACCCGATAAGAGAGAAAATCATGTACGGAACCCGTGAAGAACTCTGTGTGAAGCTTGAAAACATGTTCGCCGTCAATGAACCGCTGACCCTGCTGGTCTGGACAACGGACGCGGTATTAGCGGCGTGCCGGAAACACAACCAGTTCCCGACTGAAGAGGAGGCTCGCAGGATAATGAAAGCGATCGGCGACACGCATATGGCTGTGTACCAGATTAAGGGCGTCACACAGGCCAGCGTGAACGACATGCTCACGCAACACCGGGAAGAAGCAAACCGGCAGGTAAGCGTGCCAGCGGCCCTGCTCACACGCGTGTTGCAGGACTATGAGTGTGAGCTGGAGCACCGGGCGGGTCAGGCATGGGAGGCGGGCTGGCCCGAGCCGCAGGCCGTACAGGAGGCGAGAAACGACGTGTACCAGCTTAAAGAGGCGCTTGCTGCCTGATAGTGAGCCGGGGGAATGCCCCCGGCTTGCCAGTGGCCATCCACTGCGAAAAAGGAAGTCAGTACCTTCCGCTTTTATCCGCCGCAGCCCGCCGGGCCACGTCGGGACAGTAAACCTCCCCTGAAGCTCTGTGCGGTGACGGCATGCGCCGTGACTTCACTGTAGCCCGGCCGCATCGGCCACAAGGGTTCGCTTCGCCGCCGTCCTCACCCGTTCGCACCCTTCACGGTGCATTCAGCCCGTGAAGGCTTTGCGCTGCGGCTTGCGGCGTCGCCCCTGCGTCCTCCGCTTTTCGCCGGTCTTCTGTGTCGTCACGGCGATGCCGGAACCGAGAATATGTTAACTGTGGAGAATGTATGAACCAGACCCTGACCCGTTGTGATGCCGTTCGTCTTGAGGGCGCGCAGCGTCTGACTTTCTTACCGGATGTGTTTGGCGGCGATTTTATAACGTCCGAGGCATCCATCTATGCCTATGCCAGACGCTATTGCCCCGACTATGTGGGGGGATTCTGGCAGTTTTATCGTCTGCCGGACGGGGGCGGATTTATGGCGCCCGACATGGAGAGCCTGACGTTTTGCAATGCTGAAAATTGGTTTGAGCAGACCGTCAGCGGGGAAGTGGCGGGGATCATCCTCACTGCGCTGGTTCTTAATCACCGGAGCTGGCACCACAGCAACCATGACCACGAAGAACTGTGTCGCCACTTTTGCCGCCGCCATGATCAACTGATGGCGTTTGCTGACACTCACCCGGAAAGCGCAACCATCTGGCGTGCCCTGGACTGAATGACCGCGGGCGGCGTTGCCGCCTGGTATCCAGAAAGAAGAGGAGAGACGTAATGCAATTATCAGCCGAAACACGCAATATCCTGCGCCAGTACAAAGCCCTGATCAACACCAGACGACGTGATTTGGGACTCAGCCCGGTTACTACCGCAAAAGTGGTGGAAGAATTGTGTGAATCCGCAACCCGCCAGTGTTCCGTATACTTATGCGGCCATTTTATTCTTCAGGACGGGCAGGGCGACAAACAGTAACAGCTGGGCGGGGCTACGGCTCCGCCTGTTCGCGCGCTGAAAACCCTGTCATCCCTGCGGGCTGACGGCGATAAGGTCAGCGCCTGCGGCGCTGCACCTTCGCCCGGAGTCCGGAACAGCATCAGACTCATGCGGGTAAAACATGTCAGAGTAAAAAACACACCGAATCTACCGGAAGTAAAATTGTTTGCTGATCTGCAGGGTGCGATGGCCAGCAGGATCAGTTTGCCCGGGTTAACGGGCAGGCCCGGGCAGTGAAACCCGATCAGCAAATTCTCCGGAATATTACACATGGCCCCCTTCGGCTCCTGACCCGCTGCGCGGTTCAGTCGTCGAGCCCCACTCCGCCAGGGCCGCTGCTGCGCACCGACCAGTCTCCGCCGAACCCCTGCGGGTTTCGGGCTTCGCTAGGGTCTGATGGCGAAGGTCAACATCCCGGCTCACAGCGACCGTGCCGGTCGCGTCACCTCCACCGCGCCGGCTGATGCCGTCGCTCTGATGCCGCCACGCCGTTCCGACGTGTCGGGTGCGTGCATCCTGTTCCCCCGGTGAGGCCATCCCCCTGTGTGTCCTCCCGCGGGGGCTGGTCGTAGCACCGTCGGGTCGTCATCCAAGGGGTGAAATGAACGCCGCCAAAACTTTTTGCGAAGGACCGCAAAAACTTTTGTCTGCGCCCCTTTCCTTCCGCCCTTCGCCGTCGCTCCTTGCCCTCTGCCGCGAGAGAACTCACCAGGGAGATGGACAACCATCACCACAGGAGAAAACCAGGATGCACACACGAAACGTCAACGTCAGAACCGCCGCTCAAGAATCTTCCGGAAGATGGGTTTTGTCTTTTCCTGAGCCTCAGACAGCCCGCCTTATCGCTGTTCACGGGACGCAGGTCAGCTACGCATGGAACGTTCTGGAAGATTTGAAAGCGGCGGGGGCACCTTATACCCGGCGAAATATTCTTGCCGATATGTTCCGTCGCCCCGGCGTGAAGTAGTCCGTACGCGCGGTATTTACCGGGCCGGGGATCCGGCCTTAACCACCAGAAAGGAGAAAAAATGCAGAACCTGAAAACTGCCCTGACGGGTAAAAAAGTCGGAGAGAGCCGCGACATGGTGAAGCTGCTGCGCATTCAGGCCACCGACACCCATGTGGTGGAGTTCGACAACGTGGACACCCGTTTTAACGACTGCAACAACTGGCAGGTCATGGCAGAGGGCCAGCGCGTCCTCTTCAGCAACCGTATGTATGAGCGTTTTTCTGACATGAAATCCGGCGTACTGGCAACGATCGCGGTCTGTGAAAACCGCGCGTCAGCCGCAGATATCGCCATGCTCGAGAGCGCGAAAGCCATGATGAAGGTTCTCGACAGCTATCCGTCTTTTGCAGCACTGGCTGCGCACCCTGAACGCATCACCGATTAACCGGAAGCCGTGACCGGAGGGCAATCCGGCCACGGCAAACCATCACTTAAACGAAGAGGTAAAAATAATGGTCGCCAGCAATTCTACGGCAAAAACACCGCGCAGCAAAAAATCAGCTGCTAAAACCGCGCAGACCACGGAGCAGAAGCTCGTGCAACTCCTCGCGGACACGCCTGTGCAAATCTTCCCTTTCTCCCGTCTGACACGCTCAGAACTGAACACGCGCATCATTGCGCATACCGAGGGGGAAGTGGAAGAGATGGCCAACAGCATTGAGGCTGTGGGTATTCTTCAGAATCTGATCGGTGTGGATCAGCCTGACGGCACCATCGGCATCGTGGGCGGGGAAGGTCGCCGCCGGGGAACCGGTATTCTGGTATTACGCGGTGTGGTTGATGCTGACACGCCTTTTGTTCCGGTGAAAATCCTGCCCGTAGAGCTGGCAGTAGCGGCCTCGATGATCGAGAACGGCAGACGCAAGAACATGCATCCTGCCGAGCAGATTATTGGTTTTCGTACTCTTCAGCAGGACGGCAAAACGCCTTCGCAGATCGGCGCACTGATGGGCTTCCATCCGCGCCATGTCCAGCGATGCCTGAAGCTGGCGAACCTTGCCCCGGCCCTGCTGGATGCGCTGGCGCGGGATGAACTGGAGCTTGAGCAGTGCGAGGCGCTGACGCTTGCCGATTCCCACGAACGACAGATGCAGGTCTGGGAGGATGCTAAGGCGCAGTGGAACGGTCGTGCCCCGGTCGCCCACACCCTGCGCAAAATGGCGACAGACGACAAAATGCCCATCAGCCACCCGATGTTCGTTTTTGTTGGTGAGGACGCTTACACCGCAGCAGGCGGTGAACTGACCGCAGATCTGTTCAGCGATAAGGACAGCACCTTTGTGGATGCTGCGCTGGTCAGATCGCTTCTGGATGGCAAACTGACCGTCCTTGCGGCCCGGTTAAAAAAGGAGCAGGGCTGGGGCTGGGCAGAGTTCCGCATGACAGAGCTGCGTGGCCACGGTGAGGACAAGGAGCAGTACCGTTTCGCCATGCCGCAGGGTGTCCTGACGGACGATGAACAGCAGCGGGTCCGTGAGCTTGAGGATGCGATGGATGGCTGTGCGGCTTATGAAGACGAATACGAATTACAGCAGATGATTGATGATATTTACTGTGAAGCCACGTACCGCGAAGCCACACCAGAGTTCCGCGCTGCACACGGTATCTGGGTGTCATGGAATGGCAGTGATTTTCAGGTTCAGCCGGGGATCCGTAGGCTGACTGAGGAGGATCGCCAGCAGGAGGAAGAGGCCCGACAGGCGCACGAAAACGCGAACAACGTGATCACCTATACCACGCCGGAGATTCCCGCTGACGCTTATCCCGCGACACTGGTGAAGGCCATGTCTGCCGAGCGTACGCTCGCGGTTCAGGCCGAGCTGGCAGGGCGACCGGATGTATCAGTGGCCCTGCTGACATGGACGCTGTGCCTCTCTATGTTTGATCGCAATTACGGACATCGCCGGGAACCCCTGAAAGCCTCCGTTACCACGAATCAGCACCTCCTTGCCTCGCTGGCTCCGTCAGGGGAAGAGGGTAAAGCCCTGATGTCGCTGAAAGCACAGCGTGAAGCCATTCAGGCGACGTTGCCGGAAAACTGGCATCTGGATTTCACCTGGCTGCTGACATGGCCTGCGGAGCAGGTCAATGCGCTGTTGGGCTTCTGTGCCGCCCACGGGATTAATGGCCTTCAGGAACGGCTGTATAACCGTACCGAAAAAAGTGAGCTTGATGGACTGGAGGCTGCACTGGACTTTGACCTGCGTAACTGGTGGCAACCGGATGCAGAGAACTACTTCGGCAAGCTGAAAATCATCCAGATTGGCCGGGCATACGAAGATGCCGGGATGGCAGACCGGGCTGGCGAGGTTGTGAAACTCAAGCGCCGCGATGCGGCGCAGGCAGCAGCGAAAGATCTCAGTGCAGTGGGCTGGGTGCCTGACTGGATGGTGCGTTCCGCGCCAGCTGAACAGGCCGATGAAGCCGCCCAAACCGTTACTGAAACCACTGACCACGCAGCCTGATACCGGAGACCGCCGCCTCCAGGCGGCGGGAAAAAACATGACAATGCATTATGACCTGACCCGAATTAATACCCTGACCGAATCTGATTTTGAGTTTATCCGCCAGCAGGGCGAGGACGTGCGCCGTGCCCTCAGCGATGCCGTGATCGGTCTGCTGACAATACCAGAGGGCTGGCGTGTCTGCGCCGAGTACCGCAGCGAGTTTGGCGGCTTTTTCCCTGTACAGTGCCGTTTCAGTGCTGATGACAGTGATGCCTGGCACCTGTGTGTGTGCAGTCCTGGCGAAGTATCGCCGTACTGGCTTCTGGTGCTGCTCTCTTCCGGCGGTGAAGTCGTGCGCACCCTGTACCAGAACAAAACGCTCCAGCCCGATCGTGTCAGTCAGCTGATTGCACAGATGGCAGGTCTGCGACGGTTCAACTGCACCGCCAGCACCGTGGTTAACCTGATGAGTGGGGAGGTGACAGCATGATCCCGTCCTCACATGCGCTCGTTTCCCTGAAACCTGCCCGTCAGGCGGCGATTCAGGCCATCAGTTTAGTCGAGTCATCCCGGGAACGCGGCACACGTCTGCCCGCCATGCCATATGTGCGCACCTTTCTTCGCGTGCTGACGGGCAGCGGTCGCCTGAATGCCACGGTGGCCCGTCAGATCCCGGGGCTGAACTGGGTGCCAAAGAACCGCCATTCGAACCTGAAACAGGTTGAGGAAGCGCTGGAGATTATGATCGCCACAGGCGGTGAAGCCTGTCCGCTGCCGCTGACGCCGGATGTTCAGGCCGAGCTGTTCCCGGAGGTCATGCACACCCGGACGGACAGGCGACTGCACAGGGCGAAAATCAGCACCACCCGGCAGCTGCGCCGCGAAGCACGGGAAGTCGATCAGCAGTGGCGGCTGCGCCGGAACCTGCTCGCACAGGCCGAACTGGATCTGAACTTCCAGTCACCCGAAACCGTCTGCACATGGTACACCCGCTGGAGCGACGAGTTAGACGCGGGGGAGCTGGAGCCTGCGTTCTGGCGCTGGCAGACGCGGTTCGCGTCGCTGAAGGCGTTGCACTGGCTGCGCCTGAGCCAGGAACCACTTTATGCCGTGATGTATGAAGTTGCGTATATCGTCCGGGATACGCCGGAGCATATCAGCGCCGCTGAGCGCTGGCAGATACCGAATAAACTGCGTCATAAGGTTGTCACTGACTGAAGGGAAAGGGTGAGGATTTATACAGTTTTCAGGCGGTTATTCCTGGGCAGAAAACAGGCATCGGGGTATAATGGCGACGGCGCTTGAGGCTTTTTGCCTCATGACGTTATGGGTTTGTTATGGTTGTTGTGAGGCAGAAGGCAGAAAGCCCCGTAGTAAAGTTAATTTTCATTAACCAAACCACGAGGCCCACTGTATGTCTCGACAACATCAGTATGGGCTCTTACCGTGCTTAATGCAAGGAGGAGTAATCCATGAAACTGCCGCGAAACGCCCTGATCTGGTGCGTATTAATCGTGTGTTTAACGCTCTTGATATTCACATGCCTGACCCGGGATCGCTTATGCGAATTCCGGCTGAAGGACGGAAACAGGGAGGTCGCTGCAGTGCTGGCTTACGAATCCAACGGTAAGTAGCAACCTGGAGGCGGGGGAAACCCCGCCTTTTCAGGGCTTCTGGTGTCGTCCAGTCTGACCACAAGCGCCTTTATGAAGGGGTTGCCGGTTCGCCGGTAGCCCCTTTTTCCTTACGGTCGCGACCGCTCGCATGAACAAACCGCAAGGGCAGTTCCCCTTCAGGGGAACGGGGCAGGGCGGCAGCGCCTCCGGCGCGCCCGCTCTCTTCCCCCGCCGTATTACAAATGAAATACAAAATGCTGTTAATGTGAGATGCCATGAACCGGTATCGTTCATCCGAATTTGTCGTCTCGCGCTGTTGCGAGCTGCTCGATGGCAAACAGTATGCCGGTGTGCGAAACATCAGTTTCAACCATGAATTTCCAGTGAAGCCTTTTCAGCTGATAAACCAGCTGGTCACGATGCGTTTCAGCGCCGTTACTGGCCAGCATCAGACAGCACTGTCCGATGATCCGGCAGGCTTCATCATAAAGAACACTTTTATTGTCATCCGTCCCGTTTTTCAGTTCTGGCATGATGGACGTTCTCTCTGTGCATTATTCGCTCTGATTCAGCATATATCAAAGACCACAGGTCCACACCCTGTGGCCCCCTTCGGCTCCTGACCCGCTGCGCGGTTCAGTCGTCGAGCCCCACTCCGCCAGGGCCGCTGCTGCGCACCGGCCAGTCTCCGCCGAATCCCTTCGGGGTTCGGGCTTCGCTAGGGTCTGATGGCGAAGGTCAACCCCCCGGCTCACAGCGACCGGGCCGGTCGCGTCGCCTCCACCGCGCCGGCTGATGCCGCCGCTTTAATGTCGCCACGCCGTTCCGACGTGTCGGGTGTGTGCATCCTGTTCCCCCGGTGAGGCCATCCCCCTGTGTGTCCTCACGCGGAGGGCTTGTCGTAGCACCGTCGGGTCGTCATCCAAGGGGTGAAATGAACTCCGCCAAAACTTTTTGCGAAGGCCCGCAAAAACTTTTGTCTGCGCCCCTTTCCTTCCGCCCTTCGCCGTTGCTCCTCGGCCCCTGCCGCGAGAGAACTCACCAGGGAGATGGACAACCATCACCACAGGAGAAAACCAGGATGCACACACGAAACGTCAACGTCAGAACCGCCGCTCAAGAATCTTCCAGGAAGATGGGGGAAAACACCGTTAACGCCGTGACCCTGCCGGACAGGTTGCCGCCGTTTCCGGGGCTGGCGTTACGCATTAAGTGGGGTATGGCGCGGGTGATGCTGGCCATCGACAAGGCAAAGGCAGAGTGCGAGATGTCAGACGCGCAGATCGAGGCGCAGTTTGAGGGCTACCACGATTTCAGGGCAGGCGAGACCACACCCCCGCACATGATCACCGACGTGCCTGAACTGGTCAGCGCGTGGAAAGACGGCTGGGGTACGGCGGCAGAGTTTGCTGAGACGGCGGCATGTCCCGGATGCCAGAACAACAGCGGCGAACCCTGCTGGCTTCACGGTTAATCAGTCCGGCAGCACCGCTGCCGGGTTATATGGCAGAAACAGACAATATTCAGGAGTCAATCAGATGAACGTTACTACCCCGACCGCAGCCTCAATGGCCTTTTATGTCCCGTCCCATAATACCCTCTATGCCTGGGCAAAACAGCAGAACGGTGAATGGGTGACGGAAAACGGGGCGGCCTCGCTGGACGCTGTGCGCCGTATTTACCCCGATACGATTCTGGTGACCGAAGCAGACGCACTGGAATTGCAAAACGCCGGATATCGTCGCCCGTGGAAAGAAACCACGGAAGATCATTACGTCAGCCAGCTGGAGATGCTGCCACCGATGGACTGGTGTCGGGGTTATGGCGGGGAATCGTTCAAGTCAATGGAGTTCACGGGCGGGGACGTGACCGCGATTTTTGTGCGTTACGGGGAGCGTTTCTTCGAATGCCACGACCTGCACACCCTGACGCACAGGGCGCTGATTGGCGAAGTGATTAACCTTTTCTGCCTGGGGGATATGCCAGATACCGGGCATTAAAAAAGCAGGGTTGCCCCTGCTTTCTCAACGCCGGGTAGCCGCGCCAACGGTGAACCGGCAATCACAACCAACGTAAGGAGTTTGATCATGAAATTTGACCCGCAAACTGTCGCACAGGCGGAGGCGTTTGTAAATGCCATTCGTGCCGGTAAACGTGCCCACATGCCCGCGCTGCGCTTCGGCCAGTGGCAGGAGTTTATGACCACGGTGTACGCCGGTCTGGGTCTGGCATAACAGGAGACGGCCGCCCACGGGCGGCCGGTAAGGAAAACCATGTCACAACTCGATTTTGAAACCCTGTTTATGACCGAACCCGCCGCCGTACCGGTACCGGTACCGGAGCCAGCCAGCCCGCCGCGCATGATCATGCCGGAGGAGGCACGCAGGCAGTTTATCAGCGTGTTCCGTCATGCCGCGCCGTCTATGCGCCGTCTGGAGGTGTTCCGGGACTTCATCTCACTGGCCGCCCGCGAGCTGGATATGGCCCGAATCCGCACGCCGGAGAACATCGAAGAAAGCCGCCGCATCTGCGAACGCTACAAACCCGGCGACCTCAGCGACTTTAAACAGCTGTTCTGTCTGATGGTCACGGCGCTTGAGGGCAAATTTCAGGATTTTCTGGGCTCCCTGCTGATGGAGCTCGAGCTGGGCGCGGCTGAAATGGCACAGTTTTTCACCCCGTATGATCTCCAGCTGATGATGGCAAAAATGCTGTCACAGGATGTGCCTGACGTTGTGGCGCGTCAGGGCTGGGTGACTGTGGACGAGCCCGCCTGCGGCGGGGCAGGGATGGTCATCGCCTGGGCGCAGTGCATGCTTGAGGCCGGTCTGAACCCCTCAGAACATCTTTACTCGCGCTGTACCGATATCGATCCGATGGTGGCGGATATTGCCTTTGTTCAGCTGAGCCTACTCGGTATTCCGGCAGAGGTGATCACCGGCAATACGCTGACGCTCCAGGTGAATTGCGTGCGCTACACCCCCGTGTATTACCTGAACAACTGGGCGGATCGGCTCGCGTTCCGTAGCCGCATCGATGCCATGCGTAAGTTTATGGCCAGAGCGGCCGCCTGAACATAAGAGAGGGCAGGCAGGGCCTGCCCGGAGGAGAACAGAATGAACGATAACGAGCTGAATATGGTTCCGGCCACCGTGCTGAAGGCAATGGCGGCGCAGGTCGATGGGGCATTGAGTCCGGTGCCAATCCGCAGCAATGACGATCGCGCCGCGCTGGCAGCGGTGGCGCTCTGGCAGTTTGCACGCCTGACCGGGCTTGATGATGACGGCGAGTCACTGGACACGGTGCTGACGGATCTTCTGGGCGACATGCTGCACCTGTGTGAGCAGTGCGGGACGGGCGGAACAGGTGAAGCGCGTTTCAACGCCGCGCTGCAGATGGCCAGAATGCACTTTGAACAGGAAAGCGGCGAAGATGACGGGGAAATCAGCTGGTAAACGCTGATTAAAATACAGGCAAATGAACGGGGGAGGCACGGGGCGTGCTTCCCCTTTGTTTATCCACAGCTTTCAGGCCGTTCTGTGCAACGTGCCAGTGGATAACGGGCGAAAAGATAAGCCCCTTCGGGGCAGAGAAGGCGGACGCGCCTGCGGCGCCCGCGCCGCTCATCCGCAACCGCTCCACTCGCGTCAGGTAGTTTTGCGCCATCACTCCATCCATTTTCCTGCTGGCCTGAACCGTGCTGTTGCTGGACCAGAACAAGGTTAGGGGCTGCACAATCATAAAGGGCGGGGCAATGGCCCCCTTCGGCTCCTGACCCGCTGCGCGGTTCAGTCGTCGAGCCCCACTCCGCCAGGGCCGCTGCTGCGCACCGTCCGGTCTCCGCCGAACCCCTGCGGGTTTCGGGCTTCGCTAGGGTCTGATGGCGAAGGTCAACATCCCGGCTCACGGCGACCGTGCCGGTCGCGTCGCCTCCACCGCGCCGGCTGATGCCGTCGCTCTGATGCCGCCACGCCGTTCCGACGTGTCGGGTGCGTGCATCCTGTTCCCCCGGTGAGGCCATCACCCTGTGTGTCCTCCCGCGGAGGGCTGGTCGTAGCACCGTCGGGTCGTCATCCAAGGGGTGAAATGCACGCCGTCAGAAACTTTTTGCGGGCAAAAACTTTCCGCCGTCGCCCCTTTCCTTCCGCCCTTCGCCGTCGCTCCTTTGCCCTCTGCCGCGAGAGAACTCACCAGGGAGATGGACAACCATCACCACAGGAGAAAACCAGGATGCACACACGAAACGTCAACGTCAAAACCGCCGCTCAAGAATCTTCCGGAAGATGTGATTCAACCCTTTCCGTTGCCCAGTTTACCGAGCTGTTTTGCTGGGTACTGGCAGCAACCGAAGGCGAACCGCAGCCAGCCGTTTTCACACCGCCAGCATGCGGCCTTGAAATGATCATGCTGAATAAATACAGCGATGAACGTGTTTCGATCTGGATTGTGGACAGCTGGCCGGTCGCTATTACGCTGCCGCAAGAAAATTTCTTTCGTGTTTTAACTTCAGTCAAATCTAATTAAAGGGGAATATTATGATCAGCTTTGCAAACCGTTACCGCGCACCAACCTCAATTCGCCAGAACCGCCCGCTGACCAATGACGAATTACAGCGTATTGTGCCGAGCGCTTTTTCTGCCGAGAAACATGAATCACGCTCAGATCGCTATACCTATATCCCGACCATTGAAATTCTGGATCGCCTGCGTGAAGAAGGTTTTCAGCCTTATTATGCCACGCAGTCACGAACCCGCGATGTTGAAAAGCGTGAGTTCACCAAACACTTATTACGCCTGCGTCGCCACGATCAAATCGCGGGTAAAGAAGTCCCGGAAATTATTCTGCTGAACAGCCATGATGGCTCCAGCAGTTACAAAATGATCCCCGGCATGTTCCGTCAGATATGCACAAATGGTCTGGTCGCCTGGAAAAATTTTGGCGAGATTAAAGTCCCTCACAAAGGGGATATTGTGGGGCAGGTTATTGAGGGTGCTTATACCGTTCTGGAAACCTTCGATACAGTCTCTGGAAATATTGACCTGATGAAAGGCATCCAGCTGTCGGAGCCGGAACAGCGTCTTTTAAGCGCCGCTGCGCTGGAATACAAATATGATGGCGGTCATTCCCCTGTCACTCCTGACCAGTTATTACAGTCCCGTCGCTGGGAAGACAAAAGCCCCGATTTATGGACCACGTTTAACCGTATTCAGGAAAACGTGATCAAGGGCGGGATTTCCGGTAAGACAGCGAAAGGATCGCGCACCAGAACGCGAGAAGTCACCGGCATTGATGGTGATATTAAACTGAATCAGGCGCTGTGGAAAATGGCGGAAGAATTTGCAAAGCTGAAGGCCTGAAAATATGCCGCTCTGATGAGCGGCTTTTTATTGTGCCAATATCGAAGGCGAATCAGTCTGTACCCCGGCACCGTTGACCATCTCTCCCGAACTCCCGGCACGCTGTGCAAGAATATCTTTTCTGGCCAGTAACACCCGATATATATTTTTGATATCACGGGCATACGCACGACGGCGATCAATCATCCTTTTGTTCGGACCGGTGTTATACATTCCCACGCTGTCCCAGTTTTTACCGTAAGACTGGAAGTTATGCGCCAGAACCCATGCGCCCGTGTAAACACAAATACACGGATCATTTAAAAGCCTTTCCCGGTTAATATTAAAATCTTTAAGCTTCCCGTAATGGGAGCTGTTTACCTGCATACCGCAGACATCTTCTGTGCCGTTGCGATTCGATCCATTGATTGCCTTTGGTTTCAGTCTGCTTTCTTTAATAGAAATTGACATCAGCAACAGCGGGTCAATCTGGTAATCCTTGCCTGCCTGGTCAAAGCACATCTGAGGAGCCGCACCCGCAGACAATGACATCATCAGCAGGACTGAGGGGAACAACAATATTTTCATGTTTATGCCTGTTAAGCTTTATATAAGGCGCTGTGGAAGGTGTTCTAAAAAATACCCCGGCAGATCACCGGAATCAAGTTAATTCCCTACAAACGCGCGGAAGCGCTTTTAGTGACATGTTTACCAACCTCCCACAATAAACAAAACCAGACCGGAGCAGGTATATCAGAGCCGCTCTTTACTAACCATTTAAAACATCACACCCCACGCAAGACTTTGTCTTGCAGATTTTATCTTTAAATTCAGTGGCATAAACTAACCAATAATGCGGGGATTGAGTGTATGAGGCTAAAAGGTGTGTTATACCCCACACATTGCAGTGCCGGATTAACACACATAACAGTGCCTGCAACGGCACTGCAAAGTGTGGGGATTGTGTGTAATTAATAATTAGAGTAACTTAAAATGCAACAGTGCCGGATCCCCACACGTAACAGTGCTGCATCCCCACACCTCATGGTGCTGGATTAGCACACACAGCAGTGCCGGATTAACACACATTATTTTAGCTCTGTTGTTTTCAATGGACTGATAAGGCACAGCAGCTGACTTACAAATTATAACCTTACAGTGCTGCATCAGGCACTGCGTGAAAACCACAGGAAAATAAGATGCCACGCAAGAACATCTACTTCAAAGATAAGATAGATCGCGAAATACAGGATATTCTCGATATTGAGATTCAGAAGGGGGCTACATCCTCAGACATGAACTTTTCTTCTATGGTTAATGAACTTGTTCGCCTGGGACTGATGGTCTACAAATCAAAAGATGAAGCATCAGTCTTTGACCTTGAGGGGTTCCGTCGGGACCTGATACAAAAAGTATCCGGATCCCGGGAAGGAATTATGATTTTAACCGCTCTTGTGTCTGAAATTTTTGTTTCTGTAAAAGGTGAGCAATACAGAGGGTCACTGGATGAGCTGATTAATCAGAGTATCAGCGCCATCAACGATGCAGAGGATAATGCAGGTAATCAGCATTTTGTATCTAAGTAGAAAAATACATGCGGCCGAATCAGTCCGGCCGCCATCGATCACTGAGGGCTGTCTTTATCCCACGGAAGCCCGCCTTTCTCCGCGTCAGATATTTTTTCTTTTAAGAAGACCTCAAACTCCATACACAGCACTTTCAGGGCCTGCGCATCCTCGTTCTGGTCAAGAACGCGGGCGGTGAAATAACCCAGCGTATTCATCAACCTTGTCAGCATTTCGTCATTCAGACTGCGGTGATGCACCCTGGCCATTACCCTGACCTCATCCGCAAGATTTTCAGGAATACGCATGCTGTAACCTGTCGTTTTTCCCGGAAGTAAAACTCTCTCACCCTCTCGCCACATCCAGAGCACCTCCTCATGCACTGAAGATATATTTTTACCGTCCTTATCACCCCCGCCGGTATCAAGCAATTGCTCAAGCCATAACTCAAATTTCACTGCCAGAGAAATCAGTTTTTCAGCGTCCGCCGTTTTTATTAATGGCACATCAGGGTGGTAATTAAGGGACAATAAAAGGCGGGCAATAATTTCCTCATTGACACTTCTTTTACCAGCCCGGGCACATATTCTAAGTTCCATCAGCAAATTATCCGGCGCACGTAACCGCCATTCCACCGCCTCGCCCGGTTGAAACTTGCGGGGACGGCCACGACCTTCCCACATTTTCTCTTTAACTTTCATAGCTATAGATCCCCATTGCAAACCCACCGCCTTCAGGAAAAACAAGACTACTCACTTATATATTCAGATAAATCCGAAAGATATCCAAAAGTGTGACATGCGTCACAGTTTTTTTTTTTTGAGGTCATGGGACAATAACGCCTGCGTAAACAAACACTTGCGCAGATCACTTTTGTTTACTTCGGAGAAAACAAGCATGTTCATCAAAGGTAATGCCCTTAACATCGTGAAGGGACGGGCGGTAGCGTCTTTATTCCGCAAGGCGCGCGAAAATCGCCAGTTAAAGAAATTCGTCAAAAGTGGCGGTCTGGTTTTAATTTCACTTATGGTCGCTCACCCGATCCTGGCTGCGGGAACGGATTTACTGGCAACCCAGAACACCACCGTGAACAATACTTTCGGTTCCGGTTCTTCCCTGGTGAAGTGGTTCTATATTGCTGAAATCATCATGGGCCTGTTTATTTATATTAAAGCCCGCTCTCCTCTGGTGTTTGTCGGTATTGTTATGGCAATTATCTTTACTCGCGTTGCCTTTGGCATTGCGAGCTAATAATGAGCGGGGAAGAAGATAAATACTACTTCCCGGAAACGCTCAATCAGCAGGACCGTTATTTAGGCTTGCCTCTCGATGAACTTATTATTGTGGCGCCACTGATTTTGCTCGGTGTACTCAATGATATGTCTACTGAGTTAACCATAATTGCGGGCCTGCTGTGGGCCCTGGTCAGGTATCTGAAAAAAGGGCAGGGGTCATACTGGTTGCTGAATTTTTGCTACTGGTATCTTCCAACTCTGTTATTTAAAGTCGCCTTTCGCCAGATACCTGATTCCAGTTTCCGACACTGGAGGTCGTAAATACCATGAAGTTACAGGTTAAAGGTGAGCGCGATAAACAACTCAGTTATGCGTTTATTGGGCTCTCCTCCTTAGTCTTTCTTCTGGGGGCGGGAAATGTACTGACGGGGTCTCTGGCATGGTATTTCGCCACCACCCAGAAGACCATTACCACCCCGATGTCATATAACCAGCCTTTCGCTTCCGACTCTTCGGGTGCCGATGCTTCCGGCATGACCATGTTTGCCTCCTCCTTTATTTACTGGCGGCTGAATGTGAGTCCGGAAAACATCGACAACAACCAGAAGATGCTGCTCGGGTTTGTCCCTTCCGCTGAACGTGACCCCCTCAAAAAGGCACTGGATATTGAAGCAGAGCGCATCAAAAAAGGAGGCATTACCACCCGGTTCGATACCCGTGAAATCCGTGTAATGGCAGAGCCTGGTGTGGTCGAGTTCAGCGGTACGCTGAAATCGTCCACCACCAACGGAGCCATTACCACTTCACTGGCCGACCAGGACAAACGCTACCGACTCAAAATACGCTACGAGAACGGCCAGGTTAACCTTCTGGACTTCTCGGAGCTGCAACAGGTCACCACCACTAACTGACAGGACTGCCCATGAATCACCGCATTTCACCGGCAGCTGCTGCTGTGTTACTGGCAACAGGACTTTTTACCAGCGGCCTTCGGGCCGCTTCTGCACCTGCTGCCATCCCGTTTGAGAATGATGCCGCCTTTAATGTCAGTCTCAGCAATAACAGTCCCAATAAAGTCGTTGTCGACGGGGAACTGATTACCAGCATCAGCGGACCCTCCGGTGCCTATGACCAGAGCACCACCGAAGAGGGTGCCCTCATTCTGTCCCCACTTGTCGGGCAGAACTTCACACTGTTTATCCAGACCGATCACGGTTCATCACTCAGCCTGAATGTCAGGCCCCAGCCAGGGAATGGCAAAACGCTGCGTTTTACGCCTTTATCGCCTCCCGTGCGTAAGAACGACGACGCGAAAACCTGGGAAGAAGGGCAGACCTACGAAAAAACGCTGGTTTCCCTGGCCCGTAGCGTCGCCAATGGCCAGGTCCCGGATGACTATACGGAATACCCGGTCAGCCGTATGAAAGCCTACTCACCTGCGACCAGTGTTCGCCTCACGCCGGAACGCCAGTTTGTGGGTCACCATCTGCGGGTGGTGCGCTTTCGCATGACCAACCCTGGCAACGTGACCCGGAGCCTGCGCGAACGCGATTTCTGGCTCAGGGGCGTCAGGGCAGTCATGCTTTCGCAAAACCAGCTGTACGCGGGTGGAGAAGGGTATGCCTGGATTGTCTTCTCAGATGACGGAGCACCACACTCATGAGTCTGAATGAAAACCTGAAAACCCGCCGTACCCAGCTCGCCATTCTGGCGGGCCTTATCCTTACCGGGGCCGCCACTGCCGGTGGAGTGATGTGGTACGGACACCACCAGGAACAGAAGAAGCAGGCCGCACCCGTTGCCGCCCCCAACATGGCGGGCGTTGTTACCGCCGCGTTTAATGAGCAGGTCGCGGAGTCCGCGCTGGCGCAGCAGCAGGCAAAAACATCCGCGCTTGAGTCTCAACTGAGCATGCTTTCACAGCAGGTCAACCAGAACAAACTCACCACCGAACAAAAGCTGGCAGACAAGGATGCGGAAATTCAGCGCCTGACTGACCAGCTGCAGAGAACCTCCCCGGGCACGTCATCATCCGGCCAGCAGACACCACCTGCCGGTCCTGGTGGCATACCTCTGCCGGGACCGGTTGCTGCCGGCCAGGCCCGGCCCGATGCATACACCGTCACTCCCGCAGGCACACCGGCCGCCACTGGTACGCTGAACAGGGGGCAGGGCACAGCGTTCTATCCGGGGGGAAGCGGGCAGCGCATGACCGGAGGGCTGACAACCGCCACGTTCAGCTACGACAGACTCAAAAAGAAACCCACGAAGTTACCCTGGATACCTTCCGGCTCCTTCTCTGACGCCATCATGATTGAAGGGGCGGACGCCAACGCCAGCGTCACCGGCAAGCAGAATACCCGCCCGGTGACGTTCCGCCTGCTGGGGAGTATCCAGATGCCAAACGACAAAGAGTACAGCGCAGAAGGCTGCTTTGTGGTGGGTGAAATCTGGGGTGATATTTCCAGTGAACGCGGTGAGGTACGCACGAAAACCATCAGCTGCGTGCTGAAGAACGGCAAGCACGTCGACATGGCGTTCAACGGCCACGTCAGCTACCAGGGTAAAGGGGGCATTCGTGGGAAGCCTGTCATGCGTAACGGTATGATTGTCGGCTATGCCGGTGCCGCCGGCCTGCTGTCCGGCTTCGGGGAAGGCATCAAGTCTGCTGCCACACCTTCCGTCGGGCTGGGTGCCACGGCAGACGTCAGCGCCGGTGATGTGTTCAAACAGGGTCTCGGGGGCGGAGCAAGCAAGGCGGCTGACACCCTCAGCCAGTACTGGATTAAGCGCGCTGAGCAATACCATCCGGTGATTGATATTGGTGCGGGCAACCGCGTCACAGTGGTGTTCCAGGAAGGGTTCCGCCTTGAAACGCTGGAAGATGCTGAGGAAGAAAAGGCGAAAGAGGAACTGCAGAAAGCCGGTACCGCCGCGCAGAACGCTGTCGGCCCGGAGCCCGTCAGCCAGACCACAACCAGCACCACCTCCGTCGGCAATATCAACCCGGATGACGTCCTGCGTCAGGCCAGCCAGCTGCGCCTCGGGGATACCATCAATTGAGGAGCATCAGATGAGTGTGACAGACAGCCCTGAAAACAGGGCGCTGCTGCAGGCGATTCAGAATGACTGGCGCACCTGGTCCGGGAGTGAACAGGGCGGGGTATACAGCCGGTATTTCAGCGGGGGAATGATACTGGCCGGTGCCTGGCTTGTCTTCTTCGCTGAGCTGTCGGCTAACCAGAAGGCGTTGTTTATTTTCGGGCTCATTACGCTACTGGTTGGACTCGCGGCATTCGCAATGGCTTTGCTTTCATCTACCGACTGGCCAGTGGTCATCGGCAAAAAGCTAAAGGTCTACCGGCCGCAGGACACCGGGGCGTATCACCGTTTATGCATGAACATCCTGTCAAACGGCGAGCTGCGGCAGGACGATTTGCGGGCATGGCTGGATGCTGAAACCAGCGCAGGGCCAGCCATTCAGGTTGAACAGTTAAGGGGGGAGCTGTGTTGAACCGGGTCAGACGATTACTGATTAACGCCCTGGGAGGCGTGACTCAGGACGAACTGGAAAGGGCGCGTGAAGAACACACGAAACTGAAACAGGTTCTTAATTCTTACACGAAATTTGTTAACGATATTTATTTCTATGCCGGGAACTATCCGGCCTGGAAGGCGCAACAGGAGTTCAGACATTTTCTCCACGATGCCTATATGCCCTTAACGCAGAACTATGACAGCCCGGCACGGGGCTATGCATATTCTGTTGATGACTACCTCGGGAGGATCGTGGATGCCTTTGTCATCTTAAGACAGGAAGGCAATTTAGAGGGCAAGGGTGACGACCAGCGCTTGTGGCAGGAAGAAAACCTTTCGCAAGCCAGAGGGGACATTTATCTGAACCGGGAGCAGCACTCCAGGCCGTTAGCCACTCGCCAGCAGTCAGGCGCTGTGAGGTCGGTTGAGTGACTTACGTATGTTTAGCGCTGGAGAGATGAAATGACAACGACTGTCAGAAAATTGTCACTGAAGCAAATCCTGTATAACTATCGCCATGCCCTTATTCCTGCACTGGTATTCACCATCGAGCTAACCGTGTGGGCAACACTCAATCTTAAAGGCCTGGGTGATAAAGGCTGGGTCTACTGGAGAGTATTCCTGCTCTTAAGCGTGTTCCTCGTGGTCTTTAGTGGCTCTGCCTTTGAAAAAGACGATGAGTTGTTCCTTATGTTCGGTTCAGTCATCCCGTGGGTCGTGATGCTGATACTGTCCAGTGTTTATGGCTTCATCCAGATGAACCTGAACTTTCTGACGCTGGACTTATTTTTTGTCGGCGTGCTCGGAAGCACTTTTTTGCAGGCACTTTTCACTGTTGTGCATTGCATCGACAGTTAATCCGTATTGAGCATTACCCCTCCCTGAATACCCCTTAAATTAAAACCGGAGTTACCCCATGAAAACCCTGATGGGCGCTGCACTGCTGTGCAGCGCGCTGACCGGCTGCGCCGGTATGAATTCTGATTTCGACTGCAACAAGACCACGACCGACCAGTGCCTGACGACCGGTGAAGCCAACAAGCTGGCTGCACAGGGTAAAAGTCTGGATGACCTGACAGCAGAGAAAGCGGCAAAAAAGCCTGCGGGTGAAACCCTGCCGGCACTGCGTAACACGGCTCCCGTTGTTAATCCGTGGCGTCCTGTTTCTGTCGCAGCAACCGGAACCCCATCCGCGAAGCCGATCGCACCGCGCCCTCTGACCACTGTATCTTCCGGTGATGCGGGCCTTACCGGCACACCACGGGTCACGTCTGGCTATGTCACCCCGGTGACAGCAGTAACACAGGCCAACACGGCGGGCCGCGTAACAGCCGAACGTATTCCGGATGCAACCCAGCGCCTGTGGATCGCCCCCTGGGTGGACACCGATGACAACTTTCACCAGCCTTCAGTGGTCGAGTTTGTCCGCAACAAATCCCACTGGGATGAGAGCTATCGCGTGATCGGGGAGGGCGGGGAATGAACGTCGTCGACAGCCTGATGGATCTGGTCAGAAGCAGGAAGCAGGAGGACGGGGCCGCAGTGGCCCGGGCTAACCTTCAGCAGACATGGGGTTATCCGTCCCTGGTCGCCGCCCTGCCGTACCGCTATTACGATGAGGCCAACGAGCTGTTCGTGAATGCCGGTACCGCCGGGTTTATTCTGGAAGCCGCGCCGCTGCCGGGGGCGAACGAGCAGGTGATCGCCGCCCTCGACGATATGCTGCGCAAGAAGCTGCCGCGCAAAACGCCGGTCAGCGTCATTCTGCTGGCCAGTAAGTGTGTCGGGGAGCGAATTTCCCGTGGCGTCAGCACCGACATGTGGAAAGGCGGGATGGCCGATCACCTTAATAAAATCACCCGGGCGTTCTGGGAGCGCTCGGCGCTGAAGGGACTGGCCAACGAGCGCGAATATCCGCTGTATCTGCGAAACTACCGCATCTTTATTGTGTACGGTAAGCCCGCGAAGCGCTTTACCCAGCAGATCATGGATGACCTGGTGCAGGTGCGTAACACCATCCGCGTGTCACTCAGCGCAGCACGTATCGACTCCATGAACACGGACGTTAACGCCTTCCTGTCCGCCATGCGCGAAATGCTGAACTACCGTCAGGACCAGGTCATGATGTCCAGCGGTGAGTATAACGAGGACGAAAAGCTCAACCGCCAGGTTGTCGACCCGTCCATCGACGTGCGGGTGCGTCCGTCGCATATTCGCCTTGAACTGCCTGAAAGTATTGATGCCGGAGGGGCGCGACTGCCTGCTTCAGCCTGCCGGGTGATCAATATGCAGCTCAATAAGAACCCCCGGCGCTTTGCCCTGTGGCAGGGGGCCGATAACCTGCAGAACCTGCGCTTCCCGGATCTGGGTATCCCCTGTCCGTTTATGCTCACCTGGACCACGGAGCTTGAGGAGCAGACCGCCACGCAGAACGAGGCGCTGCGCAAGGACATGGATTTATCCAAGAAGGCCGCATCAGCTTACGGCCAGCTGTTCCCGGGCACCAAACGTGCAGCGGATGAGTGGCGGCGCAACCGCGAACAGCTGTCCAGCAATGAGATCGCTTTCTGCCGGACCTACCTTAATCTCACGCTGTTCACCCCCGATAACAATACGGACGCGCAGGCCTGTGAACTGGCCGCCGTGAACGTGTTCCGTAAGAACGATCTGGAGATGGTGACTGTGCAGTACCAGCAGATGCGCAACTGGCTGGCCGGCTTCCCGTTTATGATGCAGGAGGGGATGTGGGAGGACATGAAAATGACCGGCGCGACGCTGCGCTGCAAATCGTGGAATGCCGTAAACCTGATGCCGGTGGTGGCTGAGCGCCAGCTGTCGCACGTGGGTATGCCGCTGCCAACCTACCGCAACCAGGTGGCCTTCTTTGATATGTTCGGGGAAGAGAACGGCAGTACCAACTTCAATATTGCGGTGACCGGGACCTCCGGGGCCGGTAAGTCATTCCTGACGCAGGGCATTCTGCGCGACGTGCTGAACGCCGGCGGTTTCGCCTGGGTTATCGACATGGGCGACAGCTACAAGAACTACTGTCAGCAGGCCGGCGGTGTGTACCTTGACGGGGCGAAGCTGCGGTTTAACCCGTTCGCCAACGTCAAAGACATCAAGCACTCCGCTGAGGGGATTGTTCGCCTGCTGACGGTGCTGGCCAGCCCCACTGAGCCGCTTGACGGGGTGTGTGAGGCCATCCTGCAGAAGGCGGTGATGGATGCCTGGGATAAAAAGCAACAGGGCGCGCGCATTGATGACGTTCACAACTACCTGACCCATCCGGATGTGAATGGCGCGTTTTCCGACAAGCCGACCATCATCAGCCGCCTGGCGGAACTCGCCATGCTGCTGGAAACCTACTGCACCTGGGGTCCGGACGGCGAATATTTCAACGCGGACAATCCGACGCTTGATGGCGAAACGCGCTTTGCGGTGCTGGAGCTGCTGAGCCTTGAGGATAAACCGAAGCTGCTGTCCTCCATCCTGTTCTCGCTCATCCTGGCGATTCAGGAAAAGATGTACCACAGCCCGCGTGACCTGAAGAAAGTCTGCATTATCGACGAGGCCTGGCGACTGCTCGGCGGCTCCAACCCGCACGCCGCCCGCTTTATCGAAACCGGCTACCGCACCGTACGCCGCCACCGCGGCTCGTTTATCACGATCACCCAGGGTATCAAGGACTTCACCGCCAGTAAGGAAGCGGAAGCCGCCTGGAACAACAGCTCAACCAAAATCACGCTGTTGCAGGATGCGAGGGCGTTCAAGCAGTACCTCTCCGACAACCCGGATCAGTTCTCGGACATGGAAAAAGAGGTTATCCGTGGCTTCCAGCCCGCCCTGCAGACCGGTTACAGCTCCCTGCTGATCAGTGCCGGTGAGTTCAGCTCGTTCCACCGCCTGTTTGTCGACCCCATTACTCGCGCCATGTTCAGTTCGCGTGGTGAGGACTTCGCTTACATGCAGAACGCGCAGAAGGCCGGTGCCACGTCAGAGGAGGCCGCGTATCTGCTGGCTGAGAAGAAGTTCGGTGATGAGCTTCGTGAACTGGAAGAGTGGGTGAAAGCGGCATGACAGACAACGACCAGAAACAATACGACGAAACAGCCGGTAAGGCGGCTGTGAAACTGACCCGCAGACTGCCGTCCAGAGGGATAAAGATGGCCGCATATGTGCTGGTATCCCAGATAGTCCTGACCGGGATCGCCTGCGTGGTGATGAAAAACACCACACAGGAGATGGTGGTGTTCGACATGAAGGGCACGGTAGACCTGTTTATGCAGCAGTCGGCTCAGCTGCAGATGGATGAGAGCAAGGCCAGGCTGCTGACGACACGTTTTAATGCGGCGCTGACGGACAGTCTGGACGCGTGGCAGTCCGCACATAACGCCATCATCCTGGTGAAACCGGCGGTCATGAGTCCCCAGACGGATATCACGGCAGAGATTCAGCAGGATATCGCCCGGCGGGTGAAGGAGGGGCAGTGAAAGCACAACGGATGCTGACTGCCCTTGCGCTGCTGACGCTGTCTGTCAGCAGTGGGGCGAAAGATTTGGGTACCTGGGGCAACGTCTTTGAACCCGCCGAGCAGGACATGCTGTTATTTATCCAGAACCGCCTGAAGGGCATGGAACAGTCCGGTGAACTGGACAGGCTCAGGGAAGAGGCAACGGAGCGGGTAAAAAAGCATGCCGTCCGCCCGGCCCCGGTGGAAGGCCTGTCGCTCGCGACAGACTACCGTGGGTTTTCGTTTGACCCGACCTTTACGGTCAGGGAAACGATCACCGATACGAAAGGCAACCTGATTGCCCGTAAGGGTGACCAGGTGAACCCGCTGGACAAAGTGCCTTACAGCCAGGTGCTCATCTTTATCGATGGCGATGATAAACAGCAGCTGGCGTGGGTGAAGAAGCAGATCGCCGGCCAGACGAATTTTAAGGTGATCCTGGTGAACGGCAATATCAAAGACGTCAGCGATGCACTGGATGAGCGCATCTTCTTTGATCAGGCCGGTGTGCTGACCCGCAAGTTTGGCTTTGAACATATCCCCGCCCGTATCTCCCGCGACGGACGCGTGCTGAAAGTAGAAGAAATTCCGGTATCAGGAGCGAAAAAATGACATCAACAACGTTGGGTGACCTGTTCCCCGAAATGCGCAACGCCGCCCCTGGCAATGACCAGAAGCGAAAACCCGGTAACAGAATTACCCGACGGGGGACGGCGGAAAGACTGAAAGCGCTGTATCCGGAGATTGAATCATGGAATCCGGTGTTCGCCACCCAGGCCTGGTTCCGGTGGCTCAGTGAAAACGATATGGAGCTGGTCGAGCCGGAAAGCCGGGATGAACGTTTCCCTGACTACCTCGTCGGGATTATCCGGGAAAAAATGGCGGAGATGGGCTTATGGCTGTGATCCGCTGCCTTGCCCCCGCAGACGGTCTGCAGGGCGTGGTGGCGTGCCTGCGCGAGAGTGAGAGCCTGACCGGTATCGTGGCGGTGGTGCTGCTGACCGGCGGGTGGCTGGCTCTACAGTATCTGGCGGAGGCGCGGCGTGACCGGCGCTTCCGGGAGGTGAAACCTGCCATTCCGGCATTTGGCAGCGGTCAGCATGCCGATGCCATGTACACCTTCGCCAACCGGGAGTATTACCAGGTGATGCTGGCTGAAATGGAAAAGGCCCTGTTTGCGGCAGGTTATGAACTGACGCGCGATGAATCGCTGCGCATGACGTTGCCGGACACCGACCGTCGTGTCATCAGTCGGCAGATTTTCCGGGCGCGGCAGGGGTATACCTCTCCGTCACTGTCTGAGCAGGCGATGAACGACTGCGAAGATGCCGCAACGAAAGAGGGGTACACCGGCATGTGGCTCAGTGTGCTTATCCGGGGCAGTGAGCGGCAGGGCTGGTATATCACCCGGTCGCAGTAATTCTCATTATCCATACCCCTTCCCTGCGGGTCTGACCCCGTCCCGCTTTAATCTCATTACGAAAAGGTAACGCCATGAAAAAAGACCCTGACCGTAAAAAGGGCCGGACTTCTTCCATCACAGCGGTACGCCATGACGAACATTCGGCATTGCGGCTGGATGAAATTCTCACCGATAACCCGCTGTACAGCCCTTCATCCGTGCTTCGCGGTGCCATTCTAGCCCTGTACGAAATGTCGCGGGAACAGCGTCTGGCCATCATCGTAAAAGCCGCCACGCACTGAGCCACAATCCATTCGTTTTTATCTATGGCCTTCTCACCCGTCTGGTGGTTGCGGCTGTCACGGAGTTGATTACCATGAAATCCTGTTCCCGGTTTTCTGCCTTTTGTCTTGCCCTGGTATTGTGGGCGCTGACGCCTGCGCCTGCGGCTCACGCCAGCAATGCCGGTGACGGGCGCTGGGTTAACCCTATTTCCGATGTGTGCTGGAAATGCCTGTTTCCGATGACGCTCGGTAATATTCAGCTGGCCTCGGGGCCGCAACCGGATACCGCCAACCCGTCGTCACCCATTCAGATTTGCCCGATGGGGGTGCTGTACCGTGTCGGTCTGGCGATCGGGTTCTGGGAGCCGATGTCGATGGTGGACGTGACCCGTGAACCGGGCGTCATGGTCAATATGGGCGGGTTCAAAATCAATCTCGGGCGAACCGGGACCGGGACGGCCGGCCAGAGTGACCGGCCCGCAGCCGGGACGTTCTACCATGTCCACTGGTACAAATATCCGCTCATTTTCTGGCTCAATATTATTACCAGTCTCGGCTGCCTGCAGACCGGAGATATGGATATTGCGTATCTGTCGGAAGTGGATCCCCTGTGGAATGACAGTACGCTGTCGATGCTGATTAACCCGGAAGCCGCGCTGTTCGGCAATCTGGTCGCCCAGGGGGCCTGCGCAGCTGATGCCGTTTCGAGTTCCGCAGGGCTTCCGCTTTCAGCCCTTTTCTGGTGTGCCGGAAGCCAGGGGTCCATATACCCTCTGACAGGGTATACCAGCGGAGAGTTCTCGCCCCTGGAGTCGTCCCTGCTGGTCAGCGAAAGGATGGCGTTCAAGATGCACCGCGAAGGACTGGTCTGGAACTCCGTTGGCGCGGATAACGCTGTCTGTAATCAGTATCCTTCCCCGATAATCCCGAAAGAGCGATGGCGCTATCAGATGGTCAATATGTACCCCGAAACCGGCAACTGCCATCCCTTCGGGGCCAGCACCCAGCTGTGGGGCACCACGCACAATTCCCCGTCCTCCAAAAAGAACTTCGGCTATCTCTTCTGGCGCAAACGTAACTGCGTCTTTCTGTAAGGACTGAATATGAAAACAGCTTATCTCCGGGCGCTGCTCTTCAGCGTTCTGGCCTGCTGCACGCCTTCTTCACAGGCCAGTGACCCGGCAGGACTCACGGCGCACGATAAGGCGTGGATCGCCTCTCAGGAAAAGGCATTCAGCGCGTTCAAAAATAACCTGGGCGGTCAGACAGTGACCCTCCCGGCGGCGCAGAACGATCTGATTAGCCGTCTGCAGGGCGAGATAGCCGCACAGCAGTCAGGGCAGGCTGAGCGTGGGGCGTTCCCTGCCATTTACTTTGTGAGTCTCGGCCTTCCCCGTGAGGGGTTGCTGCCCATGCTGCAGGATGCAAGGCGCTTCAGTATCCCCGCGACGATCCGGGGGCTGCTGAATAACGATATGCGCCAGACGGCAGCGGCGATTTTCGAACTCAGCAAGGAGGACAAATCGGTGGGGGTGCAGATTGACCCCACGCTGTACAGCGACTACCACATTGACGTCGTGCCCGCGCTCGTTGTGACCTGTCCGGGACATTATGACGTGATCCGCGGCAGTCTGCCGCTGGAGGAGGCACTGGAGAAAGTGGCCCGCAGTGGCGAGTGTGCAGCTACGGCCAGACAGCTTCTGGCGGGAGGCAGTAAATGAAACATTTTGCATTGATTGCGCTGATGTTACTCCCGGTGCTCCCCGCTGCGGCTGATGACGGGTTTAATGCCGGAGCCAGCTTTGGCAAAAACAACAGCGGCGCGGGTACCGGTAGCCTTAAAAACCCGGGTGCGGTGACGGGGGGCATTCCCGGGTATACGCCTGACCCGCCAGAAAAAGGGTATTACAACGGCGTCACGGGCGGCGATGGTGGACTGGCGAACAAAGGACAGGCTGCCCTTTCGGGCAATGATGCGGCGCAGACGGTTATCAGTTCCGGTAACACCAATCCGGTACCGGCTATCGATCCGGATGCGCCCTTTATCACCATCGGTAAAAATGCGGAAGCCAGCGCCGACGGGGTACTGAACGGGACCGCACAGCAGTGCAGTGAAGTGACGGTGTCTAAAACCACCTTCCAGAGCTACAGCTGCGACAAGGATGTGGCCTCCGTGGAAGCCTGTACCCGAACGGCAACCGCCGGTGGGTATTCCACCACCACCAGTGTCCAGAAAACCTTCACCCTGACCGCTGCCGATGCCACCTTTAATCACGGCGGCGGCTCATCCTTCGAAATTGTATTTAACGCACCCGCGACAGGCCCGATTATCAGCGCCCATCTCAGCTGGGTGGATCACGAAACGAATGTCGGGAAAATATCGTGGTGGGGCCTGAGTACAAACCTGAGAGGTAAACAGTTCGCTTACGATCTGCCCGGCGCGCCGGGTTCTGCCGTGGCGCAGGGCACGTCGTTGCCTGTTGGTATCTATACCAGCGAAGGATGTACCAGTGGCAATAAGGATCGTTGTGCGAAACATGCCCGTGAGCAGATTGCAGACTTCAAGTCCGGGGCGTCGAGCCTCACGCTGACAGTGGTGATGAACGCCAACGAGACGACGTTTGTCCCGAACGTCACCTGGACGTCGTCCTGTGGTCTGGATTTGTCCCGGGCCACAATGACCACAGCGACCTGCACCTCGCCTGGCGGGAACAGGACCGTCGAGAGCAACGGCCAGAGCTATCAGGTCTACAGCGACTGCTGGGAGTATACGGACAACTATGTTGTCCCCTCAGCATCAACAGGAAACTGTGGGACACTGATGAGTAACCCTTCCTGCACGGCTGCGGGGTCGACCTGCACCGAGTCGACGGACGGGCAGTGTACCCATATGAGCTATACGTATCAGTGCCAGACCACACACCAGTCCGGCGGCCTGCTTTGTGGCGGGGATTACATCTGCAAATCAGGTGACTGTGACGATGCGAACGGGGCGGGAAGTAGCGGCTTTGATACAGCTGTCGCGAAGCTGGCCGGTCTGGCGTCTGCCGCTGAGAATGTGCGTGACGCCAACAGCACGATTGACGTCCGGGCTTTTACCGGCAGGGCAATGAGCTGCCGCAAGGCGTTTGCCGGCTTCTCCAACTGCTGCAAGGACTCAGGGTGGGGTCAGGATGCGGGCCTTTCGGCGTGCAACAGTGACGAAATGGCAATCGGAAAAGCGAAAGCCAAAAAAATTACGGTCAGTGTCGGGGAGCGCTGCGATCACCAGGTGCTCGGCACCTGTATCCAGAAAAGTCAGGTGTACTGTGTGTTTGACGGAAAACTGGCCCGTATTATTCAGGAGCAGGGTCGTCGCGATCAGCTGGGCGTGCGTTTCGGCAGCGGTGACAACCCGGACTGCCGGGGGATTACGGTACCGGAGCTGCAGTCCATTAATTTTGATCTGATTAACTTCTCCGACTTTTATGAAGACCTGATGAAAAACCAGCGGGTTCCGGATACCAGCGCGCAGGTGCAGCAGATCAAGGACCGCATCGCCGCCCAGGTCAATCAGCAGGGAGGGGGGAAATGAAACGACTTCTGAGCATCCTGTTTGTCGCCTTTATCAGCAGGCCGGTAGTGGCTGAAGAGATCATCACACCGGCCAAACCCTTTACGGGCTGGTTCTGGTACAACGAGCCGAAAGATCCCCCGCCGCGCCCTGAAAAACCGCAGCAGCCTGCGCCCCGCACTGTTCCTGACCTGAGTAAACTGTCCGCCCGGGAGCAGGCGACGGTGCTGCGGGGTTACACAATGGAGGCACTTAACCGCGCCATCCTGTATCCCACCCGGGAGAACACGGCGACGTTTCTGCGCTGGCAGAAATTCTGGACCGACCGGGCTTCCATGTTCAGCCAGTCTTTCGCGGCCGCGCAGCTGAGCCATCCGGAGCTGGATTACAACCTGGAATACCCGCACTACAACAGCATGGCACCCTTTGTGCAGACCCGGGATCAGCAGAAGCAGCAGGACGCGGTCACGAAGCTGTCTCAGCAGTATGGTCTGTTTTATTTTTACCGGGGCGGCGACCCGATCGATGTGCAGATGGCGGGTGTGGTGGCCAGTTTTGCAAAAATGAACGGTATTTCGCTCATCCCTGTATCGGTGGACGGTCAGGTGGCCGCAACGTTACCGCAAAGCCGCCCGGATACCGGGCAGTCCCGGTCCATGAATATCACACACTACCCAGCGTTGTTCCTCGTGGATCCGGTCAGTAAAAACTACCGGGCGCTTTCCTGGGGCTTTATGACACAGGACGATTTGTCGAAGCGCTTCCTCAACGTGGCCACCGGCTTTAAACCCAATTCCTGAGAGTCTTTCATGTCAAATTCACTTTTCACCCTCATCCGTGATGCAGGGCGGCTGGCACTGTATTCCCTTGTCCTCGGGCCTGCCCTGCTGCTGTATGGCATCGTGGTGAACATCGCGATGGAGGGGTCGCTGTCGGAGCAGTTTGTCCAGGAAGCGCGTAACCTGACGGAAGGGGCGCCAGCCGGCAAGGTGATGCAGTGCATCGCATACAGCTCGCCGGAACTCCAGCCGCAGGTACCCAACCCGGGAGAGGATATCAACCCGCTCCCCTATCAGGTTCCGACAATATCCTCATGTCACCGCGAACCCGTTGACCTGGACCTCTGGATAAAGCCGATGGATGCCACGCTGCTCAACTTCTGGCTGATAGCCGCGCTGTTCGGCGCAGTTTTAGGTTTTATGTCTCTTCTTCGTCTTCACCGCCCCGAATCCGTTACCCGCAATGCCTGTGTTCTGCAGAAAAAGGAGCAACATGATGAACGTTAGTTTTTTCGCCGGCCTCATTTTCTGGGGCATGATGGCGCTCGTCCTGAGCGAGCTGATGACATTGTCCGTCACGATGACGCAGACCGGGCTTGTCTGGCTGAGTTACGCGCTGTGGGCCGTCGCGGCCGGGATGGTTGTGCAGGGGGGGATTCGCGCCTTCAGGGCACAGCGGACAAAGCACGACGGGGTATCCGGCCATGAAATGTAGAACCCTGGCGGCACTTCTGATGGTCCTGCCCGTGCTGGCACATGCCGGGGCACGGGAAGAGCTGATGGCCCTTGAGGCGGAAAAAGCTGGCCAGACGGTCGATCTCCTTCCTGCAGCCAGCCCGGTTGCGCCACCACCCAGCCTGATGCAGCTGCCGGATGGCAGGCAGGCCAGTATGAAGGACTACGCCGTGGTCCTCTTCATGCAGGCACACTGCCAGTACAGTGCGAAGTTCGACCCGCAGCTGAAAGGATGGGCCGATGAGCACAATATCCGGGTTTACCCTTATACCCTGGACGGCGGCGGGGATGTGTCTTATCCCCATCCTCTGGTTCCGCGTAAAACAGACCCGGCGTCACCCATTGCCGATGAAATTGTCACCTTCTTTGGTAACGGCCTGCCAATCGCAACGCCGACGGCCTTTGTCGTGAACGTCAACACCCTTCAGGCTTATCCGCTGACACAGGGGGTGATGGATATACCGTCGCTGGAAAGTCGTATGGCCAGCCTGGTCCAGGCCGATATGGACAACCTCGATCCCCGCATGCTGCCGCCGATGTCGGCAAACACCGAAGTTACTCCGCAATAATGCATTTGCCAAAAATATCCATTTAATAACAGAGATAATTCAGATGAAAATCAGAACAATTATTCTTCATGCAGGTAAGCGCCTGTTAATGACTTTTGGTGCTGTTTTGTTCAGTACGTTTGGTTTATACGTTCTTCTTAACGATATGCCTGCCTGGATGGTAACTAATAAAGAAAGCTCTGTAATGGAGTGGTTTCTTTCTCAGGCTTATCTTGCACTGATATTTGGCCTTTTGTGGGCGTTTACAGACCTCTGTATTGTTCCTGCAATTAAACGCATGGCAGGCAGAACAAAAACGTAAACATCCTGCAACAAACAGGGTTAGTTCCTCATCTCCTCATTTAAACATTCCTTAGCTCTGTAAGAGCAAATCCCCCAGACGAACCAATGGATAGCAGCGTGCTGCCTGCTATCCGACTTTCATATGTAATACATCCGGACTACTAAATGACTACAAATTCGTATGCGTTATCGCGTACCGAGCGCGTGTGGCTGTTATTCAGCGTGACGCTGCTCGTGTCCGCGTCATTCTATGGTTTTCTCGCCGCCCGGCTCCTGCGGGCCCTGTCCCGACCGGATATGACCACGGTTCTTCAGGACCTGCCGGTCCTGCTGTTCATCTCGCTGAGCGCCGGATTTATGCTCGCCACCGCCGGACATTATGCCCTGCGTCTGGCACTGAAAGACAAGCCTGCAAAGGAGGCCCGGTATGGTTAAGTCATGGCTGACGGCCGCCGCGATTTTTCTGACAGGTCTGGCCGCACTGCCGGCTCAGGCCGATGTGAACGGCGATTTGAACGGCTTTTTCGACAGTCTGGGCTACAGCGGCAACGTCTCTCAGGCCCAGGCCTGGCAGGGACAGGCGGCCGGGTATTTCTCCGGCGGTTCTGTCTACCTGCGTAACCCCGTTAAAAACGTCCAGCTTATCTCCATGCAGCTACCCTCCCTCAACGCCGGCTGCGGCGGCATCGATGCCTATCTGGGGGCGTTCAGCATGATTAGCGGGGAAGAAATTCAGCGCTTTGTGAAGCAAATCATGAGCAACGCGGCCGGGTATGCCTTCGATCTGGGGCTGCAGACGATGGTGCCGGAGCTGAAGCAGGCGAAGGACTTCCTGCAGAAACTCGCCAGCGACGTGAACTCCTCGAACATGAGTTCCTGTCAGGCTGCCCAGGGCATCATTGGCGGTCTCTGGCCGGTGACGCAGGTTTCCCAGCAAAAAATCTGTCAGGACATTGCGGGCGAAACCAATATGTTCTCCGACTGGGCGGCTTCCCGTCAGGGCTGCACCGTGGGAGGCCAGGGCAACAACGTGACAGCACGCGCCAGTGACGCGCAGAAGGATCAGGTCCTGAAGAATAAAAACCTTATCTGGGACACGCTCAGTAGAAACGGTCTGCTGAGCAGCGATCGGGCGCTGAAAGAGCTGGTCATGAGTACGGTCGGCTCCATTATTTTCAACAACAGCGGGGGCGTCACTATCCTGACGCCTTTAGTGGATAACCGGGACCTCATCAAGGTGCTGATGCGTGGGGGAACGGCGAAAGTCTATGGCTGTGATGAGGCGACGCTATGCCTGGCACCCGTGGTGACAAACCTGACGATCAGTGAATCAAACGCCCTGGTGACGCTGGTCAAAAACCTCATGCTCTCGATGCAGAACAAACTGGTGGATGACACAGCGCTCAGCGATCAGGAAAAAGGGTTTGTGAACACCACGTCGGTACCGGTCCTGAAATACCTGACCAATGCCCAGAGCATGGGCATGAGCGCGACCTATCTGCTGCAGGTGTCCGATTTCATCGCCCAGGACCTGATGATCCAGTATCTGCAGGAGCTGGTTAAGCAGGCGAGTTTGTCGCTGGCCGGCAAGAACTTCCCGGAGGAAGCGGCCGCCCGACTGCGTGACAACGTGGTCCACGCCCAGGGTCTGCTGGCCGACATGAAGCTGCAGTCGGCTGCCGATCAGAATGCGCTCGATGGCATTGACCGTAACATGCAGTACCTGCAGCAGCAGGTATCCACAATCGTTTCTGGCTCGTATCAGAGCAACTACCGCTGGGGTGCTCGCTGATGCTTCAGATTTACACTATCTATGGCGGGGGAATGTGGAAAACGGCACTGGATGCCGTCGTCACCCTGATCGGGATGAACACGTTCAGCACCCTGATGCGTATGGCCGGCACCTTTGCGGTGCTGGCGGTACTGCTGACCTTTATAAAACAACGTAACCCGATGGTGTTTGTGCAGTGGCTGGCCATTTTTATGCTGATCAACACCATCCTGCTGGTACCCAAACGCTCCGTGCAGGTGATTGATATCTCAGACCCCGCGGCGGTCTGGAAAACGGATAATGTTCCGGTGGGTCTGGCCGCGATCGCCTCCCTGACCACAAGTGTGGGATTCAAAATCGCCTCCGTGTACGACACCCTGATGGCGCGGCCTGATTCCATCACCTACAGCAAGACGGGGATGTTGTTTGGTTCGCAGATCGTGGCGGAAACCAGTGACTTCACCACGCAAAATCCGGAGCTGTCACAGATGCTGCCGGACTATGTGGAAAACTGCGTGATTGGCGATATCCTGCTTAATCATAAATACACCGTGAATGAGCTGCTTAATTCCTCCGATCCGCTGGGGCTTATCACCAGTAACCCAAGCCCGCTGCGGGGCATCTTTAAAACCACGTCAGCCACACGCGAGTTCCTGACCTGCCGGGACGCAGCCACGCAGATCCGCGCCTTAGCCAATACCGAAGCGAACACCGCCAGTGCCACGTTCAGTATGCTGGCGCGTAAAATCTTTGGCACGAAAGTCAACGGCGCCACCCTGCTGGCGAATGCGATGGGAGAAAGCTATGGCTACTTCTACGCGGGGGGCATGAGTGCCGCGCAGATCATGAAGAACAACATTACCAACAGCGCGGTACGCCAGGGGATAAAAGGGTTTGCAGCCCGCTCGTCAGACACGGCTAACCTGTTAAATCTGGCAAGCGAAAATGCGGCAACGAAACAGCGGCTCAGCTGGGCCGCCGGTAACGTCCTGGCCACCCGCACGCTGCCCTTTGCGCAGTCACTGCTGATGCTGATCCTGGTGTGCCTGTTCCCGCTCATGATTGCCCTGGCTGCGGCCAACCACAGCCTGTTTGGCCTGAACACCCTGAAGCTGTATGTGGGCGGGTTTATTTACTTCCAGATGTGGCCGGTTATGTTCGCCATTATGAACTATGCCTCGAATTACTGGCTGCAGTCGAAAACGGGAGGAACCGCGCTGGTACTGGCTAACACCGACGTGGTGGCGCTGCAGCATTCCGATGTGGCGAACCTGGCGGGCTATCTCGCGATGTCCATCCCAATCCTGGCGTTCTACCTGACCAAAGGAGCCGCGGCCATCGGCTCACAGGTGGCGGGAAGCGTGCTCAGCTCGGCGGCGTTCGGGTCAGCGGGTGTGGCATCGACTGCATCAGACGGCAACTGGTCATTCAATAATATGTCGATGGACAACCTGAGCCAGAACAAGATGGACACCAACCTGATGCAGCGCCAGGGGCAGCAGACCTGGCAGGCGGATAATGGCTCCACCCAGACCATGACGGCCGGTGGCCATACGGTCATTGACGGTTCCGGCGCGATGTCGAATCTGCCAGTAAACATGAAGCTCAGCCAGCTGGCCAGCAGTGGATTCCAGGAGTCCGCGCGCCAGTCAGATGTGCAGGCTAAAACTGCACTGGATGGTTACAACCACAGCGTCACCAGCGGCTGGTCCCAGCTGTCCCAGCTGTCCCGCCAGAGTGGAACCAGCGACAGCCTGGTCCGGGGCAGTGAAAACAGCCAGACCACCAATGCGACGCGTGGTGCCAGCATGATGATGTCGGCGGCGGAAAATTATGCGAAGGCTAATAATATTTCCACGCAGGATGCCTACAACCAGTTGATGTCCAAATCCCTTGAAGGCAGCGTCAATGCCGGGGCGAGTGTGAAGTTCAATACCGGCGATCAGGCGCTTGGCAAAATTGGTAAATGGGCCACGGGCGTGACGCTTGAGGGACATGGTGGAGCCGAGGTTAAGGGTGCAAGTGGAAGCTCTCACGGCACCCAGGAAACCCATTCCGATACTCAGGATATGCGTCACGACAGAAACAGCCAGGCGGTAAATGACTTCCGCCAGGGTATGGATATGGTGACCAGCAGCCGTGTGACGGATGGTTCAAACCATAGCGAGAATGCCGCGACCAGCAATGTGCAGCAGTTTGCCTCGACCCTGAATGATGCCCAGAGCCAGTACCATCAGTACACCACCAGTTCCACGCAAAGTAACGAGTTCAGCCGTATGGCCACGCTGGCCCAGAACCAGAGTGCCAGCCTCGATACTAATTACACCCAGGAATTTGTGGACTGGGCTGCGGGTAAATACGGCGATAAGGCACAGGGCATGCTTACCAGCGCGCCTTCTTCCCGGGAAGCGGCTATGGAGTTTGTGAACGAACGGCTCAAACCCGAAATTATGGGGGATTATCAGCAGGGGCGCTCTGACCTGAGCAGTGGAGCAGGACATGCTGCCTTCAGTGGTGAGCACATCGTTCGTCAGGATGTGGGTCGCGATAACTCACCGGGGAACAGCAGTCAGGGACAGCAGCCGGTGTCAGCCGGTACGTATCAGGCAGGGTCCCTGCCGGCAGGTAGTACCCGCAGCGGGGGTGAAGCAGCTGAATATCTGGTTACAGGGCAGCAGACCTCGTCTGGCACGTCGCAATCCGGCAGCGGTATGGAGCCGTATCAGGCCTCAATGACCGGCCACACCGGCGGCGGAATGCAGACCGGAACCCGTAACGGCTCGGGTAATCAGTATGGGCATTCCGAACAGCTGCATGAACAACGGCCGGTAAATGCCCAGTATGTTGAAAATCCGCAGGGTAGCGGCAGACAGAGCCTGTCTTCTGAGCGCGCCGGGATAATCCCCGGGCAGAGAGGTTCAGACAGCCTGAGCGTCCAGGATGAACCACAGGGCATGGCAAGCAATACGTTGCCAGGCGCATCGCGGTTCAGTCCGGACAGTCCTCAGTACCGGACCGGACAGGATGATACTCAGCAGGGTCAGTCCGGCTACCCGGGTACAGGAGACGGACGTGGCAACATGTACCTGAATGGCCAGCAGACAACATCTTATGAGCGTACCGATATGCCGTCCGGGCAAATAACCAGTTCCGGCCTGAATGCCGGAACCTCCTCGCAGGAAATGGTTCCTGGCTTGCCCGGTAATGGCATGCACAGTGCTGCCCGAAACATACATGAAAGCCAGCAGCTCCAGCCTGGCTCGTTTGACACTCAGCAGAGACAAGCTGCCGGCCAGGGCACGGAAAACAGTTGGGATCATGCAGACCGTGGCGGATCGCAGCCACTGACTGCAATTCATTCCGGACAACGCTCTTCTGGGCTGAATGTGGGAAGTTCGTCACAGGATGCGGTTCAGGGGCAGTCCGGAAGCGGCATGCTGACTACAAACCGGAACACACACGAAATCCAGCAGAACCAGGGCGAATCATACAGCGGTCAGCAGTACCCCGCTGGCCACCATAAAGCTGACGGCAGCCGGGGTGATACAGAACTGAACAGGCGGCAAACAATAGTGCCGGGAAATACCGGGCAAAGAGAGTCGTCTGGATTGAGCGTGGACAATGCCGTACAGGATACGGTTCACGGACCGTCTGGTATTGGCATTCAGACGGCGACCCGGAACACAGCTGACAGCCAGCTGCACACGTCTACACAGCAAACCGGTCAGGGTAATGCAGAGACTAACGGAAAACTGCTCACGTCAGATGGCCATCCTGGCACATCTTCATCTCAGCTAGTTCCGGGCACCGGGAATAACCTGCATCAGGCGGAAGGTACAGCGAATACCCTTTCCGGTCACGGGCAGACGCGGCATGTTGCGGGTCGGGGTGATAATGTTGGGCATAGCCGGGAAGGAGTGGAGACACATCAGGTCGTTTCCCGCGAAACATCAGCTGTGCAACCAGACGGCAGCGTACAAAGCATGATGCATGAATCACATGATGCTGCACGCGATCAACACCCTGCCGGGAAGCACAGCGTAAATTCTGAAGAAACGGGTGGTCAGCAGCAAACGGTGGCACAGCATAACGGTCAGCAGGCTCAGCCGGGCGTTACCGGGCAAACCGCCGGTCGTGAAGATTCCCATCTTCACCATGCAGAACTGGCAACAGGACAGCAGGAAAAAGTGGAGCCAGCTTCACGCCATACAACGGAGCCAGTGAAGATGAACCTGCAAGACGGGCGCATAACTGCCGAAGGTATGCAAAAGTCGCTTGCTGAAAACCAGGCGAAGCTCGCAGAGCGGTCGGGCTTAGGTTTTTCGCCGCAGAATGAAATTCAGCGTCGTGTCGCAGAACAAAGATCTGCTAATGAGCAGAATATCAACGAATCTGCTGGGGAAATTGGGAAAAATCGATCCACTGTTCAGGCATCCAGTGATATATTTAAAGATGAGATGGAGAACATTAAATCCCAGTTTCATGAAGGTAAGAAGATAGAGGAACTGAAACAGAAAGCAATGCCATTCCGTGAGCGTGATGAAATTGAGATGCATAAAGAGAACCTTGAAGAATTAAGGAAAAGGTGGGGTTAAATGCTAACTTTCAACAATGTTAATCGTGATTTTAAAGCAATATTAGATGGGGTTGCAGATGCGAATCGACCAGTACCATCAACATTGGATGCATTAAAAGTAGCGTCAGTTATCCCGCTGATAGGAGTCATTTTCTCGACTATAACCTTTTGGGCTGTTTGCGCTAACTTAAGTAAACAAGGGTTGTCCGTTAACTTATTAGTTGATGGTATTATTTCAGGTGACGCAATACCCATTTATATGTCAGTAGTGATTGGCTTCGCACAAATGATAATAGTTCTTCCATATGTAAGCCTTTATCATTCAATTCCTGTTGAGGTTAGAAATAGTACCTCTTTGATCGCTACTTTCAAAAAAGGACTCGCTAAGGGTGTTTTTATCTATGTAATTCTCTTGCTGGCCTTAAGTTTGGCGTGCTTTAAAAATGAGATATTTCTCTTCTCAATTCCTATAATTATGTTTTTAGCAACATTCGTTGCTAGCCTGATCGTAAATCTACAAGTTACTAAATACGGTGTTGGCGCTCTAACTGATAAGCTGAAAAAAATCCTTAATTAAGTAAATCTGTATTCATTCAGTAAATAAAAACCTGCTCTCATCCTACTGAGCGCGGGTTTTTTAATCCCTCAAGTGTAAATTTTCTTACAAATCAGCCGATAACATTGTGGTTAGGGCGAAAGTGCTAACCGGGATGTTTTACTATACACAGGATGAATTCATGAAATTAAAACAATTAGCCGTAGTAGGCCTGGTCGCTTCAACTCTGGCGCTTTCTGGTTGCGGTGCCATGTCCACCGCCGTGAAGAAACGTAATCTCGATGTCAAAACCCAGATGAGTGAAACTATCTGGCTGGAGCCGTCATCCGAGAAAACCGTTTATCTGCAGATCCGTAATACTTCCGATAAGGATATGTCAGGCCTGCAGGCGCAGATTACCAGCGAACTGACCGCGAAAGGCTACCGGGTTTCCAGCTCACCGGACAGCGCCTACTACTGGATCCAGGCCAACGTGCTGAAAGCCGAGAAAATGGATCTGCGTGAATCTCAGGGCTTCCTGAAAACCGGTTATGAAGGTGCCGCAATGGGCGCCGCTCTGGGAGCGGGTATCACCGCCTATAACTCGACCTCAGCCGGGGCCACGCTGGGCGTTGGTCTGGCGAGCGGGTTGATTGGCATGGCTGCGGATGCAATGGTGGAAGACGTCAATTACACGATGGTGACCGATCTGCAGATTTCCGAACGCAGCAAGGCTACCGTCACCACTGACAATATTGCTGCCCTGAAGCAGGGTAATTCTGGCGTTAAAGTCCAGACCAGTACCGAACAGGGCAATCGTGCTAAATACCAGACCCGTGTGGTGTCCAACGCGAATAAAGTAAACCTCAAGTTTGAAGAGGCTAAACCTGTGCTTGAAGCGCAGCTGGCGAAGTCCATCGCCGGCATCATGTAGTACCTGACGGCTGTGGTGCCTGCCACGGCCCGTTCTCATTAGCCTGGCTCCCCGTTACGGGTCAGGCGCGTCAGTGCTTTCTGTAATTCCCCGGATATTTCGCTTCCTCACGTAGCTGCGCCAGACGCAGCCATGTCTGCGGCGAGCGTCGGGATCGCTTTCTTACTCTTCCACTCTGTCACGTTGCCTTTCAGGCGATGCGATGACTGCCGGACAATTTCTATGAGCTTCGCTGGTAAAAACCTCACCCAGGGCGGGCAGATGACTGCCTACCGCTGGCGCATGTTCCTTCAGGTGAATAACTGGATCGGTTTCTGGATGTTCATTCTTTTCGCCGTGCTGACCTCCGCCATTTTTTTCTGGCACATACCCGGGGAGACGCTGAATAACGGCTCGCTGTGGTGGTTCGCCTGGATGAACAGCAGTTTTATCGATCTGATGCCGACAACGGGCACGCCAACAATCTATGACGTTCACTACTGGTATGCCCCGACCGCAACGGCAATGGTGCTCAAGATGACTCTGCCGCAGATATACACCGATCCATATATGCAGGCGATGGGCGACCAGGTGCTGAGCGAGCTGCAGTGGGCAGCCGGAGCCAGCGGCATCTTCAGTATGGTGGTGTTTATGGGCGTAACCTGGTTTATTGCCGATATCGGCCGTAAAGAGAGCGAGGACGAATACATCTCCGGCATGCAGCTGACCGACAGACCTGCCGAAGTGAATACCCTGCTGCGTAAAAGCGGTGAGCTGTCCGATTTGCGCGTGGGCGAACTGCACATGGTCAGGATGGCGGAGGTGCTGAACTTCCTGATGCACGGCACCATCGGGGTGGGTAAATCGACCCTCATCCGCTGGCTTCTGGATCACATCCGCAAACGTGGTGACCGGACCATCATCTACGATTCCGGCTGTACCTTCACAGAAACCCATTACAACCCGTCCACCGATTTCATCCTGAATGCCCATGACGAGCGCTGTGCCAACTGGCAGATGTGGGGCGAGTGTATTGATGCGGTCGACTACGACAACCTGGCCGCCAGTCTCATTCCGGTGGAAGGTGAGTCGGACCCGTTCTGGGTGTCCAGTTCGCGAACCATCTTTGCTGACCTGGCGATCCGCATGTCAGCCGATCCCCAGCGCAGTATTGAAAAATTCCTTAAAACCCTGCTGTCGCTCAGCATGAAAAGCCTGCGTGACTATCTGGCCAACACCCCGTCGGCCAACCTGGTCGAAGAGAAAATTGAGAAAACCGCCATCTCCATTCGCTCAGTGGTGACGAACTACGCCAAAGCGCTTCGCTATCTGCAGGGACTGGACGACGGAACTAAACCGCCTTTCACCATCCGGGAATGGATGACGCAGGAGCGTTATGACAGCAGCTGGCTCTTTATTTCCACCCAGGCCCGTCATCGTAAAAGCGTGCGGCCGCTGATCTCGCTGTGGGTATCCCTGGCCACGCTGATGCTGCAGAGCATGGGAGAAAACAGCGAGAGGCGCGTGTGGTTCATTATCGACGAGGCACCGAGTCTGCAGCGTATTCCGGAGCTGGCCGAGACGCTGGCGGAAGCGCGTAAGTTCGGCGGCTGCTTCGTGCTGGGCATGCAGAACATGGCGCAGCTGGTTCATGTCTACGGTCGCGAGCTGGCCAAAAGCATCTTTGACCTGATGAACACCCGTATGTACGGGCGTTCACCGAGTGCGGAGATGGCCAAAGTGGTTGAAGAGGAGCTGGGCAACCAGCGAAGGAGGAAAATCCGCGAGCAGAACAGCTATGGTCTGGACCAGGTGCGTGACGGTGTGTCGCTCGGCAAGGACGAAGTGAACGAGCCCGTGGTTGACTACGAGCAGATCATGCGCCTGCCGAACCTCAGCTTTTACGTCCGTCTCCCTGGTGAGTATCCGGTTGTGCGCCTGAAGCTGAAGTACCGCGCCCTGAAAAAACGCCACGCCGGGCTGAAGGAGCGCAATATTCGCGACGCGCTGAGCCCGGAGCTGGAGAAAGTCATTCAGGAGAATGAACGTGCCGCAACGGCAGCGGGACTGACGTTCCCGACCGGTGATGAAGTGCTGGAGAAGGGAACTGAATCCACCCCGGCTGCCGGCAGCACTGCCCCGGTATCGTCCGCCGGCGCGCCTGCAACGTTACCACCGCGCGAGGAAAAGCCGGTCAGTGAACCTGCAGCAGGGAAGAAACCTGCCCGTGTCTTGCCGGTTATACGCAACCTGCGAGCGGTGGCGGTGCCCGTCATGTCCGAAGCGCACGCGACGATCGCGGAACCTGCACCTGACAACCACAGCATGGTGACAGCTCCTGTCACTTCGTCTGAGAAAAGTAACGTAATTTCGCTGCATCACGGGCGGTATTCTCCTGCCGGTTCGTCTCCGGAAGCCGCCGTGACTGATGAATCTTTGCCGTCCACGTCCTCAGAGCCAGATGTTGCTGAAACACCTGCAGAGCAGGCGACGCTACCAGCTGCATTGCAGCGCCTTCGCAACCTCACTACCGCTGCAGAGCAGCCAGCCACCTCTGTCCTCAGCATCCTGCAAAAAGCGCGTCAGCGTCCGGCAACGTCAGAAAACAACGCCGGGACCGGGGACAGCAATGGCGGCGAGTCGATGAATCTTGAGATGAAGGTGACCGCGCTGCCCGATGGCGGCCTGAGCGTGACGACAGCCGGTAAGCCCGTCACGCCGGAAAGTCCGGATGAAGCGCACCGAACGAACCGGCAGCTGGCGCAGGAGGAAGAGAACATTTTACTGCACCGTGACGCGGGTGACCAGGGTTACGACGAGAACGATCAACACTATTACGACAGGGAACCTGAACTATGATGTCAGTCGCCCCCGTGGCGTCGGCAGGCTCGGCCGCCGGCTACTACAGCAATTCCGATAACTACTATTTTCTCGGCAATCTCCAGAGTCTCTGGCTGGGGGAAGGCGCAAAAGAGCTGGGCCTCGAGGGCAATGTCCGGGGAGGTGACCTGACGGTCGTGCTCGAGGGCCGTCTGCCGGACGGTTCGCGCCTGGGCAGGGAGATAAACGGCAACCATGTACACCGTCCCGGTCATGACCTGACCTTTTCCGCGCCGAAGAGTGTATCAATTCTGGGGCTGATCGGCGGGGATAAGGAAATGGTTGAGGCCCATAACCATGCCGTCCGGGTGGCGGCAGGCTATGTGGAAAAGCTGATTTCCGCACGCAATACCAAAGACGGCGTCACCTCGATCGTTCATACCGGGAAAATGGTCGCTGCTGCCTTCACTCACGATACTTCCCGCAATCTTGACCCGCAGCTGCACACCCACCTTCTCATCGCCAACATGACGGAGGATGACGGCAAATGGAAGGCGCTGGCCACCGACTACATCCACAACGCCGGCTTTATCGAAACGGTCATGAAAATGCAGGTCACGCTCGGAAAAATTTACCGCAGCGCCCTGCGCCAGCGCGTGGAAGCCCTCGGCCATGAAGTGGAGGAAGTGGGTAAACATGGCATGTGGGAAATTAAAGGGGTGCCGGAGGACGTGCGGGAAGAGTTTTCTTCCCGTGGCCGTGAAATTGAGGGGGCTATCGGGGCAGAGGCCACGCTGCGCAGCCGCGATGTGGCGGCGAAGGATACGCGTCAGGCGAAAGTCGATCCGTCCCGCCTGCGTCTGATGGAGCGCTGGCTCGGCCAGATGAAGGAAAAAGGGTTTGATCTGAAAGCGTATCAGGAGAGCGTGGTCCCGCGTGAATCCGGGATTCGCGATGCGCCCCGGCCGCCAGAACGGATTACACCGGTCCCCGCCGTTCGGGCAGAACCCGGTGTGGTGACGCGGTCCGCACCGGAAGATAAAACGGGAAAAAATCCTGAATTACCGGCGCTGCCGGCGGAGCGGAACGACACGGCACGCCAGCCCGGATCACACCTGGCTGACACCCTGCGTCAGCCGTCCCTGACGGAACCCGAAAAAACGCCGGAACGCAGCGTGTCCTTCCCGGCGCGGGATCTCCACGCGGACACCCCTCAGCCTGATCTCGCGGAGGCGGTACGGCTGGCCATCTCGCAGTTAAGTGACGCCAGAACGCGGTTTACTTTCGGGGAACTGATGCTGACCACCGCAGAGCTGAGCGAACAGCTACCGGAGATCAGGGATATCCGTATGGCCATCGATGCGGCCCTGAAGGACGGCATGATTGTGCCCCTGGACAGCGAAAAGGGGGTCTTCACCTCCCGCATTCACCTGCTGGATGAACTCTCCATTCAGGCCCTGAGCCAGGAGCACCTCAAATCCACCAGAGTTGTCAGCTTTACCCGGCCGGCGCAGTACGCGCCACCGGCGCTGGCGGTGGCAGAAACGGATGCCCTGGTCCTGATGAATGCCCCGTCAGGGGTGGCCGGGATCCGCGAACTGACCGTGCAGCTGGCCGGTATTTCCACCGCAAACGGTCGCGACGTTCAGGTGCTGGCCAGCTCTGCCGAGCGCGCCATTTCGCTGGCCAAATCTGACACGCTGCGTGATCGGCTGCTCAGCCGACAGCATATTCTGAGCGGGGATTTTCACCTCAAACCCCAGAGCACGCTGATTATCGAAGGGGCAGAGCGCCTGGGGCTCAAGGAGACGCTGGTCCTGCTGGGGGAGGCGCGTGCGCAGGATGCACAGCTGGTCTTTCTCGACAGCGCCGGGCGCCAGGCGAACGGCAATGCCATGTCGGTGCTGGAGTCTGCAGGCGTGGCCCGGTCCCGCCGGACCGAACCTGCACCCGGGCTGGAAGCCGAAGTGATCAGTATTGCCAACAAACGCGACCGCTATGAAGCGCTGGCGAACCGCTTTGCGGAGCTGAGCGGGGGCAGTGAAAACGTCACCGCCGTGGTGGTCGGTAAACGGGAGCAGGCGCAGCTGACCGGCCTGGTGCGGGATGCGCTGCAGAATGCCGGCCAGCTGGGACGCGACGGGGCGGAGATTGAAGCCCGGCAGCCGGTCTGGCTCGACAGTAAAACCCGCCGCATGCCCGGCTCGTACCGTCCCGGCATGGTCCTTGAGGATCGCCGGGATGCAAAATCGCGTAAGTCCTACGTGATTGACCGGGTGCATGATGACACGCGCGTCCTCTCCCTCATTGATGGCGACGGCGTACTGACGCGGATGAAAATCAGGGAGGTCAGCGCCGACTGGCGGCTGTTCAGCCGTGAAACCCTGCACGTGGCAACCGGTGAGAAACTGCTGGCCGTGGCGGGCGACCGCGAACACAGCCTGAAGGCAAAAGACCGCCTGGAGGTGACCGCCATTTCCGGTAAGGGCATTGAGGTGAAGCGGGGTGATGAAACCCTGACGCTGCCGAAAGACCAGCCGCTGTATGTGACGCACGCTTATGTCAGCGCCCCGGGCGGGCGGGATAACGACACGGGCGTGGTACTGGCGGCGCTGAACACCCGCGATATCTCCACCCAGACCATGAACTCGCTGGCACAGAGTGGCCACCGTGCGGAAGTGTTCACCGCCGAAGTGCAGGACCGGGCTGAAGCCCGACTGCAGCGCATGAAAACGAACGCGTCTCCGGTACAGCTGGTCCGCACCCTCAGCGGTAAGGACGACGTCAGCGAGGCGGTCAGCACCCTGCGGGATAACGTGCAAAGTGATGCGGAACTGGCGGTGTGGCGTGCAGTAAACGACCAGCGCCACGTGACCTTCAGTGAACTGAAGCTTGCCGATGATGCAGAGAAGTTCCATCCGGACTTTGACGCTATCGACAACCAAATCAGGACAATGGTGAAAAAAGGGGATCTGCTTGAGGTCTCAGTGGGCGGCGAGCCAAAGCTGGTTGCCCGGTCCACGTGGGAGATGGAAAAAGCCATTCTCAGGGTGGTGGAGGAAGGAAAAAACACGCAGCAGCCGCTGCTTGACCAGGTGCCGGCTGATGTCCTGAGTGGCCTGACGAGGGGGCAGAAAGCGGCGACCTCGCTGGTTCTTGGCAGCACCGATCAGTTTACGGGTGTCCAGGGCTATGCCGGGGTGGGTAAAACCACGCAGATGAAGGCGGTCATGGCAGCCCTCGACACGCTACCGGCAGATGCGCGCCCGGTACTGACCGGGCTTGCCCCCACGCACCAGGCGGTGAAGGAAATGAGTGACGTGGGCGTGCAGGCCCGGACCATCAAATCCTTCATCGTGGAGCACGATCAGGCCACTGCCGCCGGAGAGAAGCCGGATTACAAAGGGCAGATGTTCCTGATCGATGAATCCTCGATGGCCGGTAACCAGGACACCGCTGCGCTGTTTCAGGCGATTGCCGCAGGCGGTGGCCGGGCGGTCTCGATGGGGGATATCGCCCAGTTTGAGGCTGTGGACTCCGGGGCCCCGTTCAGGCTGATGCAGGAGCGCAGCCCGATGGACGTGGCCATCATGAAAGAGATTGTGCGCCAGAAGGATGTGCAGTTGCGCGGCGCGGTGCATGACATCATCGATAACCGTATTGAAGCGGCGCTGAAGCGTATTGAAGCGCAGCCCGCTGACCGGATTTCCCGTGAAGCCGGTGCGCAGGCTCCCGGGAGCGCGTTTCAGGAAACGGGCTCTCCCGTACAGGATATCGTCCGTGACTGGACGGAGCGGACCCCGGACACCCGGGCGCGCACGCTTATCATCACGCAGCTGAATGCTGACCGCCGGGCGGTCAATGCCGGCATTCATGCAGAGCTTGGCAGGCGCGGGGAGCTGGGTGAAAAAGCCATCACCATACCGGTGCTGGATAAAATTGCTCACACCCGTCATGAGTTCAACCAGATGAAGCCCTGGGCGTCAGGTATGGTGGTGAAGCGTGGCGACCGCTATCAGGATGTGCTGGCTGTAGACCGCAACGGCAATACGATCACGGTCCGGGACGAAGAGGGCAAAATCGGACTGTACTCGCCAAAAGAGCTTATTACCGGTGATGTGCAGTTGTTTAAACGCAAAACGATTGAAGTCCGTTCCGGGGATCAGCTGCGCTTCACGGCGACCGATCGCGAGCAGGGCATGACGGCGAACCAGCGATTCACCGTCGACGCCGTCAGCGACACAGGGGATATTCGTCTGCGGGGAACGGACGGGGTGGTGACCATCATTCCCAAAGATATCCGGGCACAGCAGCATGTTGACTATGCCTGGGCAGTAACCGGCTACGGTGCTCAGGGAACAAGCACGGATTATGTTATCTCACTCGAGGGGACCAGTGGCGGGCGTGAAATGCTGGCCACCCGTCGTGCATTTTACATCACGGCCTCGCGTGCGAAAGAACATGTCCAGATATACACCGACGGCAAGAAGGACTGGACAAAGGCTGTCACAAAACCGGAGCGTGATATCAAAACCGCGCATGAGGCGCTGGCTCCCGAAACGCAGCGCCAGCAGGCAAAAGCCATCTGGGCGATGGGCCAGCCCGTCACGAAAACCGCCATTGGTCGTGCCTGGGTGAGGCATCAGGGCATGGGCGAGGCCTCACTGACGGCGAAGGTTATTCCGGCAACCCGCCGTTTTCCGGAGCCGGCGCTGGCGTTACCGGTGTATGACAACAACGGAAAAAGCGCGGGCCTGGCGCTGGTCTCCCTGGTCTCCAGCCCGGAGGGCAGGCTGACGCAGGGCGATACGCGCATGGTGATGACGGAGCGGGCACGCGGTGCGGTCCTGCAGCGAAGCCAGTCCGGCAATACGGTCGTGGTAAACGATCTGGCGGCCGCGCTGGATGCCGTCAGAACGCATCCGAAGGATGGGGTGGTGTGGCAGACCGGTCAGGAGCCGCTTTCAGCCCATCTGCTGAAAGTGACGGGGGGTGTACGCGGGGATGAAGAGATACGGCTTAACGTCGGCAACCTGCCCGGGCAGGATGAACTGCAGCGTCAGAGCGAACTGAAGCTGGCAGAACAGGCCCGCGAACAGGAAGCTGTCCGTCAGCAGCAGGACGACGCCCGCGCCATCGTACTGCCGGTAGAAGAGTCCGTGAAGCTGCGCCCGGAAGAGCTGAATCCGGAAAAAACGGTGCCGCTGACACCTGACAACGGAGTTCTGGCCAGCGTGCGTGAGCGTGAGCAGCCGGACGGGCGCGAGCTGCAACTGGCAGACAGTGTGCGTAAGGACATCGCGGTACCGGATAAATCCGCCGGTGAAGAGAGCAGGGCCTCCCGCATCGTTGCGGATCTTGCCCGGACTGAGCAGGATATGATTCGCCAGGCCAGTGACAGCGGGCGTGGCCGTTTGCCGGAAATCGAAGAGCAGACCCTCACCCGCACTATTCAGAAAGAACGTTAATCAGAACATACAAGAGAGCACAGCATGAAACTGAATACCTTAGCTATACTTATAGTTACAACATACATTTACTCTAATTCAGTTGCGCAGGCCTCAGCCCCGCAGCCGGTCTTTACCCCGTCGCAGGAGGCCAGAATCGGGGAAATTGCCGCAGAATACCTGGTGTCACACCCGGAGGTCCTGGTCGCGGTCAGCCAGAAGCTGCAGGCGCAGCAGGAGGCGCGACAGCAGCTGCAGTTTGCCGTCAGGGTCATGGATAACCAGGCGGCCCTGCTGAACGACGCGGATACGCCGGCCTTCGGGCCGGAGAACGCAAAGGTGGCCGTCATCGAGTTCTTCGATTACCAGTGCGTTCACTGCAGCTCGATGGCGCCGGAGCTTGTAAAGGTGATGAAGACTCATCCGGACGTGCGTTACGTCTTTAAAGAGTGGCCCATTTTTGCCGATCGCTGGGAAAACTCCCGGGCGGCCGCCGAACGCGGACTGTCGGTCTGGAAAGAGAAAGGGGCAGAGGCCTATATCACGTATCACAACGCAGTCTATACCACCGGCAACAACGAAGGGAAACTGACGAATGAGTGCATCGATCGGGCCGCTGCAAAAGCTGGCTGGCATAACGCCGGCAAAGAGAGTTTTACATCAGCGCTGGAGAAAAATGACGCACTGGCCAGAGCGCTGGGTCTGACCGGCACGCCGGACATCGTTGTCATGCCAGTAACCGGCGGCACTCCGAAAAATATCACGATGTTTGCAGGAGCCGTACCTGGAGAAACAATGGAAGCGGCCATTAAAAAAGCATCAGGACCACAATAATCGTAATGTCTGAAGCGATTTTTCACCTGAGACAACTCACGCATTAAAACTGTTCTAAACAAATTTGAACGTGAGTACCGCAGGATAATGTCTTGCAAAAATACGCCTGGCGCTCCCGAATATTATGGGGTGTATTTCAGTGAGTCCTAGTATCAGCTGGTGGCCACCGAGCAGGCTGTGTAACGAAGCTGTCCAATATAACTTGGAGAGTAAATCGCTAAAGGTTGAAACACTGGCATGTTGGAGTATATTAAATCCTGTTTTTTTTATTTTAAAAATCCCATCTAGTAGCTAAGACTTTCAAACATCCATTGGAAAAAATAACTACAAAACAATAGTAAAATAGATAATTTCGGTTATAGGCTGTGCGCTATGCCCTATGTCTGAACCACCATAGAAATGACTTAAATGTCTAACGAGCTAAAAAACTATATTTTATTTACCAAAACACAGATGCAAGATAGTTCTTAAGCCTGCTTTTTGCAGGTAACCGTTTGCGCATTCGCTCAAGAAGAAATCAATGTGATGGCAATCACAGAAAGGATAATTTCATTAAAGTAAATGCCGATAATGACGATTATAGTAAAAAATATAGAAATAGGGATGAAAGAATGAATATTTCCACAAAGGTTTCTTCTGGGTTTGAAAACCTCAAGATCAGCAGAAAATTATTAGTAAGTTATATATTGCTCATTATAATAACGTTCTTTATATACGCAATTGCTAGCCATGGCCTGGAATCCATCAGCAATAATAACGCTAGGCAAAATAAAACAACAGAAATTTCAAAGCTTTTAGATAATTTAAAGCTTTATAATGTAAATTTCAGATATACGAAAAGCCTCGAATATGCTGAGCTTCAGAAAAAGGAGCTCGATACCCTAATTGAGCATGTAAGGCTACTTGAAGTTGACAATAGAGATAATGTTGGCGGTGAAATAAACCAAAAATTAAATACTGCATCGGCAGAATATAAAAAAAACTCAGATAACTTTGTTAGTTCAATTGAAACGGGAAGAATTATTGAACTGAGTTTGCAAAAATCTGCAATTTTTGATGTCGGAGAACAATTAACCAATAAAAGCAGGAGCGCTGGTTTTGATGTTGGTCTGGATGATTTTTCATCATATATAAATCTTAAATTGAAAGACTTAAGATTCAGAATAGCGGATCTCGTTGCAAGTAAAAATGAAGCATCTTACATTAAAATTGAAAATGCGTTAAAAGACATTATCAAAGAATCCGATAATTACAATTCTGGCAGTATGAATTCATCACAAGAATTGATTGCAGAACTTAAAAAAAATGCTGAAGCAATGATAAGCAATACTCTTGAGTTTAGGAAAAACTCAGCTCTACAAAATCAATTATTTGAAAAGCTTAATCAGGGTTCCAACGAAACATATGCTGCAATGGAATTATTATTAAAGCATCAAAACATGCAAACCAAAAATGTCATTGATAACGCTAAAACTATCATGCTGATTGCTTCGGTTTCTGGTAGTGTTATTGCATTATGCATTGCTTATTTTATGACAAGACATATTTCAAAACCTCTCAATGAAACGCTTCATATCTCAAGTCGAATTGCTTCTGGTGATTTATCCGCATCTGTTGTATCTACAAGAAAAGACGAATTTGGGGAATTATTAGTCTCTATCGGTATAATGAATGATCGCCTAAAACACATCATAGATGAAGTGAAAGTCGGCGTGGATAATGTATCTAAAGCATCTGCAGAAATTTCTTTAGGAAATTCAGATCTTTCTGTTAGGACAGATCAACAATCATCAGCTTTAGTGCTTACAAATAATAATATCAAGCAACTTTCTGATGCTATGAAAAATAATGCACAAAATGCAGAGTATGCAAGTGTTCGAACTAATGCCGCCTCGGCCAACGCAGAAAATGGGGGTCTACTTGTTAAGAACGTGATTATAAAAATGAAAACGATCTCAGAAAGTTCTTCAAAAATTTCCGATATCACCAATGTAATTAATGGGATCGCTTTCCAAACTAATATTCTTGCACTTAACGCAGCTGTCGAAGCGGCTCGTGCAGGCGAACATGGAAAAGGGTTTGCTGTAGTCGCCGGAGAAGTAAGAACCCTTGCTCAACGTAGTGCTGTAGCTGCCAAAGAAATAGAAAATTTATTAAGCGATGCCGTTCTTAATATAAAAGATGGGGTTTCTCTGGTTACGCAATCAGGGCAGACGATGGAACAAATTGTTTCTTCCATACAGCAGGTTAATTTGATTATAGAAGATATAGCCAAGGTGTCTGATAAACAAAGCAAATGGCTTTCTGATGTGCATGATGCAGTCTCAGAGATGGGTATCACAACCCAACAGAATGCTATCCTCGTTAAAGAATCAGCTGTTGCATCGACATCTCTGGCGGAGCAAACTCGCCAGTTAAATAATTTAGTTTCAATATTTAATTAATCATACATAAGTTGTGGTTTTTTCCACCAAGGATAAAGCCACAATCTATTAATTATACTTAAAGATTTTTATAATAAAACGTGAGAATTGCCCATATTGAGGGGATTTCTTTACCTTACCATTAAGCTATAATGAACCTTACGCTAAGTGAGGTTTAAATGAACTGGATTTTCTATAAAGGTCGCTGGTACTTAATTAACCCCATTCCTTTTACTGGAGAGTATAAGTTATCCATACCAGGTAAGCGTGGCTGTATCTTTCTTAATAAAAATCAGCTGAAGCGTGCAATCAAACATAGTATTTATGCCGGCAACGAACTATCAAGTAGAGGTTCAAATTAGTGAATGAGCGTGAACATCATCTCAATGTTGAATAAATAATGATGTAGGGATTATATAGTATCATCTTAGCAGGCCCTCCTCTTTGCGGAGCGGCAACCCAATTGAAGCCTCTATTAGTATACTTGCATGCCATTAATTGGTAACAAGACACAGGGGGGCGCCCGCACCTGTCTAATATTAAATTCTATTATGAGCGAATAGAGAACCTGGCACGATAATGTATTAATCATCATAGCAGGTTTCCTCATAATTAACCTGTCAGGTGACTACATCTGATACCGAAGAACGTACAACCAGCCTTCCTGTTAACGTTCGTCCTTCTGCTACAAAAACAGAATGGCCTTCAATCAATGCCTTAATGCGTTTTACGCAGTCTTCCAGTAACTGCCCAACCGGGTAGGCGATACAGGTCAACGGTGGATAGAGCAGGGGTGCCAACGGTGAATCCTCAAGACTCACAAGCGATACTTCCTGTGGGATGGAAATATTAAACTCACGCAGTAAACGCATTGCTTCAGCGGCATAACTGTCACGTTTGGAGATAATCGCTGTGTATTTCGTAAAGCTATTAATTAGCGTCAGCAGCGCCTGCTCGATATTGTTGTTCGCCATGACCAGCAACTGACGGTTAAACGGCAAAGAGTAGTTCTGTAGTACGCTGCGATACCCTTCCAGCATTTGTTTGCTGGCAATGTCATCTTCAGTTTCCATCAGCAGGGCAATGTTACGATGTCCTTTTCCCAGCACGTATCGACAGGCACTTTCGGTGGCAAAAGCGTAGTTATAGCCCTGGCTGGCACTGCCTTTTGTCGAAAAATCATCAAAAGCGATTACGTTGCTGGCAACCTCACCGCCGGGTTTCCCCAGCGTCACGACGGCGACACACTGATGTTGAAGACTTTCAATGGCAGCCTGCTGTTCCGATACGTTATTAACGTATTGAATAATCAGCGACTTATTCAGATTTTTAACCGCCAGGGACAGTTGCGGCAACAGGATTGCGCTAAAATCAGCCTCATGGGCGGGGAGAACCATACCGACCTGATTTGACGTATTGCTCGCCAGATTTTGCGCAGCAAAGCTGGGACGGTAATTGAGTTCTTCTACCGCCCGTAATACGGCCTCGCGGCTCTCTTCACGAACGCCACGTGCTCCGGTCAGCACGCGCGAAACGGTAGCCCGGGAAACATTGGCTAATTTTGAAACATCATCAATGGTTGTCATGGTGTCGTCTGTATTACGGTGTTCTCCCTATAATAACATAAGTACGGGCAGGATTTAGCCACCTGGTTCAGTTGCCTGTGCTCCGTAAAGGCAACCATGCCGCACCGCGAACGCCGCTGGCATCGCCAAACCTGGCTTTAACGATGGCAGTCCGACAAGTCGGTGAAAAAATGTATTTGCCAACGGCCTCTGGAAGATCCTGGTACAGGCTTTCCACGTTCGACAGTCCTCCTCCCAGAACGATGGCATGGGGGTCAAGGATGTTGATGACACCCGCAATACTCCGGGAAAACGCATCAATAAAGTGATGATAATGCGCCACCGCGCGAGGCTCCTTCTCGTGTACCGCTGCCATAATGACCTCCGAACTGAAGGCTGTATCATGACGAGCATTGAAACGACGACTAAAGCCAGTGCCTGAAATATAGCTTTCCACGCAGTTTACATGCTGGCAATAGCAGGGCTCCACCGGGCCATCCAGTTCGTAGCGCCAGCCGGGAAGCGGATTATGACCCCATTCGCCCACAATCGCATTGGGTCCACTTAGTAGTTGGCCGTTGACCACCACACCGCCACCACAGCCTGTACCCACAATGACGCCAAACACCGTACCGTATCCTTTACCCGCCCCATCAACGGCCTCAGACAAGGTAAAACAGTCGGCATCATTGGCCAGAAAGACGGGCTGATCGAGCAACACCGTCAGGTCGCGCTTTAAATTCTCGCCATTCAGCACCAGACAGTTACAGTTTTTAATGAGTCCGCTCAGAGGATCGATCGCCCCCGGTAAACCTACGCCGACCGTAAAGTCGACCTGCGTGGCGGAGCGGATGCCATTGATCATCTCTGTCAGGTTATCCAGAAATCCCCGGTAGTTGTCTTTGTAAGTTGGACGGCGTTCACGCAGGACAACAGCGCCGGTAGCGTCCAGCAAGACGGCTTCCATTTTGGTGCCGCCAATGTCCAGGCCGAGATGGTACATAATGCTTCTCCTGAAAAAAGAAGAGAGGCATTGCCTCTCTTAAATCACGCAACACTCAATGACGAGTTCTGTAGATATCAATAAGCTCGGTGACGAGCTCTTTGGCGAGGATGGAGGTCATCAGGTGATCCTGGGCATGTACCATCACCAGCGTCATTTTGGTTTTGCCTTCGCCTTCATCGGCTTCAATAAGTTGGGTTTGCACCAGATGCGCTTCACGTGCGAAATGTTGCGCCTGTTTCATTTTTTCATCCGCATCGGCAAAGTCTCCTGCTTTAGCGCTTTGAAGTGCTTCGAAACACAGGCTGCGGGACTGTCCGGCATTAATGATGATGCCCATAATTTGTTCTTCTAATTCCATAACATCCTCTGGCAGTAAATACGTTTATGCAGTTTCAGATTGACCCACAGGCTGGGCCTGCTCTTTTTCACCAGATTCCTGATTAAGAAGCTGTTTTTCATAAGCTTTCAGGAATGGGTAATACATAATGACCGCCGTTACCATGCAGATTAAGCACATGATGACCGGACTGAATGCCCAGTTGGCGGCCCATGAGGCACCAATTGGGGCTGGCGTTGTCCAGGGTGTCATTGAGACCACACGTGCGACCAGACCCAAATCCAGCGCAAACCAGGCCAGCGTGGCATTGACCATCGGAACCAGGACGAATGGAAGGAAGAACAGCGGGTTCATAATCACAGGCGCACCGAACAAAATCGGTTCGTTAATGTTAAACAGGCCGGGAACGACGCCCATACGACCAATGGTGCGAAGATGTACAGCTTTGCTGCGCATAAGCAAAAGCGCCAGCGGGAGCGTAGAGCCTACACCGCCAATCAGCAGATAGTGATCCCAGAACCCCTGCACATAGATGTGGGGGATCGCCGTTCCTGCGGCCATCGCGGCCTGGTTTACAGAGAGGTTTGCCATCCAGAATGGATTCATGATGCCGGTAACGATCAGCGCACCGTGGATACCCGCAAACCAAAGGATCTGACACACCAAAACAGACAGCAAAATGGCAGGCAATGTATCAGAAGCCGCGACCAGCGGTTTCACCAACGACATAATAGCTTCCGGGATAATCATCCCGAGCTGCGCTTCGATGAACAGATTCAGCGGATGCAGCGTCAGTACCACCGCCAGCACCGGAATTAAAATCTCAAACGAGCGGGCTACGCCGGTCGGCACTTCAGGCGGCAGACGGATAGTAATATTATTGCGACGCAGAAAAGCATACAGTTCGGTAGTATAAATCGACACCAGCAGTGCGGTGAAAATGCCCTGCCCGGAAAAATAGGCTGTTGATACCATGCCATCTTTTAAGGGCGCAGCGACCAGTAAAAAGCCCATCAGCGACAGCATCCCAGACGTCAGCGGGTCCAGCCCATGATGACGTGCCAGGCTAGCAGCCACACCCACTGAGATGAATATTGTCATAATCCCCATGCTGAAGTTAAACGGCAACATCAGGTTTTCACGATGGTCTAATGAAAACTGCAACCAGGCGCGGGCGAAGCCCCAACTGGTATCTGGTGAGAAGGGCGGGAATATAAACACCAGCATAAACGAGCCGACAATCATAAAGGGCAGGGCAAGAATAAACCCGTCACGGATCGAAGTGACATACTTTTGCTGGCCAATTGCACCAGCCATAGGCGTGATTTTTCGCTCTATCATGCTGATTAATTTAGAGTACAGGGCGCTCATGTTGATGTCCTTTAGTTATTTTTTTCAATCAGTGAAAGGGCAAAATCTAAAACTGCGCCTCCCTTTTGCATGCCGTAATCCATCATGTTGATGGGCTCGACCTTGATTCCATAGGGGTTGGCTTTGTTCTGAAGATCTTTTTGCATGTACTTCACCTGTGGTCCCAGCAGCACCACCTGATAATTCCCCACCTGTTGTTCAAACTCCGCGACCCCAAAGGCTTTGATATCAACGGATAAGCTGCGTTTTTCAGCCTCTTCCAACATTTTTTTAACCAGAAGGCTGGTAGACATTCCGGCGGAACAGCAAAGCATGATTTTCTTCATAAAAACTCCTGACCAGGTAATAACGATGAGCGGACTATAATCTTTACGGATTCATAACGGAAAGCGCTTTCCGTATGCGGATCCATTAAATGTGAGCGCGATCACCTGATGCAGGCTTTTACTTTGTCGGGATGTAGGGGATGATCGCCGAACTTTCCTGTCCTCTATAGGCCTCGCTATGAGCATTCAGTTTATGAATGTTGCTGTGACACTGATTGAGCAGCGCGTTACTCCTTTTGCCAACCTACTCACCCGCAGCCCCCACATAACAGCGATGCGGGACAGCTTTGCGCTGGCGATGCCGTTTGTCATAGTGGGTAGCGTGATGGTTCCCCTTATCTTTCCGCCATTTTCCGTTAATCCCGGTGCGTGGTATGGCGCGGCATATCAGGCCATTCGGCCGATGCTGCTGCCGACGTTTGAATTGACCATTGGGCTCGTAGCGCTGATCATTGCTTTTGGCGCCAGTGCCAGTCTGGGCAAGCAGTATCAGCTGCCGGAACGGCTTTCTGGCCTGACGGGATGCCTGGCCTTTCTGGTATTTATCGGTTTCAAAGAGACGGATAACAGCAATGCTTTTCTTGGTGGGATTGGGATATTTAGCGCTTTAATATCAAGCTTCTACACGATTGAAGTAATGCGGCTCTTTTACCGGCGTGGCTGGTGTATCCGCCTGCCGGAGGAGGTTCCGGTGATGACGCGCAATGGTTTCCAGCTTCTGATGCCTCTGCTCGCCATCATGCTTTCTATTACCCTGGTTAATGCACTTCTGAAGCAGAACACCGGCATGATTTTACCGGACATGATAAGCGAAGCTTTTCGTCCGCTCATCATCGCCTCAGATACGCTCACCGCTCTTATTATTTCTATTGTTATCTGCAACTTACTGTGGTTTATCGGCATACATGGCGCATTGATTGTCACCGGTATCATGAACCCTTTCTGGATGACTTATCTCTTTGAAAACCAACAGGCGCTGGCGAATAACGTGACGCCTCTACCTCATATCTATCTGCAGGGTTTCTGGGATTTTTATCTGCTAATCGGTGGGATTGGCTCAACGCTGCCGCTGATCTTCATGGCCCTGCGTAGTCGCTCGCGTCAGTTAAAAAGCGTCAGTAAAATCGGGCTTATTCCCTCGTTGTTTAATATTAATGAGCCAGTACTTTTTGGCTTTCCGATCATCCTTAATCCGTTGTTTTTAGTTCCATTTATTTGTGTTCCAGTGATAAATGCTTGTCTTGCCTGGTATCTTACTCACCTTGGGGTGCTTGACCGCGCGGTTGCGATGTTACCCTGGTCGATGCCCGCCCCGCTGGGTGCCGCCTGGTCAGCAAACGGCAGCTGGAAGAACCTGTTTATGTGTTTGTTCGCATTCTTCAATGCCTGGATGATTTACCGCCCGTTTTTCAACGTTTATGAACGGCAACTGGTAGAATCAGAAAGCAAATAATCCTCCGCTTTCCCTTATCTTTTCCAGCCAGCGCGCGTAAGCCGCTGGCTTTTAAATTCCCCCCCTTCGAACCTGTGTGATCAGCATCACAATTTATTTCCCATTATTTTTGATTATGTGATTTAAACCGGCAATTACGGAAAGCGCTTTCCATAATTGGATGTACATTTCCATTTTTGATCCGTAGATTTCCAGTCGCGCCATAAGACGCTCTTTCACTCAGAAAAAGAAAAAGGAAATTTATGAACAGGTTGAACCGATTAATACCTCTGGCTCTTCTCATCAACGCGGCTGTCTGCGGTATCGCGCAGGCAGAGCAGTACGACTTTAAACTGCACGGTTATATGCGTTCGGGCATTCTGGCGAACTCCGATGGCAACCGTGCTGACTCTGTCGGCCTGATGCCGGACGGCAAATGGCGTCTCGGCAATGAAGAAGATACGAAGATTGAACTGATCCCGCAGGTGACGCTGAAATCTGACGCCGGTCCGGTTGCCAAAATTCAGGCCAATATTACCCATCAGAGCAAATGCACCTCCGACTGGAACTGTCAGGACGATGACGGCAAAGAGGTACAGTTCCGTGAAGGGTACGTTGAATTAAGCAACCTGGATTTTGCGCCAGATGTGACGTTCTGGGGCGGCAAACGTTACAGCAGCTCGAACACCTCCAGCCACCAGTTTGACTGGGAGTACATTCAGTACAACGGTACGGGCGGCGGTTTTGACAATCTCGATCTTGGCTTCGCGCGTTTCGATGCGGGCGTTTACGCCTTCTCTACTACAGATGAAGCCAAAGCGTACCCGGTAGATAAAGGCGATCAGGGGTACCCGGATGACTACTCTCTCAACCTGTGGTTGAAGAAAATTGGCGGCACGGGCTTTGACCTGGAGTTGATTGGCCACCACATGAACCGCAATGAAAACCACCCTACCTCTGCCGAAAAAGGCTATGGCGTTACAGGGGTCTACAACTTTGAAGGTTTCTGGGGTCTGACGGGGGGATATTCCAAAGTGGTGATGCAGTACGGCCGGGGGCTAGCGGCGGGTGACTCGCTGGGCAAAAACGGCTGGGGCTGGGCAAACCTGGATGATACCCAATCCTGGCGTGTGATCCTGGACAGCATGGCTTCTCTGGGCAGAGTCGATATATCGACCTTTGCTTATTACCAGAAAGACAAAAACTACCGTTGGTGGAGCAGCGATGCTGATGGTTGGGGCCGTACCAGTTGGGTTGCTGGAGTGCGTCCATATCATCAGATAACCAAAAACTTCGCCATGCAGTATGAGCTGGGCTACGAATATCTCGATGACGAAAACTATAAAGGCGTCAACGGGAAAGGCAAAGGCGGTCTGACCAAAGTGACCATCGCCCCGACGCTGACCTTTGAATCGGGATACTGGAATCGGCCACAGTTGCGCTTCTTTGTAACCTACGCGAAGTGGGATAAAGGCGTCTCTGATGCCCTGGACGGTAACTATAACTGGGATACCAACACTCTCTCCGCCGGTGGCTATAGCCGCAGCGGTGAGAGTGACACGGTGAACTTCGGCGTTCAGGCTGAAGTGTGGTTCTAAGGAGAGAATAAAATGATTCAACCTATCCAAAAAATATTGTTAGTTTCACTGCTCTCTGCGCTGGGCTGCGCGGGAGCAATGGCGGCAGAACAGTCGCATTTCGAGCACTTCATTACGCGTGATGGCGCGAAGCTAATGGACGGTGAAACGACCTTCCGTTTTGCTGGCATTCACGCACCGGAACTGCATCGCATCGAAGATGATGCCCGCGGTGTCTGTAAAGCTGACCCGCGCGGCTGGGGGCAATATTTCAAATGGCCGACGCCGGAAGAACAGGCGAACTGGATCAAAGCCATGGTGGCAACAGGTGCGAAAGCGCAGCGTGTTTATGTGCTCTCCGTTCAACAGGAAAACGATACTGCCTGTGAACGCGAAACGCACATCCTGGCCCCGCAAAGCACGGATGGTATGCCTCGGCTTAATGAAAAAGCGATGAAGGTCTATGACAACATGATCGCCGAAGCCGACAAACAGGGGTTACGCCTGATTTTACCTTTTATCGATCACTGGTGGTGGTGGGGAGGACGTGAGCAACTTGCGGCCTTCTACAATGAAAAGCCAGAAGATTTTTACCGCACCGACAGCAAAACCTACAGAGCCTATCAGGACGTTATCCGCCAGGTTATCACCCGTACGAACACCGTGACGGGGCGTGCTTATTCTGATGAGAAGGCGATCATGGCCTGGGAAACAGGCAACGAACTGGAGGACACCAATGCCGCGTTCCTGCATGAGACGGCGGCGTGGATCCGCAAATGGGCGCCAAATCAGCTGATCGTTGATGGTACCTACAAGAAGATTAACGAATTTGCGTTAAGCGATCCGAACGTCGATATCGTCAGCAATCATTACTACACCAATGCCGATAACAATCATCCCGATCAGGTGCGTAAAGACCTGACCGCTATTAGCGGTAAGAAAGCCTATCTGGTCGGGGAATTTGGCCTGCTCGACCATACGCAGCTTAATGACATCATGCAGGCAATTGTCCACACCGACGTGAATGGTGCGCAAGCAGTGGGAGGCTTCATCTGGGGCTTCCGTGGACATCGTCATGACGGCGGATTCTACTGGCACAAAGAGTATACCGGCCACTACAGTTACCACCTGCCTGGCTTCCCGATCGAAGGGAAAGCCAACCAGGAAACGGAAGTAGTGGATCTGGTAAGGAAGGCGTCAGCGCAAATGTCAGGCCTGAGCCAGGTTCCGCCGTTGCCGGTTCCTGATGCACCCGCACTACGTGCGACAGATTCTCCGTTCGCCATCAACTGGATGGGGGCAGCCGTTGGTCGTAGCTATGACGTTGAACGTTCCGAGGCGGAGACCGGTCCATGGACGCGGGTTGGAGAGAACATCTCAGACGGAGTAAATGAGTGGAACCCGGCAACCATGAATCTGTTCCGTGATGATTACCGCAGTTTGCAACTGGGTAAGACTTACTATTACCGTGTGATTGCCAAGAACGAGAGTGGAGCATCTGAGCCCTCCAATGTGATCGGTGTGAAACACACAAAGCAGAACCAGGCTCCAATAGTCACTGTGGAAGATTCGCTGACAACTTCTCAGGATAAAGGGGTGTTGTTGCATGCAGAGTGGACGGACGACAACCTGCCGGGCCGTGAGGTAAAGGTTGGCTGGGCTGGCAGGGATGATGCGAACGTACATTTCTGTGATGCGACGAAAGCGCAAACCCGCGCATGGTTCTCGGCTCCTGGTGACTATACTCTCACCTTTACCGCCGATGATGGACTGCTGAAAAGCAGCAAAACCGTCAAAGTCTCGGTTAAAAAGGCGGAGGGTCAAACCCCTGCGGATTACTGCAACTTTGCCGGAGGTGTGCTGGAAGTACAAAAAGGGAAGTTGTATGCGGTAAAGAGTAAGGAAAATGTACTCTCCATCGGCGATGACGGCTTCCTTGGCCCCTTTGCCAACGAAGGGGATAAGGTGAACTGGCAGGTGAACGCGCCATGGGAAGGACTGTATACCCTGCGCGTCAATTTTAATGCTAAGTGGGGTGGAAAAAAGAATTCTTTCGTGGTGAACGGGGGGGCACCAGTTGCTATTGAGTTCCCTCAGACTGACGAAAAAGGCCATCAGATAGAGATCCCGGTGACGCTAAAAGCCGGTAAAAACAGCATTGACTTTGGTCGTTTCGCCGGCGACTGGGGCTACATGTTTATCAAATCTATCGAAATAAATGCAGAGTAGTTATTTTGACCGCGTCCATCGGGCGCGGTTTTTTTATTAGCGGAGGAGTTATGACCCGGTATACATTCCCGGAAGGTTTTTTATGGGGTGCTGCGGCATCTGGCCCACAAACCGAAGGCACGGCTGGTAAACCGCACTGTTCCATCTGGGACAGTTGGTTTTCCGAACAACCACAGCGTTTTTATCAGCAAACAGGCCCCCAACGTGTTTGCGAGACTTACACCAAATATAAAGAAGATGTCGCCCTGATGAAGCAGACAGGGTTTAACTCTTTCCGGACCTCTATCCAGTGGTCACGCCTGATCGACGACTTTGAATCCGGAGAGCCGAACGCCGATGCCGTTCGCTTCTATAACGACTATCTCGATGAGATGATCGCCAACGGTATCGAGCCGATGGTCAACCTGTATCACTTTGATATGCCAGAGATACTGCAGAAAAAATATGGTGGCTTTGAATCTGCGCATGTAGCGGAATTGTTTGCCCGTTTCGCGCGTACCGCTTTCTCTTTGTTCGGCCACAAAGTGAAATACTGGATCACCTTCAACGAGCCGATTGTCCCGGTGGAAGGCGGATATTTGTATGACTTCCACTATCCGTGCAAAAAGGACGGAAAGCTGGCGGCACAGGTAGCATTTAACATTATGCTGGCCCATGCGAAAGCGGTGCAGGTGTTTCGTGAGCGAGCAGAGAGCGGTGAAATTGGCGTGGTGCTGAATCTGACGCCGACCTACACACGTAGTGATTCAGCGGAAGATAAAAAAGCGGCCTGGTATGCAGACCTGCTGTTTAACCGCAGCTTCCTTGATCCATTGGTTAAACACCAGTTCCCAAAAGAGCTGTGTGAGCTTCTGGCGTTTCATCATTGCCTGCCGGAAGCCACCCCGGAAGACGCTCGCCTGATTACCGACTCCAGAATTGATTTTCTCGGCGTGAACTATTACGTACCGCGACGCGTTCAGGCGCGAGAATCAGCTTACACGCTCGAATACTTCTCCCCGGAATATTACTTCGAAAACTACGTTGATCCGAACGGACGCTTTAACCCTTACCGCGATAATAATGAAATCCTTCCTGTTGCTATCTATGATATTGCCCGCAATATTCGCGACAATTACGGCAATATTAAGTGGTATCTCGCTGAGATAGGTATCGCGATGGATCTGGAATCAGAAGGTCCGGTACAAGCCGACGGTGTCATTGATGACAGTTTCCGCATCGATTTAATGAAAGAACACATGGTTCAACTTCACCATGCCATTCGCGATGGAGCAAACTGCTTTGGCGTTCATCAGTGGACGTTTATCGATAACTGGTCGTGGATAAATGCCTTCAAGCGCCGCTACGGATTTTATCGGCTGGATCTCGAAACGGGTGAGCGCAGCATAAAGCGCAATGCCCTGTGGTTCCGGGAGCTGGCGCTTAGCAACCAGTTCAGCAGCGAGGACACGCCTTCATGAGTCGGGCCTGCTTTTATCCGCTTACCAATGTAGTAAAAAATTATCCCTGGGGAAGCCGACACGCGCTAAATCAGCGTTTCAACATTCTGAATCCGGACAATCAACCACAGGCCGAACTGTGGATGGGGGTTCATCCGGCAGGGATTTCATATGTGAATAACGCGCAGGGAATGGTGGCGCTTTCTGATTTACTGGCTTCAGAACCAGTGGCAATGCTTGGCGAGGTAGCGCATAAGCGTTTTAAAGACTTACCCTTTTTGCTGAAAATCCTTGCCGCTGAAAGGGCGTTGTCCATTCAGGTTCACCCCACTAAAGCGCAGGCTGAACGTGGGTTTACGCGCGTGCAGCAGGTAGAGGATGGTGGAACGCCGGATTATAACGACGCGAACCACAAACCGGAGCTGGTCTACGCCATCACCCCATTTGTGGCGATGAACGGCTTTCGTGATGCGAAAACGATTGCCGCGAACCTGGCTGCCCTGGATATCCCCGAGCTAAAGATCATCGCCACAAGTTTGCTCGCCCAGCCGGACAGTGAAGGATTACGCACATTCTTCACCGCCATAATGCAACTCCCTCCCGCCCTCAAAACGCAGGCCATCACGCAGGCGGTCGCGCGGGGAGAGGCGCTTTACGGTGAGGTGACTGGCGGGATTTTCCGGCGCTTACAGCAACACTATCCGGATGATACTGGCGTGCTGGCGCCGCTGTTCCTCAACTGTATTACTCTGCAACCCGGCGAAGCGATGTTTCTTTTTCCGGGTACATTGCATGCATATGTTCACGGCACGGCAATTGAGGTGATGGCCAGTTCCGACAACGTGCTACGCGCTGGACTCACCCCGAAGAAGATCAATCTGGACGAGTTGATTCAGTGCACCAACTTCACACCGACCGCGGCAGCCTCGCTGCGTATGTTACCGGAGCAGCATGCCGCAGAAGCGCGCTATCCTGTTCCGGTTGAGGATTTCCGCTTCAGTATTTTCACTGCGGTGGACAATCAAATGGTAATGACATCCAGCGCTGAAATTGTGTTAGTGATTGAGGGGGACGCGACATTAAGTCATGCCAGCGGCGAGAGCCTTTTGCTTCACGTCGGGCAGTCAGCGTTTATCCCTGCCTCCATCGGGCGATGGCTGTTGACTACGACAGGGAAAGTCTGCCGAGTATCGTGTTAATATGAAATTAGAGGGGGCGCAGTCCCCTTATTAGTGTTTGCTTAGCCCTAAAAAATTACACAAGGTTGAGTCTATCACGAGCGAGCTGCAGGCGCTGCTCCCCGCGGCGATCGTACTGCTGGGTGGTGGTGACGCTGGCGTGGCCCATCGCATCTTTTACCGTAATCAAATCTTCCCCGTTATCCAACATGGCTGTTGCGAAAGTCCTGCGAAGGTCATGCGGCGAGCACTTACTTATTCCGGCCTGACCCTGGCGCACCTGCAGGATATGGTACACCGCCTGGTCGGTGAGCCGGTTCATGGTCACATCCCCGAAGCGGCGGATGCGGGTGAACAGCGGCCCGGGCGTCTCGCCCCGGACTTCATCGATCCAGAACTGCAGCCGCTGCCACGCCCCGACCGGAACGTAGGCCAGCCGTTCCTTGTTTCCCTTGCCCAGCACCCGCAGGGCCCGGTCCTGCGTGACAACGTCACGAAGATCCAAGCTTACGGCCTCGGACCGGCGGAGGCCGCAGCCAAGGATCACCGCCAGCATGGCTGCATCCCGCGGCCCGAGGCAGCTCCGGTCGGCCTTGCACACAGCAAACAGGGCGCGGATCTCCTCCGGCGGCAGGGCCCGGCCGCTAGGCAGCCGGCTGCCGCGAAGATTGCGCACCGCCCGGATGTGCTGGAAGCTCTCGACGTCCATGAGCCGGAGCATCCAGGCTTCCTTCGCCACCCCCTTCAGGGCTGACAGGTAGGTGTTGACGGTGGCCGTGGCCCGGCCGGTGTCGCGCAGCAGCTCGGTAATGCCCATGACGTGATGCCGGCGCAGGCTGCCCCAGCTGCAGAGGTCGGGGCTGGCGGCACCGAGTATCCCGGCCACAATCCCGAGAAACGAGGCCATGGTCTGCCGGCTGCGGGGGGAATTCAGGGAGAGCAGATAGGCCCGGGCCGGATTCACGGGCGCGTCAGCGCCTGACAGGGCCGGGAAATACGCTGGGTCAGAAGAAAGTGATCCCGGGAAGGGATTCAGGTCCTGTTCGTCATCCGTCATCAGGGTCATGTCAGGCTCCGGTCCGGCCGGAAACGGTCCGGCGCGCTGCGTGAAAATCGGGGGTAATCAGTCCCGCAAAGCGTACCGCAGAAAGTCTACTTTTTCAAAGGTACATTTTAAAAAGTAGATGTTCTAAAATATTGTAGCGCGATATGAAAAGCTGGGGATGTTTACTAAACGTGGTAAAGCACAGATAACAAGTACTCAAACGAAAGATTAATTGACTTTAAAATGGTATAATGTTATTAAAATGTAGAATCCGTGCGGTAGCTATACCCCCTCAGGCATAATATATGATTTTAAGCCCCGATCCATATCTTAAAAAAAAACATTCTCAATATTACACAACAGAAAGTCTGGGGGATTTCTTGTTGAACTCAATCCCCCAAAATATAAAGTATAAAAATATAATTGACTTGAGTGCTGGTGAAGGTGCTTTATTAAACTCGGCGAGTGTAAAATTTAAAGATGCATTAATTGTAGGGTTTGATATTGATGAGCGCAACGTAGGAATTCTTAAAGAGAAATACATCTCCCACCTAACTGATTCGACAACTCTTTCTTGTTATCAACAAGCAAAATTATATAGTAAAGAGTATTGTCTTGTTCTTGGGAATCCTCCGTTTAAGTCGATCAAAACTAACAAATATATTAAAGAGTTATTTGCATCATTTTCTTTGAAATTGACATCAAAAACGGTAAGGGCCGAGGTTGTTTTCATTTTACAATCAATTAATCTATTGAAAGAAAATGGAGTGCTGGCCTTTATCGTACCAGATGGAATTATAACAAATAAGTGCTTTTCGGATTTACGTAAAATATTATGCAGTAAATATAATCTGATAAGTGTTTGCGAAATACCTGAATCAAGTTTTATTGGAACCGAAGCCAGAACGCATATTATAGTATTAAAAAAAGCAAAACCATCTGATACAGTAATCATAAAAAGTTTTGTTATGAATTCGCAAGAAATAAATATTCCTAACGAGAGCTTTTGCTTCAGAGGAGATTACAGATACAATTCTAAACCTCAACATATAAATACCGCCCCGATGGAAACATTATGTTATATAATAAAACGAGGCAAGTATAACGGTAACAGCCAGCCAACAAAAATACCTATCATTCATACAACGTCAATGAACGGTATGAATAAGTTGTTTGACATGGGCGCAGAGCAAATTAAAGATTCAGTACATACTATTGCAGGTCCAGGCGACATTGTTTTAGCACGTGTTGGCACCAGAGTAATAGGAAGATTTGGCATTGTTAAAAAAGGCTACTATATAATATCGGATTGTGTTGTTTTGATAAAACCGCTTAATGAAAATAATCGGAATCTTATCATCAACACTTTGAGCTCGGATTTTGGGAGGAAATGGATAGGTGCTGCGGCTAAAGGTGTAGGCGCGTTACATTTAACAATACAAGAAATAAAAAAAATACCCATATTTATAGGCGTATAATATGAAAATAAATAAATCCTTAGATGATCATATTGAAACGGTATTCAATCGAGCCAGAAAACTTATAGAATTAAAATACTGGGATAATATTACACAAAGAGAACTTGATGCCTGGATAGAAAATTTTAAAGAACGAGAAGAGCGGTATCTAGCAGCTGCAATATTACATTCTTTGATATTTAGAAATCAAAATTCGATGCTTACCATTGGGCAGGATATTTTCCAAATAGTATTACCGCAAATCTTAGAGGAAAAAGGTATATACGATTTCAAGAGTATCAAAGAATGGTTAGTCGATATCAATTCAACGAAATGTCGCAACTTACGTTTTAGATTCAGTGCAATAGAAGATATTGACGATAAAGGGGTTAAAAGTAGTAGTACTATTCTTTCTTTTTTAAAAAGTAAGTTCTTCGATAGTAACTTGACAATAAACTCACATAATATAAAAGAACATGTCGAAAAAGGGATTGAAGCTATAATATTTTTTGATGACATTATAGGAACAGGAGAGCAGTTTGATACTTTTTATCGGGTTCGGGAACTCTCGAAACTGAATGCTCATATTATTTACATCCCATTTGCTGCGGTTTTGGAGGCAGTTGAAACCCTACAAAATAAATACAACAATCTAACTATCCTACCCATTGAAAAAATAGAACCTTCGAATAGTTTTTTTTGCGGATCAAATGATTTCTTAAGATATACACCAGGGTTAACACCAGAATTGTTTAGGGATTTTTATCTTAATCTTTGTAAAGAAAACAGGATAAATTTACATGGTAATTTGGGAGTTGGGAAGTTAGAGCTCACTTATGTTTTTAATGCCTCCACGCCGAATAATAACTTAGCTATGCTTATGCATAAAGGCAACGGATGGTCAGGCTTGTTTAAAAGGTGAAATCATGACAAAACTAAGTAAAGCTTTTGCTAAAAACAGAACTGAAGAATTTCCTGACGATGTGTATGATAAGTATGTTTTGCCATTGGCATACGAAGCTATGGATATTAGTGATGCCACAAAAGCATGCGTTATTGTTGGTGGTCGTGGTTCAGGAAAAACAATGTATCTCAAATACCATTGTTACCCTACTATTTTTAGCGAAAAGAAAGATGAAAAAGTTGATTTAAGTAATATTCAAAATATAGGTATATATTGGAGGCCAGACACATCTTTTACACAGCATTTATCTGAAAACTGGCTGGGCAAGCACTGGGCATCGGCGTTCCATTCGTATATGACTTTGTCTCTTTTATTTGAGTTTTGCGGACTGATGCGGACTCTTATAACTAGTTCATCACCAGTTGAAAACAAAGAAACCGTTAAATCATATGCGTTACCTGGAATAATATCCAAATCCCTTATAAATACCAAATTACACCTTAAAGTAATTGATGCGGAAGAGGAACTTCGAAACACAATGTTTACATTGTGTAATTGGATAAATGCACCAATTCAAGAAATACCTCCTGTTCGTCTTGATGTTAAGAGCACACTAGATATTTTAATATCAAGTATAAAAGAAAAAATCCCTGAACTTAAACATATAAATTATCATGTGTTTATTGATGAATTTGAAAATCTGACACTTCAACAGCAAAAGATAATAAATACTCTCATGAAGCATGGTCGACCCCCATTGATATTTAGTGTTGCCCATAAAAGAAATGCTGAGGTGTCGCATGAAACGCTGAGTAGGGAAAAGGTCGTTGAACGAAACGACTTTAGAACTATAAATTTAGATGAGCATTACATAAAGGACTTTGACATATTTGCCGGCGAAATATTGATGATGAGACTTGCTGAACATCTTCATGACCAGTATTTTGATGAATTCATGCGAAATAAAAGCAATACGTCCCAAAGAAACAACCCAAAATATAAGAGTAAAATCAGAGAGATAGGAACCACATTTTTACCAAGCTTAAGCTATAAAGATATAGCATTTCAGATAATTAATTCTGAAGTTTTCATGAAGCACTTGAAGAAATTGATGTTGGATGGACTGAAGAATTTTGAGCTGAAAAAAAATCCCGCTGTGGGTGTTTTTATTGATAAGGATTTCCCAGAAGCTTCAATCGTTAATGCGGTATTGTTAAACAGAACAAGAGACACTCCTGCCGAAATTCTGAAGGAATTTGAAAAATACAAACTTAAACAATACAGTAAATACAACTCATGGATTCCGAATAATCTAGTGGGAGTTATATTATTTTTATACAAAAAAACGCCAGAAAAACCATGCCCACTCTATGCTGGATATGAACAATACGTACATTTATCAAAAGGCAACATCAGACACTTCCTCGAGCTATGTCATCAGTCAGTACTAAAAGGAGAACAAAATAACATACTTATTGAACATGCATTGAATCCATTGCCAGTTGAAATACAAGCATCAGCTACAAAACGTACTAGTGACTTAGAGCTTGAAAAAATATCTGACCTGGGGGCACATGGAGCCCATTTAAAAAGAATAGCGAATAGATTAGGAAAAATATTCAGTTATAGTCACTCCCGGAAGACCCAAAGTGAGGTCGAGATAAATCATTTCACAATGGACCTATCTGAACATCTAGAGCTTGACTCTCACACTAGACAATTGCTCAATGAGGCTCTAATTTGGTCCGTATTGATTGATGAGGATAGCACCAAATCAAAAGCCCCGGACACTATAGAAACCAAAGACTATTTGCTTCACCCTGTTCTCTCAGCACATTTTGGGATAAGTTTTAGAAAAAAGAAAAAGTTAAAATTAAGCAGAGAAGAAGTATCTATTATCTTTACAGCTGATGACAATAAATTCAACGACCTACTCAAAAAGTTTGGTAAAAACTGGGGTGTTGATGAAGGCATTGAATTGGCGGACATAGCCAAAGGTGAGTTCGGAAAGCAGATAGGTCTATTATGATAAACATTGATAAAATCAAGAAAGAGAAAAATCTTGAATCTATATGCAGTGAGTCTTTCGATGCTTTTTTCTTTGGTGAAACGCTTGATGATCGCACATCAACTGTAGAGACTTCAATCAAAATCAACCCTAGGTTCAATATACTATATGATAAAGATAAGTACTCTGTAATTGTAAACGGAACTCATTATAAAATATTTAAGTTGCATGAATTTTTCATAAACAAAAGATTCGGACGAGTTTTAATAGATGCAACCTCTCTTGGGTTCCCTGAGCTATTATATTTACTTGATTCAATAAATAGGTCAGGCATTGCAACTCAAATTGTGGTTCTGTATGTAGAACCTCTAGAGTACTCTAAAGAAAAGGATGCTGGCACTGAGATTGAATTTATGTTGAGCGACAGGCGTCACTCTTTTGTAGCTTTGCCTGCATTTAGCATAGATAACCAGTCAAGCTCGTCTGACAAAGCTGTTCTTGTTACTTTTCTTGGTTTTGAAAATTCTCGACTAGGACAAATCATTGAAAATGATGATGGAGCGAGTTATAAGAGGCTTTCAGCTCATATTTCTTTACCAGCCTATAAACCTGGGTGGGAAAACATTTCAATTAGAAAGCATCTAAGATACTTTGATTATCTCAACTCTGAATTAATAATACACCCTGGCTCCAATCCTTATGCAGTAAATGAATTATTAGACAACTTGGCCTATACAAATTCCAAAGTCGTAATTACACCCATAGGTACAAAGCCTTCAGCCGTAGGGGTTTGTATATTCCTAATTAATAATTATCATAAAAATGAACCAAAAAAACAGGTTGGCGCTATTTATGATTTCCCTGAGAAGTCCAAAAAAAGGAGTGCTGGAATTGGCGTTATATATACGTACTCCTTAACTTCAAGTTAGCTTTTGCTCTCCCAATAGCTAACTTAGGACAACCTGTCCTTTTCAGGTATTGGGATGACTTCTTATCACTGAAAGACGCTATTCTTCGAAGAGGATAAAGTTAGCATCCTTTGACAATATCTATGCATTCAGAGACCAAGAAAAACGATTCATGTCACTAGAAAGTTACGCATCAATTGGGTAGATTCATCTAGTTATGAGAACCCTGTGGTGAGGCGTTTTCATTGCTACAACTTTGAATTATGGCCTTATCTCAAATCAGCGTGCAGACCTGATCTGATGTCTTGTGGTGGACGGAAGGTTAAGGGAGACCGGTATAATTCACGTTTTCCGTCTGTACATTATAGATCGTACCATTCATCAGAACCGGTTGCTGAGACTGGCGTGGGAAGGCCGAAAGATGAGTAGCCGGGATTTGATCCGATTTTCAGCAGCCCGCCGTCATGCAATCCTGGTCTGCGTGCTGGAAGAAGCCAGAGCCACACTGACAGACGAAGTGATTGAGCTACATGAGCGAATGCTGAACAGCCTGTTCAGCAAAGCCAAAAGAATACAGGCTGAGCGCCTTCAACAGACCGGAAAGCTGATCCAGTTTAAACTGAGGCAGTACATCGATGTCGGTCAGGTGCTGTCTGATGCCCGCGATTCCGGTGGCGATCCATGGCTCGCAATAGAAAACATACCCCCGTGGCCCGAATTTGTCGCCAGTCTGGAGGAAACACGCCATCTCGCCAGAAAAAATAATTTTGACCCTTTGCATATTATTACTGAGAAATACAGCACATTACGGAAATATGCCCCGCGCATGCTGTCCGCTTTACAGTTAGTCGCACCCCCGGCAGCACAACCTCTGGCCGATGCGCTGGTTGTGATCAAGGATATGTACCGGAAGCAGTCACGTAAAGTTCCGGCGACTACGCCGCTTGAGTTTGTCCCTGAAAGCTGGCGCAGGGTGGTGATTACACCTGCGGGTATTGACCGGCAGTACTATGAATTTTGTGCGCTCAGCGAGCTTAAGAGGGCGTTACGCTCCGGGGACATCTGGGTTAAAGGCTCACGCCGCTACAAAAATTTTGATGATTACCTCATTCCCGAAAAGGACTTTGACAAACTCACACCGGCGCTGCCACTGCCCGTATCTGCTGATTATCATGAGTACATTGCCAGCCGTATGACTCTTCTTCAGTCCAGACTTGAAGAGGTCAATGCCATGGCTGCCCTTGGTGAACTGCCTGATGTGGAAATATCCGACAAGGGCGTAAAAGTCTCTCCGCTGAATAACTGCGTTCCGGTGCAGGTTTCACCTCTGGCAGAACTGGTTTACAGCATGCTACCGCGACCTAAAATCACGGAAATTCTCGACGAGGTAAACAGCTGGACGACGTTTACCCGTCACGGCTGTTGTAGTCAGCCATGAACTCTTCTGCAAAGGCGTTTGCGGCCTCGGGACAGCCACAGCTCCTTGACCAGGCGGTCCTGCAACGTCAGGTGAGCCCGCTCAACACGGCCCTTGGCTGAACTGGTATTGGCGCAGATACCGGTCAGGTTCAGCTCGTTCATGACATGGCCGAACTGAGTCTGGCCATCTCCGCCGGTGGCCTGCTTGTTGTTGATCCTAAAAACGCTGGCCTTGTCACTGTAGAACGCAAGAGGCTTACCGTAACGCTCCAGATAGCCCGGGTGGCTTCAAAATAGGTGAAAGTGGAGTCAGAACTGACGAACAGAAGCTGCATCAGCCAACTAGTTGCATCATTCTCACAGGCTAAAGTAGGACCAAATCAGCGTAGTGTTCGCGGATAATACGCAGTACACGTTCAGCGAGGCTTGGCATCAGCTGCCGGTTACCACGCTGGCCACTCCGACTGTTAACCAGCGAAAGTGGCCCGTGTTCGCGGTAACGCCCAAGCAAACGGCGACAGTGCCTGTCAGAAACTTCCAGCCGACTGGCCGCGAGACGCTGGTCGATAACATCCTGAAGGATCCTGAGTCGGTTCACATCGTTCATAGAGAAAACTCCGTTCCGTATGTCGTCATAAGTCTCACCCTTTGAAAGCAGTGATCGCTGGCGTGAAACTGTAGCGTGGACATGTATCTAGTCAGAGACGGACATCTCAATTTAGCTATTACATACCCAGTTCGCTTAACAAAGATTATGTTAAATACACGAAAATAATAATTTATATTCAATGAGTTACGCATCACCCAAGTTTCCTTTCTTTAGTTAGTTTCTATTGTGGTAATTTGAGAAACAGAGTTCGCTCCTGGGTTTGCGATTCCTTAAAACCATGGTGAAGATAAAAACCTTTGGCTGTTTCTGTCAGAGCATGAACCATAATCGCACGGACGCCTATATTCTCTGCGACCCGATAACAGCGCAATACTGCATCGTGGAGTAAATCAGCACCCAGCCCTTTTTCTCGGAATGAGACATCGACAGCCAGGCGCGCAAGTATGATTACTGGGATTGGATCAGGCATATTGCGCCTGAGACTTCCAGTGGCTTCAACATGGTTTACGCTACCGGTGGCCAGAGAGTAAAAACCGGCAACCTGTTTGGTACCTGTTTTACAAACAACGAACGTTCTGGCAGCACCAAGAGCCTGATTTTTTAACCCTCTCTGTTTAAGCCAGTCATCGAGAACGGCCTCCCCGCTGACGAACTCAGCCAGTTGATGTGAGCTGGATAACGGTTCCGGTGCTGTTACACGTCCCACTGAGGTTTCCTTGCCAGGAGTTTATTGATTGCAGCGTCATCCGCAACTGGCGCATCGAGCATGTCGATAAACTCTGCATACTGCTCATCGTTAAAATTGAATACGCGCCGATCGAGGATCACATTCTCCGCAGCCTGGCACGCCATTTCCAGAATGAAGTCCGTACGTGATTTATGGAGGATCTCTGCAGCAGCATCGATGAGTGCTCTTTGAGATTCTTTGGCCCTAAGATTGAGTTGAACATCTGATTTCATTAGTGCACTCCTTGTATAGCAATTGCTTTACAAGCATAACACAGTAATAGTGTATAGCAAAAGCTATACACATTTTTGTCAGTGCAGTTATGATCCGAAATATCTGCCTTTTAACTATTTGAGTTAAACGTCCTGCCTGCAAATCTCTGTTCTCTCTGCAGGCTTACCTGATTACACCTAACGCCCTGGCTAAGGCGAACTCAGCCTCTTAAAAAGGCCTTAAGGGCAATCAGCAAGCAGACGATGGATGGTAATCTTGTCTAACATCTGGAAAATTAACTGACGAGAAGGTAGTATTCGGATCGTCAGCGATCGTCTTGTGGTGGGACAGATTGTTGATTCAGATTACTTTTGTGACCTAACTCAAACTGACGGTTTGACTGCTTTGTGGTGAGGCAGGCGGGTGGCAGAAGATGGTTTTACGGAAGAAATGCGGACTTCCGTAAACAAACAGAGACAGGACGTGTCCGTTAAAACGTTCAGGAGCAGGTGACGGGGTTTTCCGGAGCCTGAATGCACAAACCCCCCGAAATCTGTCTGAAACTTGGCGGAATCGTCAGATATCAGGGGGTCCAAAAGCAGGCGCGATGCCTGTGAAGGATTATAACGCATGCACCATAGAAAACAACACCCGGCCGCCTTAAGAACAGGCCGCCGTGAATGACAATCAAAAACCTGTCCACTGGTCTGAACTTCCGGCCGATGAGTTAACCCGTTTCTGGCAGGGAGTCGATGACGGAACTCAGGATGATTTTCTCATCGTACCAGCCAAAAAACGGACCCGCCGTACGCGCGGTGACCATTCAACTCGCTCCAAATGTGAATTTCCCGTGTGGTATCGCCCGGCGCATTATAAAAAGCTTTCCGGGGAACTGGGTCATGCTTACAACCGGCTGGTGATGTTTGACAGGACGACTGGGCAGTCCCGGCTGCGTAGTCACGTCTCGCGCCATCCTCTTTACGTTACCGGTCGCCGGAAGGCAGGCCGAAAATACGGTTTCCGTCCCGAACGTCAGCGCCTTATTGATGCCCTCTGGCCCCTGCTCGTCAGTTTCTGCGATGCCGGCAAGCACACGGTCGGCATGTGTATTTCTCGCCTGGCGAAAGAACTGAGCATGAAAGACGCTAAAGGCAACGTCATACCGGAAACCGAGGTGACGGTGTCACGCTTATCACGCCTTATTGAAGAACAAGTGCGCTTTGGCGTACTGGGTCTGGCAGAAGAACGTATCTGGGATCGTGAATCACGCTCTTGGCTCCCTGTTTATGTCTATATCACTCCCGCAGGTTTTAAGATGTTGGGTGTCAATATGGACAAACTGCTGAAAGAGCAGGAGAAGAAGCTTCGTCTCAGCCCTGAGCGTGAACGACTGATTCATGAAGGTGCGATGACCGAACATGATGATATTACCCCGCATAAGGCCCGACAGTGCTGGTCAGGTCAGAAGCGGCGTGATGCCCTAACTTACCGCCGGAAGAAAGGGGCTGAACGCAAGCGAGCCAACAACCTGATTAAGCTACCGGCAGATGAACGTCTTCATGTCATGGAAAAATGGATTTTCAAAACCCTTTCACATGATGAAGCCTACTGGTGTACGCCTGAACGACTGACCCAGCTGGCCGTACAGCATCTGTATCAGTTGGATCTGGCTCTGTCACCGCCGGATTAACAGCGACACAAACCGCTAAGCTCTCTCTGTATACATGCCCCTGACCGGGGCTTTTTGTGCTGGTTTTTTCCGGGAAAGTCGCGCATTTATTATTCACTGCATATTGTCTGCCTGAGTATTCAGAAGTAAAACTTCCCATCCTGACGGCACAGAATATCGATCATCCAGGTTTTCCACAGAAATCCGCAAAGGGATAAGTCGTGCTTTCCGGAAATGAAAAACAGGGAACCCGCAAAATTATCTTACCCCCCTTTTTTATCGCTCTGTTCATTACATTCCAGAGTGGATCTTTGTCTTCTGCCACTTTGTGGATATGAATAATGCCTTCGCATGCAGCGGCCTGACGGCCACGCGCTCAGATAAAATCAAAGCTTCCCCCCGTCGCAAGCGCCGGGTCCCGTTCTGGCCAGAACCCGACATCAGGCTCACACCTTACCCCTGCAAAACCGCCGCCGCCCCGGCCCGAAGGGCCGGAACAGGGGTCTGACGCTCAGTGGAACGAAAACTCACGTTAAGGGATTTTGGTCATGAGATTATCAAAAAGGATCTTCACCTAGATCCTTTTAAATTAAAAATGAAGTTTTAAATCAATCTAAAGTATATATGAGTAAACTTGGTCTGACAGTTACCAATGCTTAATCAGTGAGGCACCTATCTCAGCGATCTGTCTATTTCGTTCATCCATAGTTGCCTGACTCCCCGTCGTGTAGATAACTACGATACGGGAGGGCTTACCATCTGGCCCCAGTGCTGCAATGATACCGCGAGACCCACGCTCACCGGCTCCAGATTTATCAGCAATAAACCAGCCAGCCGGAAGGGCCGAGCGCAGAAGTGGTCCTGCAACTTTATCCGCCTCCATCCAGTCTATTAATTGTTGCCGGGAAGCTAGAGTAAGTAGTTCGCCAGTTAATAGTTTGCGCAACGTTGTTGCCATTGCTGCAGGCATCGTGGTGTCACGCTCGTCGTTTGGTATGGCTTCATTCAGCTCCGGTTCCCAACGATCAAGGCGAGTTACATGATCCCCCATGTTGTGCAAAAAAGCGGTTAGCTCCTTCGGTCCTCCGATCGTTGTCAGAAGTAAGTTGGCAGCAGTGTTATCACTCATGGTTATGGCAGCACTGCATAATTCTCTTACTGTCATGCCATCCGTAAGATGCTTTTCTGTGACTGGTGAGTACTCAACCAAGTCATTCTGAGAATAGTGTATGCGGCGACCGAGTTGCTCTTGCCCGGCGTCAACACGGGATAATACCGCACCACATAGCAGAACTTTAAAAGTGCTCATCATTGGAAAACGTTCTTCGGGGCGAAAACTCTCAAGGATCTTACCGCTGTTGAGATCCAGTTCGATGTAACCCACTCGTGCACCCAACTGATCTTCAGCATCTTTTACTTTCACCAGCGTTTCTGGGTGAGCAAAAACAGGAAGGCAAAATGCCGCAAAAAAGGGAATAAGGGCGACACGAAAATGTTGAATACTCATACTCTTCCTTTTTCAATATTATTGAAGCATTTACCAGGGTTATTGTCTCATGAGCGGATACATATTTGAATGTATTTAGAAAAATAAACAAATAGGGGTTCCGCGCACATTTCCCCGAAAAGTGCCACCTGACGTCTAAGAAACCATTATTATCATGACATTAACCTATAAAAATAGGCGTATCACGAGGCCTGTGGGAGGAAAATAAAGTGTCATCCTAACTACAGGACCCTGCAACGTAGCAATTCCTGCAAAAATCCATTTAAAACAATGACTTATTTCAATTCTGCCATCTGCAAGCGTTTTGTGGGGATGGAGGCCGGAATCATTAAAGTATCATCCTAATTTTCGCTCAACCTTGGAAAATGCTGAGAATCGTAAAAATAAAGTTTCATCCTTTCCGCTACTAGTTCAAGGCTTTCTTCCGGCCGCCGGCAACAACGCTGCTTGGCTGAGGCGATCCACTTGCGCTACCGCTCACTGATCAGATCGAACTTGAACTCGACGAGCAGCCAACCATCAGGCCGAGCGTGATCGCCAAAAAAAACGGATCATGCGAAATCCTTCGTTGAGTTTGGCGCGGGTTTTAGCAAATCAGCTGGCCCGCGATCCGGTTGAGAGTGATCCGAAGCGGTCCTTGACGACCGGCACAAATCGGCCGATTCTGTTGAAAAAGTAGCTTTAGCGGCAGCCTGCCGATCAGGTGTGCCTGCTGTCGAAGTGGCTGCAAGCCACTTCAAGTTGCCTTCCGGCGTTTCACTGAGCGTCCTTGCTCAGGTTTAAGGGTTAATTTGAGGGTTTCTGCTCGTAGCAGGCATACCTATCCCGTCAGCGGTGGCCCTTGAGGCAAAAGCTTGGCCATGCGGCGCAGGTTCTGCACCATCGCAGCCAAGGTGAATTCGTCAGTGGCACCCGTTAGGCCACGCAGTCGTAAACGGTCGAGTTTCATGATCCGTTTGAGGTGGGCGAAAAGCATCTCCACCTTCTTTCGTTCGCAGCGAGAGACGAGGTACTCCGGTGTCTTGGCGATGCGTCGAGCCACGTCGCGGGCAGCCTCATGGATGCTGCGGACGATCTTCCGATTCGGCGTGTTGGGGCAGCATTTCGCTTTCAACGGGCAGGTGGCGCAGTCGGTTTGGCTGGAGCGGTAAATGACGGTTTTGGCCTTAGTTACCCGCGACCTTTGCTGGGTGAAGGCGCGCCATTCACTGCGTAGCGGTTTGCCGGCTGGGCAGCGATATTCATTGGCGTCCTGACTCCAGTGAAAGTCGTTACTGGAGAGGCTGTCGTCCTTGCGCTCGGTCTTGTCCCACACCGGCACATGCGGTTCGATGTCCTTTTCTTCGACCATCCAGGCCAGCATCGGGGCGGTGCCATAAGCGGTATCGCCGATAAGGCGTTCCGGTGTGAGATCGAACTGCGCCTCGACACGCTCGACCATCGTCCTAGTCGAATCGACTTCGGCGGTACGGTGCGCCGGGGTAGCTTCCACGTCCATGATCACACCGTGCTCAGTGTCGATCAGGTAATTCGTGGAGTAGGCAAAAAAGGCCGGGCCACCTGGCGCTGCTGTCCAACGGGACTGAGGATCAGTGAGCGAAATTTTCTTGGGAAGAGCCTCAGCCAGCGCCTCTTCATCAAGGGCTTCGAGGTACTCGCGCACTGCGCGGCTGCTGAGCTTTGGATCGTTCCAATCGACCTCATCTCCCGCCACCCCACGTTGCCGGCTGGCATCCGCCTTAATGATGCTGGCGTCGACGGCGAAACCTTCACCCTTGACTAGGCCGGCTGCCATGCAGCGCCGCAGCACCTCATTGAATAACCAGCGGAATAGATCGCTGTCACGAAAACGCCCATGGCGATTCTTCGAGAAGGTCGAGTGATTGGGGACTTCGTCTTCCAGACCCAACCGGCAGAACCAGCGATAGGCCAGGTTCAGGTGCACCTCTTCGCACAATCGCCGCTCGGAACGAATGCCATAGCAGTAGCCGACGACCAGCATGCGCACCATCAACTCCGGGTCAATCGAGGGACGCCCGATGGGGCTATAGAAATCTGCCAGGTAGGCACGTAGATCACTGAGATCCAAGCACTGGTCGATGCTGCGCAGGAGATGTTGGGCCGGGACGTGATCTTCCAGATTGAACGAGTAGAACAGGCGCTGCTGTCCTCCCGGTAACTGTCCCATCATGCTGTTCGCCCCCACGCTCGCTGACAAAGCAATTTTGCCAACGGCATGGGGAGGCCGCTACTTTTTCAACAGAATCGGCCGCACACAGCCATTCGGCTCAACAGAACCCTGCCTTTACCCCACCAAACTCCGGAAACTCGCCCGGTAGTCCGTCGGCTTGAGATGCACATGTTGGCTGAGGTCGCCGGGTAGCGTGAACAGGCGCGGACCGTCCCGAAACTGGAACACGCGATACAGATGGAATTGATCGCCCGCCTCCTTGGAGAATTCGAGTTCGTTGTGGCTGACCAAGAAAGACGAGCCTACCCCGCCATTGGTGGTTTTCACCTCGATGAAGCGCTCATGGGCGTCCTCTTCGAACGACAGGATGTCGAACCCCGCACCGTCTCCCTGGGTGTCGGACACCCAATCCAGCCGCTGAAAAAGCTCTGGGTGGCCGAGCTCGGTCAGGCGTTGCTGTTCGTAGCCAATCACCCACTGCTCCCCTGCCCGGCCCAGCTTGCGGTTGGCTTCATCGCGAGCGGCATAATCGAACTTTCGCGGTAGGCGTTGCCGTAGAGATGCCGGGGTACGCACAAGCACTTCACGGGCGGGTGGTTCTACCAAAGCCGCTCGGTAGGTTTTGTCACCCGGAAGTTTTACCTCCTCCAGGGCATCGACAAGAGCGCCGACCGTCTGCTGATGTTCCAGAACGTAGGCGTGTACGGATTTACGCAGCAGCAGTTGGCTGTTGCCGCGTGGCTTGTAGCCGTTGATATAGGGCAGGCCCAGGGCATCGAGTACGGCGCTAATGTTCTGGTGCTTGAGCTCGACTGAAGACTTGCTGCGACCGTTCAGCAGTTGGCGCAGTGCCTGGTTGTGCTCGGACTTGTGGTACGGCTCCCCAGCCGCCTCGGCACGCAGCATGTCGAAATAGTCTTCGACCGTGGCCAGGACCTCTTCTTCGGACCAGTCTTCGCCGATGCGAATGATGCGAAACCCGAGCCGCGTCAGCGCCGGAACGACGGTCGTCTCGCCACCGGAGAAGCTGTCAGCAGTGAGCGGGCCCTGCTCGGGAAATTGCTTGCCGAAGGCCACACCGGCGATGGCCTTGGAATCGCAATCGGTGCCGGTCTTCGGATCACGTACCAGGAAGTCGCGGGACTTGCCGTAGCCGTGGCGCGCCAGGAATTTCGTGCGGCCCAGTTGCACGAACTCATCGATGGCAGCCTGCACGGCGGCGGGGCTTCGAAGCTGGGAGAGTTGAGACACAGGGTCCTTCCTTACTGTCATGGTGTGCCGGGAACCGCCGAGCCACGAGATTATGAGTAGCCCCTGAACAGAAACGTCACGATAAAAGCGACGAATTCTTCGGCGACGTCGAAACCTACCGCAAGGAATTGCTCGGCACCCTCACCGGCACGCCCGCGGCCGGCGCGAGCGCGACCACCCTGACCGTGAAGTACCAGGGCTGCGCCGATGCCGGCGTGTGCTACCCGCCGCAGACCCGCACCCTGAAGGTCGCGTTGCCGGGCGAAGCGGGCGCTGGCGGCTTCGGCTGTAAGGCGCGCGGGCTGCATGATTATGTCGTCAAGAACGGCTCTGCCGATCATCCCAACGCCGAGGTGAAATTCGCACTGGGTGATGTGGTCAACACCATGATCGGCTGCACTAATGGTGAAACGATCATGCTGTGCCACGACACCTCGCTGCCGCGCCCCTATTCTCTCGGCTTTCGGGTGCAAGGCACCGAGGGGCTGTGGATGGACGTCAACAAGTCGATCTATCTGGAGGGCAAGAGCCCACAGCCGCACCGCTGGGAGCCTGCCGAGGGCTGGTTTGCGAAATACGATCACCCGCTATGGAAACGCTACGCCGATCTGGCGGCAGGGGCCGGGCATGGCGGGATGGACTGGTTCGTGATCCACGCTTTTGTCGAGGCGCTGAAGGCCAAGGCCCCGATGCCAATCGACATTTACGACGCGCTGGCCTGGAGCGCGATCACGCCTCTGTCGGAACAATCGATTGCTGAGGGCAATCGCACGTTAGATTTTCCCGACTTCACCCGAGGGCAGTGGCGCACCCGCAAGCCGATCTTTGCGCTGAACGACGCCTATTGATCGACGCGATTTAGGCCAAGCGCACCGCAAAGGCGAAATTGGTAATCTTGTCGGTATCCTTGACGCCCGGCGCGCTTTCGACGCCGCTGGAGGTATCGACCAGCGGCGCTCCGGTGCGCGCAATCGCCTCGGCAACATTCGTCGGATTTAGCCCGCCTGCCAGCCCCCACGGCAAGGCACCGCGATATCCGGCCAGCAGCGACCAGTCGAACGCCAACCCCATGCCGCCGGGCAGCGCGCCTTTGGGGGTCTTGGCGTCGAACAAGATCAAGTCCGCCGCCCCGGCATAGGCTGCGGCGCGTGCGACATCGCTGGCGCTGGCGACGGGCAGCGCCTTCCACACCGGCTTGCCAAACCGCGCGCGCAACTGGGCCACGCGTTCGGGCGATTCCGAACCGTGCAGCTGCAGCGCGTTCAGCTTGGCTGCCACCAGTGCGTCGGCGATGACAGCATCATCCGCATCGACGAACAAACCGACCATGGCGATCTGGCCAGCTGCGCGCGATGTCAAAGCGCCCGCGACATTCGACGTAACCGCACGGGGCGACGCTGGATAGAACACCAACCCGGCATAGTCCGCCCGCGCCGCGATGGTCGCATCGAGCGCCTCGGGTGTGCTGATCCCGCAAATCTTGATTTTCGCGGGCATGCGGTCAGTCGGGGTTCTGGATCAGCCGCACCAGCGTGCAGTCGGGATCGATCAGGTAGCCGATCCTCAGGCCGCTCGCCTCCAGTTGCGGAGCTTTGAAGCGCGGCCAGCCGGTGCTTTTTTCCTCGGCTCCCGCCGCGTTCACCAATGCCACCATGGCATCGAGATCATCCAACCGCAGGCAACAGCCGAACGAGCTCGTAGCTGGGTCGAGGTCAGGATAGGGGAAGAATTCGAGCTGCAAACCGCCGCGCTGCAGGATCATCCAGCCGCGATCCTTCCAACTCGTCGCAAAGCCCAGCTTCGCATAAAACGCCTCTGTCACATCGAAATCGCGCGATGGCAGATTGGGGGTGACGTGGTCAGCCATGGCTCAGCGCAGCTTGTCGGCCATGCGGGCCGTATGAGTGATTGCGGCGCGGCTATCGGGGGCGGAATGGCTCATCACGATCATGCTGGCCTTGGGGAACGCCGCACCAAACGCGCGCGCTGACGCGGCGTAGTGCTCAGTGTCGGCATCACCGAGATTGCCGAGCGACTTGGCCTTGCTGTCCTTGATCAGGCAGCCACCAAAAGCGATGTCGGTGCCGTCGATCCCAACGGTGATATTGTCACTGGTGTGGCCGGGGCCGGGGTAAAATACCTTGAGCGGGCCAAAGTTGGGCGCGGTTGCTGGTTCGACCCAGCCATTGGCGGCGAAAGTCAGGCTGTGTTGCGCCGCAACCATCCCCTCTTGCGGGGCAAGCTGGTTCGACAACGCATTGGCATAAGTCGCAATCCCCGCCGCATGCAGCGCGTCCATACCGCCCATCTTGTCCTGATGCGCGTGAGTCACCACCGCCAGCGCGACCGGCAGGTTGATCTCCTGCTTGATCCAGTTGAGGATCTGGGCGGTCTGGTCATCGGTCCAGGCGGTATCGACCACCAGCACGCGGCCGCCATCCCTGACGATCAAACCGTTGGAAGCGACTGCCCCGAAACCCGGCATGTCGAGATAGGAAGTGTGCTGCCAGACATTCGGTGCGAGCTGGCGGAAAACCAGATCGCCAAACCGTTGGTCGCCAGTTTCCATTTGCTGGCCAATCGTCGGGCGGATTTCACCGGGCATGCACCCGCTCAGCATCAATGCAGCGGCTAATGCGGTGCTCAGCTTCGCGACCGGGTGCATAATATTGGGCAATTCCATCAAGTTTTCCTTTTATTCAGCATTAAAAACCCCGCAAATGCGAGGCCTAGTAAATAGATGATCTTAATTTGGTTCACTGTAGCAAAAATATGGGGCGAATTCAAACATGAGGTGCGACAGTTTCAAAAGCCATATGATAATCAACAAGCTGAGCAAATTTCTCTAATGGTGTAAGCCAATCTAACGCCTTTCTAGGACGAGTATTCAGTGACATGGCAACTTGATTTAAATAATGCTGATCTGCCTGATTTAAATCAATCCCTTTAGGTAAATATTGCCTAATTAAACCATTCATATTTTCGCATGTGCCTTTTTGCCAGGGTGAATGTGGGTCACAGAAATATACATCTATGCCTAAATCTTCTTCGAGTATTTTATGTTGAGCACTTTTCTTTCACCCAATGGGTGAAAGCTGAATTTCGAAGGAATGCATATTTATCAAGGCTTTGATTATGCTTTTTGAAGTACTGACGTAGAATCTAGGTATGAGTAAA
>NZ_JBQVYO010000002.1:0-456602 GCF_055805075.1 Leclercia sp. GHBNCSD | reverse complement strand
CATCATAACGGGGCCCTCGGGCCCCGTTTGTTTTAGGGTGGTGCAGACAAACAGGAGCGTATTATGAGCGAAAAAACCGTCAACTTTGGCGACAACAGGGTGCTTCCGGCCATCGGTCAGGGCACCTGGTATATGGGTGAAAAGGCAAGCCGGCGCCGCCAGGAGAGCGATGCCTTACGGGCAGGCATTGAGCGGGGGCTGACCCTGATCGATACCGCGGAGATGTATGCCGAGGGCGGCGCGGAAGAGGTGGTTGGCGAGGCGATTAAAGGCCTGCGCGATAAGGTCTTTCTGGTCTCCAAAGTCTACCCGTGGAATGCCGGTGGCAAAAAAGGGATTGCCGCCTGCGAAGCCAGCCTGCGCCGTCTGGGCACCGATCATATTGACCTCTATCTGCTGCACTGGCGGGGAAATTATTCTCTGGCAGAGACTGTCGAACTGATGGAGACGCTGCAACAGCAGGGCAAAATTGGCCGCTGGGGCGTCTCGAACCTTGATTATGCGGATATGCAGGAGCTGGGACAGGTGCCGGGCGGGCAGGCCTGTGCCACCGATCAGGTGCTCTACCATCTGGCCTCACGCGGTATCGAATATGATCTGTTGCCCTGGTGCCAGCAACAGCAGATGCCGGTGATGGCCTATTGCCCGCTGGCGCAGGCCGGGCGACTGCGCGCCGGGCTGATGAATCACCCGGTGGTCAATGCGATTGCCAGAGAGTACAACGCCACGGCGGCCCAGGTGCTGCTGGCGTGGGTGATCGGTCACCCTGGGGTGATGGCGATCCCGAAGGCGTCATCAATCATGCATGTGGAAGAGAACGCGGGCGCGCTGGGCATTACCCTCTCAGCAGAGGCGTTACAGAAGCTGGATGCCGCCTTCCCGGCGCCGAAAAACAAAACGGCATTAGACGTGGTGTGAAGTGTGCGTCATGCCCTCTCAGCATGGAGAGGGCAAGGGCAGGGCATTAACGCTTCACAATGTGAATGGTTTGTCCCAGACGGGTCGGTTTCTCTTCCGTCGCTTTTTGCGGTTCGCTGACGCAGGCGGTCTCTACGCAGACAAAGGTTTTATAACCGTCATCCGGCATATCGCCCATGCTGACTGACAGCGCCGGGCCAGGGTTCCAGCCAACCACGTTGCTGTGGTGGTGATGAATTACTTCAATGGCGCGGTTCAGGGAGGTATCTTCGATAACGCTGCACGCTTCCGGGTTCAGATAGACGCGGTCGGTACGATCCGGGAAGGTTTGCGCGCCGTCGGTCAGTCGGCCTTCTTTCGCATTATCCACTTTGTCGATAAAGGTATCGCCAAGGCCGTTCACGGTGACGGCAGCGATATCGCCGACGTTGAAGTAAGTGTGCAGGGCGGAAGTGGTTTCAAATTCACCGTGCGCTTCCAGTTCGATCTCGCAGGTTTTACCCAGCTTAAAGCGGGCATAGAGAGTGAAGTCGTGCGGCCAGAGTTTGCGCGTTTCATCATCGCTTTGCAGCTCAAAGGTTAACACCACGCCGGACTCATCTTCGTTGTGGGCTTTCAGCGTCCACGGCAGGTTGCGGGCAAAACCGTGCGACGGCAGACCCTCCTGCGCCGCCGGGCCAAACCACGGCCAGCAGATTGGTACGCCGCCGCGAATAGCGGCCCCTTTTTTGAAAGAGGTGTTATCGCTTAGCCACAGCGCTTCCATTTCACCTTCCGGCTGCCAGGAGAGCAGGTGCGCGCCGTGCAGGGCAACAGAAGCCTGAACCTGCGGATGGTCAACTACGATCACTTCAACATCGTCAATCTGACGGCGGGAAAGCACAGGGGTAAGCTGTTCGACTACCGGAAGTGCAAAAATTGTTTTAATCATTACGCAATCCTCTGTCTTTAAAGCAAAAAAAAGGCGACCAGGGTCGCCTTTTTGGATCAATTTCTCATCTCACTTATTTGGAGATGTGAGCGATCAGGTCCAGAACTTTGTTAGAGTAGCCGGTTTCGTTGTCGTACCAGGAAACCAGTTTCACGAAGTTGTCGTTCAGTGCGATACCTGCTTTAGCATCGAACACGGAAGTGCAAACTTCGCCGTTGAAATCGGTAGAAACAACGTCGTCTTCGGTGTAACCCAGAACGCCTTTCATTGGGCCTTCAGAAGCCGCTTTGATTGCTTTCTTGATTTCTTCGTAGCTTGCTGCTTTTTCCAGACGAACGGTCAGGTCAACAACAGATACGTTTGGAGTTGGAACGCGGAACGCCATACCAGTCAGTTTGCCGTTCAGTTCTGGCAGAACTTTACCTACAGCTTTAGCTGCGCCGGTAGAAGATGGGATGATGTTCTGAGCTGCGCCGCGGCCGCCGCGCCAGTCTTTGTGAGACGGGCCGTCAACGGTTTTCTGAGTCGCGGTGGTTGCGTGAACAGTAGTCATCAGACCTTCGACGATGCCGAAGTTGTCGTTGATAACTTTTGCCAGCGGTGCCAGGCAGTTGGTGGTGCAGGATGCGTTAGAAACGATGTCCTGGCCAGCGTAAGTTTCGAAGTTAGCACCACGAACGAACATTGGGGTGTTGTCTTTGGAAGGACCGGTCAGAACAACTTTTTTCGCGCCAGCGGTGATGTGCTTACGCGCAGTTTCGTCGGTCAGGAAGATACCGGTTGCTTCAGCAACAACGTCAACACCGATTTCGTTCCATTTCAGGTTAGCTGGGTCTTTTTCAGCAGTAACACGGATGGTTTTGCCATTAACAACCAGGTGGCCGTCTTTCACTTCAACGGTGCCGTTGAAACGACCGTGAGTTGAGTCGTACTTCAGCATGTATGCCATGTACTCAGCGTCTAACAGATCGTTGATGCCAACGATTTCGATGTCAGAACGTTCCTGCGCAGCACGGAAAACAATACGGCCGATACGGCCAAAACCGTTGATACCTACTTTGATAGTCATATATTCCACCAGCTATTTGTTAGTGAATAAAAGGTTGCGTGTAAAATTACAAAAACCTTACGCAGCGTCAAGCGGAATCGTGTCAATCATTGCGACAAATCAATCCTTAGCATTAGCTTTGCTCGATTGACCTACCTCACATTCCCTTGGAGCTTGCACCCATATGGGGCCTGCGCACGGAATTTTAAAGGGCTGCCCACATAAAAACGTGGAGTAGATCACATTTGTCTGACCGCTTCTGCGCAACGAGTAAGTTTAGATCAAAAGTTCATACTTCAGTGTTAATGTTTTGTTAGAATCGGCTGTAAAAGTTGTCTGTTTCAACTGCGAGATGTAAGCCTATGTCGAATCAACATAACTCCGATGAATTGAAAAAAAACCTCACCGAAATGCAGTTCTACGTGACGCAAAATCACGGGACGGAACCGCCATTCACCGGGCGTCTGCTGCATAACAAAAGGGATGGTGTTTACCACTGCCTGGTCTGTGACACTGCGCTGTTTAGCTCCCAGAGTAAATACGATTCTGGCTGTGGCTGGCCAAGCTTCTATGAACCGGTCAGTGAAGAGGCTATTCACTATCTGAAGGACCTCAGCCATGGTATGGAGCGCATCGAGATCCGCTGCGGAAACTGTGACGCCCATCTCGGTCACGTCTTCCCGGATGGCCCACAGCCGACAGGCGAGCGTTTTTGCGTCAATTCCGCCTCCTTAAGCTTCACCGACGACGAGAATGGCGACCAGACGAAAGGCTGAAAAATCGATTCAGCAAATTATTCCTTCGGAGCCCGATTTAACATGAATATTGAAGAGATGATCAATGGCATGACGCCGGAAGTGTATCAGCGTCTGGTCACGGCGGTAGAGCTTGGCAAATGGGCCGATGGCGTGGCCCTGACCCCGGAGCAGAAAGAGAATTGCCTGCAGCTGGTGATGCTCTGGCAGGCGCGCAATAACACCGAAGCGCAGCATATGACCATCGACACCCAGGGCCAGATGGTGATGAAAAGCAAACAGCAGCTGAAGGAAGATTTTGGTATTGCACCGAAGCCGATTGCGACGCTGAAGGTCCAGTAATCAGAACCATTGCAGCCCGGTGAATGGCTCACCGGGCCTGTTTAACGTTACGGGTGTTTTATCCCCAGCGACTCGGCCAGCTGCTTCGCCAGCTGGTTGTTATCATCCGCGCCGTACTCCCAGAACATCGCTCCGGCCAGACCTTTCTCTTTGATGTACTCGGCTTTGATCGCCACCGAGCGCGGGTTTTCATACGACAGGGCAAACAGCGGATTGCCGTTATCGGACTTCACCGACAGCCACGGCACTTTCGCCTCATCGTCCCACTGTTCGGTAAACCGTTTCTGCGGATCGTTTAAAAACGTCTTCACAATGTCGTTGTATTTCACGTAGGTGTCTTTGGTCAGATCGTAGCCCAGTGATTTGAACAGGGCGATCTGCTGTGCGCTGAAGTAGGGCTGGGTCGCGGGATTTTTCTGCGCGTCCGGTTTGCTCCAGTCGATACCTGGCTCGACGGCACGTTTCGGCACGCGACCATAGAAGCCGATACCGAGATTCATCTGCTGTGGCTTCAGCCCGGCGGCCAGATAGTTGTTCACCACAAAGTCGACGCTATATTTATCCGCGGCGGCAACGGTCGGCCAGGCGCTGGAGTCATAGAGGTTGGCGTTAAAATACTGGGTGCCATACGCCATGTCGTAGGTCATCAGGTTGATGTAATCGAGCAGGGGCGCCACTGCCTTCACATCCACCCAGCTTTTTGGGCTCTCGGCGTTGGCGCCCACCGCGATGGTCACCAGTTTTTTATCCCCGAACGCGCTACGCAGCTCTTTCAGCAGGGCGGTAAAGTTAGCCCGGTCTTCTGGCTTGCTGGCGACCAGCCCCCATGCGCCGTTAACCGGAAACTCCCAGTCGAGATCGATCCCGTCGAGGCCATATTTCTCTACGATCGCCCGTGCGGAGCGGATAAACACTGCGCGGGTCTCCGGGGTGGATGCCGCGCCCGAGAAGCCACGAGCCCCCCAGCCGCCAACAGAGAGGAGCACCTTAAGGGCAGGGTTCTGTTTACGCAGGACAGGGAGCAAAGCCAGATCGGCTTCAACCTTAGGAGATAACCAGATTTGATGCAGTCTGGCCGGGTCTTTTAACGCCGGATTGGTTTCGTCTTTCTCGTCGTTATAGATCAGGCCAAAGGAGTAGTTCAGGTGGGTGATCTGGCGAACATCGAGTTTATTGATATCCCCGCCCGGCCCGGCAGTGACGTCGCCGCCACCGTTAAAATAGCCGACGGACATCAGCGAACTGGCGGAAGCAATGGATGCGCAGAGCAGGGGTAAAGCTGCCAGCAAGGGCAAACGTTTCATAGCAATTCCTCTTCAATTTTGACGGTAAAAAAAGCACGCCACGTAAGGGCGTGGCGAAAAAAGTGCCAAAAAAGAATAACATTGCCGTCTCGCTGAGAGTGCGAGGCAGTTCACTTTATGAGACTTAATGAGAATTATGCCCGGTGGCGCTGCGCTTGCACGTGCCGACGGATGGCGGGTTTTGCCCGGCGGCGCTGCGCTTGCACGGGCCTACGGTTGGCGGGGTTTTGCCCGGCGGCGCTGCGCTTGCACGGGCCTACGGTTGGCGGGGTTTTGCCCGGCGGCGCTGGCGCTTGCACGGGCCTGAGGGTTTTGTAGGCCGGGTAAGGCGTAGCCGCCACCCGGCACAAGGCTATCAGGCCTGCGTCTCCTGCCAGTCCGCCAGCGTATACAGCGTCGCACCTTCCGCCGCCATATCCATAAACGCCTGGGCGCTATCCTGGCGCTGAATATTCACCCCACGACAACCGTCGGTAATGACGTTCACCCGGTAGCCCAACTGCAACGCGTCCAGCACGGTAAATTTTACGCAGTAGTCCGTCGCCAGCCCCATCACAATCAGCTCCACAATTTCGTGATGGCGCAGCCACTGATCCAGCCCCGTTTTTTGCCGGTGCCCATTGTCGAAAAAGGCGCTGTAGCTGTCGATGTCAGGGTTTTCACCCTTCTGGAACACCGCGTCAATGGCTTTGCTGTTAAGCAGGGGATGCAGCTCTGCGCCTTCGGTATGCTGCACGCAGTGATCGGGCCAGAAGGTCTGCGGCAGGCCGTCCAGTTCGCCCTCGGTAAAGGGCTCAACGTCATGCTGGCTGGCAAAACTGCCGTGATCCGCCGGGTGCCAGTCCTGGCTGGCAACCACCGCTTCACCGCGCGCCTTACACCACGCAATCAATTCGTTGGCGACGTCTACCGTACTGTCGCCTTCGGCCACCGCCAGCGCGCCGCCCGCGCAAAAATCATTCTGTAAATCGACCAGTAACAGGGCTCGTTGCTTCATAGGAACTCCTTATTCGTCTGGCGTCAGTTCGCCACGCAGGTTTTGCATCATCGCGGTGCGGATCGCCTGCACATCCAGATCCTGACTGAGTAAGTAGTGAAGTTTAGTCAGCGTGGCCTCGACCGTCATATCGAATCCGCTCACTACCCCCGCTTGCGCCAGGGCGTTACCGGTGGCGTAGCCGCCCATATTTACTTTACCGGACATACACTGGGTCAGGTTCACCACCACAATCCCACGGCTGCTCGCCTCCTGAAGTTCTTTCAGGAACTCGCCGTTCTGCGGGGCGTTACCCACGCCGTAGGAGCGCAGGATCAGCGCTTTCACCGGCTGACGGAGGAAGTTACGCACCACCTCGGCGGAGATACCGGGGTAGATCGTCACCACGCCAATGGGCTGCGGGGTGATCGGATGGACCACCAGCTCGCCGGAGGTGTGCGGCGCCGGAGGCGTACCGAGGCGGCGAATATGAATACCCGCTTCCAGCAGTGGCGTGAGGTTCGGTGAGGCAAAAGCATCAAAGCCGTCGGCGTGGGCCTTGGTGGTGCGGTTTCCGCGGTAGAGCCGGTTATTGAAGAACAGGCTCACTTCGTTGATCGGGAAATTGGCCGCCACGTAGAGGGAATTAAGCAGGTTGATCTGCCCGTCGGAACGCAACTCCGCCAGCGGGATCTGCGATCCGGTGACGATCACCGGCTTGCTGAGGTTTTCCAGCATGAAGGAGAGCGCCGAGGCGGTAAACGCCATGGTGTCGGTGCCGTGCAGGATCACAAAGCCGTCGTAGTCGTCGTAATGCGCTTTAATGTCGTCGGCGATGTGCTGCCAGTCTTCCGGGGTCATGTCGGATGAGTCCATCAGCGGATCATATTCGTGAATGGTGAAGTCCGGCATCTCCGGGCGATGGAATTCAGGCATTAATGCCAGCTGGCGCTGCAGATGGCCAGATACCGGGATGTAGCCATTTTCCGAACGCTGCATACCGATGGTACCGCCGGTATAGGCCACATAAATTGATTTCTTTTGCATGATGTAAGGTTCGTTTGCTTCAAAGAAAAATCCCCTCTTCGCGGAAGAGGGGATGGGAATTACCGTACGTTAGCGCAGGTGAGGCAGAACGCGTAGCGGTTTTGCGGATCGTTGAAGGCGGCCAGCTTGTCGCCCTCGGCTTTGACCGCTTTCGCCGCCGTGGCGACCGGAGCGGGCAGGTAAGCCTGCAGCGCGTCTGGCAGCATGGCTTTTACCGAGCCGGAGACGCTGTCCATCACGAGATCCATGAAGGTCGGCTCATCCTGATAGAAATCGACGTGCCACTGCTTCAGCTTCGCCAGTTCAGCGGCTTTGGCGACGGCATCATCGAAGTCGCCCAGGTTATCCACCAGACCGTTGCTCTTCGCATCCTGACCTGTCCAGACGTGACCCTGGGCAATCTGGTCGATCTGCTCCGGGGTCCGCTTACGGGAGTCGGCCACCAGGGTGATAAAGCGCTTATAGCCATTCTCAATGCTAAGCTGCATCATCTGCGACACTTCCGGCGGTAACGCTTTGGTTACGGCAATGTCGGCCAGCGGCGACGTGGCGACGCCATCGGTATGCACCCCCAGATAGTCGAGGCTGTTTTCAACGGTGTTAATCACCCCGAAGATGCCGATGGAGCCGGTAAGGGTGCTCGGGTTCGCCACGATGTAGTTCGCCGGGGTGGAGATCCAGTAGCCACCGGATGCTGCCATACCGCCCATGGAGACCACTACCGGTTTCCCGGCGGCGCGCGCGGCTGCCAGCTCAGCGCGGATCACTTCCGATGCGCTGACGCTGCCGCCCGGGCTGTTAACCCGCAACACAATCGCTTTCACTTTCGGGTCGAGGCGCGCGTCGCGGATCTGCGCGGCAGTGGTATCGCCCCCAACGTTGCCCGGCGTCTCTTCGCCATCCATGATCGCGCCGTTCGCGAAGACCACAGCGATGCTGTCCCCGGTATCGGCTCGTTTTTTCGCCTGATAATCATAGAAGCTGATGGCGCTGTAGTTCTTCTCCTCTTTGCTCCAGCCGAACTGTTTGGTCAGGGACTTTTCAATTTCGGCGCTTGAGCCCAGGGCATCCACCAGCTTGTTATCCAGCGCATATTTCGCGGTATCGCCATCAACCTTACGCAGCCCATCCAGCACGCCCTGCGCGCCCGGGAAGACCTGCCCGGTGGTGATCTGGCGGTTAGCGGCCACGGTGCTGAGGTAGTTCTGCCACAGTTCGCCAATCCAGCGGCTGTCCGCTTCACGGGCGGCAGGGGACATATCGTCGCGGATAAATGGCTCAACGGCAGATTTATAGGTCCCGACGCGGAAGACGTGGGTGGTGACCTTCAGCTTATCGAGAAGCGATTTGTAATAGAGGCCGTTGGTGGCAAAACCGTGCAGATCGACGGTGCCCTGCGGCGAGAGCCACACTTTATTGGCAAAGCTCGCCAGATAGTACTGCCCCTGGCTGTAGTTATCGCCTACCGCAATCACCGGTTTGCCGCTGTCGCGGAATTCCCGCAGCGCTTTACCGATATACTGCATCGAAGGCTGATCTGCCCCGGCAAAATTTTTCAGATCCAGCACGATGCCGGTAATGTTGCGATCGTCCTTCGCCTGACGAATGGCGTCGACGATATCGAACAGTGAGTTTTCCTGCAGACGGTCACCGCTGGCACCAAACAGCTGGCGGCCCAGCACGCCAAGGCGATTGCTGGTGGACGGTTTATCCACCACCACGCCAGCGATATCCAGCAGCAGCGCGCCACGCCCGGCGCTCTGACTCTGGCTGGAGGCGCTGAGGTGCATCCAGACACCGACGCAAACTATCACAAACAGGATGAAAAAGAGGTTCATCACCAGGTTGCGGACGAAATTGAGCAGTCGCCACGTCCATTTAAAAAAGCCGGCAAACAGTCGCCAGAGGGTTCGCATGTATTCTCCCTGTCCAGATAATTACCTATTCCGTCGCTACTGGACGGCGTTGTCGGGCTATCGTAATGACCCGACCGTCACTTGTCAGCAGGAATCGCCTGCTACGCTGTAACAAAATCTGCCGTCGTGTTAATTTTGAGTAAATTTCAAGACAGGAGTTAACCCAATGGATGCACTCGAACTGCTTGTTAACCGTCGTAGCGCAGCGCGTCTGGCGGAGCCCGCGCCAGCAGGCGAACAGCTGGAGAATATTCTTCGCGCCGGAATGCGCGCCCCGGATCACGGTACCTTGCAGCCGTGGCACTTCTTTATCATCGAAGGGGAAGGGCGCGAGCGCTTCAGCACCCTGCTGGAGAAGGGCGCTGTTGCCGCCGGGCAGGATGAAAAAGCGATTGAGAAAGCCCGTAACGCACCGTTCCGCGCCCCGATGATCATCGCCGTGGTCGCTAAATGCCAGCCGCAGCACAAAGTGCCGGTGTGGGAGCAGGAGATGTCCGCGGGCTGCGCGGTCATGGCGATGCAGATGGCGGCAGTCGCCCAGGGCTATAACGGTATCTGGCGTAGCGGCGCACTGACCGACAGCCCGGTCGTGCGGGAAGGCCTCGACTGCGGCGCAGATGATAAAATCGTCGGTTTCCTCTATCTGGGCACCCCGCAGCTTAAAGCCTCCACCACCGTTTCCGTGCCTGACACCGCGCCTTTTGTCACCCGTTTCTGATTAATGGCATAAAACTGTCTGGATCCTGAGCAAGTGCAGCAGAATTCAGACAGTCATACTTATCACTTAATGGAATGAGCGCTAACATAGTGCAATTGTAATGAAAGGAGATTGTCATGAGCGAGCAAGCTATTCGTTTAACGCAATACAGCCATGGAGCCGGTTGCGGTTGTAAAATTTCCCCCAAAGTGCTGGAAACCATTCTGCACAGCGAGCAGGCGAAGTTTATCGACCCGAACCTGCTTGTTGGCAATGAAACCCGCGATGATGCTGCCGTCTACGATCTGGGTAACGGCACCAGCATTATCAGCACCACCGATTTCTTTATGCCGATCGTAGACAATCCCTACGATTTCGGGCGCATTGCGGCCACGAACGCCATCAGCGACATTTTTGCAATGGGCGGCAAGCCGATCATGGCGATTGCGATCCTTGGCTGGCCGATTAACACCCTGGCCCCGGAGATCGCCCGCGAGGTAATCGAGGGCGGGCGTTTCGCCTGCCAGCAGGCGGGGATCGCCCTGGCGGGTGGCCACTCCATTGATGCCCCGGAGCCGATTTTTGGCCTGGCGGTGACCGGCGTGGTGCCAACGGAGCGCGTCAAGCGCAACAGCACCGCGGAAGCGGGCTGCAAGCTGTTCCTCACCAAGCCGCTGGGCATTGGCGTGCTCACCACCGCCGAGAAAAAATCGCTGCTGTTGCCTGAGCACAAAGGGCTGGCAACAGAGGTGATGTGCCAGATGAACCTTGCCGGTGCTGCCTTTGCCGACATCGAGGGGGTGAAGGCGATGACCGACGTCACCGGTTTTGGCCTGCTGGGCCACCTGAGCGAAGTGTGCCAGGGCGCAGGCGTTCAGGCGCAGGTCTGGTATCAGGACGTGCCGAAGCTGCCGGGCGTGGAAGCCTACATTGCGCAAGGCGCGGTCCCGGGCGGCACGCAGCGTAACTTCGCCAGCTACGGCCATCTGATGGGCGAGATGCCTGCCGAGTGGCGCGATCTGCTGTGCGACCCGCAGACCTCCGGCGGCCTGCTGCTGGCCGTGACGCCGGACGCCGAAGAGGCAGTGCGCGCGACCGCCGCCGAGTTCGGTATTACCCTGACCGCCATTGGCGAGCTGGTGACCGCCCGCGGTGGCCGTCCGATGATTGAGATCCGTTAATTCAATGCGGTTATTTATTGCCGAAAAACCCAGCCTTGCCCGGGCGATTGCGGACGTTTTACCCAAACCGCATCGCAAGGGTGACGGCTACATTGAGTGCGGAAACGGCCAGGTGGTCACCTGGTGTATCGGCCACCTGCTGGAGCAGGCCCAGCCGGACGCCTACGACAGCCGCTATGCGCGCTGGAATCTTAACGATCTGCCCATCGTGCCGGAGAAGTGGCAGCTGCAGCCGCGCCCGTCGGTCACCAAACAGCTCAACGTCATTAAGCGGTTGCTGAACGAGGCATCCGAGGTGATCCACGCCGGTGACCCGGACAGGGAAGGGCAGCTGCTGGTGGACGAGGTGCTGGATTACCTGAGTCTGGCGCCGGAAAAACGCCAGCAGGTGCAGCGCTGTCTGATTAACGACCTCAACCCGCAGGCGGTAGAGCGGGCCATCACCCGTCTGCGCGCCAACAGCGAGTTTGTTCCGCTGTGCGTGTCGGCGCTGGCCCGCGCCCGCGCCGACTGGCTCTACGGCATCAACATGACCCGCGCCTATACCATCCTCGGGCGCAACGCGGGTTACCAGGGGGTGCTCTCCGTTGGCCGGGTGCAGACGCCGGTGCTGGGGCTGGTGGTGCGTCGCGACGAAGAGATCGAGAACTTTGTCGCCAAAGACTTCTTCGAGGTGAAAGCCCATATCGTCACCCCGAAGGACGAACGCTTTACCGCAGTCTGGCAGCCGAGTGAGGCCTGTGAACCCTACCAGGATGAAGAGGGACGTCTGCTGCATCGTCCGCTGGCCGATCACGTGGTGACCCGCATCCAGGGCCAGCCCGCCGTCGTCACCAGCTATAACGATAAACGGGAATCAGAACCCGCGCCGCTGCCGTTCTCCCTCTCTGCTTTGCAGATCGAGGCGGCAAAACGCTACGGCCTGAGCGCGCAAAACGTACTCGATATCTGCCAGAAGCTGTACGAGACGCACAAACTCATTACCTACCCGCGTTCCGACAGCCGCTACCTGCCGGAAGAGCATTTCGCCGGGCGCCACGCGGTGCTGAACGCCATTGCCGTACACGCCCCCGATCTCGTGCCACAGCCGGTGGTCAACCCGGATACCCGCAACCGCTGCTGGGACGATAAAAAGGTGGATGCCCACCACGCCATCATTCCCACCGCGCGCAGCAGTTCCGTCAACCTGACGGATAACGAATCGAAGATTTATACCCTCGTGGCCCGCCAGTATCTGATGCAGTTCTGCCCCGATGCGGTGTTCCGCAAGTGCGTCATTGAGCTGGAGATCGCCAAAGGCAAGTTTATTGCCAAGGCGCGTTTTCTGGCGGAAGCAGGGTGGCGTACGCTGCTGGGCAATAAAGAGCGGGACGAGGAGAACGACGGTACGCCGTTGCCGGTGGTGGCAAAAAATGACGAGTTATTGTGCGAGAGGGGCGAAGTGGTGGAGCGACAGACCCAGCCGCCGCGGCACTTTACCGACGCCACGCTGCTCTCCGCGATGACCGGTATCGCCCGCTTTGTGCAGGATAAAGATCTGAAGAAGATCCTCCGCGCCACTGACGGCCTGGGAACCGAAGCGACCCGCGCCGGGATCATTGAGCTGCTGTTCAAACGCGGTTTTCTGCACAAGAAAGGGCGTTATATCCACTCGACGGATGCCGGAAGGGCGCTGATCCACTCCCTGCCGGAGATGGCCGCGAGGCCAGACATGACCGCCCACTGGGAGTCGGTGCTGACTCAGATCAGCGAAAAGCAGTGTCGCTATCAGGACTTTATGCAGCCGCTGGTGGGTACGCTGTTCGATCTGATCAACCAGGCGCGAAACACGTCGGTGAGGGATTTTCGCGGCATGGTGGCACCGGGCGGCGACAAGAAGAAAAAGTTTAAGAAGAAGAGTGCGGCGTAAAAAATTGCCGGGTGGCGCTGCGCTTACCCGGCCTACGGTTCGTACTTTTGTAGGCCGGGTAAGGCGTAGCCGCCACCCGGCACAGCCACAGAATCAGATCACACCCTGACCCATCATCGCATCGGCGACCTTCACAAACCCGGCGATGTTCGCGCCGCGAACGTAGTTGGTCTGCTTCTCTTCCCCACCGTACTCGACGCAGGCGTGGTGAATATCCAGCATGATATGGTGCAGACGCGCATCCACTTTCTCCGCCTTCCAGCCCATGCGAGCGGCGTTTTGCGCCATCTCGAGGCCAGAGGTCGCCACGCCGCCCGCGTTAGCCGCTTTACCCGGGGCAAACAGCACGTTCGCTTCGAGGAACAGGTCGGTGGCTTCAATGGTGGTGGGCATGTTGGCCCCTTCAGCTACCGCTTTCACGCCGTTGGCGATAAGCTGGCGCGCCGCCTCGACATCCAGTTCGTTCTGGGTGGCGCAAGGCAGGGCGATATCCACCGGCACTGACCACGGCTGTTTGCCTTCAAGGTAGGTCAGACCGAATTCACGGGCATAGTCGGCCACGCGACCGTCGCGGCTGGCTTTGATTTCGCACAGGCGCGCCAGTTTTTCGGTTGTAAAGCCCGCTTCATCCACCACGGTGCCGCTGGAGTCGGAGGCGGTGATGACGCGTGCGCCGAACTGCATCGCTTTTTCGATAGCGTACTGAGCCACGTTGCCGGAGCCGGATACGGCGACACGCATGCCCTCAAAGCTCATCCCATGACGCTTCAGCATCGCTTCAGTGAAATAGACCAGACCGTAACCGGTGGCTTCCGGGCGGATCAGGCTGCCGCCGAAGGAGAGGCCTTTACCGGTAAAGACGCAGGCGCTGTTGTTGGAGAGTTTTTTCATCATCCCGGCCATAAAGCCCACTTCGCGTCCGCCAACCCCGATATCGCCAGCCGGTACGTCGGTGTCGGCGCCCAGGTGACGATAGAGTTCCGTCATCAGCGCCTGGCAGAAACGCATCACTTCACCTTCGCTTTTGCCTTTCGGATCAAAATCGCTGCCGCCTTTGCCGCCGCCCATCGGCAGGGTGGTCAGGGCATTTTTAAAGGTCTGTTCAAAGCCGAGGAACTTCAGAATCGACAGGTTTACCGACGGATGGAAACGCATGCCCCCCTTGAACGGGCCGATCGCCGAGTTGAACTGTACGCGCCAGGCACGGTTAACCTGTACCTGGTTGCGGTCATCAACCCAGACCACGCGGAACTGGATCACGCGTTCAGGTTCAACCAGGCGCTCAAGCAGGGACATCTGACGATAGCGGGGATTTTGTTCCAGAAATGGCCAGAGAGTGGTCATCACTTCGCGGACGGCCTGAGCAAATTCGCTCTGATGCGGGTCACGCTGCTGAACACGATTCAGAAAGGAGTCAAGGGAGCAAGCCTGGTCCATAACTATAAGTTCCTCTAATATATTGGGATTATTTAATTTGTAACAAATATCTTCGTGATGTTGTGTTTTTCGACTATACCACCCGACAGGCTTTGTGACGCAAGCTAAATTTCGTCCTCAAGTTAAATTCATTAAACGCGCCGGGTCATAATAAAAAACGATGACCGAGGGGGGATTAAAGCTTCGCGCTGTTTTTACCGTTATAGTGAATATCAGGACATAACAGGAAGAAGCGTCGATGAAGCGTATTGTGATGGCTGTTTTGCTTGGGGTTTTCGCGGCTGGCAGTCAGGCCGATCAGCGGTTTGGAACCGGGGTGGATGTGAATATCCCGCCGGAGATCTTCAGCTCCAGCGGTCAGCGTCCACCGCCGTGTAACCAGTGCTGTATCTATCAGGATCAGAACTATTCAGAAGGGGCGGTGGTAAAAGCCGAGGGGGTATTGTTGCAGTGCCAGCGCGATCCTAACGCCCTGAGTACGAATCCGCTGGTGTGGCGTCGCGTAAGAGAATAAACGCCTGTAACAAAGGGATATCTGCCGGGGCGAGGTCGTAATCCAGCGCCTCGTACGGTGAACACCATACCAGCTGGCTGTGATAGCGCGCTTCCGGCGTGCCGGTGAATTCCGCGACGTGCCAGGCGTGTAGGTTAATCAGTCGCTGGGACACTTCCCGTTGATGGCTGGCGATATACTCTGCGGGGCAGGCCTCAATGCCCAACTCCTCGCGCAGTTCACGCACTAATGCCGCGGGCTGGGTTTCCCCCGCCTCCACTTTTCCCCCGGCAAACTCCCACAGACCGGGCTGATCCGCATGCAGCGGGCGTTGCGCCAGTAAAATTTTGCCATCCCGTTCGAGAATAGCGCAGACAACATCGAGTGTTTTTAGCATGGTCGTCAATAATGAATAAAAGAAAAAGAGTTAGGATCTGCGCACTTAACACGCCAGGAGCATCCTGTGAACGAGAGACCACCCGTCTGGGTTAAACCCATCGAATCCATTCCCACCATTCTAACGCCTGTCGCGGCAATGCAGAAAAAACATTATGGCGCAGTGCTTAATCCGCTGCGCTGGTGGGGAAGAATGCCCCGGCTGTTCTGGCTGGTGGCGCTGTTTGTAGGCTTTCTGGAACGCAAAAAATCGCCCCTTGAGCCGGTACTGCGTTCGCTGCTGATGACCCGCGTCTCGCAGATCTGCCACTGCGCCTTTTGCATCGATGCCAACGCGCTGCGCCTGGCGGAACGCAGCGGCGGGCTGGATAAGGTGCAGGCCGTCGCGACATGGCGCGACAGCAGCCTGTTCAGCGATAAGGAGCGCGCCGCGCTGGCCTATGCGGAAGCCGTTACCGCCACGCCGCCGGTGGTGGATGAGGCCACCAAAGCGGCGCTGCGCCAGTACTTCAATGACGAGGCGATTACCGAGATGACGGCGCTGATTGGTTTTCAGAATTTATCCGCCCGCTTTAACGCGGCGCTGGATATCCCCTCCCAGGGGTTGTGCGCGATAAGAGGAGAAAAACAGGATGCTTGACCGCCACCTTCATCCGCGCATCAAGCCGCTGCTCAACCGGCTGGTCGCAACCCTGGATAAACCGGGCATCACCCCGGACGGTATTACGCTGATGGGCTTTGCCATCGGGGTACTGGCGCTGCCGTTTCTGGCGCTGGGCTGGTACCTGGCGGCGCTGGTGGCCATTGCGCTGAACCGCTTGCTCGATGGGCTGGACGGCGCGCTGGCCCGGCGGCGCGGGCTGAGCGATGCCGGAGGCTTTCTCGATATCTCCCTCGATTTCCTCTTCTATGCCCTGGTGCCCTTTGGCTTTGCCCTGGCGGATCCGGTTAACAATTCGCTGCCTGCCGCCTGGCTGCTGTTTGCCTTTATCGGCACTGGGAGCAGTTTTCTGGCGTTTGCTACCCTGGCCGCGAAGCATGAGATAGACAATCCAGGCTATGCCCACAAGTCGTTTTACTATCTGGGTGGCCTGACGGAGGGGACGGAAACGCTGCTGCTGTTCGTGCTCTTTTGCCTGTTCCCGGCGCATTTCGGGTGGCTGGCGTGGGTGTTTGGCGCGTTGTGCTGGCTCACCACCACAACGCGCATCTGGAGCGGGTATCTGACGCTGAAGGAGGTTCAGCGCCAGCCGTGATCACCGCGAGCTGTCTGACCCGCGTTCCCCAGCCACTACCGGGTTCTGCGGGTTGCTGCTCCACTCATACCAGCCGCCGTCATAGACGCCGATATGTTTCCAGCCCATCGCCCGGGCATACATAAAGGTTTCTGATGCCCGCCAGCCGGTGCCGCAGTAGAAGGCCACCTGCTGATCTGGCAGAATGTTCCACTGCTTCCACATCCTGGCGATATCATCCGCACTGCGCATGGTGCCGTCCGGGTTATGGAAATCCTCCATATGGGTCGAGTCGCTTCCGGCGTGGCCCCAGCGGGCACCCTGGATCTCCCCTTTAGGTTTAATGTAGCTGTAGCCGCTGGTGACACCGGTAAACTCCGGCCACGAGCGAACGCTCACCAGCGAAGCGTCCTGACGATGCAGCAGGCCGCGGGCCTGTTCGGTGCTCAGCATCAGCTGCGGCTGACCGGGGATCGGCGCGCCAAAGTCGGCGGCGGGTTTGACCTTGTCGGGCGTGCCGCGCTCGACCGGCAGCTTCGCGTCATCCCACGCTTTCCAGCCGCCGTCCAGCAGGCGTACATCTTTCACGCCGGCATACAGCATGATCTGCGCCACGCGCGCGGCGGCGTAGACATCGCGTCCGTAGAGGATCACCGTGGTGTCATGGCGGATGCCGTGTTTCGCCAGCATCGCCTTCAGATCGGCATCAGAGACCTTGTTCCACAGCGGCTCGCTTTCCACTTCGTTGGTGTCGATATAGTCCGCGCCGGGAATGTGGCTCAACAGGTAAAATTTCGGCGCGCCCCAGGCGGCCTCAATCACTTTCCACTCGCCGGCAGGGGCGGCAGGGACCGTTTTTCCCTGCTGGAGCTGATGCAGCCACTGGGGATAGACCAGCTGTTCGAAATGGGCGAGACGCTGCAGGCGAGACGAGGTTTGCAGGGCATCACCGAGCAGGGTGATGTGGCTGAAGCCTGCATCAGTCAGCCGCGCCTTCACGGCCTGGTTATCGCTCTCGCTGCCATATAATGCGATGGGGGTGGTCAGCGTCAGTTGATGCCGCATGGCCCAGGCTTTCAGCTGCGCCTCAGACATGGCACCCAGCCAGCTGGCAGAGAGGTTAAGAGCCGAAGGCTCATGTCCGGATGGGCCGTTCAGCGTCTGGGGCCAGCCGTTGTAAAAGGCGCTGATGCGGGTATCGATCACCGCACCTTTCTGCTGCTGAAGCTCTTTGAGCGTGAGGGAAGGCGCCATATCAGCGGCAAAAGAGAAGAAAGAGGCGAGACCTAACGCGGCGGTCAGCGCGGTCAGTTGAGAAACACGTTTCATCGAAATGCCCGTCGTAAGAAAAAAGAGCGGTGATTGTGGCAATCCTCCCGACAAAAAACGTTGCGTTTGCGCAGGTTGCCATGGGATTCATTGCCACTTCTCCATCGCCAGCACCCGACCCGCAGCAGGAATATCCTCTTCATCGTGGGTCACCTGAACGACGGGAATGCGCCGGGCGCGCACTTCGGCAAATACCCAGCGGCGAAACTGGTCGCGCAGCGTTTTATCCAGTCGGCTAAAGGGTTCATCAAGCAGCAGCGCCTGGGGCCGGGCCAGCAGCGCGCGCAGCAGGCTGACCCGGGCGCGCTGTCCGCCGGACAGCGTGGCGGGATCGCGCTGAAAGAAACCGGGCAAATCGGCGGCATCCAGCGCCGCGATTACCTGCTGTTTACGCTGCTCTCCTTTGATGGACGCCGGAAGCGCCAGCAGCAAATTCTGCCCAACGCTGAAATGATCAAAAAGCAGTGCATCCTGAAACAGCAGACCCAGGCCGCGCTGTTCGGTGGGCAGCGTGTCGCAGCGCCGGGCGTTGATCCACAGCTCCCCTTCGGCGCGAAAATCAGCGGGCAGGGCACCTACCATCCAGGCAAACAGAGACGATTTGCCGCTGCCGGAAGGGCCCATCAGGGTGAGGATTTCGCCGGGCACCACCGAAAAACTGATGTTGTGCAGCAGCGCCGTCTGACGCAGAGAGAGCGAAACATCCTTGACCACAAGCATTAACGTAACCCCTGTCGAAAACGGCCAACCAGCCGGGAAAGCAAAATGCAGGCGGCGAAAATCAGCATCGGCAGCAGCAGTTGCCAGAGCGCCTGGGCTGCCAGCACCGCGCTACTGCCGCCGCTGCTGAGCGCCACCGCGTCGGTGGTGAGGGTGGCAAACCGTCCGCTACCCAGCCACAGGGTGGGCAGATACTGCGCCACGCTGACGGAAAAGCCGACGGCAAACGCCGTCAGTGCCGGGCGGATCATCTGCGGGCATTTGATCAGCCAGAAAATTTTAAGCGATCCCCAGCCGAGGGTGCGGGCTGTCAGGATCAGGCGCGGATCGAGCCTGCGCCACGCCGGTTGCATCACCAGCAGCATCCACGGCAGCACCCACAGTAAATGTCCCCACAGCACGGCGACAAACTGCCCGTCCAGCTGCAACAGCAGCGCCAGCCGGTACTGCCCGGCCACCAGCGGCAGGGCGGGAAGGGCCAGCGGCAACCAGACCCAGAATCCCCCGCGCTGCGGGCCCCATTCGAGCCAGAGCAGGATCATCCCCAGCGCTATCCCCGCTGAGAGCAGCCCCAGCGTCAGACTCACCCCGGCCGTCTCCCGCGAAACGCTGGCATTGCCCGCCACCAGAACCAGCACCGCGATGCTGGCGATCCCGGCCAGGGGGAGCAGCAGGCCGCAGGCTCGCCCTGTTAGCAGCGGACGCGGCATCGGGCGCTCCCCGGAGATGGCCGGAATGGTGGTTCGCCAGCGCCGCCAGCTGATAAATATCGCGATGGCAATCAGCTCCAGCAGCAGAAGCAGGATCACGCACACCAGCATCCCCTTGGCCTGCTGGACGTTGTCCCCCTGCGTCAGCCACTGCCACGCCAGCACCGCCAGGGTGGGGGGATTACCCGGCCCGAGGATCAGGGCCACATCCACCACCGACAGCGACCAGGCGATCACCGCCAGCATCACAGCCCCCAGAGCAGGCGCAATGGCGGGCAGGATCAGCCAGCGCAGCGCCTGCCAGCGTCCGTAACCCAGCGATCGCAGGATCGTCACCTTTTGCGCCAGCTCTTTTTCCGGCAGCGAGGCGTAAATCGCCCAGACCACAAAGGCGCTCTCCTTGACGGCGAGGGTCAGCCCCAGCCCGATCCCGTAGCGATCCACTATCGGTGAACAGAGAGAACAGAGGCGGTAGAGTTCTCCCCCTTCGGCAAATATCAGCAGCACGCTGACGGCAAACGCCACGTGGGGGATCGCCAGCAGCCACGGCAGATGGTTGCACAGGCGTCGCCAGCGGCTGCCGGGCCACAGCGCGGCCACCACCGCCAGGGCCAGCATTAGCGCCCCGGCGGCGGCAATCAGAGTGGAAACCAGCGTGGCGGCCAGCGCCTGCGGGATCTGCGGATCGGCGGCCAGCGCCCGCCAGTTATCAAGGGAGAAGATCGGGGGCAGCAGCAGGCCGAAGGCGGGCAGCAGCGGCAGGTACACCGCCGCCATCAGCAGCCAGGCAAGCCCGCTTAGTGGGTGCCGTAACGACGCAGCCATTCCTGCTCCAGCGCATTCACCCAGGCGGCATGTGGTTCAGCGAGCGTTGGCGGAAGCTCAGCCGGCATAAACTGGCGCAATTTATCCGCCGCTGCCGCCGGGAGTTTTTGAGGATCCAGCACAGTGGGATCGCCCCAGTTAGCCGGGTCCGCCTTGCGGATCTGTGCCTGCGGCGAGAGCAGGAAATTCGCGACGACTTTCGCCCCCGCGCTGGCGGAGGCGTTGGCCGGGATCGCCACAAAATGTACGTTGCCGATCATCCCCTGTTGAAAACCAAAGCTGTAGCTGTCTGCGGGCAGCGCTTTGCTGGCCACTTTCTGCCGGGCGTGGGCCGGGTTAAAGGTGATCGACAGGTTTAAATTGCCGCTGGCCAGCAGGGCATCCATCCGCGCCGGCGAAGGCGGGAAGTCTTTACCCTCGCGCCACAGGTACGGATGTAGTTTATCGAGATAAGTCCAGAGCGGCGCGGTCACCCGGGCAAAGGTGGCGCTGTCCGGCGGCTGTTTCAGCGCCTCCGGCTGGGGGGTTTGCGTCAGCAGAAGCTGTTCCAGAAACGCGGTGCCGGTAAAGTCGGGCGGGCGCGGATAGGTGATGGTGCCGGGATGTTGCGTGGCGTACGCCAGCAGCGCCTGCGGGTCAGCCAGCGGCTGCGGCAGGCTCTTGCGGCTGGCGATAAAGGTCAGCTGGGCGCTGCCCCACGGAGACTCGGCTCCCTCGGTCGGGATGGCAAAATCCTCCGTCACCGGTTTCGCGGTATCCACATAGCGCCAGTCAGGCAGCATTTGCGCCCAGCCGGTCTGCAACAGCCCGGCGGTTTTGAGGGTGCGGAAGTTCTCGCCGTTGACCCACAGTAGATCCACCGAACCGTTGGTTTTGCGCCCGGCGCTGGCCTCGGTCTGGATGCGCTTCACCGCGTCGGCGGCATCCGCCAGACGGACAATCTTCAGGTTTATGGCGTAGTGGCTTTTCATCTCCCCGCTCACCCAGTCCAGGTAGCGGTTCACCGCCTCATCGCCGCCCCAGGCGTTAAACCAGACGGTCTGGCCCTGGGCCTCCTCTTTGATTTTCTGCCAGCCCTCATCGGCCAGCGCGTGTCCTGCCATCAGCAGGCCCGTTAACAACATGCAAAAACGCACACGGCGCATAGTGCCTCTCTGTTATGAAGAAGTGCGGGAAAAGCGGGCGAACAGCCAGCGGGTGATAAGCGGCAGCAGCCCCAGTAGCGTAAAGGCAATGACCACGCCGGGTGAAAGGATATCACGCAGCGCGGCGATCTGCCCCAGCTGGTGTCCGGCATTAAGATAGACGATTGCCCCTGGCAGCATGCCGAGCTGACTGACCCACCAGTAGCGCCACAATCCGATCGGGGCGATCCCCGACAGCAGGTTGACCACAAAGAACGGGAACAGCGGCATCAGGCGCAAGGCAAAGAGATAGAACGCCCCGTCCCGCGAGACACCTTCGTTAACCGTGCGCATTGGCCCGGCAAAACGGCGCTGCACCCAGTCCCGCAGCAGGTAGCGGCTGCTCAGCATCGCCAGCGTGGCCCCCAGCGTCGAGGCGAACGACACCAGCACAATCCCCGGCCACAGGCCAAACAGCGCCCCGCCGAGCAGGGTTAACACCGCGGCGCCTGGCAGCGACAGGGTAGTGACCAGCACATAGAGAAGGAAAAAGAGTATGGCGCTTTTCAGCGGCGCCTGCTGGCAGTATAGCTGCAGGGCCTGATGCTGCGCCTGAAGGTTTTCCAGCGTCAGCGTGCCGGGCGGCAGTAGCCTAAAAAGAAGGGTAAAAGCGCCCAGAAGGGCGCAAATAAGCAGAACTTTACCGGGACGTACAGCCATTTATTTCACGTCGAAGGTCGCCCAGACTGGGGCGTGGTCGGACGGTTTTTCCATGCTGCGGATCTCATAGTCGATCCCGGTTTCGATGCAGCGCTCCGCCAGCGGGCTGCTTGCCAGCAGCAGGTCAATGCGCAGGCCGCGGTTATCATCAAAACCTTTAGAGCGGTAGTCAAACCACGAGAAGCGATCGTGGGTTTCCGGGTTGGCGTTGCGGAAGGTATCCACCAGACCCCAGCCCAGCAGACGCCCCATCCACTCGCGCTCTTCCGGCAGGAAAGAACATTTCCCGGTGCGCAGCCAGCGCTTGCGGCTGTCCTCGCCGATGCCGATATCCAGATCGGTCGGGCTGATGTTCATATCGCCCATGATCAGCACCGGATGATCTTTTTGCAGCTCCGTTTCCAGCAATGACTGCAGATCCTGGTAGAACTTCTCTTTGGCCGGGAATTTCAGCGGATGGTCGCGGCTCTCGCCCTGGGGAAAGTAACCGTTGATCACGGTGACATTACCCAGCGGGGAGGGCACTTCCGCCATGATGATACGGCGCTGGGACTCTTCGTTATCCCCCGGGAAACCGCGACGTACCGAGACAGGCGCCGCTTTGGTCAGCAGGGCCACGCCGTAGTGACCTTTCTGGCCGTGATAAAAGACGTTGTAACCCAGTTTTGCCACCTCTTCGAGGGGGAACATATCGTCGTGAACTTTTGTCTCCTGCAGGCCAATGACGTCAGGCTGATGTTTTTCAACGATAGCCTGGAGTTGATGAGGGCGGGCGCGCAGGCCGTTGATATTAAAAGAGACAAATTTCATAGTCGCTGCCAGTGCAAGGTGAATAGTGCAAGGATGGTAGCAGAATTTCCTCCCGCTGACTGCCGCCGCTGCGTATGTTCCACCCATTACTGCAACAGATCCTGCCGATAGTGCAATTTCTGCACCGTTCTGGCGCGTTACGCCCTCCGATGGCGCATAAAAGCTATACAAATTTCGCGAGCGATCACAATTCCAGAATTATATTTGGCCTATGCATAATATTTCTGTTTTTCCTTCGGTAAAGCTGCGCTTGTTGTAAAAATATTCACTTTTTATGCAATAACAGTGAATAACTCCATGTTGTAACCTGTTGATATTTCGTTACCCCCTCCCGTTTATGCATTTTTATCGCTGGCTGGCACGAACGCTGCAATCTACATTCACAGGGCAAACACATAAATATTTAACATTTTATCAACCTTTTATTTGCCGGATGAGGTCGCTATGTCTCTGTCAATTACGCGTGAAAACTTTGATGAATGGATGATGCCGGTTTACGCCCCGGCGGCTTTTATTCCGGTACGGGGAGAGGGCTCGCGCCTGTGGGATCAGCAGGGCAAAGAGTATATCGACTTTGCTGGGGGCATTGCGGTTAACGCCCTGGGACATGCCCATCCGGCGCTGCGTCAGGCGCTGAACGACCAGGCGGCAAAGTTCTGGCATACCGGGAATGGCTACACCAACGAGCCCGCGCTGCGCCTGGCGAAAAAACTGATCGACGCCACCTTCGCGGAAAAAGTGTTCTTCTGTAACTCAGGCGCTGAGGCCAACGAAGCCGCGCTGAAGCTGGCACGTAAATATGCCCACGACAATTTTGGCAGCCATAAAAGCGGTATCGTCGCCTTTAAAAATGCCTTCCACGGCCGCACCCTGTTTACCGTCAGCGCGGGCGGGCAACCCTCTTACTCCCAGGATTTCGCGCCGCTGCCACCGGATATCCGCCACGCGGTCTATAACGATCTACAGTCCGCCAGCGAGCTGATAGATGAGTCCACCTGCGCGGTGATCGTCGAGCCGATGCAGGGCGAAGGCGGCGTTGTGCCTGCCGACAAAGCGTTCCTGCAGGGGCTGCGCGAGCTGTGCGATCGCCACAACGCGGTGCTGATTTTCGATGAAGTCCAGACCGGCGTCGGCCGCACCGGTGAGCTCTATGCCTATATGCACTACGGCGTGACGCCGGATGTGCTCTCCACCGCCAAAGCGCTGGGCGGCGGCTTCCCTGTCGGGGCAATGCTCACCACCGATAAATTTGCCCGGGTGATGACCGTCGGCACCCACGGCACCACCTACGGCGGCAACCCGCTGGCATCGGCGGTGGCCGGTCAGGTGCTGGATATCATCAACACGCCGGAAGTGCTGAACGGCGTGAAGCAGCGTCACGACTGGTTTGTTGAGCGTCTTCAGGCCATCAACAGCAAAACCGGCCTGTTTAAAGAGATTCGCGGTCTGGGGCTGCTGATTGGCTGCGTGCTCACGGATGAATTCGCCGGAAAAGCTAAACTCATTTCACAGGAAGCGGCAAAAGCGGGCGTGATGGTGTTGATCGCCGGGGCTAACGTAGTGCGCTTCGCGCCTGCGCTGGTTGTCAGCGAAGAAGAGGTGCGGACCGGGTTAGATCGCTTTGCGCTGGCCTGCGAACAGGTGAAGTCCGGGGTGTCATCATGATGGTCATCCGTCCCATTGAGCGCGGGGATCTCTCCGCCCTCATGCAGCTTGCCGGTAAGACGGGAGGCGGGCTGACCTCGCTTCCCGTTGACGAAAACACGCTCTCGGCGCGCATTGAGCGCTCCATCGAGACCTGGCAAGGGACGCTGCCGAAAGGCGAACAGGGCTACGTGTTTGTGCTGGAAGATACCGTTACCGGCACCGTGGCGGGGATCTGCGCCATTGAGGTGGCGGTAGGCCTGAACGATCCCTGGTATAACTACCGTGTGGGCACCCTGGTGCATGCCTCGAAAGAGCTGAACGTCTACAACGCACTGCCCACGCTGTTTCTCAGTAACGATCACACCGGCAGCAGCGAGCTCTGCTCGCTGTTTCTCGACCCGGAGTGGCGCAAAGAGGGCAACGGCTATCTGCTCTCCAAATCGCGCTTTCTGTTTATGGCCGCCTTCCGCGATCGCTTTAACGAAAAAGTGGTTGCCGAGATGCGCGGCGTCATCGACGAAACAGGCTTCTCGCCGTTCTGGAAAAGCCTGGGCGAGCGCTTCTTCTCCATGGAGTTCAGCAAGGCGGACTACCTGTGCGGCACCGGGCAGAAAGCTTTTATCGCCGAGTTGATGCCAAAACATCCCATCTACACCCATTTCCTCAGCCCCGAGGCGCAGGCGGTAATTGGCGAGGTCCATCCGCATACCGCGCCGGCCCGCGCGGTGCTGGAAAAAGAGGGCTTCCGCTACCGTAACTATGTCGACATCTTCGACGGCGGCCCGACGCTGGAGTGTGATATCGACCGGGTGCGGGCGATCCGCAAAAGCCGTCTGGTGGAGGTGGCCGAGGGGCAGCCCGCGCCGGGTGAGTTTCCGGCCTGCCTGGTGGCGAACGAACAATATGACAGCTATCGCGCCACGCTGATCCGCGTGGACCCCGAATGTGAACGTCTGGTGCTGACCGCAGCGCAACTGGATGCCCTGAAATGTTGCGCTGGCGATCGTATTCGCATGGTGCGTCTGTGCCCCGAGGAGAAAACGGTATGAACTTATGGATTAACGGTGACTGGGTAATCGGCGAAGCTGAACTTCGCAGCAAACATAACCCGGTGGGGCAGGAGAGATTATGGCAAGGGGCGGATGCCAGCCCCGGGCAGGTTGAGCAGGCGTGCCGCGCCGCGCGCGCCGCGTTCCCCGGCTGGGCGAAGCTGCCGTTCAGCGCTCGTCAGGCGATCGTGGAGAAATTTGCCACCCTGCTGGAGGCAAATAAGCAGGAGCTGACCCGCGTTATTGCCAGCGAAACCGGAAAACCGCGCTGGGAGGCGGCGACCGAAATTACCGCCATGATCAACAAGGTCGCCATTTCAATTAAGGCGTACCACACCCGCACCGGCGAGCAGCGTACCGAGATGGCGGACGGGGCCGCTACGCTGCGCCATCGTCCGCACGGCGTGCTGGCGGTGTTTGGCCCCTATAACTTCCCCGGCCATCTGCCGAATGGCCACATCGTGCCCGCCCTGCTGGCGGGTAACACGGTGATCTTCAAGCCGAGCGAGCTAACGCCCTGGAGCGGCGAAGCGGTGGTCAAACTGTGGGAGCAGGCCGGGCTGCCGCCGGGGGTGCTCAACCTGGTCCAGGGCGGGCGCGAAACCGGTCAGGCGCTGAGTGCGCTGAGCGATATTGACGGGCTGCTCTTTACCGGCAGCGCCGGAACTGGCTATCAGCTGCACCGCCAGCTGGCCGGGCAACCGGAGAAAATTCTCGCCCTTGAGATGGGGGGCAACAATGCGCTGATCGTTGACGATCCGGCGGATACCGATGCCGCGGTCCACCTGACCATCCAGTCAGCCTTTATTACCGCCGGGCAGCGCTGCACCTGCGCCCGCCGGCTGCTGGTGAAACGCGGTGCTGAAGGGGATGCTTTCCTGGCCCGTCTGGTTGAGGTGAGCAGGCGGCTGCTGCCGGGCGAGTGGGATGCCAGCGAGCAGCCGTTTATCGGCGGGCTGATTTCCGAACAGGCGGCAAAAAATGTCTATCACGCCTGGCGGGAACATGTCGCCCGCGGCGGCCAGTCGCTGCTGGAGCCACGGCTGGTGAAGGCGGGAACCTCTTTATTAACCCCGGCAATCGTCGAGATGACTGGCGTGAGCGGTGTGCCGGACGAAGAGGTCTTTGGTCCGCTGCTCTGCGTCTGGCGCTATGACGATTTTGACCAGGCCATCGCGATGGCAAATGCCACACGCTACGGCCTGTCGTGCGGGCTGATCTCCCCGGATCGTGAGAAATTTGACCAGCTGCTGCTGGAGGCGCGCGCCGGGATTGTGAACTGGAATAAACCGCTCACCGGCGCGGCCAGTACCGCCCCGTTTGGCGGGGTGGGCGCCTCCGGTAACCATCGTGCCAGCGCCTGGTATGCGGCGGATTACTGCGCCTGGCCGATGGCGAGCCTGGAGACGCCGGCCATCGTCCTGCCGGAGCAGCTGAATCCGGGCCTCGATTTTACACGGGAGAAGCGTCATGAAAGCGCGTGAAGTTAACTTCGACGGGCTGGTGGGGTTAACCCACCACTATGCCGGGCTGTCGTTCGGCAATGAGGCCTCCACAAAACACCGCTTTCAGATCTCCAACCCGCGGCTGGCGGCAAAGCAGGGGTTGTTAAAAATGAAGGCGCTGGCGGATGCGGGTTTTCCTCAGGCGGTGATCCCGCCGCAGGAGCGGCCTAACGTCGCCGTCCTGCGCCAGCTCGGGTTTACCGGCAGCGACGAGCAGGTGGTGGAGAAAGCGGGCACCCAAATGCCGCAGCTGCTCTCTGCCGCCAGTTCGGCCTCCTCCATGTGGGTTGCCAACGCCGCGACGGTGGCCCCCTCCGCAGATACCCTCGACGGAAAAGTGCATCTGACGGTGGCGAACCTGAACAACAAGTTCCACCGCGCCAGTGAAGCTGGTACCACGGAACAGGTGCTGCGGGCTATTTTTCGCGATGAGTCCCGGTTCAGTGTCCATACAGCGCTGCCGCAAGTGGCGATGTTCGGCGACGAAGGGGCGGCCAACCATAACCGTCTTGGCGGCGATTATGGCGAGCCGGGTTTGCAACTGTTTGTCTATGGTCGTGATGAGGGAACAGGTCCCGCGCCTGCCCGTTACCCGGCCCGTCAGACTCTGGCCGCAAGCCAGGCCGTTGCCCGCCTGAATCAGGTCAATCCGGGCCAACTGATGTTTGCCCAGCAAAACCCGCTGGTGATCGACCAGGGGGTGTTCCATAACGACGTGATTGCGGTCTCGAACCGCCAGGTGCTGTTCTGCCACGAGCAGGCGTTTGTTCACCAGTCAGCGCTGCTGCACGCCCTGGGCGATCGCGTGCCCGGATTTATGCCGATTGAGGTGCCGACGGAAGCCGTTTCGGTGCAGGATGCGGTGGCAACCTATCTCTTTAACAGCCAGCTGCTGAGCCGTGACGACGGCAGCATGATGCTGGTGCTACCCCAGGAGTCGCAGAACCATCCTGGCGTCTGGCGCTATCTGAATCAGCTGGTGGCCGAGGATAACCCCATCAGCGAGCTGCGGGTGTTCGATCTGCGCGAAAGCATGGCCAACGGCGGCGGTCCGGCCTGTCTGCGCCTGCGCGTGGTGCTCACCCCTGAGGAGCAGCGGGCGGTTAACCCGGCGGTGATGATGAACGATACCCTGTTCAACACCCTTAATGACTGGGTGGATCGCTACTATCGCGATCGGTTGACCCAGGCCGACCTGGTCGATCCGCAGCTTTTACGGGAAGGACGCGAAGCGCTGGATGCCCTGACCCGCATTCTGCAACTGGGCTCCGTCTACCCGTTCCAGCAATAAAGGAGGCGTTATGGAAAATTTTCTGGCGCTGACCATGGCGAATGAAACGCCCGCCCGACGGGAGGGCAAAGGGGCTTCGTTTCACTGGCGCTGGCTGGCACGCGGCGTGCTGGAGCTCATCCCGGAGGCAGACAGCGAGCGAGCCCTGGTGCTCTCTGCCGGGATACACGGCAACGAAACGGCGCCGGTGGAGATTGTCGACCTGCTGGTCAGGACGCTCTTTCGCGGCGAACTCTCGCTGCGCTGCCGTCTGCTGATTATCCACGGGAATCCTCCGGCGCTGCGAGCCGGCAAGCGCTACCTGACCTGCGATATCAATCGCCTGTTCAGCGGGCGCGGGACGCAGTTCCCGGCCTGCGAGGAGACCGAACGGGCGGCGCTGCTGGAGGATCTGTTAGCGGCCTTTTACCGGCAGGCGGGTTCCGATCGCTGGCATCTGGATCTGCATACCGCCATCCGCGCCTCGTATCATGAGCGCTTTGGCGTGCTGCCCCAGCGCAATCAGCCCTGGGATGAGGCGTTTATTCAGTGGCTGGCGGATGCCGGGCTGGAGGCGCTGGTCTTTCATCAGGCACCCGGCGGTACCTTCACCCATTTCACCTGCGAACGCTTTGGGGCGCTGGCCTGCACCCTGGAGCTGGGAAAAGCGCTGCCGTTCGGGCATAACGATTTAACGCGTTTTGCCACCACCCATCAGGCGCTGCGCGCGTTGCTGTGTGGTGAGGTATCGACGTCCCATGCCGGGCCCGTGGCGCAGTATCGGGTGGTGCAACAGATCACCCGCCGCAGCGAGGCCTTTGTGCTGCACATGGCGAGTCATACCCTGAACTTTACGCCGTTCCGCCAGGGGGTATTGTTGGCAGAGGATGGCGAAGAACGCTATGAAGTACAAAAGCCAACCGAGTATGTTCTTTTCCCGAACCCCGCCGTGGCCTTTGGTTTGCGCGCCGGGCTGATGCTGGAAAAAGTTGCCTGAAAATTACCTGACCCCATCTGCGTAACGCGGTGGGGTTGTTTATTTTCTCAGCCATTTCACTCGACTGCCGTTTTATTACGGATTATTCCTGGTTGTTTGCTTTATTATTAATCTGTTTGTCGGTATACTTCTCCACAATCTCTTTAAAATCATCTGCATGCATATTTTTGTTTCAACTCTCCACGCTTTATCCTTATTTTCTCCATATTTGACGATAATTTGTTTTTTACACTTTCACTGTTTTACCGTTGCTCTGACTAATTGACGATAAACCCCGTAAAGTTAATCTCGTCAACACGGCATAGCGCCGAAGAATAACTGAAAGGAAGGACAAAATTATGCGTAAATTAACTGCACTGTTTGTTGCCTCTACCCTGGCTCTGGGCGCTACCAGCGCGGCGTTCGCCGCTGATACCGCCACCACCACCACGGCTGCACCGACCGAAGGCAAAATGATGCATCACAAAGGTAAGCCGGGCATGCATCACGACATGATGTTTAAAGACCTGAACCTGACGGATGCGCAGAAAGAGCAGATCCGCGACATCATGAAAAGCCAGCGTGACCAGATGAAGCGTCCGCCGGTAGAAGAGCGCCGCGCAATGCATGACATCATCGCCAGCGACGCCTTCGATAAAGCGAAGGCCGAAGCGCAGGTTGATAAGATGGCTGAGCAGCATAAAGCCCGCATGCTGGCGCACATGGAAACCCAAAACAAGATTTACAACATCCTTACCCCGGAACAGAAAAAGCAGTTTAATGCCAATTTTGAGAAGCGTCTGACAGAACGTTCCGCGGCGAAAGGTAAAATGACCACCTCAGCCGAATAATCGGTTCAGCTATTCAAGACCGCCGGAGTCTTGTCCACTCAAGCAGATTTGCTGTGGGCAGGTCCGGCGGTTTTTTCTTTTCCAGCCTCTTGCCAGCCGCCGCCATCCCGGTATTCTCCTGTTATCGATTTGCAGAATGTGTTTGAAATTTCTGACGTTACTTTTTTTGTCGTCAGACTAAGGCCCACCCGCACATCTGCCGATACTGTTCTGCAGCGACCTAACGATAACAAACAAAAAGCGACCGCCCTGGGCGGGGTGCTTTGGCGCGTATTGCGCCATTTGGAGTGGTGATGGAATTCTTCGATATCCGCAAAATGCCGGTTAACCTCTGGCGCAACGGCGCGGGAGAGACGCGCGAAATATGTTGTTTCCCTCCTGCAACCCGGGACTTTAACTGGCGCGCCAGTATTGCCTCCCTTGCCAGCAACGGTGATTTTTCTGTTTCCCCCGGTGTTGATCGGGTGATCACCCTGCTGGAAGGGGGAGAAGTGCAGCTGGATGGTGGAAAGGCGTTTAATCACACGCTGCGGCGTCATCAACCCTTCAGCTTTGCCGGAGAACTGCCGGTCAAGGCGCAGCTGCTGGAAGGGCAGATGTCGATGGACTTTAACATCATGACCCGCCGGGATTGCTGCCGGGCTAAGGTGCGGGTGGCGGATCGCACCTTCACGACATTCGCGTCACGCGGCGGCGTGGTGTTTGTGCTGAGCGGCGCCTGGCAGTTGGGTGATAAACTGCTGACCGCCGATCAGGGGGCGTACTGGCATGAAGGCGACCATACCCTGCGATTGCTTAAGGACGAGGGCACCCTGCTGTTCAGCGAGATTTTCTGGCTTCCGGGCCACTGAGCGGAATGATCTCATACTTGCCCGCCAGCAGCGGCTTGCAGAGTATTTTATACCCATCCTGATCAAAACCGGCGGGCGTGCGCAGCAGTTCCGCCGCCTCGTCCAGGCTTTCGACCGCGCCCAGCCAGAGCCAGTTATGGATAATGTGGTAGTGGGTCATCTCCGGGCGCGACTCTTTCAGCGCCACGGCGCAGTCCCACGGCCAGCAGGTGACGCCTATCGCCTGCAACCCTTCAACCAGCCGCTGCTGATGCTCCTCCACGCTCTCTTTCCCGCAGCACGCCCCTGCACAACGCTTCAGGGCGGAGCGGAAACAGGCCCGCCCGCGGCTTAACGACTCCAGCCCCAGCAGGCCGTAACAGAGCTGTCGCTCGTCGGCCAGCGTCTGTAAGGTTTGCAGCGCCGCCCGGCGGTTAGCGAACAGGCCATACAGGTTCGGGGTATGCGAAAAATCGACCTCGCGGGCATAGACGATCTGCGGTTTACCCTCGGTGATTTGCAGCGAGCAGAGCTGGCGGTTGCGACGTAATCGTTTATTGAACAGCGGCTGCTGCTCCTTGATTAAACGCGCTTCCAGCAGCAGGGCGCCCAGCTCGCCCGCGGTTTGCGTCCAGGTGATGCGCCGGGACTGGCGCAGCATAGCGGCTTCGTCCGGCGTGCGCAGATGCGACAGCACCCGGCTGCGGATATTGACGCTCTTGCCGATATAAAGCGGCATGGCATCGCTTTCGCCATGAAAGAAGTAGACGCCTGGCTGCCTGGGAAGTGCCTCAAGCCACGGGCGCAGATGTTCGGGATATTCATAGATTGCTGCCGCTTCAAATTCAAGCCGCGGTGCCGATTGACGCCTGCTCACAACATACTCCTGATACTGTTCAGGCATACAGTGTAGCAGCAGTGGTGCGGTTAAAAAAGAGGCGGCATAAGCCGCCCCGTCAGATTACGCTTTCCAGAAGTCGTCAAACACCGTGATCGGCGGGCGACGTTTGTGCTCGGTCTTCAGGTACCAGCCTTCGATAATGCGGGCGGTGCCTTCGTCCAGCGTCTTACCTTCCAGATAATCATCAATATTTTCATAGGTCACGCCCAGCGCAGCTTCGTCAGGCAGGGAAGGGCGATCGTCTTCCAGATCTGCGGTAGGGGCTTTTTTATACAGATGCTCCGGACAGCCCAGCGCGGCCAGCAGCTGTTTGCCCTGGCGCTTGTTAAGACGGAACAGCGGGTTAATGTCGGTACCGCCATCGCCATATTTGGTGAAGAAGCCGGTCAGGGCTTCTGCCGCATGGTCTGTCCCCACCACTACGCCGCTGGTCATCCCGGCGATGCTGTACTGCGCCTTCATGCGCTCGCGGGCTTTTTCGTTACCGCGGACGAAATCGCTCAGCTCAATGCCCGCCTCGCGCAGCGCTTTTTCGCTGGCCAGCACCGCTTCTTTAATATTGACGGTCAGCACGCGATCGGGCTGGATGAACGCGATGGCATCCTGACAATCCTGCTCGTCAAACTGCACACCGTAGGGCAGGCGCACCGCGATAAACTGCAGGTCGTTATTCCCCGTTTCGGCACGCAGTTCGTTGATCGCCATCTGGGCGAGCTTCCCGGCGAGCGTAGAGTCCTGACCGCCGCTGATGCCCAGCACCAGCGTTTTCAGAAACGGGAAGCGGGTTAAGTAGGATTTCAAAAAATCGACGCTACGGCGAATCTCTTCTTCCGCGTTGATAGTGGGTTTTGCACCCAGTGCCTGGATAATCTCTTGTTGCAGAGCCATCTAGCCCCTCCGTTACACAAATTTGCCTGATGAATGTACTGTTAAAGCTAACCTGTGATGGATAAAACGACAAGGATCACAAATTTGAATGGAGCGAAATAGAGCGATTTAGCAGGTTATTTTTGTTTTGCCGGAATTTTCCGAAAAAACTTTGCCGTCACGCTTGAGGTTGAAAAATGTGGTTTTCTATTCCAGGCTTACTTAACACGCTGATAAACAAGAGGACGGAATATGAACAAGAACGTAGCAGGAATGTTAGGCGCAGCGGCTGTACTGACTTTACTGGCGGGCTGTACCGCTTATGACCGCACAACCGATCAGTTTAAAGAGCCTGTGGTCAAAGATGTTAAGAAAGGGATGAGCCGCGCTCAGGTCGAGCAGCTGGCCGGTAAGCCATCCTCTGAAGTGACGATGATCCACGCTCGCGGTACTTGCCAGACCTATATCCTGGGTCAACGGGATGGTAAAACCGAAACCTATTTTGTTGCATTAGATGACACAGGTCACGTTATGAACTCTGGCTACCAGACCTGCGCGGAATATGACACCGATCCGCAGGCACCTAAAGCCTGATAACCCTTTTGCCTGAGCAGATCCAAACCGGCCAACTGGCCGGTTTTTCTTTTTCCCCCCTATAATCTTATTTCTTATCGCGAATTATTTGCCTGAAATGTGAAGGTTGTCATAACCGCAGGTCAATGAGAGACAATTCCAAAACATCCTGGATTACCACAGCCTTTTCGCTTGCCGTATACTCATCCCATCAGACCAGCCTGCGAGAAGAACGCCCGGTAACGGTGCTGAAGTCGCAGCTAACGCGGTGGCTATATAAGAGGGAAGTCATTATGGAAAAGAAACATATCTATCTGTTTTGCTCAGCAGGCATGTCAACGTCACTGCTGGTGTCAAAGATGCGCGCGCAGGCCGAGAAGTACGAAGTTCCGGTTATCATTGAAGCCTTCCCGGAAACGCTGGCAGGCGAAAAAGGCACCAGTGCCGATGTGGTACTGCTGGGGCCGCAAATTGCCTATATGTTGCCAGAAATTCAGCGTCTGTTACCGAATAAACCGGTTGAAGTGATCGACTCTGCCCTGTACGGCAAAGTGGATGGTTTGGGTGTTCTTAAAGCTGCAGTAGCGGCGATTAAAAAAGCTGCTAATTAATTTAATTTTTATTTTTCCCGTCAAAGAGCAATTTCACACATTTACGCCGCAATATTATTGCGGCATTTAAGGGTATTTTCTATGAGTAGATTTATTGCTGCGCTTGAAAAGGTACTCCTTCCTTTTGCAGTTAAAATAGGAAAGCAACCGCATGTCAACGCCATTAAAAACGGTTTTATTAAAGTAATGCCGTTAACACTGGCCGGGGCCATGTTCGTTTTAATTAACAACGTTTTTCTTAGCTTCGGTGATGGTTCATTTTTCTATTCATTAGGCGTGCGTTTAGATCCCTCAACTATTGAAACATTAAATGGTTTCAAGGCCATCGGCGGCAATGTGTACAACGGTACGCTGGGTATTATGTCGCTGATGGCACCTTTCTTTATCGGGATGGCGCTGGCAGAAGAGCGTAAAGTCGACTCACTGGCCGCCGGTTTATTATCTGTCGCTGCGTTTATGACCGTCACCCCTTACAGCGTGGGCGAAGCCTACGCAGTGGGCGCCAACTGGCTGGGCGGGGCAAACATCATCTCCGGCATTGTGATCGGTCTGGTGGTGGCGGAGATGTTCACCTTTATTATTCGACGCAACTGGGTGATTCGCTTACCGGACAGCGTTCCGGCATCGGTATCGCGCTCGTTCTCGGCGCTGATCCCCGGCTTCATTATTCTCTCCATCATGGGGACTATCGCCTGGGCGCTCTCACACTGGGGCACCAACTTCCACCAGATCATCATGGACACCATCTCCACACCGCTGGCATCCATGGGAGGCGTGGTAGGCTGGGCTTACGTGATTTTCACCTCCCTGCTTTGGTTCTTCGGTGTTCACGGCTCTCTGGCGCTGGCTGCGCTGGACAGCGGCATCATGACCCCATGGGCGCTGGAAAACGTGGCGCTCTACCAGCAGTACGGCTCCGTTGACGCAGCGCTGGCGGCCGGTAAAACCTTCCACGTATGGGCGAAACCGATGCTGGACTCCTACATCTTCCTGGGCGGTACCGGGGCAACGCTGGGCCTGATCATCGCGGTATTTATCACCTCCCGTCGTGCGGATCATCGTCAGGTGGCGAAGCTGGCCCTGCCGTCAGGCATCTTCCAGATTAACGAGCCCATCCTGTTCGGTCTGCCGATTATCATGAACCCGGTGATGTTTATTCCGTTCGTCCTGGTGCAGCCGCTGCTGGCGGCCATTACCCTGACGGCTTACTACCTGGGCATCATCCCGCCGGTCACTAACATTGCACCGTGGACCATGCCAGCCGGTCTGGGCGCCTTCTTCAACACCAACGGCAGCGTAGCGGCCTTCCTGTTGGCGATATTTAACCTGGGTGTGGCAACCCTGCTCTATATGCCATTCGTTGCCATCGCCAATAAAGCCCAGACCACCATTGATGAAGAAGAGAGCGAAGAGGATATCGCCCTCGCACTGAAATTCTGATGTCGTATGACGCGGGGCGACCCGCGTCACTACAGGAGAGAAAACATGTTTGATTTAGAGAATGTAGTTGCAGAAGCGGAAGAGGTCGCAGAGAACGATCTTGAAGAAGTGGTGATGGGGCTTATCATCAACTCCGGTCAGGCGCGCAGCCTGGCGTACGCGGCGCTGAAAAAAGCCAAGCAGGGCGATTTCGACACCGCGAAAGAGATGATGGCCCAGTCGCGCACCGCGCTCAATGAAGCGCACCTGGTGCAAACAAAACTGATCGAAAGCGATCAGGGTGAAGGTAAAATGAAGGTCAGCCTGGTGCTGGTACATGCTCAGGACCATCTGATGACCTCCATGCTGGCGCGTGAGCTGGTGGCGGAACTCATCGAACTTCATGAGAAAATGCAGTAGGTCAGACTGATAGCAGGAGGTCAGCGCCATGGAAATCACTACCGCCCGGGAACAACAGCTGTTTAATGGTAAAAATTTTCATGTCTTTATCTACAACAAGGTGGAGAGCATCAGCGGTCTGCATCAGCATGACTACTATGAGTTCACCATCGTGCTGACCGGCCGCTATTTCCAGGAGATCAACGGCAAGCGGGTGCTGCTGGAGCGTGGGGATTTTGTTTTTATCCCGATGGGTTCTCACCATCAGAGCTTTTACGATTTTGGTGCCACGCGCATTCTCAACGTCGGCATCAGTAAACGCTTCTTCGAAACCCACTACTCGCCGCTGCTGCCGTTCTGCTTTGTTGCATCGCAGGTTTATCACGTTAAAAGTGAATTCCTGAACTGGATCGACACTGTTATTGCCTCACTCAACTTCCGCGACAATGAATTCGATGAATTTATTGAAACGGTGACCTTTTACGTCGTCAATCGGCTACGCCATTATCGCGAAGAGCAGCAGGCATCCGACGATATTCCGCAATGGCTGCGCACGACCGTTGAATCGATGCATGACAAGCTGCGTTTTGGTGAAAACGCGCTGGAAAATATGGTGGCGCTGTCGGGAAAATCCCAGGAATACCTGACCCGTGCCACCCAGCGTTATTACCAGAAAACGCCGATGCAGATTATTAATGAAATACGGATCAATTTCGCCAGAAAACAGCTGGAAATCACCAACTATTCGGTGACGGATATTGCTTACGAATCCGGTTATAGCAGTCCGAGTCTGTTTATTAAAACCTTTAAGAAATTGACCTCATTTACCCCTAACAGCTACCGGAAAAACCTCACAGTTATTAATTAACGTCCGGCGGGTTTACCGCCGGGAATATCGATTAACAGGCTTGCCCAATATAAATGGGACGGGATCGCTATACTTAAAAAGCGGATCTCCAGGGAGAATATTATGCAAAAGAAACTTAAAGTAGTGACCATCGGCGGCGGAAGCAGCTACACCCCGGAATTACTGGAAGGCTTCCTTAAGCGTTATCATGAACTGCCGGTCAGCGAATTGTGGCTGGTTGACGTGGCCGAGGGCCAGGAGAAGCTCGATATTATTTTCGACCTGTGCCAGCGTATGGTGAAAAAAGCGGGTGTGCCGATGACCGTGCATAAAACCCTCGACCGTCGTCAGGCGCTGAAAGATGCCGATTTCGTGACGACGCAGCTGCGTGTCGGCCAGCTGAAAGCGCGCGAGCTGGATGAGCGTATCCCGCTGAGCTACGGCTATCTGGGCCAGGAGACCAACGGTGCAGGCGGCCTGTTCAAAGGGCTGCGCACCATTCCGGTGGTGTTCGACATCATTAAAGATGTACAGGAGATCTGCCCCCAGGCATGGGTGATTAACTTCACCAACCCGGCCGGGATGGTCACCGAAGCGGTCTATCGCCATACCGGGTTCAAACGCTTCATTGGGGTCTGCAATATCCCTATCGGCATGAAGATGTTTATTCACGACGTGCTGGCCCTGACCGACAACGACGACCTCTCTATCGACCTGTTTGGCCTGAACCACATGGTCTTTATCAAGGATGTCCTGGTCAACGGCAAATCACGTTTCCCGGAGCTGCTGGATGGCGTTGCCAGCGGCACTCTGAAAGCAAGTTCGGTGAAGAACATCTTTGACCTGCCGTTTAGCGAAGGGCTGATCCGCTCCCTGAATCTGCTGCCATGCTCCTATCTGCTCTACTACTTCAAGCTGAAAGAGATGCTGGCGATCGAGATGGGCGAATACTACAAAGGCGGTGCCCGCGCGCAGGTGGTGCAGAAGGTGGAAAAACAGCTGTTCGAGCTCTATAAGAACCCGGATCTGGACGTGAAGCCGAAAGAGCTGGAGCAGCGCGGCGGAGCATACTACTCCGATGCGGCCTGCGAAGTGATCAACGCTATCTACAACGACAAGCAGGCGGAACACTACGTCAACGTGCCGCACCACGGCCACATCGATAACATCCCGGCGGACTGGGCGGTGGAGATGACCTGCATCCTGGGCCGTGACGGGGCGAAGCCACATCCGCGACTGACCCATTTCGATGACAAAGTGATGGGCCTCATCCACACCATCAAGGGCTTTGAAGTGGCGGCAAGCCAGGCGGCCATCAGCGGCGAGCTGAACGACGTGCTGCTGGCGCTGAACCTGAGCCCGCTGGTGCACTCCGATCGTGATGCCGAGAAGCTGGCGCGGGATCTGATCCTGGCCCATGAAAAATGGCTGCCGAACTTCGCCGCCACGATCGATAAACTGAAAAGCGAGCAGCACTAAGAGGGATCGCTATGGAATATCTGCTGATCGTCAATGCCGATGATTTTGGCCTCTCAAAAGGGCAGAACTACGGCATCGTGGAAGCCTGTCGGCACGGCGTGGTGACCTCCACCACCGCGATGGTGAACGGTGAAGCCATTGAGCACGCCGCGGCGCTCAGCCGGGATCTGCCCGATCTGGGCGTGGGCATGCACTTTGTTCTGACCCTTGGTATGCCGCTGACCGCTATGCCAGGGCTGACCCGGGAGGGGGTGTTGGGCAAATGGATCTGGGAGAGGGCAGAGGAGGGGACGTTACCCCTGGAGGAGATCGCCCGCGAACTGGACTGTCAGTTCAATCGCTTCGTCGATCTCTTCGGGCGCGAACCGACCCATATCGACAGCCATCATCACGTGCATATGATCCCGGCCATCTTCCCGCTGGTGGCCGAGTTTGCCCGCCGCAAAGGGGTGGCGCTGCGTGTGGATCGTCAGGCCGACATGCCCGGCGAAATGGGGGTCGATCTGCCGCCCACGACGGACGGTTTCAGTAGCGCATTTTATGGCGATGAAATCAGTGAAGCGCTGTTTTTAAGCGTACTGGACAGGTCCGTACAGCAGGGAGAGCGGTCGCTGGAGGTGATGGCGCATCCGGCCTTTATCGACAATACGATCCGTAAAAGCGCTTACTGCTGGCCACGACTGACGGAGATGGAGGTGCTGACCTCGACGTCGCTGAAGTATGCGATTGCCGAGCGCGGGTATCGTCTGGGAACGTTCGGGGATCTGTGAGGAAATGCCGGGTGGCGGCTTCGCCTTATCCGGCCTACAACTTCAATGGAACCTTGCGCCGGGTTTTATCCGGTTAGCAAATTACACGGAACCGTAGGCCGGGTAAGCGCAAGCGCCACCCGGCTTTTTTTACGCAGGTATTTGGTCAATCTTACTGCTGCGCGACCATACCCGGTGCGCCGCCATCAGCAACGTCAGTTCATCCATAAATGCACCCGCAGCCGTATCGCCTTCGACGATACCCTCTTCGCCCTGATCTGCCACCTTCAGCAGCGGCTTAAACTGACGGGCATCGCCAGCCAGCGCAATCGGCTTGAGATGCTTGTACGCTTCCAGCAGATAGTAAGCCGCGTCGCCGTTATTCAGCAGGCTCTGAATATCGCCGCACGGCACGACGACCGCATCGACGGTCAACGACGGTGAACCGGCGAAGGTGGCCGCCACTGGCAGTACCGAGCCGTCATCGGCGGTAACTTCACCCATGCGCGAATAGAGCAGTTTGGCATGGACGCCTTTGGCCTTGAGCGCCTGGAGCACCGCCAGCACGTCGCTGGCCCGTGGAGTATCGTTCAGCAATACCGCCACCACACGGCCTTTGATATCGCCGCCAGGAACAGCATACAGGCTGAGGGAAGGATCCTTTTGTACGCCGTTCACATCCTGCGGCGGAGCCAGGTTACGCTGCTCGTCGGTAAGGGTGATGCCCAGATTGTCCGCCACCTTCTGGGCCAGCGTGATATCAATATGGGCCAGCTGATCGACCACCCGCTCGCGGATATAGGCCCGCACCACTTTGCTCAGCTCAAAGCTGAAGGCGCCCACGATATGATCCTGCTCAACGGGCGTCTGGCTCTGCCAGAACAGGCGCGGATGGGCATAGTATTCACCGAAAGAGGGGCTACGCTCGCGGATCTTCGATCCCTCCACGCGCTCCTGATAGGACTCGAATCCGCCCCGTTTTGGCCCCGGCGGCGTTTCGCGCGGCCAGTTGTCGTTGATCGAGTTTGGCTCGTAGTTCGCCGGATTGGTGTCGATCTCCATGCGGTGCATCCCGTCCCGCTGGAAATTATGGTACGGGCAAGTTGGTCGGTTGATTGGGATCTCGTGGAAGTTAGGCCCGCCCAGACGACTGATTTGCGTATCGGTATAGGAGAACAGACGACCCTGCAGTAATGAATCGTTGGTGAAGTCCATCCCGGGGACAATATGTCCAGGGTGGAACGCGGCCTGCTCGTTTTCGGCAAAGAAGTTGTCCGGGTTACGGTTGAGCACCATTTTGCCCACCAGCTGAACCGGCACCAGCTCTTCGGGAATGAGCTTGGTCGGATCGAGGATATCAAAATCAAACTTGAACTCGTCCTCTTCCGGGATCAGCTGGAAACCGAGCTCAAATTCCGGGAAGTCGCCCGCTTCAATGGATTCCCACAGATCGCGGCGATGGAAGTCTGGATCGCGCCCGGTGAGCTTTTGCGCCTCATCCCATACCAGCGAGGCTTTACCGGCGACCGGTTTCCAGTGGAAGCGCACAAAGGTGGCTTTGCCTTCGGCGTTAATCAGCCGGAAGGTATGAATGCCAAAGCCCTCCATGGTGCGGTAGCTGCGCGGAATGCCGCGGTCGGACATCGCCCACATCACGTTGTGCAGGGTTTCCGGCTGCAGCGACACGTAATCCCAGAAGGTATCGTGTGCGCTCTGGCCCTGGGGAATAGCCCAGTGAGGTTCCGGTTTTACGGCGTGAACAAAATCGGGGAACTTGTGTGCGTCCTGAATAAAGAAGATCGGTGTGTTGTTGCCCACCAGATCAAAAACGCCTTCATCAGTGTAAAACTTGGTGGCGAAACCGCGAATATCGCGCACCGTGTCGGCGGAACCTGCCCCGCCCTGTACCGTGGAAAAGCGTACAAAAACCGGCGTGATTTTATCCGGATCCGACAGGAAATCGGCTTTAGTAATCTCTTTCAGGCTTTTGTAAGGCTGGAAATAGCCATGTGCGGCGGAGCCGCGGGCGTGTACGATGCGCTCCGGGATACGTTCATGGTCAAAGTGGGTGATCTTCTCCCGCAGGATAAAGTCTTCCAGCAGGGTGGGGCCGCGCGTACCGGCACGAAGGGAGTTCTGATCGTCACTGATACGCACACCCTGGTTGGTGGTCAACGGGAAGTTTTCCCCCCCTTTGCGAACCCCCTCCAGCGCATTCAGTTTCTGGTTGCCGGTATCAGGTGCCTTCATGCTGCCGGGAGCCGTCGGCTCCTGGCCTGGCGGAGTAGGGACTGGACTTGCGCGGTGAGAACCGTCTGCCGGGGCCAGCGAGTCCATTCCGGGTTTCGCTTCGCTGGCATCGTGAAGCGGGGATTGTTCAGGTTTATGGGTCTTATCATTTTGCGACATTGCACTCGTCTCCTTTTCATTGCTGAAATGCGGCCGTTTTTGCGTCAAAACTCAATAACTATAGAACATTACGGGTTATAAACCGGGTGAAAGGCCGATCTAAGGTCAGAGCTTATGTTGCATAAGACACGTGAGGCGCGACGCAGGAGGGGCAATCGGCTATGATAAGAATTTGCTGATTTTTATGTATGTTTAGTGAAACTGCTGCTTATGAAACCTCTTCGCCAACAAAACCGCCCTGTGATCAGTTACCAGCCTCGCGTTGAACCTGCGCCGCCAGAACATGCCACCAAAATGGATGGCTTTCGTGACGTCTGGCTGTTACGCGGCAAATATGTGGCCTTTGTGCTGATCGGGGAGCGTTTTCGTCGTTCTCCAGCTTTTACCGTACCGGAATCAGCCCAGCGCTGGGCGCTACAGGTCCGTCAGGATGAAGAGGTTGAGGATTAACAGAGATAAAAAAACCGCCGTCATTACTGAAGGCGGTTTTTTTTAACTCAGAAGGCGATTAACGGTGCGCGAGCTCCGCGTCATCTTCACTTGCCAGGATAGTTTTGTCGGTCTGCTTCAGCCACTGGCTGGTCAGCGTCCCGGCGGTCATGGAGCCGCTGACGTTCAGTGCGGTACGCCCCATGTCGATCAATGGTTCAACGGAGATCAGCAGAGCCACCAGCGTTACCGGGAGACCCATCGCAGGCAGAACAATCAGTGCCGCGAAGGTTGCGCCGCCGCCCACACCGGCCACACCGGCAGAGCTCACGGTGACAATCCCCACCAGGGTCGCAATCCATACCGGATCCAGCGGGTTAATCCCAACCGTTGGGGCAACCATCACCGCCAGCATGGCAGGGTAGAGACCCGCACAACCGTTCTGGCCAATCGTTGCACCGAAGGAGGCAGAGAAGCTGGCAATCGATTCCGGCACGCCCAGACGACGGGTCTGCGCTTCCACGTTCAGTGGAATGGAGGCGGCGCTGGAGCGGCTGGTAAAGGCGAAGGTCAGTACCGGCCACACTTTGCGGAAGTATTTCAGCGGGCTGACGCCGTTTACGCTGAGCAGAATGGCGTGAACCACAAACATAATGCCCAGACCGAGATACGAGGCCACCACGAAACTACCTAGCTTAATGATGTCCTGGAGGTTCGAGCCCGCAACCACTTTGGTCATCAGCGCCAGAACGCCATACGGGGTCAGCTGCATCACCAGACGCACCAGCTTCATCACCCAGCTCTGCAGGGTATCGATGGCGGTCAGTACGCGCTGGCCTTTCGGCGCATCATCTTTCAGCAGCTTCAGGGCAGCTACGCCCAGGAAGGCGGCAAAAATTACCACGCTGATGATAGACGTCGGGTTGGCCCCGGTCAGATCGGCAAACGGGTTTTTCGGGATAAAGGAGAGCAGCATCTGCGGAACGGTGAGATCCGCCACTTTACCCGCATAGTTGGTCTCGATGGCGGTCAGGCGCGCGGTCTCCGCGGTGCCCTGCACCAGGCCTTCTGCCGTCAGGCCAAACAGGTTGGTGACCAGCACACCGACCAGCGCCGCGATAAGCGTAGTAAACAGCAGCGTACCGATGGTCAGAAAGCTGATTTTCCCCAGTTGGGAGGCGTTATGCAGACGGGCAACCGCGCTCAGAATAGAGGCGAAGACCAGCGGCATGACGATCATCTGCAGCAACTGGACGTAGCCGTTGCCGACAATGTTAAACCACTGAATAGACTCTTTCAGTACCGGATTGCTGGAACCGTAAATGGCCTGCAGCGCCAGGCCAAAGACCACGCCCATGACCAGACCGACCAGCACTTTTTTAGCCAGGCTCCACTGTTTATGACGCGCCTGCGCCAGCAACAGCAGTAGGCCGACGAACACCACAATGTTCGCGATTAATGGAAAATTCATCCCCGTTCTCCTGATTTAATATCAGATCGGTATCAGTCCGACCTTGTTGGCGCAAGGTTAGCAGAAGTGTGATCCAGTCGCTTATATCCAAATGGAATGGGTTATGCCAAAACGGTTAAGTTTGTCCAGTTACTGCTCACTTTGCAGATGAATAAAGCGGTTGAACTGAAATTGCAGCGAATTGATCATGTGCGAAGACCAGCGCACGGCACCGTTTTCAGGCAGCGTCTGAGGCATCCAGACGGCCCAGGCAAACAGCGCCATGCACAGCGCACGCTCCAGCTGGTTACCTTTTTGCGGCCGGAGGATAGGCAAACGAAAACGCCAGCGGCAGGGCCAGAGGAGGGGAACCCCAGCCGGGGTGAGCATGTCGGCCAGGATATGGCTCAGGTAACCCAGCACCATTCCCTGAATGGCGTCTGCGGGGATGAGCCAGCTGTCGGGCACTTTTAAATAGAAGAGGGTCAGGGCGGCGAACACCGCCAGCAAGCTGTGGGTAAACCCACGATGGCCGCAGGCGCGGGCAATGGGTTTGGAGATCCACTTCAGCCGCTGCCCGAGCAGCGACTTAGGATGATCGATATCCGGTAACAGGCAGGTCAAAACCGCCGATGGCACAATATGCCACCAGTCACCCTGCGCCAGCACCGGTGTAAGCTCAGCGTTCTTGGCAAACACTGCGCAGGCGAGAGAAAAAAGCAGATGACCTTCCGCCGTCATGATAAAACCCACTAAACTGTCGATGCATCCAGTATAGGGATTTTATACAGTATACGGAAGTAGTGACGGTGTAACTCTTTGTCACAAAGCTGTTAACGCGCCAGCCAGCCACCATCGACGGCAAGGGTATAACCGTTCACATAGTCCGAGGCGGAAGAGGCCAGAAACACCGCCGGGCCCTGGAGATCGTCCGGCTTGCCCCAGCGACCCGCCGGAATACGTTCGAGGATCTCTTTGCTGCGCTGTTCGTCGTCGCGTAGCTGCTGGGTGTTGTTGGTCGCCATGTACCCCGGGGCGATTGCATTTACGTTAATACCATGTTGTGCCCACTCGTTGGCTAGCAGCCGGGTGAGCCCCAGCACGCCGCTTTTTGACGCGGTATAAGAGGGAACGCGGATCCCCCCCTGGAAGGAGAGCATGGAAGCGATATTGATAATTTTGCCCCCTTGCCCCTGGGCAATAAACTGGCGGGCCACGGCCTGAGAGAGGAAAAAGACCGACTTCAGGTTGAGGTTCATCACCTCATCCCAGTCTTTCTCACTGAAGGTCAACGCATCTTCCCGGCGAATGGTTCCGGCGTTATTCACCAGGATATCGACCCGCCCCATGCCGGTCACCGCCTGTTCAACCAGACTTTCAATGGCATCCTGCTTGCTGAGGTCGGCCTGAATAGCCAGAAACCGGCGCCCCAGCGCCTTCACGCCTGCGGCGGTCTCTTCCGGAACGCGGCGATTGACGCTGACAATATCGCATCCAGCCTGGGCCAGACCCAGCGCCATGCCCTGGCCGAGGCCGGTATCACAGCCGGTAACGATGGCAACTTTTCCTGAAAGATTAAAGGCATCCAGTATCATACAGACCTCAGTGTGTAGGGGGATATAGTTGTTCTGAGGTAAGCATAGAATCAGTTATCAGGAAGATCAAATTAAAATGAAATGGTGTTTCAAAAATTTTTGAGGCGGTCATGTTTGCGGGCAACAGGGTGCTGCCCGCCAGTGACCATTACCCGCGCAGATGCGCCACGGTAAGTGCCTGCAGGGAGGTCAGTTTGACATCGGCCAGTGCGTAACGCGCGTCGTGCTGGTTCTCTTCCGCAGGAACAACAATTGAGCGCATCCGGGCCGCTTTACTGGCAATCATGCCATTTACCGAGTCTTCCAGCGCCACGCAGGCGGTCGGGTCGACGCCCAGTTTCGCAGCGCAATCCATATAGACCTGCGGATGCGGCTTGCTGTACGGGAGCTTTTCTGCCGAGGCCAGCGCGTCGAAGCTGTCGCGCAGATCGAACATGATCAGCACCTTCTCCAGCATATGCAGCGGCGAGGCGGAGGCCAGACCGACCTTCAGTCCCTGCTCTTTACAGAGTAATACGGCCTCACGCGCGCCTTTGAGTAAGGGACGGGTCTCTTCCACCAGCGTAATGGCGCGGTTGATAATGCGATCGGTCACTTCATCCCGGCCTGGACCTACCCACGGCTGGTGGGCGTACCAGAGATCAACCACCATATCGATGCGCAGGCCGAGGGTATCCGGCAGCTCGTGACGGCGGCTGATATCCACACCCAGGCTCGCCATTACATCCAGTTCAGCCCGATCCCACAGCGGCTCAGAATCAATCAGTAATCCATCCATATCAAAAATGGCAGCAACAATTTGACGTGGCGTCGACATGCAACCTCTCCTTTCGTTGGTTTTAGCAGCGGTAAGCGCTACCTCACCCTGGCAATTTAGCATATCGCCAGTAAAGAGCGGGCGAAAATGAGATCCAGCAGGTAAACTTAGCCACAAAGGATGTAATTTCATAATGAGGAACCAATGACATATCAACAAGCTGGTCGCGTTGCGATACTGAAACAGATCGCCGGATGGGTGATTTTTATCCCATCAGTTATCTCGACCATTATTTCTGTTCTGAAATTTATCTATGACCACAGCGAGAAGCAGGCCGGGATTAATGCCGTGATGCTTGATTTTGCCCATGTCATGATTGAGATGATGCGGTTCAATACCCCATTCCTGAACTTTTTCTGGTACAACTCGCCGACGCCTGATTTTCGGCAGGGGATGAACATCGCGTTCTGGATTATTTTTGCCCTGATCTTTATTGCCCTCGCGCTGCAGGCCTCGGGAGCGCGGATGCGCCGCCAGACGCGCATGATCCGCGAAGGTTTGGAGGCGCAGCTGATTCTGGAGAAAGCGAGAGGGGAGGAGGGCTTGACCCGTGAGCAGATCGAATCACGTATTGTGGTACCGAATAACACTATTTTCCTGCAAATATTCACGCTCTACGTGCTGCCCGTGCTGATGATCGTCGCCGGGTATTTCCTGTTTTCGCTGCTCGGCCTGATCTAAGCGTTCGCTGCCGGGCGCTGAAGCCCGGCAGCCTGCGCGTTATGCCGCCAGTACCCGCTCCAGCGCTCGCTGCGCATTCACCATATGCTCCCCACCAAACAGAATGGCGCGGTTCATCAGCGTATAGAGCTGATACACCGGTTGCCTTTCCAGAAAATCTGCCGGCAGGGGTGATATCGACTGGTAGCCGTCGTAAATTTGCGGCGGCTGTTCAGGATGGAGCGGCAGCATGGCGAGATCGCACTCTCTGTCTCCCCAGTAACAGGCCGGGTCGAAGATGTAGGGGCCGTTCGGCCCCAGCGCGCAATTGTCCGACCATAAATCGCCATGCAGCAGCGAAGGCTGCGGCTGGTGCGAGGCCAGGCGCTGCTGAATATGATCGACAATGGCGTCAATATTGCCGAACGCCAGCCCTTTTTCCGCTGCCAGCTCCAGCTGCCAGCCGATGCGCTGTTCGGCAAAGAAGGTTGACCAGCGTCGCTGCCAGGCGTTGGGTTGTGGCGTGGTGGAGAGGTCATTGTCAAAATCGAGGCCAAACTGTGGTTGCTCGCTCCACTGATGCAGGCGGGCGATTTGCTGCCCCAGAATAAAGGCATTATGCGCGTCGAGCGGGCGGGGAGGGAGATAGTCCATCACCAGGAAACTGTAGTCACGATCGCTACCGACGGCCCGGACTGTAGGAACAGATACGGTTTTGCTGCGGGAGAGCAGTTCCAGCTGATCGGCTTCTGCTGTGAATATCGGTAACAGTTCACGTTCGTCACATTTTACGAAGAGATCGAGGCCTGCATAGCGCAGATGCCACGCGGCGTGGATTTCGCCTCCTGGCAGCTCATTACGCAGTTCAATTTCACCTTCGCCCAACTGTTCACTCAAAAGATGACTGATAGCCTGCCACATGATCGCTCTCCCATGTTGTCTGCCAGATCATAAAGTTAGCGTGAAACTATGGTAAAAAAATACGAGCTAACGCACAGTTGGGCCGTTTGGTTGGCCCTCGGGCATTTATTGTTGCTCTTTTTGCCAGTTTTCCCAGCGCGTGACTTCAACCTGCGGCTCTTTCCCGGTTGCGCTCTCAACCAGCCCCGACGCCAGCGCCTTCACCTCGTCTTCACCCAGCGGGGTAACCAGACCATAAGTATGGGTGCCCAGCTCATGCAGCGTGCCCTCATCGTCAGTCATGGTCAGTAAAAAACCTCCGCGGGTGAGGTTGTTGTTCATTTCGTTGAGCTCGGTCAGCGTATCTTCATGCACTTTAATGGTTACCACGTAGCGCGCGATCTCTCCACTACTCATCATTCACCTCGTTGTTATCCCGAAATTTTTTAGCATAGTCGATTCATGCTATTTGTCGCCCTCGCCGGCTAACCGGGAGGGCTGTCATTACGCATTTGCCAGATACTTGAATATTTTTTGCGTGTCTTCCAGCGAGCAGAGTCGGGTGCCGTGATTGATGGTCGCCGCGCTGCCTGCTGCCACCCCGTACTGGGTCATCTCCCGTAAGGATGCGCCCTGCGCCAGTTTCAGGGTCATGGCGCCGACCATGCTGTCACCTGCGCCGACGGTGCTCTGGCTTTTCATCGGCGGCGGTACCACTTGTACCGAGCCGGTTTCATCAACGGCCAGCGCCCCCTGCGGTCCCAGGGAGACGACGACCCGCCGCGCTTTGCCGCTTTTCACTAACTCCTCGGCGGCCTTACGCACATCGTCTGGCTGGCTGAGGTCACGATTGACCAGCGCGCTCAGCTCTTTCTGGTTAGGTTTTACCAGCTCAATATTGCCAAGCGTCAGCGCGGCGCTGAGCGCCTCCCCGGAGCTATCGACAATGCAGCGAATGCCGTTCTGCTGGGCAGCGCGGATCAGCTGCGTCAGTTTTTCGGTTTTCACACCGGGTGGCAGACTGCCGCTGATAACCAGCAATGCGCCGCTTTCGATGGCCAGCACTTTCTCTTCAAGCTGGCGAAACTCATCTTCGCTTAATGTCGCACCAGGCATCACAAAGCGGTATTGCTCGTTAGAGGATTCAACGTGAACATGCAGGTTTTGCCGGGTCCAGTCCCGGGCCTCAACCGTATCGACGGCAACCTGCTCGTCGGCAAGGAGTGAGACGAGATGTTCGCCCGTCGCACCGCCCGCGGGGAAGATGGCTGTGGCTTTTCCGCCAAGGTGCGTAATAGCGCGGGCGACGTTAATACCGCCGCCGCCGGGCTCAAAGACCGGCACGCTGCAGCGGAGTTTACCTTCAGGATAGATTTGTGCCGTCAGGGTAGCGCTGTCCAGGGAAGGGGAGAGCGTCAACGTAAAAATACGATCCATGCTTATCTCCTGTAAGTGAGGTTTGCATTAAGCCTGGCACCGAACCCACAGAAGCGAAAGAAATAACAATATGATTTCTAATATAAATATCTTTACGTAACGTGACTGTTTTTTATAAATATTAGAGGGATTTGAGATCGTTCTTATTCCAAAAATGAAACAAGAAATCATTGCTATGTTATTTGAGCCTTTTTATAATTTGTTACCTTTCCAAGGATCCCATGGCATTGATCCGCAAGAAAGTTTCCGGGACCGTAATGGTCTCTTTTTTTGTTGTACGGACTCTTTATAAATGAAGCTCTTAAAGACAGTACCCGCTGCGATGATGTTAGCGGGAGGCCTGCTTGCGTCAATGAATGCAGCAGCCGATGATTCCGTTTTTACTGTCATGGATGATCCCTCCACTGCACAGAAACCCTTCGAAGGCAACCTTAACGCAGGTTATCTGGCGCAATCGGGCAATACGAAAAGCTCCTCCCTGACCGCAGACACCACCCTGACCTGGTACGGCAATACTACCGCCTGGTCGCTGTGGGGTAACGCAAGTAACACCTCTTCTAACGATGAGCGTTCTTCCGAGAAATATGCGGTAGGTGGGCGTAGCCGTTTCAATGTGACCGACTATGACTATCTGTTTGGCCAGGCAAGCTGGTTAACCGATCGCTATAACGGCTATCGTGAGCGTGACGTTGCGACCGCCGGTTACGGTCGGCAGTTCCTGAACGGTCCGGTACACAGCTTCCGCTTTGAATTTGGTCCAGGCGTACGTTATGACGAATACACTGACGGCGACACGGAAACTCAGCCGCTGGGCTACGCGTCCGGAACTTATGCATGGCAGATGACCGATAACGCGAAATTCAGCCAGGGCGTTTCTGTCTTTGGCGCTGACGACACCACCGTCAACTCCGAAACCGCGCTTAACGTGGCAATCAACGCCCATTTCGGGCTGAAAGTTGCATACAATGTGACCTGGAACTCCGAGCCGCCAGCGTCTGCGCCGGAACACACCGATCGTAGAACCACCGTCTCTCTGGGCTACAAAATGTAATTATCGCGGGCCAAGAATATATTGGCCCGTTTTTGATTTTTGTGCTGATAAATAATAAACACTGTTTTAGAATATAGCGGTAGCCGATATCTCCATATTCTCTCCATAATTCCTCGCTTCGTTAACTATTCAGTTTATTTGACACGAATTGATAAATATTTTGACTATGCAAAAGTGTGATCCAGATCTAAACTATGAACACAGGCTAGATATTGCCTTAAGTTGGTCTGTATTAATTCAGTAAGAGAAAAACATTATGAATAAAATCGCAACTGCATCTGCAGCATTGGTGCTTTCTGCACTGTCATTCGGCGCATTTGCCGCTGACGCTGTATATAACTCTGCCAGTGACACCTCTACACAAATCGGCATTACCAAAGCCTCTGATGTAGAAGCCGGATCAAACATCGCCCCGGGTTCGCAATCTACCGGGCAGTCCATGGATGACGCATTCGACGTGCATAAACTGGTCGCCGGGGAATGGTCCTGATCGATTTGTCAGATTATCTCCATTCATTTACGGGCTGTTATTGCCACTAAAAAAACCGGATTTTGATGTGCCGGTTTTTTTATTTTTGTCATTTTTGTAAAGTTATATAGAACGCGATTTTATATTCGCGCCATTATTACCTACAAGACGCGAAATACCGTTATGGCGTAGGGGAAGGCGAGACGATTAACCCCAAAGCATTGCCGCCCAGCGTAATAACAGCATGGCAACGCAGATGGCGATTAACACAATCACCATCTTCCAGTGTTTTTTTGTAAAGCGTTTCGTTGGCATCCGATCATCCTTGTTCATTGATTCATGGAGTTTACCAAAGAACAAAGATAATTGCGCTTCACCGGGATGCTACATCCTCAGGCGCCTGCAACAACACGCGTCAAAACCAGTGAAACTTATCTGCCAGAATGACGAGTAAGGCGGTGGCAGAAAGAATGTTCAGGATAACGACTGTTTTGCTGGATACGTTCATAATTTGCCCCATGGAATGTTGAAGGACCTTTTCAAGAATAGCTTAGCAGCCCGCTATTGCGAGCAGCTGTCTGAAATTCCACGTCAAACTCATGCAAAAGTACTAACGCGTTCATTCTGCCTGTAAAGGGTGTTTTCACCCTTTTGTTAGTGTTACCATCTTCGGGCTGATCGTAAATTGTCATTTATCTGATTTCGATCCTGTGCATGGTTGCGGGCCAATTTGACGATTGTTGGTCAGATGGTTTTGCAATCCACTGTAAATTAAAGATTATTTTCTTTGCATATGCTCTTATGTGTGGGGCATCACTGCAAATAAGGATATAAAATGCCTGTTATTACTCTTCCTGATGGCAGCCAACGCCATTTTGACCGCGCCGTCAGCCCAATGGATGTTGCGCTGGATATCGGCCCGGGACTGGCGAAAGCCACTATTGCTGGCCGCGTAGATGGTGAGCTGGTTGATGCTTCCGATTTAATTGAAAACGATGCGAAGCTGTCGATCATCACCGCGAAAGACGAAGAAGGTCTGGAGATCATTCGTCACTCCTGCGCACACCTGCTCGGTCATGCGATCAAACAGCTGTGGCCTCACACCAAAATGGCTATCGGCCCGGTTATCGACAACGGCTTCTACTATGACGTTGACCTTGACCACACCCTGACCCAGGAAGATATCGAAGCCCTCGAAAAGCGTATGCACGAGCTGGCTGAGAGCAACTATGACGTCATTAAGAAGAAAGTGAGCTGGCACGAAGCGCGTGAAACCTTCGTGAAGCGTGGTGAAACCTACAAAGTCACTATTCTTGATGAAAACATTGCCCATGATGATAAGCCTGGCTTGTATCATCATGAAGAATATGTCGACATGTGCCGTGGACCGCACGTGCCGAACATGCGTTTCTGCCATCACTTCAAGCTGATGAAGACCGCAGGCGCTTACTGGCGTGGCGACAGCAACAATAAGATGCTGCAACGCATTTACGGTACCGCCTGGGCCGACAAAAAAGCCCTGAACGCGTACCTGCAGCGTCTGGAAGAAGCGGCGAAGCGTGACCACCGTAAAATCGGTAAACAGCTCGACCTGTATCACATGCAGGAAGAGGCGCCGGGTATGGTGTTCTGGCATAACGATGGCTGGACTATCTTCCGCGAACTGGAGACGTTCGTACGCTCCAAGCTGAAAGAGTACCAGTATCAGGAAGTGAAAGGCCCGTTCATGATGGACCGTGTGCTGTGGGAAAAAACCGGCCACTGGGACAACTACAAAGATGCAATGTTCACCACCTCTTCTGAGAACCGTGAATACTGCATTAAGCCGATGAACTGTCCGGGTCACGTTCAGATCTTCAACCAGGGTCTGAAATCCTACCGCGACCTGCCGCTGCGTATGGCGGAGTTCGGTAGCTGCCACCGTAACGAGCCATCAGGCGCGCTGCATGGCCTGATGCGTGTTCGTGGCTTTACGCAGGATGACGCGCATATCTTCTGTACTGAAGATCAGGTGCGTGATGAAGTTAACGCCTGTATTCGTATGGTCTACGATATGTACAGCACCTTTGGCTTCGAGAAGATCGTGGTCAAACTCTCAACTCGTCCTGAAAAACGTATCGGCAGTGACGAGACCTGGGATCGTGCTGAGGCGGACCTGGCCGTCGCGCTGGAAGAGAACGGTATCCCGTTTGAATACCAGCTGGGCGAAGGCGCATTTTACGGTCCGAAAATTGAATTTACCCTGTATGACTGCCTCGATCGTGCATGGCAATGCGGTACTGTACAGCTGGACTTCTCCCTGCCGCAGCGTTTAAGCGCCTCTTACGTTGGCGAAGACAACGAGCGTCAGGTTCCGGTAATGATTCACCGTGCGATTCTCGGTTCTCTGGAGCGCTTCATCGGCATCCTGACCGAAGAGTTCGCTGGCTTCTTCCCAACCTGGCTTGCGCCGGTGCAGGTAGTGGTGATGAACATTACCGATTCTCAGGCTGATTACGTTAAAGAATTGACGCAGAAACTACAAAATGCGGGCATTCGCGTAAAAGCAGACTTGAGAAATGAGAAGATTGGCTTTAAAATCCGCGAGCACACTTTACGTCGTGTCCCGTATATGTTGGTCTGTGGTGATAAAGAGGTGGAAGCAGGCAAAGTTGCCGTTCGCACCCGCCGTGGTAAAGACCTGGGCAGCCTGGACGTAAGTGAAGTGATTGAGAAGCTGCAACAAGAGATTCGCAGCCGCAGTCTTCAACAACTGGAGGAATAAGGTATTAAAGGCGGAAAACGAGTTCAAACGGCACGTCCGAATCGTATCAATGGCGAGATTCGCGCCCAGGAAGTTCGCTTAACAGGTCTGGAAGGCGAGCAGCTGGGGATTGTGAGTCTGAGAGAAGCAATCGAAAAGGCTGAAGAAGCTGGAGTAGATTTAGTTGAAATCAGCCCTAACGCCGAACCGCCAGTTTGTCGTATCATGGACTACGGCAAGTTCCTTTATGAAAAGAGTAAGTCTTCTAAGGAACAGAAGAAGAAGCAAAAAGTTATCCAGGTTAAGGAAATTAAATTCCGTCCTGGTACCGACGATGGCGATTATCAGGTAAAACTCCGCAGCCTGATTCGCTTTCTGGAAGATGGCGATAAGGCCAAGATCACGCTGCGTTTCCGCGGTCGTGAGATGGCCCACCAACAGATCGGTATGGAAGTGCTTAACCGCGTCCGTGACGATCTGAGTGAACTGGCAGTAGTCGAATCCTTCCCTACGAAGATCGAAGGCCGCCAGATGATCATGGTGCTCGCTCCTAAGAAGAAACAGTAAGGCCTTCAAGTAGCAATTCCTGTGGAGCCGACAGGCTTCGCAGGTTTTGTTCGCCTACGTTTCGTTTATTTAACAATGCGAAGTGGAAGTTATTAAAATGCCAAAAATTAAGACCGTACGCGGTGCTGCTAAGCGCTTCAAAAAAACCGGTAAAGGTGGTTTTAAGCACAAGCACGCTAACCTGCGTCACATTCTGACTAAGAAAGCTACCAAGCGTAAACGTCACCTGCGTCCAAAAGCCATGGTTTCTAAAGGCGATCTGGGCCTGGTAATCGCGTGCCTGCCGTACGCATAAGTCGTTAACGTTTAACTTTTTTAACTTAGAATAGATACAGGAGAGCACACATGGCTCGCGTAAAACGTGGTGTAATTGCACGTGCACGTCACAAGAAAATTTTGAAACAAGCTAAAGGCTACTACGGTGCGCGTTCACGCGTATACCGCGTTGCCTTCCAGGCTGTTATCAAAGCAGGTCAGTACGCTTACCGTGACCGTCGTCAGCGTAAGCGTCAGTTCCGTCAACTGTGGATTGCGCGTATCAACGCAGCAGCACGTCAGAACGGTATTTCTTACAGCAAGTTCATCAACGGCCTGAAAAAAGCCTCTGTTGAAATCGACCGTAAGATCCTGGCTGACATCGCAGTATTCGACAAAGTAGCGTTCACCGCTCTGGTCGAAAAAGCGAAAGCAGCTCTGGCATAAGCCAGTTGAAAGGGGGAGCTCTGCTCCCTCTTTTCGTTTCAACAGCATCAAAACATTGACAATTTTCTGGCGACCCTTTTCAATAGGGCGACAGGTCCCATACCACACAAGGTAACGCAAGCATGAATGCTGCTATTTTCCGCTTCTTCTTTTACTTTAGCACCTGACATCAGGAGGCTAGCGCGTGAAAGACGAAACGGAAAACAGCGCCAGAAAGCCTCCTGATGGAGGCTTTTTTCGTATCTGCCGCTTGTAAATATCGCTACATAACGAGGAAAACCATGTCACATCTCGCAGAGCTGGTTGCCAGTGCAACGGCCGCCATTAACCAGGCCTCAGATGTTGCCGCGTTAGACAATGTCCGCGTGGAATATCTGGGCAAGAAAGGGCAATTGACCCTTCAAATGACTACCCTGCGTGAATTGCCGCCAGAAGAGCGCCCGGCTGCAGGTGCGGTAATTAACGAAGCCAAAGAGCAGGTTCAGCAGGCGCTGAACGAGCGTAAAAACGCGCTGGAAAGCGCTGCGCTGAATGCGCGTCTGGCTGCAGAAACCATCGACGTCTCCCTGCCGGGTCGTCGTATTGAAAACGGTGGTCTGCATCCGGTCACGCGGACTATCGACCGCATTGAAAGTTTCTTCGGTGAGCTCGGCTTTACCGTGGCGACCGGCCCGGAAATCGAAGACGATTACCATAACTTCGATGCCCTGAATATCCCAGGCCATCACCCGGCACGTGCTGACCACGACACTTTCTGGTTCGATGCTACCCGTCTGCTGCGTACCCAGACCTCTGGCGTACAGATCCGTACCATGAAAGAGAAGCAGCCGCCAATCCGCATTATCGCGCCGGGCCGCGTCTATCGTAACGACTACGACCAGACCCACACCCCGATGTTCCACCAGATGGAAGGGCTGATCGTGGATAAAAACATCAGCTTTACCAACCTGAAAGGTACTCTGCACGACTTCCTGAGCAACTTCTTTGAAGAAGATCTGCAGATCCGTTTCCGTCCTTCCTACTTCCCGTTCACTGAACCTTCTGCCGAAGTTGACGTGATGGGTAAAAACGGCAAATGGCTGGAAGTGCTGGGCTGCGGCATGGTGCACCCGAACGTCCTGCGTAACGTTGGCATCGATCCGGAAGTTTACTCCGGCTTTGCGTTCGGTATGGGGATGGAGCGCCTGACCATGCTGCGTTATGGCGTGACCGACTTACGCGCTTTCTTCGAAAACGATTTGCGTTTCCTCAAACAGTTTAAATAAGGGCAGGACAGAACAATGAAATTCAGTGAACTGTGGTTACGCGAATGGGTAAACACCGCGCTCGACAGCGAGGCGCTCTCTAACCAGATCACCATGGCAGGCTTGGAAGTGGACGGCGTTGAGCCGGTTGCAGGTGCGTTTAATGGCGTGGTTGTGGGTGAAGTGGTGGAGTGCGGCCAGCACCCGAATGCAGACAAACTGCGTGTCACCAAAGTGAACGTGGGCGGCGAACGCCTGCTGGATATCGTCTGCGGCGCGCCAAACTGCCGTCAGGGCCTGAAGGTAGCCGTGGCCACCGTTGGGGCGGTACTGCCTGGCGATTTCAAAATTAAAGCGGCGAAACTGCGCGGCGAGCCGTCTGAAGGCATGCTGTGCTCTTACTCTGAGCTGGGTATTTCTGACGACCACTCTGGCATCATTGAGCTGCCAGCAGATGCCCCGATCGGTACCGACCTGCGCGAATACCTGAAGCTCGATGACAACACCATCGAAATCAGCGTGACGCCGAACCGTGCCGACTGCTTAGGCATTATCGGCGTTGCGCGCGACGTCGCTGTGCTGAACCAGACCGAACTGAACGTGCCAGAGATTGCACCGGTTGCTGCCACCATCAACGATACGGTATCGATTCAGGTTGACGCACCAGAGGCCTGTCCGCGCTACCTTGGCCGTGTGGTTAAAGGCATTAACGTTAAGGCGCCTACTCCGCTGTGGATGAAAGAGAAGCTGCGCCGCTGCGGCATCCGCTCCATCGATGCCGTGGTTGATGTGACCAACTACGTTCTGCTGGAGCTGGGTCAGCCAATGCACGCGTTCGATAAAGATCGCATTGAAGGCGGCATTGTGGTTCGTATGGCGAAAGAGGGCGAGACCCTGGTTCTGCTCGACGGCAGCGAAGCCAAACTCAATGCCGACACGCTGGTGATTGCCGACCATGGCCAGGCGCTGGCGATGGGCGGGATCTTTGGCGGCGACCACTCCGGCGTGAACGATGAAACCCAGAACGTGCTGCTGGAATGCGCCTTCTTCAGCCCGCTCTCCATTACCGGTCGCGCACGTCGTCACGGCCTGCATACCGACGCTTCTCACCGCTATGAGCGCGGCGTCGATCCGGCGCTGCAGTACAAAGCGATGGAGCGCGCTACCCGCCTGCTGATCGACATCTGCGGTGGCGAAGCCGGTCCGGTTATTGACGTGACCAGCGAGGCGCATCTGCCGAAGCCTGCGACCATCACCCTGCGCCGCAGCAAACTGGATCGCCTGATTGGCCACCACATTGCCGATGCGCAGGTGAGCGACATTCTGCGTCGTCTGGGCTGTGAAGTAACCGAAGGCCAGGACCAGTGGACAGCCGTTGCGCCAAGCTGGCGTTTCGATATGGAGATCGAAGAAGATCTGGTGGAAGAGGTGGCCCGCGTTTACGGCTACAACAATATTCCTGATGAGCCGGTACAGGCTGGCCTGGTGATGGGCTCCCACCGTGAAGCTGACCTCTCTCTGAAGCGTGTGAAGACCATGCTGATCGATAAAGGCTACCAGGAAGTGATCACCTACAGCTTCGTTGACCCTAAAGTGCAGCAGCTGATCCACCCGGGCCAGGAAGCGTTGATCCTGCCAAGCCCAATCTCCAGCGAGATGTCCGCGATGCGCCTGTCGCTGCTGACCGGCCTGCTGACTACCATCGTCTACAACCAGAACCGTCAGCAGAGCCGCGTACGCATTTTCGAAACCGGTCTGCGCTTTGTGCCGGACACTCAGGCGAACCTGGGTATCCGTCAGGATCTGATGCTGGCGGGCGCTATCTGCGGCAACCGCTATGAAGAGCACTGGGATCTCAGTAAAAACAGCGTTGATTATTACGATCTGAAAGGCGATCTGGAAGCTGTACTGGAACTTACCGGTAAATTGTCTGAAATTGAGTTCCGTGCTGAAGCTATTCCGGCGCTGCATCCGGGGCAAAGTGCCGCGATTTATCTGAAAGGTGAACGCGTTGGTTTCATTGGTGTTGTGCATCCGGAACTGGAACGCAAACTCGATCTCAATGGCCGTACACTGGCGTTTGAGCTGGAGTGGAACAAGGTCGCAGACCGCGTCATTCCTCAGGCTCAGGAGATTTCTCGCTTCCCGGCAAACCGTCGTGATATCGCCGTTGTCGTGGCTGAAAATGTGCCTGCCGCAGATATTTTGGCCGAATGTAAGAAAGTTGGCGTAAATCAGGTAGTTGGCGTAAACTTATTTGACGTGTACCGCGGCAAGGGCGTGGCAGAGGGCTTTAAGAGCCTGGCTATCAGCCTGATCCTTCAGGATACCAGCCGTACACTCGAAGAAGAGGAGATTGCCGCTACCGTTGCCAAATGTGTAGAGGCATTAAAAGAGCGATTCCAGGCATCATTGAGGGATTGAACCTATGGCGCTTACAAAAGCTGAAATGTCCGAATATCTGTTTGATAAGCTTGGGCTTAGCAAACGGGATGCCAAAGAGCTGGTTGAGCTGTTTTTCGAAGAGATCCGTCGCGCTCTGGAAAACGGTGAGCAGGTGAAACTCTCCGGCTTTGGTAACTTTGATTTGCGCGACAAGAATCAACGTCCGGGTCGTAACCCGAAGACGGGTGAGGATATTCCCATTACGGCTCGCCGCGTGGTGACCTTCAGACCCGGCCAGAAGTTAAAAAGCCGTGTCGAAAACGCTTCACCCAAAGCAGAGTGAGATGATCTAACTAAAAAGGCCGCGAAAGCGGCCTTTTTTCTTTGCGCTGCTGTAAACCCACCGTAAAATCAACTACATCTTTTTCCCGCAAAATGATTCCAATGTCTGAATTTGCCCGTCTGCAATACCGTTCCGATCTACGTAAAGTGCTCTTACTGCTGCTGGCGCTGATCACTGCGCTAGGGCTGAGCCTCTGTGCGGGCGAGCAATGGATCGGGCCGCAGTCGTGGTTTACGCCGCAGGGGGAGCTCTTTATCTGGCAAATCCGCCTGCCGCGCACGCTGGCCGTGGTGCTGGTGGGCGCTGCGCTGGCGCTAAGCGGGACAATTATGCAGGCGCTGTTTGATAATCCGCTGGCGGAGCCTGGCTTACTAGGCGTTTCGAACGGGGCGGGGGTCGGGTTGATTGCCGCAGTAATGCTGGGTGCGGGAGCCCTGTCAGGAGGGGAACTGAGCCTCTGTGCCATTGCCGGCGCGCTCATCATTACCCTTATTCTGTTGCGCTTCGCCCGCCGTCATCTCTCGGTGAGCCGTCTGTTGCTTGCCGGTGTGGCGCTGGGCATCATCTGTAGCGCCCTGATGACCTGGGCGGTCTATTTTTCTACCTCATTTGATTTGCGCCAGCTGATGTACTGGATGATGGGCGGCTTCGGTGGCGTGAATTGGGAACAGGGCTGGCTAATGTTGTTGCTGGTGCCTGCCATCGTCTGGGGCTGCTTTCAGGCAGCGCCGCTGAACATCCTGGTGCTGGGCGAAGTTTCTGCTCGCCAACTGGGACTGCCGCTAACCTTCTGGCGCAACATCCTGGTGATCGCCATCGGCTGGATGGTGGGGGTGAGTGTGGCGCTGTCTGGGGCCATCGGCTTTATCGGCCTCGTTATCCCCCATATGCTGCGTCTGTGCGGGATTACCGACCATCGCTTGCTGCTGCCTGCTGCGGCCGTGACAGGCGGCGCTACGCTGCTTATTGCCGACATCATTGCGCGTCTGGCTCTGACCGCGGCAGAGTTGCCGATTGGTGTTGTCACCGCTACGCTGGGAGCACCGGTATTTATCTGGCTATTATTAAAAGCGGGCCGCTAAGGCTGCCACTCTGAACATCAACCTGAGGGAATGTTATGCCGAACGATATTCTGAACACCGAAGTGACGACCATTGATGGAGAAAAGACCACTCTGGAAAGCTACAAAGGCAAAGTGCTGCTGGTGGTTAACGTGGCCTCTAAATGCGGTTTGACGTCCCAGTATGAGCAACTGGAAGCGATGCAAAAGGCGCGGGAAAAAGAGGGGTTCAGCGTGCTGGGCTTCCCTTGCAATCAGTTCCTCGGCCAGGAGCCAGGCAGCGAAGAAGAGATCAAAACATTCTGCAGCACAACCTATGGCGTGACCTTCCCGATGTTCAGTAAAGTGGATGTTAACGGTGAGAACCGCCATCCGGTTTATCAGAAGCTGATTGCGGCAGCACCGACCGCCCTGGCGCCAGAGGGCAGCGGTTTTTATGAACGTATGGCCAGTAAAGGCCGCGCGCCGCTCTCGCCGGAGGACATCCTGTGGAACTTCGAGAAGTTCCTGATCGGTCGCGACGGGAAGGTGATCCAGCGCTTTTCACCGGATATGACGCCAGACGATCCGGCCATCACCTCTGCGGTTGAAAAGGCGCTGGCCAGCTAATGACCGTCCTGATGCAGCTCAGCGCCGTAGCGGTGAAAGGGCGGCTGGGCCCGCTCGATAGCACCGTCAATGGTGGGGAGATCGTGCATCTTGTCGGGCCGAACGGTGCCGGGAAAAGCACGCTGCTCTCCCGTATGGCGGGTTTAACCGGTGGTGAAGGGAACATTACCTTACTGGGGGAACCCCTTTCGCGCTGGTCTCCCGCCTCGCTGGCCTGCCGCAGGGCATATCTGGCGCAGCAGCAAACTGCGCCGTTCGCTATGCCGGTCTGGCACTATCTGACGCTGCATCAGCATACCAACCCGCAAAAGGGGCTGTTAAGTGACGTGGCAGCGATGCTGGGTATTGAAGATAAGCTGTCCCGAAACGTCAGTCAGCTTTCGGGGGGAGAGTGGCAGCGTGTGCGGCTGGCAGCGGTGATCCTGCAAATCCATCCCCAGGGCAATCCCCACGGTCAACTGCTGCTGCTGGATGAACCCATGACCAGTCTCGATGTGGCACAGCAGGTAGCGCTCGACAGAGCATTGAGCGCACTTTCACAGCAGGGGGTTGCGGTAGTCATGAGCAGCCACGATCTCAACCATACGCTACGCCACGCGCATCGCGTCTGGCTGCTGAAGCGGGGGCAACTCATTGCCAGCGGGGCGCGTGACAGCGTGCTGACGCCGCCGAATCTGGCGAAAGCGTATGAGATGTCTTTCCGCCGCCTGGACATCGAAGGTCACAGAATGATCATTTCGACGTCACAGGAATAACCGCTTGTTGCACAGCGACATATTCACAGGCTAAATTACAGAAAATTCAAAAAATCAGAGGATTCATCGGGAATGCGATTCTGTTTTCTCCTGGTAGCCGCGCTATTTCTTGCAGGATGCAGCAGCCATCGCGCACCGCCGCCCAACGCGCGGCTGTCTGATTCTATCGCCGTAATTGCCGGTCTTAACGATCAACTCCATAGCTGGGGAGGCACGCCTTATCGTTACGGCGGCATGACCCGTGGTGGGGTGGATTGCTCGGGGTTTGTCCTGCTGACCTTTCGCGACAAGTTTGCCCTGCAGTTGCCGCGAGAAACGCGCCAGCAGGCAACTATAGGCACCGAAATTGATAAAGACGATCTGTTACCGGGCGATCTGGTGTTCTTCAAAACCGGCTCCGGAGAGAGCGGCCTGCATGTCGGGATCTACGATACCGATAATCAATTTATACACGCCTCGACCAGCCGCGGTGTAATGCGTTCGTCTCTCAACAACGTTTACTGGCGCAAAAATTTCTGGCAAGCCCGGCGTATTTAACCCCGTCGCGCCAGGCGGGCGCGACGCAGCATAATTTTTAAATGAGATTCGTTTTAAGGCTTAATTTACCGGGAGGCCAGAGGTCTGAATTAATTTGATGCAATTCTGGTAGTTAAGCTAAACTGGCTATTAAGCAGCAACCAGGATAAGATTATTTCAGGGCTAAGGAAAATCCGAAAATTAAAAGGAACGAATGAATTTATTCCTATTAAAATCCATAAGGTTGAATTGCTTCAGCACATGTTTCAGGATGTCATGTATCGTCTTTAAATCAGGACGGATGCCATGATTGTGATGCTGGATATTGCGTACCAAACAGAATTTTTATTAGTCCCTGCGCGCCATGACTCAGGAGCGCTTAAAGGACTTGAAATAAACGTCAACTTTGTTGGCGTTAACAACCAGGTGCGCATACCTACCGAGCTGGTGCGGCCTATGCTAACCCCTGCACAGGAGTTGATGCTGTTTCAGGAGCAGCTCGCCTTGCTTGAAACCTGCAAGCTCTTTTTTATTCAGCATCAGCTCATCGCCTGGATAAATATCTCCCCGGTTATCGTTGAATACCTGTTAACAGAAGACGAAGGTGTTTCAATATGTGAACGATATCCATGGCTGGAGTTCACCATTTATGAGAACTACCCTGACCTTAATAAAGGTAATTTAAATAACACGCTAATGAATTTTGCGCTGCGCTTTCCGCTGGTGTTGGGTAATTTCGGAACCGGGGATGCGTCAACCAAAGCCATTTTTGATGGCATGTTTAAACGCGTGGCGCTGGATAAAAATTTCATTCAGAATCATCTTACTGAAAATACCTTCGATCCTTTTTTACGGGCTATCTTTGCCCAGGTATCGCCGTACTGTCAGTCGCTGATGGTGGCGGGGGTTAATGATGATATCGCCTTGCAACGGCTGTCGGTTTACGGCTTCAGTGCCATGCAGGGCAACCTCTGGCCTGCCGTTCCCCTTGAGCGGATCACGTCCCTGGTGCAGTGATAACCTTGGTCTTAACCGGTGTTTAACATCTGACAAACCCACTACACTAAAAGCAGGAGGACCTATGACCCTGTCTTTTACCGCGCACTGGCATGATGAACTACCTGGTTTTTACACGGCACTGAAACCCACGCCCCTGAACAATGCCCGTCTAATCTGGCATAACACGGCGCTGGCAGACGAACTGGCAATCCCGGCCTCGCTCTTTCGCCCTGAACAGGGCGCTGGCGTCTTTGGCGGCGAAACGCTGCTGCCGGGCATGCAGCCGCTGGCGCAAGTCTACAGCGGGCACCAGTTCGGCGTCTGGGCCGGACAACTGGGTGACGGGCGGGGGATCCTGCTTGGCGAACAGCAGCTTGCCAATGGCCAAACGATGGACTGGCACCTGAAAGGGGCCGGGCTCACGCCATACTCGCGTATGGGCGACGGTCGCGCCGTGCTGCGCTCCACCATCCGCGAAAGCCTGGCTTCCGAGGCGATGCATGCCCTGGGCATTCCCACTACCCGCGCACTGTCGATTGTCACCAGCGATACCCCCGTCGCGCGTGAAACGATGGAGCAGGGAGCCATGCTGATCCGTGTTGCCCGGAGCCATGCCCGTTTCGGCCATTTTGAACACTTCTACTATCGCCGCGAGCCGGAAAAAGTCCGCCAGCTGGCAGATTTTGTTATTCGTCACTACTGGCCGCAGTGGCAGGACGAGGCCGATAAGTACTTTCTCTGGTTCCGCGACGTGGTGGCGCGTACCGCATCCCTGATCGCCAGCTGGCAGACGGTGGGCTTTGCTCACGGGGTAATGAATACCGATAACATGTCGATTCTCGGGCTGACTATCGATTATGGCCCATACGGTTTCCTCGATGACTATCAGCCGGGTTATATCTGCAACCACTCCGACTATCAGGGGCGTTACAGCTTTGATAACCAACCTGCTGTCGGGCTGTGGAACCTGCAGCGTCTGGCCCAGTCTCTGTCGCCGTTTATTGACGTTGAGGCGCTCAACGACGCGCTGGATAGCTATCAGGAGGTGCTCCTGCAGCAATACGGCAAACTGATGCGCCGCAAGCTGGGGCTGATGACCGAGGAGAAGGGCGATAACACCATCCTGAATAACCTGTTTGCGCTGATGGCCCGGGAAGGCAGCGACTACACCCGCACCTTCCGCATGCTGGGGCAAACCGAGCAGCAGAGCCCCGCTTCGCCGCTTCGCGATGAGTTTATCGACCGTCAGGCCTTTGATGACTGGTTTGCGTCTTACCGCGCGCGCCTGCAGCAGGAGAATGTTGCCGACGATGTGCGTCAGGCCCAAATGAATGCCGTCAACCCGGCGATGGTGCTGCGTAACTGGCTGGCGCAGCGGGCGATCGAGCAGGCCGAAAAAGGCGATTACGCTGAGCTTCACCGCCTGCATGAGGCCCTGCGGACGCCGTTTGCTGACCGTAACGATGACTATATCAGCCGCCCGCCAGACTGGGGCAAGCGGCTTGAGGTGAGTTGCTCAAGCTAACGCGTGAGAATACCGGCTGCGGTGGCGAAGGGATTATTTTGTGAGGATGAGTTTTCCGGCATGTGTCTGGCGCAACAGGTAGTGCTGACCATGATGCTCAATGATGACGCGTCCCTCTTCGCCCAGCAGCTGTTTACTGTCGATACGGCGATCGGTCGCCTCCGTGGCTGGCGCGGTTTTGTCTTCATGACGGGTAAGCGTTGCTGCACTGTTATCCATAGGTGACATATAATTTTTTAAAATAGCAATCAATGTAACATTGATAATCATTATCGATAAACTGACCGGTCCAGCAACTCTTTTTGTGAGAAAAGGTGAGAGGCTTGAGAGATGCGACCTGAAAAAAAGCCCGGTGGTGCTTAACTTACCGGGCCTACGGAAGGGGTTTGTAGGCCGGGTAAGGCGTAGCCGCCACCCGGCGCAGGTGCTAAAAGCGTGAGTCCACCGCCGCCGCCAGTTTATCCAGCAGCACTTCAGTATCTTCCCAGCTCAGGCAAGGATCGGTGATTGACTGTCCGTAAGTAACAGGCTGGCCGACCACCACTTTTTGCGTACCTTCGCGCAGGAAACTTTCCGCCATCACCCCGGCAATGGCGCTGGAGCCGTTGCGGATCTGCTGGCAAACCTCGTCGCAGACGTCGAGCTGGCGACGGTGCTGCTTCTGGCAGTTACCGTGGCTGAAATCCACCACCAGCTGTTCCGGCAGGTCGAACTCGCGCAAGGTATCGCAGGCTTCCGCGATATCCTGGGGATGATAGTTTGGCTGTTTGCCGCCGCGCATAATGATATGGCCGTAGGGGTTGCCGCTGGTCTGATAGATGGTCATCTGACCGTTCTTGTCCGGCGACAGGAACATATGGCTGGCGCGGGCGGCGCGGATGGCATCTACCGCGATGCGGGTATTGCCGTCGGTGCCGTTTTTAAAGCCCACCGGGCAGGAGAGCGCCGAGGCCATTTCACGGTGGATCTGGCTTTCGGTGGTACGGGCGCCAATCGCCCCCCAGCTGATGAGATCGGCAATAAACTGCCCGGTCACCATATCGAGAAATTCAGTGGCGGTAGGCACGCCAAGTTCGTTGACCTGCAATAGCAGTTTACGTGCCAGCTGGATGCCGTGATTGACCCGGTAGCTGCCGTTTAAATCGGGGTCCGAGATCAGCCCCTTCCAGCCTACCACCGTGCGCGGTTTCTCAAAGTAGGTACGCATCACGATCTCCAGTCGTGACTGCTGTTTATCCCGGAGTCCTTTCAGGCGCTGGGCGTAGTCCATCGCTGCGTCGAGATCGTGAATAGAGCAGGGACCGACAATCACCAGCAGGCGGCGATCGTCCCCGTTAAGGATTTTTTCAATACGTTTTCGTGACGTTGTCACGTGTTCGGCTACTGTCGCAGAAACAGGGTACCGCTGGGCCAGCTCTGCTGGCGTCACCAGGCTATCGATACGCGCTGTGCGCAGTTCATCGGTTTTATTCATGGTATTTCTCAGAATGTAGTGCTTCATCGGTAACTTACCGGGAAGTGATGGGCATCACCTTAAACCAATCCCCGCTGATTTCAAGTGCAGGGCACAGACGTGCCCTGTAATGGGGAGCGAGTATAAAGGATTATGAACCAATGTACTAGCCTGTTAGTACATGCGGCGATTCAGGCCCATAATATCGAGAATTTTGGTGGCGATCTCTTCGACCGAATAGTTGGTGCTGTTCAGACACGGAATATTGTTTTTTCGGTACAGGGCTTCGACTTCAGCCACCTCCATACGGCACTGGCGCATCGAGGCGTAGCGGCTGTTTTCCCGGCGCTCTTCACGGATGGCCGCCAGGCGTTCCGGGTTAATGGTCAGACCAAACAGCTTATGTTGCAGGGGTTTTAACGCTGCCGGAAGCACCAGATTATCCATGTCATCGGCGATGAAGGGGTAGTTGGCGGCGCGGATCCCGAACTGCATCGCCAGATAGAGGCTGGTAGGGGTCTTACCGCAGCGCGACACCCCGAGCAGAATGACCTGGGCCTGATCGAGATTACGCAGCGAAATGCCGTCGTCATGGGCGAGAGTGTAATCGATGGCGGCGATACGCGCGTCATATTTAATGATGTTCGCCGGGTTCAGGCCGTGGGTGCGGTGCGCCACCGGGGTGGGGTCCAGCTTCATCTCCTGTTGTAGAGGGGCCACCAGCGCCTGGACGATATCCTGGCAAAAGCCTTCGCTCTGCAAAATGATCTGGCGAATCTCCGGGATGACAATCGAATAGAAGACCAGCGGGCGCACGCCGGTCTGCTGAAAAATGGCATCGATTTGATCTTTCACCGCTCTGGCGCGGCTCTCGTTTTCTACAAACGGCAGGGTGATGCTGTTAATGGAAACCGGGAACTGCGACATGACTGCGTGGCCCAGTACTTCGGCGGTGATGGCCGTACCATCGGAAATATAAAAAACGTGGCGATCGACAGCATTATCCATTTTGCACACTCGGTATATCAGATGTAATTGACTGAAAGCATAAATTAAAAAAGTAAAATACAACAGGCGATGTAGGCCGGAAAATAAAAATGAAACGCTATTTTTATTTTAAATGAAAGGGGTGTTTCATTTTTCAAAATCACCCTAAAGTCTGAGTATTTTTGTGGGAATCCATAAGAATCATTAGGTTAGCATTTAAGCGGGAAGAGTCTGAAAAGCTAAAAAATAAATGTGCTTACACGATTCACCGTTTTTTTAGCGCGAATAAATATGACAGTATAAATACGCAGTAAGGAACTTCTCAAAACCCGTTCATATATCATAAAAGGATTGTTTCGATGTCCAACAATGGCTCGTCACCGCTGGTGCTTTGGTATAACCAACTCGGCATGAATGATGTAGACAGAGTTGGAGGCAAAAATGCCTCCCTGGGTGAAATGATTACAAATCTGTCCAGTATGGGTGTCTCCGTACCGAATGGATTTGCTACCACCGCCGATGCTTTTAACTATTTTCTGGATCAAAGCGGCGTAAACCAGCGCATTTACGAACTACTGGATAATACGGACATTGATGATGTCTCCGAGCTTGCAAAAGCCGGGGCTCAGATCCGCCAGTGGATCATCGACACACCTTTCCAGCCTGAACTGGAAAAAGCCATTCACGACGCCTACAACCAGCTTTCCGCTGACGATGCGCAGGCCTCCTTTGCCGTGCGCTCCTCTGCGACCGCAGAAGATATGCCAGATGCCTCCTTCGCCGGACAGCAGGAGACCTTCCTCAACGTGCAGGGCTACGATGCGGTGCTGGTGGCGGTAAAACATGTGTTTGCCTCCCTGTTTAACGACCGCGCAATCTCCTATCGCGTGCATCAGGGTTATGACCACCGTGGCGTTGCGCTCTCGGCGGGCGTGCAGCGCATGGTGCGTTCAGACCTGGCCTCATCAGGGGTGATGTTCTCTATTGATACCGAATCGGGTTTCGATCAGGTGGTCTTTATCACCTCTGCCTGGGGTCTGGGCGAGATGGTGGTGCAGGGTGCCGTCAACCCTGACGAATTCTATGTTCACAAGCCAACCCTGGCTGCGGATCGCCCGGCTATCGTGCGCCGTACCATGGGGTCGAAAAAGATCCGCATGGTTTACGCCCCAACCCAGGAGCACGGCAAGCAGGTTCGCATTGAAGATGTGCCGCAGGAACAGTGCGATCGCTTCTCGCTGACCGATGCCGAGGTGCAGGAGCTGGCGAAGCAGGCGGTGCAGATTGAGAAGCACTATGGCCGTCCGATGGATATCGAATGGGCGAAAGACGGTAACACCGGCAAACTGTTCATCGTCCAGGCGCGTCCGGAAACCGTCCGTTCCCGCGGCCAGGTGATGGAGCGTTACACCCTGCATGCCCAGGGCAAAATCATCGCTGAAGGCCGTGCCATCGGCCACCGCATCGGCGCAGGCCCGGTGAAGGTTATCCACGATATCAGCGAAATGAACCGTATCCAGCCGGGGGACGTGCTGGTAACAGACATGACCGACCCGGACTGGGAACCGATCATGAAAAAGGCCTCGGCAATTGTCACCAACCGTGGCGGTCGCACCTGTCACGCGGCGATCATCGCCCGTGAGCTGGGTATTCCGGCGGTCGTCGGCTGTGGTGACGCCACGGAACGTATGAAGGACGATGAGAACGTCACCGTCTCCTGCGCCGAAGGCGACACCGGTTATGTCTACGCGGAGCTGCTGGACTTCAGCGTGAAGAGCTCCAGCGTGGATACCATGCCGGATCTGCCGCTGAAGATTATGATGAACGTCGGCAACCCGGACCGGGCGTTTGACTTCGCCTGCCTGCCAAACGAAGGCGTTGGCCTGGCGCGACTGGAGTTCATCATCAACCGTATGATCGGGGTTCACCCGCGTGCGCTGCTGGAGTTCGACGACCAGGATCAGAAGCTGCAAAAAGAGATCCGCGAGATGATGAAGGGCTACGACTCGCCGAAAGAGTTCTACGTTGGCCGTCTGACTGAAGGGATTGCGACGCTGGGTGCGGCATTCTTCCCGAAACGCGTCATCGTCCGTCTCTCCGACTTCAAATCTAACGAATATGCCAACCTGGTGGGCGGCGAGCGTTATGAACCAGAAGAAGAGAACCCGATGCTGGGCTTCCGTGGCGCCGGTCGTTATGTCTCTGACAGCTTCCGCGACTGTTTTGCCCTGGAGTGCGAGGCGGTAAAACGCGTGCGTAACGATATGGGGCTGACCAATGTTGAGATCATGGTGCCGTTCGTGCGGACCGTGGATCAGGCGAAAGCGGTCATTGACGAACTGGCGCGTCAGGGGCTGAAGCGCGGCGAGAACGGGCTCAAAATCATTATGATGTGTGAGATCCCGTCCAACGCCCTGCTGGCAGAGCAGTTCCTGGAACACTTCGACGGCTTCTCTATCGGCTCGAACGATATGACGCAGCTGGCGCTGGGTCTGGATCGCGACTCCGGCGTGGTTTCCGCGCTGTTTGATGAGCGTAACGAGGCGGTCAAGGCGCTGCTGTCGATGGCCATCCGCGCCGCGAAGAAGCAGGGTAAGTACGTGGGTATCTGTGGTCAGGGCCCGTCCGACCATGAAGACTTTGCCGCATGGCTGATGGACGAGGGGATCGACAGTCTCTCCCTCAACCCGGATACCGTGGTACAAACCTGGCTGAGCCTGGCCGAACTGAAAAAGTAACATTCAGCTTCTGCACGATAAAAGGTGAGGATATTGATCCTCACCTTTTTTATTTCCCCCGAGACTTGCTCTCCATCACAAATAAATCAAAAAACTAAATATCATAATTTGTCTGTTAATTTAGACAATTGTTAGCGGGCAAAGCGTTGCTAATAATTGAGCCTCGAATGCGCACGAATCTGATTCTTGCGCAGCTGGTTGAAATAATTTTAACCTGATAAAAAGGCTCATTAAAAATGACAATTTCCTCTGTATTGAGTACGAAGGATAAAATAGGCTATGGATTAGGTGATATGGCCAGCGCGCTGGTTTGGCAAACCGCGACGTTATTTTTGGCCTACTTTTATACCGATGTTTTTGGCCTGCCTGCGGCCATTATGGGTACCATGTTTTTAGTCGTCAGGGTAGTGGATGCCTTTGTCGATCCCTGTATTGGGGCGCTGGTCGATCGCACCCAAACCCGCCACGGTCGTTTTCGCCCCTGGCTGCTCTGGTTCGCCATTCCGTTTGGCGTCAGCTGCCTGATTACCTTCTATGTTCCGGACGTAGGCGCCACGGCAAAAATTATCTATGCCTGCGTAACCTACGCTATTTTAAGCCTTATCTACTCCGCCATTAACGTGCCTTACTGCGCAATGCCCGGCGCTCTGACGCTGGATCCGCGCGAGCGCCACTCCCTGCAATCCTGGCGTTTTGGTTTGTCGTTTATCGGCGGTCTGATCGTCACGGTTATCGCCTTACCGCTGGTCTCTTATTTAGGCAATGATAACGTTCAGAAGGGCTATTTTTATGCCATGAGCCTTATGGGGTTATTAGGCATTATCTTATTCTTCTGCTGTTTCTTTATGACCCGCGAACGTTATTCTCCCCGTAATGACACCTCGGGCTCAATGCTGACGGATTTAAAACTGCTGGCCGGAAATAGCCAGTGGCGAAACGTTTTTCTGTTCAATATTCTCCTGCTTACCGCGGTGGTCACGCGTGGGTCAGCAACGATGTATTACGTGAAATATGTTCTGCTGCGCCCCGAACTGATTTTTGCCTTTATTGTCTCTGGGATGGTGGCTTCGCTGAGCGGTGCCTTATTATCCGAACGCCTGCTGGGAAAATTTGACCGGGTTCGCGCTTATCAGTGGACCATTATTACCTTCGTTATTTTTGGCGCGCTGATTTTCTTCATTCCGCCTTCCCAGGTCTGGCTGATCTTTGGTTTGAATATCATCTTCAGCTTCATACAAAACCTGACCACGCCGCTCCAGTGGACCATGTTCTCGGACGTGGTGGACTACGAAGAGCATCGCAGCGGTCGCCGACTCGACGGGCTGGTGTTCTCTACTGCGCTGTTCGCCATCAAATTTGGTCTTGCGCTGGGCGGTGCCGTGGTGGGCTGGGTGCTGGGGATGGTGGATTACGCGCCGGGAGAGGCCACCCAGGCCCCGCACGTGCTCTCTACGATCAACGCCTTGTTCACCCTGATCCCCTGCGGCCTGTTTATTTGCATGGTGCTGCTGCTGGCTGTCTACAAGCTCAACAGCCGACTGGTGGATACCATTGCGCGTGAACTCGCCAGCAAACGTGAAACCCGTAACGAGGCAGGGCACCTCAGCCCGGCAATTCATTCCGCAACTCAGGAGTAACTGATGACTGCTATTTACAAGGATGCGGGCCGTCCCGTGCAGGAGCGCGTCGCCGACTTACTGGCGCGCATGACCCCGGAAGAGAAATTTGCCCAGATGCACGCTTACTGGCTGATCCTCGATGAGAACGGCAACCACCGTGAGCGTAGCGATTTGAGCGATGAATTTGCCGGCGTAAGTGAACAGGCCGCCCTGAGCGAACGCCTGAAGCTGGGCGTCGGGCAGATCACCCGTCCGCTGGGCACCCACATTGTTGATGCCAGAACCGGCGTGCGCGCCGCTAACCGTCTGCAACGCATGATGATGGAGGAGACGCGGCTCGGTATACCGGCGCTGTTTCACGAAGAGTGCCTGGTGGGGCTGCTGTGTAAAGACGCCACCCTGTTTCCCTCCTCACTGAACTACGGTTCAACCTGGGATCCGGAGCTGGTGCAGCGTGCCGCTGAACAGATAGGTAACGAGGCTCGTTCGGTTGGCTGCCAGCAGGGGCTGGCACCGGTGCTGGACGTCTCCCGCGACGTGCGATGGGGACGAACAGAAGAGACCTTTGGCGAGGACCCGTGGCTGGTGGGGGTGATGGCAACGGCATATGTGAAGGGCTTGCAGGGCGATAAGCGCGATCTGCTGGCGACCCTCAAGCACTATGTTGGCCACTCCTTTAGCGAAGGGGCGCGCAACCACGCCCCGGTCCATCTTGGTTTCAGCGAACTCAACGACACCTTCCTGCTGCCCTTTGAGATGGCGGTGAAGCTGGCGAATGCCGGGTCAGTGATGCCGGCTTATCACGATATTGATAATCAACCCGGCCACAGCGACCACTTCCTGCTCACCACCGTGCTGCGCGAGCAGTGGGGCTTTGACGGCATCATCGTGGCGGATTACGGCGGCGTGAGTCTGTTGCATCAGCACCATGGTGTGTCTCACGATGCAGCCGAATCGGCCGCGCTGGCCTTTAACGCCGGGCTGGACGTCGAACTGCCAAAAGATGACTGCGCCCGGCATCTGGCCGGGGCGGTGGAGCGGGGCCTGATGGCCATGGAGAAAGTGGATGAGATCGTCGCCCGCATACTGACCGAAAAATTCCGCCTTGGGCTCTTTGAACATCCCTATGCCGACGAAAACGCCATCGATCTGCAAAGTGACGAGACTCGCCGGGTGGCCCGCGAGGTGGCGACGCGCTCGCTAACCCTGCTGGAGAACCGCGGCGTTCTGCCTCTCTCCGGTAAACCTCGCGTGGCGGTGGTCGGGCCCACGGCGGACGATCCGCTGGCGCTGTTAAGCGGCTACAGCTTCCCGGTCCATTTGATCATCAGTGACATGGTGGAAGAGACCGCTCAGGTGACCACCCCGCTGCAGGCACTGAAGCACTACCTGGGCGAGGCCCACGTTCAGTATGCGCAAGGGTGTCATATCATCGAAAAACGTATGGCGGGGGCCCCGGTTTTCCCGGGGGACAGCAGCGGTAAACCGATGCAGCAGTCGCCGGTTTCGCAGGATACCCAGCTCATCCCGCACGCTGTGCGGGTCGCCAACGACAGCGATGTGGTGGTGGCATGCGTGGGGGACCTGGCGGGCCTGTTCCAGAGCGGCACCGTGGGTGAGGGCTCGGATACGGACAGCCTGAATCTGCCCGGCGTACAGCAGCAGTTGCTGGAGGCGCTGGTGGCGACCGGCAAACCGGTGATCGTGGTGATGACGGGAGGGCGGCCATACAACCTGCAGGGGCTGGAAGATCGCGTAGCGGCCCTGATGATGGCCTGGGCGCCGGGTCAGGAAGGCGGCTGGGCCATCGCCGATGTACTGACCGGGCGGGCAGAGCCACAGGGCAGGCTGGTGGTCAGCGTACCGAAAAGCGCGGGGGCAATGCCTTTCTACTACAACCACAAGCTGAAAAGCGGCGGTACGCCGTTCGCCTTCCACTTTGGGGCTCGCTATCCCTTTGGCTATGGCCTGGGCTGGACCACCTTCAGCTGGGGAGCCGCACGGCTGGCTGAGAGCAGGGTGCCCGTCGACGGCGAGGTGACGCTGAGCATCGACGTGAAAAACAGCGGCGAGCGCAGCGGGAGCGAAGTGGTCCAGGTTTACGTCCGGGATAAAGTCGCCAGCCAGGTGCGGCCCTTGCAGGAGCTAAAAGCCTTCCAGCGCGTCACGCTGTCTCCGGGTGAAAGCGCCACGCTCACCTTTACCCTGCCTGTGGATCTCTTCAACTTTACGCGCCGGGACGGCAAACGCGTGGTTGAGCCGGGCGAGTTTGAATTGCAGGTCGGGGCATCGTCGGCGGATATTCGCGAGGTGGTCACTGTCGAGGCGACGGGCGACACCCGGGTATTACCTTGCGAGTGGCGTATGGTGAGTCACTGCACGGTTGAGAAGAGCGCGAGCTAAGGTGCTGTAAAGGCGGGAATCTTTTCTCCCGCCTGGTTTGCAGGATAAAAAAAAGCCCATCGTGGGAGATGGGCAAAGACTACACACAGCAATTCGTTGTTTCACTCAGGGGATTTCCATGCTTATAAATCAAGGTGTTGTTGATTCATAACCGTGACCTAATAGTAGGCATAGGGAATTTTTGCGTCGATCAGATTCGTCTCAATAGTTTAAGAAGCATGAAGAATTTATGAAGTAGATTGAAGGAATTACGAGCAGGAGAGGCTTTAGCAGCGCTTAAGGGAAATCAAATTGATAAGTGGTGCTTAACATTCTGGTGGGCGAACCCACCAGAACGGGAGCGTTACTTTTTGACCTCGTCCGTTTCGTTAAGGGCGGCAAGCAGCACATCAGGATCGGTTGGCGGCAGCGGGACCTCATGGACCCACGCAGAGAAGAGTCGCCAGGAGACGGCCAGCAGTACCGGTCCGATAAACAGGCCGATCATCCCAAACGCAATCAGCCCCCCGATAACGCCGGAGAGGATCAGAATCAACGGCAGGTCGGCACCCATGCGAATCAGAATCGGGCGGATAACGTTATCCATCGTGCCCACCACGCAGCTCCACACCAGCAGGAAGGTGCCCCAGGTGGTATCGCCGCTCCAGTAGAGCCAGACAATCGCCGGAACCAGAACCAGCAATGGCCCCAGCTGCATCAGGCAGGTTAACAGCATCAGCACCGTAAAGAGGGTGGCGTAAGGCACCCCGGCGATCGCCAGACCCACACCGCCCAGCACTGACTGCACCAGAGCAGTCACCACCACACCTAAAGCCACGGCACGCACGGCCTGCGCCGCCAGCAGCATCGCCGCGTCGCCGCGTGTCGAGGCCAGACGGGTGGCGAAATGGCGAACGCCCAGCGCTACCTGCTCGCCGCGCCAGTAGAGCAGGGCGCTGAACAGCAGCATCAGTACGCAGTGCACGACGAAGCGGCCAAGATGGGCGGCGGTACCCACAAACCAGGTGGTGGTGGCGCCAATATAAGGCCGTACTTTCGCCATAATCGCGCTGCCGCCCATATCCAGCAGGTTATGCCAGCCGGCATAGAGTTTATCGCCAATCAGCGGGATATCTTTGAGCCAGGCCAGCTCCGGCAGCGTCATATCGCCGCTGGTAACACTGCTGATAAGCGGGCCGCTGCCGTCAACCAGGCTATTAACCAGCAATGCGACAGGAATGACAAAGAGCAGGACCAGGAGCAACGTCATCACCAGCACCGCCAGCGTCCGGCGACCAAACAGTAAGCGTTCAAGACGAATAAATAGCGGCCAGGTGGCGATAACCACCGTTCCTGCCCAGGCAAAACCGAGAATAAAGGGTTGAACAATCCACAGACACGCAATAATCATGATTGCCAGAAACAGCACCGACAGCAAAACTTGTGCAACGTCCCTGGGCTGGTGTCGATTGACCATAGATGAAATTTACCTTTTGAGAACACCGGCAAACCGGCGAGAACATAAAACCGCATCACTACAATCATTAGTGATTTCAGCCATTTTTAACAGGCAGATTCTGCCTGTAATTCTGTCGGGCGGATACGTTTAAAATGTGATACAAAATGTGAGACACAACGCAAACGATTATCTACAACTCTTAAGATTGGGCAGGGTCGACAGTAATGATCCCACAAATTTCTCAGGCACCCGGCGTCGTTCAGCTGGTGCTTAATTTTTTGCAGGCACTGGAGCAACAGGGTTTTACCGGCGATACCGCCACACGTTATGCCGACCGGCTGACCATGGCGACCGACAACAGTATCTACCAGCTACTTCCCGATGCAGTCGTTTTTCCCCGTTCTACCGCTGATGTGGCACTCCTGGCCCGTGTGACCTCCCAGGAGCGTTTCGCTTCGCTGATTTTCACCCCTCGCGGCGGCGGCACTGGCACCAACGGCCAGGCGCTTAACACGGGGATCGTCGTCGATATGTCCCGCTACATGAATCGCATTATCGAGATCAACCCGGAAGAGGGTTGGGTGCGGGTGGAAGCCGGGGTGATTAAGGATCAACTCAATCAGTTTCTGAAGCCTTACGGCTATTTTTTTGCCCCGGAGCTGTCGACCAGTAACCGGGCTACTCTCGGCGGGATGATCAATACCGACGCCTCGGGACAGGGCTCGCTGGTCTACGGTAAAACCTCCGATCACGTTCTCGGCGTGCGGGCAGTTCTGCTGGGCGGCGATATTCTTGATACCCAGCCTGTGCCGGTTCAGCTTGCCGAAACGCTCGGCAAGGACAACACCGCCACCGGGCGCATCTACCGCACCGTGCTGGAACGCTGCCGCGATAACCGCCAGCTGATTATTGATAAATTCCCGAAACTGAACCGCTTCCTGACCGGTTACGATCTGCGTCATGTCTTTAATAACGATCTCAGCCAGTTCGATTTGACCCGTATCCTCACCGGCTCAGAAGGGACGCTGGCCTTTATCACTGAAGCGCGTCTCGATATCACCCGCCTGCCAAAAGTGCGCCGCCTGGTGAATGTGAAGTACAACTCCTTCGACTCTGCGCTGCGTAATGCGCCGTTTATGGTGGATGCCCGGGCGCTGTCTGTTGAGACCGTCGACTCAAAAGTGCTCAACCTGGCGCGGGAAGATATCGTCTGGCACTCGGTGAGCGAACTTATCACTGACGTGCCCGATAAAGAGATGCTGGGCCTGAACATTGTTGAGTTTGCTGGCGATGACGCAGCGCTTATCGAAAGCCAGGTCGCTGCCCTGTGCCAGCGGCTGGACGAACTTATCGCCCGGGGCGAGGGCGGGGTGATTGGCTGGCAACTGTGTAACGATCTCGCTGGCATCGAACGTATCTATGCGATGCGTAAAAAAGCGGTGGGGCTGCTGGGCAACGCCAAAGGGGCTGCCAAGCCGATACCGTTTGCTGAAGACACCTGCGTGCCGCCGGAGAACCTGGCGGACTATATCGTGGAGTTCCGCGCTCTGCTCGACAGCCACGGCCTGAGCTACGGCATGTTCGGCCATGTCGATGCCGGGGTGCTGCACGTGCGCCCGGCGCTGGATATGTGCGATCCGCAGCAGGAGATCCTGATGAAGCAGATCTCCGATGAGGTGGTGGCGCTCACCGCCAAATATGGCGGCCTGCTGTGGGGCGAGCACGGGAAGGGCTTCCGCGCAGAGTACAGTCCGGCCTTCTTTGGCGAACAGCTCTATGGCGAGCTGCGCAAAATCAAAGCGGCCTTTGACCCGAACAACCGCCTCAACCCCGGTAAAATCTGTCCGCCGGAGGGTGTCGATGCCCCGATGATGCAGGTGGATGCGGTCAAGCGTGGCACCTTTGACCGCCAGATCCCGATAGCCGTGCGCGCCTCCTGGCGCGGGGCGATGGAGTGTAACGGCAACGGCCTTTGCTTTAACTTCGATGCGAAAAGCCCGATGTGCCCGTCAATGAAGATCACCAGCAACCGCATTCACTCGCCGAAAGGACGTGCGACGCTGGTGCGCGAGTGGCTGCGCCTGCTGGCCGAACGCGGCGTCGATCCGCTTGCGCTGGAGAAAGAGTTGCCGGAGAAACGCGCCAGCCTGCGCACCCTTATCGATCGCACCCGCAACAGCTGGCATGCGCGTAAAGGGGAGTACGACTTCTCCCACGAGGTGAAAGAGGCGATGTCGGGCTGCCTGGCCTGTAAAGCCTGCTCTACCCAGTGCCCGATTAAGATCGACGTGCCGGAGTTCCGCTCCCGCTTCCTGCAGCTCTATCACAGCCGGTATCTGCGCCCGATGCGCGATCACCTGGTCGCGACGGTGGAGAGTTATGCCCCGCTGATGGCCCGCGCGCCGCGCACCTTTAACTTCTTTATTAACCAGCCGCTGGTACGGAAACTTTCCGAGAAGCATATCGGCATGATCGACCTGCCGCTGCTCTCCACGCCCTCCCTGCAGCGTCAGATGGTCGGCCACCGCTCTGCCAACCTGACCCTCGAGCAGCTTGAGGCGCTGAGCGCAGAGCAAAAAGCGAAAACGGTGCTGGTGGTGCAGGATCCCTTTACCAGCTATTACGATGCCCAGGTGGTAGCGGACTTTATTCGTCTTGCCGAGCGGTTAGGCTACCAGCCGGTGCTGCTGCCGTTTTCACCGAACGGCAAGGCGCAGCACATCAAAGGTTTCCTCAACCGCTTTGCGAAAACCGCGCAAAAAACCTCGGATTTCCTTAACCGGGTGGCGCAGCTGGGTATGCCGATGGTTGGGGTCGATCCGGCGCTGGTGCTCTGCTATCGCGATGAGTACAAGCAGACCCTCGGTGACAAGCGCGGCGACTTCCACGTCATGCTGGTACATGAGTGGCTGCCGACGATCCTCGATGCGCAACCCGCCCAGGAGACCAGCGGCGAGGCGTGGTATCTGTTCGGACACTGTACAGAAGTAACCGCATTGCCGGGCGCGCCAGCACAGTGGTCGGCCATCTTTGCCCGTTTTGGCGCGAAGCTGGAGAGCGTCAGCGTTGGCTGTTGCGGCATGGCCGGAACCTACGGGCACGAGGTGGTGAACCATGCGAACTCGCTGGGGATCTATGAGCTCTCCTGGCACCAGGCGATGCAGCGCCTGCCGCGCAACCGCTGCCTGGCGACCGGCTACTCCTGCCGCAGCCAGGTCAAACGCGTCGAGGGCAACGGCGTGCGCCATCCACTGCAGGCCTTACTGGAGATTATGGGATGATCTGGAAACGGGCTGTCACGTTACAGGCGTTAAACGCCATGGGCGACGGGAATATGGTGGGGTTGCTGGATATCCAGTTTACCCGTATCGGCGAGGATGAACTGGAGGCCACTATGCCGGTCGACAGCCGCACCCATCAGCCCTTTGGGCTGCTGCACGGCGGTGCGTCGGTGGTGCTGGCCGAAACCCTGGGCTCGGTGGCGGGCTATCTCTGCACCGAAGGAGAGCAGAAGGTGGTGGGGCTGGAGGTGAATGCCAACCATATTCGTTCCGTGCGCAGCGGCCGGGTGCGCGGCGTCTGCCGTGCGCTGCATGCTGGCTCACGCCATCAGGTCTGGGAGATTGAGATCCTGGATGAACAGAATCGCTTGTGCTGCTCGTCGCGGCTGACTACGGCTGTGATCTAAAGCGAAAGGCCGCAAAAGCGGCCTTTTTTCTTTCTTATCACCTTGAAAAAGGGAGACTTACTGGCGGGCCGCAAGAAATGTTAATTCGCGCGTCAAGGTTTATGAGATTATTCCTATACTCCTTCAAGAGCTAAGCCATATTGAGTGCCGGAGATAAGCGCCGGATGGAGCGAGAAGCCCTTAAGATTACTTCTGGTAGTCTTAAGGGCTTTCTTTTTACTGCATTCAGTAATCGTTGTTAATGTCCTGCATGGCAGACAGGATAACCAGACCGGTTATGACGACGGCAACGATGGCGATGGTCACAACTGCAATGAGCATTTTCCCCTCCGTATGCTGCCCTTTTGCCGAAGCATAGCGCACCCGGCGGCGTTCGCCTCACCCTTCCGACTGAGATTCAGAATACGCTTACAAAAAGAAAAACCCTGCTGGGGCGCAGGTTTGCCTGTTGGCCCAAAGTACCCAAATAAGGTCATGCCTCAATCCTGGAGAGCCTGGCTCACCTGGCACCGCCCTTCAGGAGATCCTCTGTCCTTGCGTCTTATCTATCTGGCTATTCCAAAAATAGGCATTTTCTATACATATTTTAACTTTTGACCATTATGGTCGATTTGTTCTGTTAATCATCAAGATTATCAAGAGATTAAACAATCTTCGTCAGGCCTGTTAAGCCTGTCATCAGGGTCTATGCTTAATAAAAGTATGCAAAAAGGGCGATTAAGCCGAATGCCCCTGCAAGTGAGGGGTTGAAGTGATAATCATTATCACTAACATGGTGTTATGCCCAGAGGGCGCAATACATGAGGTGGACTTATGGAACAGCATTCAGAAACGTTTGATCCGACAGATTTTGCATGGCGCGGATTATCGCTGACCCCTGCCGCAGCGGCGCACATTCGCGAGCTGGTGAGCAAACAGGCAGATATGCTCGGCGTGCGGTTAGGGGTGAAACAGACGGGCTGCGCCGGTTTCGGCTATGTCCTCACCACCGTCAGCCAGCCGGAAAAAGACGATCTGGTTTTTGAACATGACGGCGCCCGGCTCTATGTGCCGCTCCAGGCGATGCCGTTTATTGACGGTACGGAAGTGGATTACGTGCGCGAAGGCTTAAACCAGTTATTCAAATTCAATAACCCGAAAGCCCAGAACGAATGCGGCTGCGGCGAAAGTTTTGGGGTATAGGCGGTATTATGTCTCGACATACTGAAGCAACTGACGACGTCAACACCTGGTCCGGCGGCCACATTAATTACAAAGAGGGCTTCTTCACCCAATTGCAGACCGACGAGCTGGCAAAAGGGATTAACGAAGAGGTCATCCGCGCGATTTCCGCCAAGCGTAACGAACCCGACTGGATGCTGGAGTTCCGGCTGAATGCGTTCAAAGCCTGGCTGGAGATGGAAGAGCCGCACTGGCTGAAGGCGCACTACGATAAGCTTAACTATCAGAATTACAGCTACTACTCTGCCCCCTCCTGCGGTCATTGCGACGACACCTGCGCCTCTGAGCCCGGTGCGGTACAGCAGACCGGGGCTAACGCCTTTTTAAGTAAAGAGGTGGAGGAGGCGTTCGAACAGCTCGGCGTGCCGGTACGTGAAGGGCGCGAGGTGGCGGTGGACGCCATCTTTGACTCCGTCTCGGTCGCGACTACTTATCGCGAAAAACTGGGCGAGCAGGGGATCATCTTCTGCTCCTTCGGGGAAGCTATCCACGATCACCCAGAGCTGGTGAAGAAATATCTTGGCACCGTCGTGCCGGGCAATGACAACTTCTTTGCCGCCCTCAACGCGGCGGTAGCCTCCGACGGCACCTTTATCTACGTGCCGAAAGGCGTGCGCTGCCCGATGGAACTCTCTACCTATTTCCGTATCAACGCCGAGAAAACCGGCCAGTTTGAACGCACCATCCTCGTTGCCGATGAGGGTAGCTACGTCAGCTATATCGAGGGCTGTTCCGCCCCGGTGCGCGACAGCTACCAGCTGCACGCGGCAGTGGTGGAGGTGATCATCCATAAAGACGCCGAGGTGAAATATTCGACGGTGCAGAACTGGTTCCCGGGGGATAATAACACCGGCGGCATCCTGAACTTCGTCACCAAGCGCGCCCTGTGCGAAGGCGAAAACAGTAAAATGTCGTGGACCCAGTCTGAGACCGGCTCCGCCATCACCTGGAAATATCCGAGCTGTATTCTGCGCGGGGATAACTCCATCGGCGAGTTCTACTCCGTGGCGCTGACCAGCGGGCATCAGCAGGCCGATACCGGCACCAAGATGATCCACATCGGCAAAAACACCCGGTCGACCATCATTTCGAAAGGGATCTCCGCTGGGCAGAGCCAGAACAGCTATCGCGGCTTAGTCAAAATCATGCCGACGGCCACCAACGCCCGTAACTTTACCCAGTGCGACTCCATGCTGATTGGCCCGGACTGCGGGGCGCATACCTTCCCGTATGTTGAGTGTCGCAATAACAGCGCCCAGCTGGAACACGAAGCGACAACCTCGCGGATCGGCGAAGATCAGCTCTTCTACTGCCTGCAGCGCGGCATCAGCGAAGAGGATGCCATCTCGATGATTGTGAACGGCTTCTGTAAGGATGTGTTCTCTGAACTACCGCTGGAGTTTGCCGTGGAAGCACAAAAATTACTGGCGATCAGCCTCGAACACAGCGTCGGCTAAGGATTAAGGAAAGCACATGTTAAGCATTAAAGATTTACAGGTCAGTGTGGAAGATAAAGCGATCCTGCGCGGCCTGAGCCTTGAGGTCCGCCCGGGCGAAGTGCATGCGATTATGGGCCCTAACGGGTCGGGCAAAAGTACGCTGTCAGCCACCCTTGCCGGGCGCGAAGATTACGAAGTGGTCGGCGGTTCGGTCGACTTTAAGGGCAAAGATCTGCTGGAGCTGTCACCGGAAGAGAGAGCCGGGGAGGGCATTTTTATGGCCTTCCAGTACCCGGTAGAGATCCCAGGCGTCAGCAACCAGTTCTTCCTGCAGACCGCCCTGAATGCCGTGCGCAAATACCGCAGCGAAGAGGAGCTGGATCGCTTTGATTTCCAGGATCTGATGGAAGAGAAGATCCAGCTGCTGAAGATGCCGGAAGATCTGCTCACCCGCTCGGTCAACGTCGGTTTTTCCGGCGGGGAGAAGAAGCGCAACGACATTCTGCAGATGGCGGTGCTGGAGCCGGAGCTGTGCATCCTCGATGAAACCGACTCCGGGCTCGATATCGACGCCCTGAAAATCGTCGCCGACGGCGTTAACGCCCTGCGCGACGGCAAGCGGTCGTTTATCATCGTCACCCACTATCAGCGCATCCTTGATTACATCAAACCCGATTATGTGCATGTGCTCTATCAGGGGCGGATTGTGAAATCGGGTGATTTTACGCTGGTCAAACAGCTGGAGGAGCAGGGCTATGGCTGGCTTAGCGAACAGCAGTAACGCGCTGCAGCAGTGGCACCGCCTGTTTGAGGCACAGGGCGGAACCCGCTCTGAACAGGCCCAGCAGCACCTGCAGCAGATGCTGCGCCTCGGGTTGCCGACGCGTAAGCACGAAAACTGGAAATATACCCCGCTGGAAGGGTTGCTTAACGGCGAGTTTGTTTCCCGACCCGCCAGGGTGGCAGCGAGCGATCGGGATGCCCTGGCGCTTACTCTCGACGCCACGCGGCTGGTCTTTGTTGACGGACGCTTTAGTCCGGAACTGAGCGACAGCACCGACGGCAGCGGGTTTGAGGTGACCATTAACGACGAGCGGCAAAGCCTGGCGGCACCGGTTCAGCCGGAGCTGTTCCTGCATCTGACCGAAAGTCTGGCCCAGAGCGTGACGCATATCAGCGTGAAACGTAACGCCCGTCCTGAAAAGCCGCTGCTGCTGATGCACATCACCCAGGGACTTGAAGGCGAAGAGATCAACACTGCTCACTATCGTCACCATCTGGAACTGGCGCAGGGTGCAGAAGCAACCATCATTGAGCATTACGTAAGTCTCAATGAGATGCACCATTTCACCGGCTCGCGCCTGACCATGAACGTGGCGGCTAACGCCCGGCTGCACCATATCAAGCTGGCGTTCGAGAACGCGGCGAGCCACCACTTCGCCCATAACGACCTGTTGATGGCCGCCGATGCGACGGCATTCAGCCACAGCTTCCTGCTGGGGGGCGCAGTACTGCGCCATAACACCAGCACTCAGCTTAACGGCGAAAATACGACCCTGCGCATCAACAGCCTGGCGATGCCGGTGAAATCTGAAGTGTGCGACACCCGTACCTGGCTTGAGCACAACAAGGGCTACTGCAACAGCCGCCAGCTGCATAAAACCATCGTCAGCGATAAGGGGCGGGCCGTCTTCAACGGGCTGATCAACGTGGCGCAGCACGCCATCAAAACCGACGGCCAGATGACCAACAACAATCTGCTGATGGGGCGACTGGCGGAGGTGGACACCAAACCGCAGCTGGAAATTTACGCCGATGATGTGAAGTGCAGCCACGGCGCCACCGTGGGGCGGATCGACGATGAGCAGATGTTCTATCTGCGCTCCCGCGGGATCGATAAGCAGGCGGCCGAGAAGATGATTATCTACGCCTTTGCTGCTGAGCTGACCGAAGCCCTCGACGATGAAACGTTAAGACAGCAGGTGCTGGCGCGTATCGGCCAGCGTCTGCCTGGAGGTGTGGCATGATTTTCCCTGTAGAGAAAGTGCGGGCGGATTTTCCTGTCCTGACCCGTGAAGTAAACGGTCTGCCGCTTGCCTATCTCGACAGCGCCGCCAGCGCGCAAAAGCCCACGCAGGTGATCGAGGCCGAGGCGGAGTTTTACCGGCATGGTTACGCGGCGGTGCACCGGGGGATCCACACCCTCAGCGCCGAGGCGACGCAGCGGATGGAGAATGTCCGTACCCGCGCGGCAACATTTTTAAACGCCCGCTCGCCGGAGGAGCTGGTCTTTGTGCGCGGTACCACCGAAGGGATCAACCTGGTGGCGAACAGCTGGGGCAGCGCCGAAGTGCACGCGGGCGATAACATCATCATCAGTCAGATGGAGCACCACGCCAATATCGTGCCCTGGCAGATGCTGTGCGAGCGCGTCGGGGCGGAACTGCGGGTAATCCCGCTTAACGAGGATGGCACGTTACAGCTTGAACAGCTGGATACCTTGCTGGATGAACGCACCCGGCTGGTGGCCATTACTCAGATCTCCAACGTGCTGGGTACCGAAAATCCGGTGGCGGAGATTATCGCCAAAGCCCACCAGGTGGGGGCGAAAGTGCTGATTGATGGCGCCCAGGCGGTGATGCACCATACGGTGGATGTCCAGGCGCTGGACTGCGACTTCTATGTCTTTTCCGGCCATAAGCTCTACGGGCCTACCGGTATCGGCTTGCTGTACGTCAAAGATGAGATTTTACAGGCGATGCCGCCGTGGGAAGGGGGCGGGTCGATGATCGCCACCGTCAGCCTGAGCGGAGGCACAACCTACGCCCGGGCGCCGTGGCGCTTTGAGGCGGGCACGCCTAACACCGGCGGCATTATCGGGCTGGGCGCGGCGATGGAGTATGTGTCAGGCATCGGCCTTGATGCTATCGCCGAATATGAACAGATGCTGATGCGCTACGCTCTGGCGGAACTTGCCAGCGTGCCGGATCTCACGCTGTATGGCCCGGCGGACCGTCAGGGTGTTATTGCCTTTAACCTTGGCAAACACCACGCCTATGACGTGGGCAGTTTTCTCGATAACTACGGGGTGGCGGTGCGAACCGGACACCACTGCGCTATGCCGCTGATGGCGTTTTATCAGGTACCGGCGATGTGCCGCGCATCGCTGGTGATGTACAACACACTGGAAGAGGTCGACAGACTGGTGGCCGGGCTGAAGCGTATCCACCAGCTGCTGGGCTAAAAAGAGGGCAAGAGATGGCTGCATTGCCAGACAGAGATAAATTGCTGCGTAATTTTACGCGTTGCGCAAACTGGGAAGAGAAGTACCTCTACATCATTGAGCTGGGGCAGCGTCTGCCTGCCCTCAGCGAAAGCGACCACGTCCCGGAAAATAGTATTCAGGGGTGTCAGAGCCAGGTGTGGATAATAATGCACCAGAATGAAGCCGGGGTGATTGAATTAGCGGGCGACAGTGATGCGGCAATAGTCAAAGGCCTTATTGCCGTCGTGTTTATTTTATATCAGCAGATGTCCGCCCAGGATATTGTCGCTTTTGACGTCCGCCCGTGGTTTGAAAAAATGGCCCTCACCCAGCATTTAACCCCCTCCCGGTCCCAGGGGCTTGAGGCGATGATCCGCGCAATCCGCTCCAAAGCCGCCAACATTAGCTAAACTATCAGGACAGCCCTCATTCTGCTCCGCGAGACGGCTCCCGCCTCGCGGATTTTTCAGCTTTCTGACGTTCTGTCAGTGAATAAGGAATCTCAGTATGAAGCGCGCGTCTTTATTAACTCTCATTCTTTTAGGTTCGCTCAGCGCGCTTAATAGCGCCCGGGCGGTGGATTATCCTTTGCCAGCGGCGGGTAGCCGGTTAATCGGGCAAAATCAGACCTATGTTGTTCAGGAAGGTGATAATAACCTGCAGGCCATTGCGCGCCGATTTAATACCGCTGCGCATTTAATACTCGAAGCCAATAATACTATCGCCCCGGTCTATCCGGCGCCGGGAACGGTGATCACCATTCCGTCGCAAATGTTGCTGCCGGATACCCCCCGGGAAGGGATTGTGGTGAATCTGGCGGAGCTGCGGCTCTACTTCTATCCCCCGGGTGAAAATAGCGTGCAGGTCTATCCGCTGGGCATTGGACAGCTGGGGCTGGACACGCCGGTGACCACCACCCGCATCAGCCAGAAGATCCCGAATCCGACCTGGACGCCAACTGCGGGCATCAGAGCGCGCTCGCTGGCCCAGGGCATCAAACTGCCGCCGGTAGTACCCGCAGGGCCAAATAACCCGTTAGGACGCTTTGCGCTGCGTCTGGGCGTGGGTAACGGTGAATACCTGATCCATGGCACCAGCGCGCCCGACAGCGTGGGGCTGCGCGTCAGTTCCGGTTGTATGCGTATGAATGCGCCGGATATCAAAGCGCTCTTCGCCCAGACCTCTGTCGGCACGCGGGTGCAGATCATCAATGAGCCGGTGAAGTTCTCGGTTGAGCCGGACGGTAAGCGCTACGTTGAAGTGCATCGTCCGCTGGCGACGATGGAAGGGGAGAATCCGCAAACGCTGGCGATTGCCCACTCCAGTGCGCTTGCATCCTTTATGTCGCAGAGCGGCAGCGATAAGACGTTAGTGAACAAAGCGTTGTCGCGTCGGGCGGGTATCCCGGTAGAGGTCTCGACAGGTGCCGGGGCGAATGTGAACAGTAGTGGGCTTTCAGCGAAGAACACGCTTTCGTCGGTGGGGCATGAACAGGCGATTCAGTAAAGCGAAATGCGGGGCAAAAAAAAATGGCGCACAATGTGCGCCATTTTATTAACACAGGTACTATTACTTACGGTATTTAGTAGCCTGGTTGTCCAGACGCTGGTTAGCGCGAGCTGCGTCGTCTTTAGCAGCCTGAACGTCGGAACGCATTGCGTTCACGTCGTTGCTCAGCTGGTCAACTTTAGCGTTCAGAGTCTGAACGTCAGAAGACAGCTGATCGATTTTAGCGTTGCTGGAGCAACCTGCCAGCAGAGTAGAACCCAGGATTACCGCGCCCAGTACCAGTTTAGTACGATTCATTATTAATACCCTCTAGATTGAGTTAATCTCCATGTAGCGTTACAAGTATTACACAAAGTTTTTTAGGTTGAGAATATTTTTTTGATGGGAATATGCCTATTTTTGATCGTTCGCTCAAAGAAGCACCTGTTTTGACTATTTCATGAAAAATATTGTGTTAAAACAGACAATTTTCATCGGATTCATCTTAGAAAACGACCCCGTTAAATAGAAAAACCCGATTTGCTTTTTTAATAACTTTGGCTGATAGCGGAAATAAAAAAAGCGCCCCGAAGGACGCTTTTTATACAAACTAATTCGAACGAAATTATTACAGCACGTGAACAGATGCGGTATTAGTGGTGCCGCTTGGAACCAGTGCACCAGAAACCATCACCACAACGTCGCCTTTCTGCGCCAGGCCACGTTCAACCAGCTGCAGGGCCACTTCTTTACCCAGGCGGTAGAAATCGTCAGTAGAGGCGATCTCTTTTACCAGGTGTGGAACCACGCCTTTGCTCAGCACCAGCTGACGCGCAGTGGTTTCGTTGGTGGTCAATGCCAGAATGGTCGCGTCCGGGAAGTATTTACGCACTGCGCGAGCTGATTTACCGCCCTGGGTGGCGACGACAATCAGCGGTGCTTCCAGTTTCTCGGCGGTTTCTACCGCGCCACGGCACACGGCTTCGGTGATGCGCAGTTTACGGCTGTCGTTGTTGTAATCCAGACGGCTCTTCATCACGCGGTCGGTACGCTCACAGATGGTCGCCATGATGGAGACCGCTTCCAGCGGGTACTTACCTTTAGCCGATTCGCCAGAGAGCATTACCGCATCGGTACCGTCGAGGATGGCGTTCGCCACGTCGCCGGCTTCTGCGCGGGTAGGGCGTGGGTTTTTGATCATGGAGTCCAGCATCTGCGTTGCGGTGATAACCACTTTACGCGCGCGAACACACTTCTCGATCATCATCTTCTGCGCGAAGATCACCTCTTCAACCGGGATCTCAACGCCCAGGTCGCCACGCGCAACCATGATGCCGTCAGAGGCTTCGAGGATTTCGTCGAAGTTGTTCAGGCCTTCCTGGTTTTCGATTTTGGAGATGATCTGGATGTTTTCGCCGCCGTGGGCTTTCAGGTGCTCACGGATTTCAACAACGTCAGAACGCTTACGGATAAAGGAAGCTGCTACGAAGTCAACGCCTTGCTCGCAACCGAAGATCAGGTCCTGTTTGTCTTTCTCAGCCAGGGCTGGCAGCGCGATGGAAACGCCTGGCAGGTTAACGCCTTTGTTTTCGCCCAGGTCGCCGTTGTTCAGCACTTTACAGATAACTTTGTTACCTTCGATAGCGGTGACTTCCATACCGATCAGGCCGTCGTCCACCAGAACGGTGTTACCGACGGACAGGTCGCTGGTGAAGCCTTCATAGGTCACAGCAACGATTTCACTGTTGCCGACAACAGACTTGTCTGTAGTGAAGGTGAAAGTCTGTCCCGCTTTCAGCGAAACGTCGTTGCCGCCTTCCAGTTTAATGGTACGAATTTCTGGACCTTTGGTATCCAGCAGGATTGCTGCTTTTTTACCGGTCTTGCTCATCACGTTGCGCAGGTTCTGGATGCGCTGGCCGTGTTCAGCATAGTCACCGTGAGAGAAGTTCAGACGCATCACGTTCATGCCGGCGTCCAGCATTTTGGTCAGCATCTCTTCAGATTCGGTTTTCGGGCCGATGGTGCAAACAATTTTCGTCTTTTTCATGACAGTCTTAGTCTTTAAGTTGGGAAGGATATGGAAATCTCGCTCCGGGGGCGCAGAGCCCTGGAGTCAAACCTGTGTTGCGAAATTTTTTATGGCACGCAGTAAGGATAGGTGACATCAATTGAGCGTGCAGAAGAATGTGTGCCTGTGTTTCAGCCCAGGGAGAGAGGTTAAGTTGTATGCGTTGTTTTTTGTAGTCCAAGCGCTGAAACCATTCATCAGAAGACAGGCGCGCATTATACGCTGAAAGATGCGCAAAAGGAAAATGAAAACAGCGTTTCAAAAATTATATATGCAGTTTTACAAAGGGTTGTTATCAATGCGTTAAGGTTGACCGCGTAGATGTTGCGCTCGCGAAAAACCTTCAGGCAAATGCCCCATTTTTATGGCGTTTCGCTATGGCGACTTTTTAGCTATCGATTGCAGAAAATTAGCAAAGGCCTTCTCCCCAGGTGTCACGCCTCTTATCACTCAAAGTTATAAGATATTCCTTTTCATTCATTCAAAAGCTAATAACGGCTGTTTACTATCGTTTGGACATCCATACTGCTAAACCGCCACAGGCGAACGGATTACCCGAAGAATGATTGTACTCAGGAATATTTCAAAGATTTTTGACAACGGAAAAGTGGCGCTGACAGCCGTTGATAACGTGAACCTGACGATAGAGCAGGGGCAAATTTATGGAATTATTGGCTACAGCGGCGCGGGTAAAAGTACCTTAATCCGCCTGCTCAATGGCCTGGAAAAGCCGACCACCGGCAGCGTGACGATTAACGGACACGACATCTCCGCGGCGAAAGGTGAAACCCTGCGCCAGGCGCGGCTGAAGATCAGTATGGTGTTTCAGCACTTCAATCTGCTGTGGTCGCGCACCGTGAGCGAGAACATCGCCTTTTCAATGCAGATTGCCGGGGTGCCTAAAGCCAAAATCAAAGCCCGCGTGGCAGAACTGGTTGAGCTGGTGGGGCTGAAAGGCCGCGAACAGGCTTATCCGTCCCAGCTTAGCGGTGGGCAAAAGCAGCGCGTGGGCATTGCCCGCGCGCTGGCCAACAACCCGGACGTGCTGCTCTGCGACGAGGCCACGTCGGCGCTGGATCCCCAGACCACCGATCAGATCCTCGATCTGCTCCTCGACATCAACCGTCGTTTTAAGCTCACCATTGTACTCATCACCCATGAGATGCACGTGGTGCGCAAAATCTGTGACCGTGTGGCGGTGATGGAAAACGGCAAAGTGGTGGAAGAGGGCGACGTGCTGCAGGTCTTTACCCATCCTCAGCAGCCGATTACGCAACAGTTTGTGCGTCAGGTCAGCCAGTACGCCGAAGACGAAACCTTTAACAGCGAGCTGGCAAACGAACTGGAAGGCACCGTTATTAAGCTGACCTTTACCGGCCACAGCACCCACAAACCGGTCGTCGGGGAACTGACGTTGCGCTACGGCCTGCCGTTTAACATCCTGCACGGCAAAATGACACAAACCGCCCACGGCGTCTTCGGCCAGCTCTGGCTGCACGTGGTGGCAACAGATGAACAACTGAACAATATCCTCGCCGATTTGCAGCACAGTGATATTGAAGGCGAGGTAATTAAACATGGCTGAGAATCTCTTCCCGCACCTGAAATGGGACCAGCTCTGGGCCGCCACCCTGGAGACGCTGTATATGACCGCGCTCTCCGGCGTTGCGACTTTTGTGCTCGGGCTTGTCCTCGGTCTGGCGCTCTTTTTAACCGCACGCGGTGGCATGTTCCATAACCGCACGGTCTACAGCGTCATTTCGATTGTGGTGAACGTCTTCCGCTCCATCCCGTTCATCATTCTGATTGTGCTGCTGATCCCCTTCACCAAAACCGTGGTGGGGACCATCCTCGGGGCCAACGCCGCACTGCCTGCGTTGATCGTCGGTGCCGCGCCGTTCTACGCCCGTCTGGTGGAGATCGCCCTGCGTGAAGTGGACAAAGGGGTGATCGAGGCGACGCGCTCAATGGGTGCCCGTCTGAGCACCTTAATTTTTCGGGTTTTACTGCCGGAATCCTCACCAGCCCTGGTCTCAGGGATCACGGTGACGCTGATTGCCCTGGTGAGCTACAGCGCCATGGCGGGGGTGATTGGTGCCGGTGGTCTGGGAAATCTGGCTTATCTGGAGGGATTCCAGCGCAACCATGGTGACGTCACGCTGGTGGCAACGGTGACCATTTTGATCATCGTTTTCATTATCCAGTTCTGCGGCGACATCATTACTTCCATTCTTGATAAAAGATAAACACAACAATACACAGGAACCATCATCATGAAAAAGACACTGACGTTGATCGCCGCAGCAACCCTGAGCGCCCTGAGCTTTGCCTCCTGGGCTGATACCCTGACCGTGGGAGCCTCCAACACCCCGCACGCCGAAATTCTGGAGCAGGCGAAGCCGATTCTGGCGAAACAGGGTATCGATCTGGAGATCAAACCGTTCCAGGACTACATCCTGCCGAACACCGCGCTGGCGGGTCGTGACATCGACGCCAACTACTTCCAGCACATTCCATACCTGAACAGCGTGCTGAAAGATCACGCCGGGGATAAAGAGTACGATTTCGTCAGCGCCGGGGCGATCCACATCGAGCCAATCGGTATCTACTCCAAAAAATACAAGTCGCTGAAAGATCTGCCGGAAGGCGGCAAAATCATCATGCGTGATGCGGTCTCTGAAGAGGGACGTATCCTCTCTATCTTCGAGAAAGAGGGCGTGATCAAGCTGAAGCCGGGCATCGACAAAGTGACCGCGCGCATCAGCGACATCGTTGAGAACCCGAAAAAGCTGCAGTTCACCCCGAACGTAGAAGCCTCCCTGCTGCCGCAGATGTATAACAATGACGAGGGCGCGGCGGTTGTCATCAATGCCAACTACGCCATTGACGCCGGTCTGGACCCGGTTCACGACCCGATTGCGGTGGAGAGCGGTGAAAACAACCCGTACGCCAACATCATCACCGTTCACCGTGGCGATGAGAAGAAGAAAGACATCGTGGCGCTGGTGGACGTGCTGCACTCTAAAGAGATCCAGGACTGGATCCGAACCAAGTATAAAGGCGCGGTGATCCCGGTTAACAACTGATTTATCCGTTTGATTTCAAAGCCCGGCGAGTCTCTCGTCGGGCTTTTTTGTATAACGGCGATGAATCTATTAAGCTGGCCTTTTAAGGCAACGGAGTGAAAGTCATGGGCAATGTAACCAAAGACGAAGCGCTGTATCAGGAGATGTGTCGCGTGGTAGGCAAAGTCGTTCTTGAGATGCGCGATTTGGGGCAGGAGCCGAAGCATATCGTCATCGCCGGGGTACTACGCACCGCACTGGCAAACCAGCGGGTGAAACGCAGCGAATTAACCACCCAGGCGATGGAAACCGTCGTTAAAGCGCTGGCCGGTTAAGCCGCCAGCGTTTCGCCAGCTGTTCAACGCCACAGCACAGCAGGTAATAGACCACGCCAGTAAAAATAAAAATAGCCGCCGGGTAGATCTGCACCCGGTTGTTCACCTGGCCTGCCACGGTGGTCAGCTCCGGCACGTTGACAATAAAGGCCAGTGAGGTGTCCTTCAGCAGGCTGATAAAAATCCCCATTAGCGAAGGCAGGGTGTTGCGCAACGCCTGCGGCAGCAAGAGTAACCCCAGCGTTTGCAGCGCGCCAAACCCCTGGGCCTGAGCGGCTTCATATTGTCCCCCAGGCAACGCATTCAGCCCGGCCAGCACGGAGTGCATCACGGCGGCGGCGGTAAACCACGCCAGTGCGAGAGTAACGGTCAGCGCCCCCGGCAGATCGCCTCCGGTGATGAGGGGTAACAGATACCACAGCCAGAAAATGACAAAAATCAGCGGGATGCCGCGGATAATCTCAGCCCACAGGAACAGGGCTTTGCGCAGGCCACCCGGGAAACGCCACGCCAGCCCCGCCAGCGCTATTCCAGCCGGAAACGCCAGCGCCGCGGCACCCAAAGCCATCAGTAGCGTCAACAGCACGCCGCCCGGCTCTCCGGTCGCAGTCCGTCCCCAGAGCAGATAATCCAGGTTATCGGTAATGACAGTAAGTCCGGCTAACATCTCTCTTCACTCCGGGGGGTGATGGCGGCTTTACGGCGCCGTTCGGTTGAAGGTCCCAGTCTGGTCAGCAACACCCCCATCGCCACGCCGGTGAGCAGGTACAGTACCGTGCCGATGCTGAAAGCCTCCAGCGCGTGGGCGTTATAGCTCTCTGTCTGCCGCACCTGGTAGGTGAGCTCCGCAAAGCCGATGCCGCTTGCCAGCGAAGAGAGTTTCATCAGATTGAGGTACTGACCCACCACCGGCTGCCAGGCGTTCGCCAGCCCCTGCGGCAGCAGGATATACCGCAGCAGCGGCCAGGGGGAAAAGCCCTGCGCCAGGGCGGCTTCCCGCTGCCCGGCGGAAACGGCGCGTAGCCCGGCGGTGATCTCCTCTGTCAAAAAGGCCGAGGTAAAGACCCCCAGTCCCCAGGCGGAGCAGAGAAACTCTGGCGTAAACCACCAGACCGGACCCGGCAGCACCGCCCAGGCATGATCGTCCATCACAAAGGTGCGAAACCCCTGCGGCAGCCCGTTCCAGGCGGCGAAATACCAGAACAGCAGCTGCACCAGAAGGGGCGTATTGCGAAACAGCGATACCCACAGGGCGACGATATGCGCGCCGATGCGCCCCCCGGCGAGACGCAATCCCAGAGAGGCGAGAGTAATAAGGCTGGCGACCACCATCCCTGCCAGCGTCACCCACAGGGTGGTGAGAAAACCGGACAAGATCCACTGCAAGGGCTGGCCGGTCAGCACCCCTTCCCAGTCGAGGTTGGGCATCACACCCCTCCCGGATGCAGCGGGTTAAGCACCTTCTGCAGAAAACGCTGGGTGCGCGGATGGGCAGGATGCTGAAAGAACTGTTCCGGCGGAGCCACCTCCAGAATGTGCCCGCCATCGATGAACACCACCCGGTCGGCAATCTCCCGGGCAAACTGCATCTCATGGGTGACCACAATCATGGTGATCCCGCTGTGGGCAAGGGCTTTCATCACCAGCAGCACTTCGCCAATCATCTCCGGATCGAGGGCCGAGGTGGGCTCGTCAAAGAGGATGATCTGCGGCGAGGAGGCCAGGGCCCGGGCGATCGCCACCCGCTGCTGCTGCCCACCGGATAACGCCTCCGGATAGTGATCGGCTTTATCCGCCATCCCCACCTGCGCCAGCAATCTATCGGCGCGGGTGTCGGCCTCTGCCGAATGCCAGCCATGAACGTGCCTCAGCGCCAGGGCGATGTTTTGTCGGGCCGTCAGATGGCTGTAGAGATTAAACTGCTGGAAGACAAAACCGACCCGGCTGCGTAGCTGGCGCAACGCCTGGCGGGGGAGCTGGCGCGTAGATTTCCCGTCAATCAGGATGTCGCCGGAGGTGAGATCTTCCAGCTGGTTGATCAGGCGAATCAGCGTCGATTTACCGGAACCCGACGGGCCGAGAATAGCGACCACCTCACCGGGCGTCACGCTGAGGTTGATGCCTTTCAGCACCGGGCGGTCGCCGTAACGTTTCACCACCTCGCAAAAGGTGACGCTGGCCTGTTGCAGATGTGAAAAATCCGCGGCACGGGCCGCGGAGCGAGAGAATAAACCTGACAGCATATTACTGGGCTTCTATTTTAAAGGCGCGAGGCTGCGGGGAGGGCGTCTGTGGACCAAACCAGGCATCGTAGATTTTTGCCGCGTCGCCTGTATTCTCCAGCTTCACCAGCTCATCGTTCACCACCTTTAACAGCGCGGTTTCGCCTTTTTTCACCCCGACGCCAATCTCTTCTTTACTTAGCAGATCCGGGAGGATCTTAAAGTTGGCTTTATCCGGCGCCTGGGCCAGCAGACCCGCCAGAATGGTGCTGTCCTGGGTGATCGCCTGCACGTTGCCGTTGCGCAACGCCGTCAGCGCCAGCGGAATATCGTCATAAGAGAGCACGCGGGACTGCGGGAAACGCTGATGCAGCGCCTGCTCCCCGGTGGTGCCTTTTACCGCCCCGATACGCGCCTTGCTGTAGGCCTCCAGTTTATCCGCGCCCTTGGCCGGAACCAGGAACTGCTGCCCGGTCACGAAATAGGGGGTCGAAAAGTCGATCACCTGCGCCCGTTCCGGGGTGATGGTGATATCCGCCACAATCAGATCCGCTTTCCCGGACTGTAGCAGCGGGATGCGGTTTGCCGGGTTAGTGGCGACCAGCTCCAGTTTTACCCCGAGTGATTTTGCCAGCGCTTTAGCGAAGTCGACGTCATAGCCGACGATCTCATGGCTTTTTGCATCCACCGATCCAAACGGCGGATTGGCATCAAACGTTGCGACTTTCACCACACCCGCCGCCTTAATATCCGCCAGCTGGTCTGCCTGCGCCTGGGTGGAAACCATCCCGACAGCGGCCAGTAAAGCCAGTGCCAGCGTCCGTTTTGTGTGTATTGCCATAGGTTCCTCTGCTTCTGTTTTTATTTTGTCCTCATACGCTCCCATACCCGGCGCAGGTAGCCAAATGCCAATATTATCTTTGCTTAACGAAAAAAATCATTAGTGAACAGCGCGTTACTCAGCGGTTAAAGCAGCGTTGCTTTTGCGCCTGGCGCAAATCCTCTGCCGGAATCGGCATTTCCATCGCCGACGGATTGCTGTTGTACTGCTTTCAGGTTGAGCACATGAGGAACAGGGCAATGGACAAACTGATGAGTACGTTACGGCGGTTTTTTACCGCACGATCGGAAGAGAACAGCGCGCAGCGTATTATTGAATCCATTCTGCCTGTCGCCAGCCTCTACGGTGTGGATATCGCCAATATTGACCCGGAGTGGTTCCATGACCAAACGCCACGCTGAACACCGTCTGGTGCGGGAAACATACTGGAATGAGGTGTGCATTCTTCACCGCACCCTCTGCCATTCTGGACGCTAACATCCAAAAATCGCCGCAAGTTTTGTCCACGGCTTAGCTTCCTGCTAAGGTCTCTGGCGTCCTTTTCCTGCGCCAGTTAAATGAATGAACAGCAAAAACTATCTACAACGAGGGCTCCTGATTTGGCTCACGCTCTGCCTGCTCAGCAGCGTGCTGCTGTATGCCGAACAGATCCGCCGTCAGTACTGGGCACTCGACCGGGAATTTGCCACGGCGTTTACGGAGATCGGCGCGGTTCTCACCCAGAATGAGTCAGTGCTGCCGCTGTTGAATGGCGATGAAGATCTGACGGCGCTGCGTAAAACATTCCCGCAAATACTCGACCTGCAAACCACCTCTGGTCGCGCACTCGACGCCGCCCGGGTTGAACCGGTGACGGGCACGCAGTACTGGCTCTACAACCCCTGGCGACAGATCCGGGTGCTGATTGACCCTTCGCCGGTCCTTAACGCCTGGCCCCGCTTTTCCCGCCTCACCCTGAATCTCTCCGGTGAGGTGCAGCCACCGGCAACAGAGGCTTTCTGGCACTGGCAGCGACAGTTTTCTCAGCATACCCAGCCGTTTATTCTGCTGGCCGAGGCCCAACCGGCGTGGCTGAGCGTGGCGCTGCTGCCGTTTGTCCTGCTGTTTGTGGGCTGGGCTATTGTGGTCGCGGCGGGTGGCGTGATCCTCTGGCAGCGTAAGCAGCGCCAGAACGCCGACCAGCGCGCCTGGTACTATCAACATGCCCGGCTCAATACCCTGGGGGAGATCACCGCGGGTATCGTGCATGAGATCAACCAGCCTCTCACGGCGGTGCAGACCTGGATCCAAGGGGCGCAGCGCCAGGTGCGCCAGGATAACCCTGCGGCGGTTGCTCAGGCGCTGGGCTCGGCGCTGGTGCAAACCCAGCGCATTAGCGCGCTGCTGACCCGCTTTCGTGAGCACGTGACCCAGGAGGCTGTCACCTTAGAAGCAGTAGATCTGGCCGAGTGCTGGCGGCATGTCAGTAACCTGCTGGAGCATGAGCGCACCGCCAGTCCTGTTCGTCTTACCCATGATTTCGCCGCCGATGCCCGCACGCTCTGCGCCGGCCGGCTGTGGCTGGAGCAGGTGCTGCATAACCTGCTCAGCAACGCTATTCAGGCCCAGCAGGAGCGCGCCGCGGGATGGGTGCATATCCGCAGCCATCGCGAAGGCGAACGCATCCATATAGCGATCACTGACGGTGGCCCGGGCTTTACCCCGGAAGCGCTCCACAACGCCTTTATGCCCTTTTATAGCGGGCGAGAGGGCGGCACGGGGCTGGGAATGACCTTAACGGAGTCGTTGGTCACCCGGATGAATGGCACGCTGGCTCTGGATAATGCCCCGGAGGGCGGGGCCAGGATCAGATTGCAGTTTGCTCACCACGGAGGTCAGGTAAATGGATAACGTCATCTGGTTGATTGATGATGATGCGTCAGTCAGAGAGTCGCTGGTTTTTCTTTTCACCGGTATGAACTGGCATGTGGAGCCTTATGACAGTATTGCCGCGTTTACCGCGGCTCAGAGTGGGGAAAAATCCCTGACCGGCTGTCTGCTACTGGACATGCGCATGCCGGGAAAAGGTGGGCTCGCCTGGCTGGAGGAGGGCGACTGGCCGTGGCCGCTGCTGCCGGTGATCCTCATGACCGGTCATGGCACCATTGATGCCTGCCGCCGCGCGTTTCACAACGGCGTGTTTGAATTTTTCACCAAGCCGCTGGATGCCGACAGGCTGATCGAATCCATTACCGCCGCCCTCACCGAGAGCCAGCGGCGCCTGGGCGTCTGGCAGGAGGCCACGCGGGTCCGAGCGCGGTTTGAACAGCTCACCACCCGGGAGCATGAGGTGCTGCAGGCGCTCATGGAAGGCAGCAGTAATAAAGCGGTCGCCGCCCGGCTGAATCTCTCCCCAAGGACAGTGGAAGCGCACCGGGCGGCGGTGTTCGCCAAGCTGGGCGTCTCAAGTCTGGTGCAGGCCATCCGGGAATATGACAAATTACAATCCGTATAACTACCAGGATCACCGCGTAGTCAACCGAATAACATTTCATCCCACGACTGGATACGCTGCAAGGGTTCCCACTTACAAGAGGATGTGCGATGAAAAAGTTAATGATGGCGGCAGCGTGTGTAGCAGGGATGGTCAGCGTATCGGCGCATGCACAGTCTGTGGCGCAGAAAAATCTCTCCCTGGCCCAGGCGAATGCGTTAGCCAGCGCGGCGATCCAGGCCTGCACAGCAAAAAATTATCAGGTCAGCGTCACGGTGGTGGATCGCGCCGGGGCGGTAAAAGCGGTGCAGCGCACGGATAACGCCGGTCCGCACACCCTGAAAGCCAGCGAAATGAAAGCCTTTACCGCCCTCAGCACCAAAAACGCGTCGGGGAAGGTGATGGAGTCTGCCCAGAGCAACGCGGGCGCGCAGAACCTGCGCGATATCCCGGGCTTGCTGCTGCTGGCGGGAGGAGTACCGGTCAGGGAAGGGGATGAGGTGATTGGCGCCATCGGCATTGGCGGCGCGCCGGGTGGTCATCTGGATGAAGCCTGCGCGCAGCAAGCCATTGATGGCCTGAAGAAGTCGTAAAAACGCCCGGCGGCGCTGCGCTTACGCGGCTCTGAGGGAAGGGTGTTGTAGGCCGGGTAAGCGTAGCGCCACCCGGCATAAAACTAAAAGCCCCGACGCGAGTCCGGGGCTTTTTACATCAGATCTTGCAGGCGTCGCCGCAATCATCATCCGCTACGATCGCCTGGGCTTTTTTATCCGCATCTTCAAGGCGTTCAGCGTTACGTTCTTCGGCTTCGTCCAGCCCGTCAAACACCAGATTGTTGAGATCAATTTCCATCGTTTACCTGCTTTGTTCGGTTTTTGTTTCAGGTCGTATTATAGAGCAAAACAGAGGGAGGAGGCACCCCAGCGCACATAAGGATAATCCTTGCCATACTGATGACTTACCCGGACTCAGGAGGCGTTGTGATCGTCTTATGTAAAACCTGCGGCACGTCTTATGACGCCGACCGCGAACCGCAGCACTGTGCCATTTGCGAAGATGAGCGCCAGTATGTACCCGCGACGGGCCAGGAGTGGCTTGATTTTTCCGCCCTGACCCGCACGCACACCAACAAGTGGCAACAGCTCGAACCCGACTTATTGAGCATCAAAACCGTGCCCGCGTTTGCCATCAACCAGCGCGCGATCCTGCTGAGAACCGCGCAGGGTAATGTGCTGTGGGACTGCATCGCCAATCTCGATCCCGCCACCCGGGCGCTGGTGACCGCGCTGGGCGGTATCGACGCCATCGCCATCTCGCACCCGCACTACTACACCACCATGCAGGACTGGGCAGCGGCCTTTAACGCCCCGGTATACCTGCACGCCAGGGATCGGCAGTGGGTGATGAGGAGCAGCCCGGCGCTGCGCTTCTGGGAGGGCGATTCGCTGGAGATCGTCCCTGACGTGACGCTGCACCGACTGGGCGGCCATTTTGCCGGCGGGACGGTGCTGCACTGGCACCGCGACGGCGGTATTCTGCTGGCCGGGGATATTCTGCAGGTCACGCCGGGCAAAGATGCGGTGTCGTTTATGTGGAGCTACCCGAACATGCTGCCGCTCCCGGCAGGCGTCGTGGCTGAGATCGCCGCCCGGCTGGAAAAGGTTTCCTTCGAACGCCTCTACGGCGCCTTTGAAGGCCAGAACATTTCCGCGAACGCGCGGGAGATTGTCATGCGGTCGGTCCAGAAATATATTGCTTGTCTGAAGTCGTGACCGGTGGGTAAACTCAAAAAACCGTGATCTCGATCATGCCTGTAACAATCACAAAAAAATGAGACATTGCTATGCAACATATCATTGAAGGTTTTCTCAGCTTTCAAAAAGAAATTTTTCCGCAACGTAAAGACCTTTTCCGCAGTCTGGCGTCCAGCCAGAATCCCAAAGCGCTGTTCATCTCCTGTTCTGACAGCCGCCTGGTGCCGGAGTTAGTAACCCAGCAGGAGCCGGGACAGCTCTTTGTCATTCGCAATGCTGGCAACATCGTTCCGCCTTTCGGGCCGGAGCCGGGCGGTGTATCCGCCACCATCGAATATGCGGTGGTCGCCCTGGGCGTGACCGATATCGTGATCTGCGGTCACTCTAACTGTGGCGCGATGAAGGCGATTGCCGACAACGCCAACCTCGAGCCGATGCCTGCCGTCTCTCACTGGCTGCGCTACTCCGATGCGGCGAAAGCGGTGGTGGAAAAGAAAACCTGGGAAACCCCGACCGACAAGGTCAACGCCATGGTGCAGGAGAACGTCTTTGCCCAGTTGAGCAACATCAAAACCCATCCTTCAGTGGCGGTCGGCCTGCGTAACAACGCCATTCGCCTGCACGGCTGGGTGTACGATATCGAAAGCGGCGAAATTCGCGCCCTGGATAAAGAGACGAAAACCTTCGTTTCGCTGTCCGAAAATCCTGGCGTTTACTTCGAGTAACACGCCGCATTCAGGGCGGGCGATCCCGCCCTGATTCTGTTTACGGTAGCGCCTCAAGTTTCAGACCCGCGCGCTTCGCCGTTTCCGGCAGCAGATCCGCCGCCGTGACATACCCGTCCGGATCCAGACAGCGGTTTGCCGCTCTCGCCTGTTGCAGGATCTCTTCATCCCAGTAGACGCGCTTACGCTGATCGCCCTCGGTGGTCAGAATGCACTCCATGTCGCCCTCCAACGCGCGATAACGCCGCCAGCTGTTGGCCGGAACCGAAATGACCGAACGCTCAGGGGCGACAATGCTCACCTCTTCGCCCTCTTTATTCCAGGTCACCTCCAGCGTCCCTTTAAAGACCATGATCACCTGCACGTCCGGGCAGAGGTGGCGACCCACCACATGCTCCGCGGCCAGGCGCAGCCACTCAACGGAAAAACCGTGCGGGTTAACGATAGCTGGCGCGGCGTGTTTATCCTGGCTGATACCAAAGCCGATCGCCGGGGCGATCTCGCCGCCGTGGCCGGGCAGGACCGAATCGAGTAACCCCGCCGCCGACCAGCGCCGATCGTCCCCGGTCACCGCCCGCTGGCGCATCTCCTCCACGGAGTAGTGGCGCAGGGCGGCGATCTCTTCTGCAGGCAATGGCGCCAGCAGTTCTGCCGGTTCCGGAAGGGTATCGCCCGCATTCACGTCGATAAGCATGTTGTCTTTGCTCAGATAGAGGCCATACTCGCTGGCCGCGTTCAGAATCGACGGATGCCAGATAATTCCCCCCGTGTTATTTCCCCCAAGCACCGTGTAGACCATGCCGCAGGTCTCTTCTTTACTGACATTGGTAAAGCCGCGGAAGATCCAGGTGGGAATGGAAAGAATGGCCGGGGCGCTGAACTCGGCTTCATTTTCGCCGTTGGCTCCCCAGCGAAAACGCCACGTGCCCTCGTGAATCAAGAACACTTCGGCGGTGAAATGCAGATGCAGGTTATTGGTCACCCCTTTTGGCATCGCCGCGGCGCCGATATTAAAGCCGTGCGGCTCCGGGATATTGACCACCTGAGCGGAGGACTGGGTCACGCCCGGGCCAATAAACGAATAGTTCTGTTTCAGGTGAGAGCCGGGGAGCTTGCAGTCGATAAACGCAAGATTGCAGGACACCATATCTTCAGGGGCAACCAGACGGCTGCGGGCCAGTTCGGGGCTAATGTGACGTGCTTTCATCTTTTCTCCTGTTAATAACCTGATGCGCCGGTAGTGGGGAGTGCATTGCCCCGCGCCAGGGCGATGGCTTCGCGTGAGGCGCGGCCAAGTTGCATGACATCGTTCGCCGGGGTGACAAACTGGAAACCTTCGCTAATGCGCCGGGCGGCAGCCTCACCCGAGGTGCAAAAGATCCCGGCGATTTTATTCAACTGACGACACCGGCTGACGACCCGCTCGATGGCGGCCAGCATCTCAGGGTGACGGGATTCGGCGCTGGCGCTGCCGGTCAGGGTCAACGACAGATCGTTCGGGCCGATGAAGACCCCATCCAGTCCGTCGGTGGCGAGGATGGCATCCAGGTTCGCCAGCCCGTCACGGGTTTCGATCATCGCCAGGGTCAATATTTCGTCGTTGGCGTGCTGCGGATAATCCGCGCCACCGTAGAGCAGCCCCCGGGCAGGGCCAAAGGAGCGGTTGCCCAGCGGCGGATAGCGGCAGGCGGCCACAAAACGGCGAGCCTCTTCGGCCGTGGAGATCATCGGGCAGATAATGCCGTAGGCACCCGCATCCAGCATGCGCATGATCTGCGCCGGATCGTTATCCTGCACCCGGACCAGCGGCACCGCAGGGGTAGCGGAGAGGGCCTGCAGCATGGCGAGCGCGCTGGCGAAGTCAATCATGCCGTGCTGAAGATCGACGGTGACCGCATCGAAACCCTGATAGCCGGCGATCTCCGCGCTGTAGCCCGACGGGATGGCCAGCCAGCCGTTAATCATGGCGCTGCCGTCGGGCATTGCCTTGAGTCTGTTTTTACGCATCTAAACACTCCTGGATCCAGTGACGTAGCGGGTGAGCAACCTCATCCGGCGCTTCCAGCAGGGTGAAATGTCCGGCTGAGGCGAGGGTGACAAGCGTCGCCTGAGGCGCACTCTCAATAACCCGCTGGTGGTGAGACGGCGTGCAGATGGGATCGTGCAGGCCGTTGATAACAACGATGGGGCAGGCGAGGGCCGGGAGCGCCCCACGATTATCCCGCCGGGTAATGGCGATTTCAGTCTGCGTCGCCAGGGTGTCGGGACCGCACTCCCCGGCCATCTGGCAAATCAGATCGTGCAGGGCGGCATCCTGCGTGCGCGTCGGGGCAACGTATTTCGGCCACAGGCTGGCGGAGAGCCAACTCATTACACCCTGCTGTCGCGCCACGCGCACCGCCTCGCGTCGGGGAGCGGCATTTTCTGGCGCATCGGCAAGGGGATTGACCGACAGCAGCGCCAGCCCGGCGATACGCTGTGGCGCGTCGGCGACCATCTGCAGGGCCACAATCGCCCCCAGCGAAAAGCCAGCCAGCAGGAAGCGCGGCGGCAGTTCGCGCAGCAGGTTTCGCGAGGCGTCTGCCGCCGACGTCGCGTCGGTCAGCGTAATGCAGAGCACGTCAGAGAGATTGAGTCTGTCGAGCAGCGGCTGCCAGAGACTCGCGTTACAGAGCGTGCCGCTAATCAGCACCAGCGGCAGGGCGTGATTATCCACAATCTTACTCCTCAGGTTGCGGTCCAGCCGCCGTCGACCATCAGCGCGCTGCCGGTGATCATCGCTGCGGCGCCGGAGGCCAGGAACACCACCGGACCCATCACATCTTCGATGGTACCGGTGCGTCCGAGCTTGATATTCTCCAGCACGTAGTGGCGGAAGGCGGGGTCGGCCAGCGACGATGCGGTCAGCGCCGTCTCAATAAAGGTCGGGCAGAGGGTATTAACCCGGATCCCCGCCTCGCCAAGCTCCAGCGCCATGGCTTTGGTTAACCCTTCCAGCGCAAATTTGGACGCGCAGTAGACGCTGCGCTTAGGGCCGCCGACATGCCCCATCTGGGAGGAGATGTGGATGATCGAGCCTGCTATTCGCTCCTCACGCATCCGGGCGGCGATCCGCTGGCTGACAAAAAAGGTCGCCCGCAGGTTGATCGCCATCACCGCATCAAAGTTCGCCTCGCTGACCGTCAGAAACGGTTCGTGGCGAGCCAGCCCGGCGCTGTTGACCAGAATGTCGAAGGCGGGCAGGGCTTCGGTGACGGCCTCCACCTGGGCGACATCGGTGATATCCAGCACCACCGGACGCAGCAGCAGCCCGCGTTCGGCGGCGAGGGTGGCAGCCGCATCCAGCGCCTGGCGATCCCTGGCGGCAATCCACACCTCTGCGCCACTCTGCGCCAGGGCGACAGCGCAGGCGAATCCCAGCCCGCGGGAGCCGCCTGTCACCAGGGCTCGCTTTCCCTGCAGGCCGAAGGAGGGCATCTCAGGACACGCCATGACTTACACCTTCTCTCTGATCGGCGCCGGGGTGGCGTAAGGCACCTCCACCTGGCCGTAGCGGCGGACGCGGATATTGGCCTGCTCAGCATGTCCGGCGAAGCCTTCCAGCAGCGAGAGGCGCGAGCAGTAGCTGCCGATCTCGGTGGTGGCTTCATCGCTGAGGACTTTCTGCCAGGTGCAGGTTTTCATGAATTTCCCCACCCACAGGCCGCCGGTGTAACGCGCCGCTTTTTGCGTGGGCAGCGTGTGGTTGGTGCCGATCACCTTATCGCCATAGGCAACGTTGGTGCGCGGGCCGAGGAACAGAGCGCCGAAGTTAGTCATATTGGCCAGGAACCAGTCGTCCCGGGCGGTCATGACCTGAACATGCTCAGAGGCGATGCGGTCGGCTTCCGCGAGCATCTCTTCGTAGCTGTCGCAGACGATGATCTCCCCATAATCGCGCCACGCCTGGCGGGCGATATCAGCGGTGGGCAGTTTTTCCAGCAGGCGATCGATCTCGCGCAGCGTCTCTTTGGCAAGGGCCATCGAGTTGGTCAGCAGAATGGCCGGCGTGGTCACACCATGCTCGGCCTGTCCCAGCAGATCGGTAGCACACATTTCGGCGTCAACGGTGTCGTCGGCAATGACCAGCGTCTCCGTTGGACCGGCAAAGAGGTCAATCCCGACCCGGCCAAAGAGCTGGCGTTTGGCCTCCGCCACAAAAGCGTTACCAGGCCCGACCAGCATATCGACCGGCGAGAGCGAATCGGTGCCCAGCGCCATCGCGCCGATGGCCTGAATTCCCCCCAGCGCATAAATTTCCGTGGCGCCGGCCATTTTTTGCGCCGCGACGATTGCGGGAGCCGGTTCGCCGCCGAACGGCGGCGCGCAGCTCACGATGCGGGAACAGCCCGCCACGTTGGCGGTGATAATCGACATATGCGCTGAGGCCAGCAGGGGATATTTCCCGCCCGGGACATAACACCCCACCGCATTGATGGGAATGTTTTTATGCCCGAGAATCACCCCCGGACGGGTTTCAATTTCCAGATCCCGCAGACATTCTTTTTGAGCGCGGGCGAAATTAAAGACCTGCTCCTGCGCAAATTCGATATCGTGAATATCCTGGCGGCTTAATTTATTGATACAGGCATTAATTTCCGCGTCGCTCAGGCGATAATCCTGACGGTCATAGCGATCAAACTTAATGGATAATTCGCGGATGGCTTTATTACCGCGTTTTTCAATATCCGCCAGGATTAGCTCTACCGTTTCCCTTATTTGACGCTGCGCATCCTGACGTTCCTGAACCGGTTTACTGGTTTTAAGCATATAAGCCACAATCTCTTCCTCGCATAATTAAGATGACAACCATCCTCCCGGCGGGCCGGGATAAATGTATGGGTGATAAATATTACTGGTCGCGCGCGGGCGCGAGTGGGGCGTTAAGGGATAATTCCGCAGACGGCGGCGTTTTACGGCTATTCACCCAGCGCACGGAGAGCGGGGTGGCAATGGCCGCGATAACCGACAGGGCAGCAATAAAGAGATAGCCGGACGACAGATTAATGTGCTGCATCATCACGCCCATGATCACCGGCCCGGCAAACATGCCGCAGGAGTAGATGGTCTGGAACAGACCCATGCGCGTGGACTGCTCATCGGAGGTGGTGTTAACCACGCTCAGGGACATAAAGGCCGCGAACGCCATCCCGAAGGAGAAGCCCGCCAGCGCCTGTAACAGATAGATGACATACATATTGCTGGTGAAGGGGATGCCTAAGGTCGACACCACCTGCAGGACAATGCCCAGCACCGCCGTCTTCATCAGCCCAAGGCGCTGATAAAAGAGGCTGCTGCACAGGGCGATGGCGAGGGCGTAGAAGATCAGATGGATGTTACTCAGCAGGGTTAAGATCCCGGCACGCCCGCCTAACTGCTCGGCATAGATCGGCGTCAGCGTATCGCGGGTAGCAAAAGGCACCAGGATGACGAGGGTCGCCAGAATACCAATCAGCCACACCGAACGATCGGCCAACTGCAGGCGGGCACCGGCGATACAGGCTTTCAGCGTCGGGGCTTTGACCGGATCGTGTACATCCCGGATGCGGGTGGTGAGAAACAGCGCCACCAGCGCCGAGACGCAGGAGACGAAAAATGCGATGTTGTTCTCAAAATAGTGAATCAACAGGCCCCCGATGCAGTTGCCGAGAAACACCCCCAGCGGTCCCGCCAGCGCCAGAAAGGCCACCGCAGCAGGGGCATCTTTGCGGTCAAAATAGCGAATAAAGAGAATGTTGTAGAGCACCCAGGTGGCAGCGGTGACCCCGTCAGCCGCCTTCGCCAGATAGAGGGTGAGGGCGTTAGGCTCCAGCCACGCCAGCGGCCAGGCGATAATCGGCAGGACCAGCGCCCCCTGGATAAAGATTTTTCGACTCTTCACCACATCGGAAACAATACCCAGTGGAAAGCGGATCAGCAGCGTGGCGAGGCCGCTGGCCCCCATGATGATCCCCATCACCTGCGGCTCCATCCCCTGGTTGATCATCATCGGGGCCAGGAACGCATCAATGCTGTGAATACAGATAAAAAACAACACGCTGATGATAAAAAAGAGCCGGGCTTCGGGGCGGCGTAACAGTGCTCGAAACATGGTTGTGAACCTCTTAAAACGTAATGGGTTAAAACCAGTCAAGTACAACGTTTACCGGCTCAATCCCTTTGGATACTGACCAGGCTGCCCGGTACAATTGACGGTGTGAATATTTCTCTGCATACGTATTCAAAAATTGAAGTTACGAAAAGGCTTCAAATTTGTAAAGGTCGTTTATCACCATTGTGAAAAAAATAATTTAGGCTGTTGCATACGCATGCAAACATGGTGTAAGTATAAAAAGTACCCGCTTCCTGCGGCGCGGTGACAGGGAATAGCCCTGCCACAAGCGCCGATGAGGGGAGTCACAGGGATAAGGAACTCACGGTAATGAAACGTAAGACTTTTACAGCGGTGACCTCTCAACAGGTGGCGCAGCTGGCGGGAGTATCACAATCGGCGGTGTCCCGCACCTTCACGCCGGGGGCGAGCATCTCACCGGCAACGCGTGAGAAGGTGCTCAAGGCGGCGCGTGAGCTGGGCTATCGGCCTAACGCCATCGCCCGCTCGCTTAACACGGCCCGCTCACGGATCATCGGCGTGGTGATCTCCTATTTTGATAACCAGTTTTATCCCCAGGTGCTTGAGGCGCTGGCGCAAAAGCTGGACACCCTTAACTATCACCTGCTGCTGTTTGTCGGCGATCGCGACGGGAATGTTGACCGGATTTTCGACCAGATCATGCAGTATCGGGTAGACGGCATTGTGCTGGCTTCGGTCACCCTGTCGCTTGACCTCTCCCAGGAGTGCCTTGCCGCCGGGATCCCGGTGGTGCTGTTTAACCGCAGCGAAGAGAGCGGAATGGCGTCGAGCGTCAACAGCAATAACGAGGCGGCATCCCGCCAGATTGCCGAATTTTTACTGGCGGCAGGACATAAACGCTTTGCCTACGTAGGAGGGGTGGCGGACTCGTCCGTCAACATCGCCCGTCAGCGCGGGTATTTGCAGGCTTTGCAGGAGCAGGGCATTGAGGATGTCCGGGTGGTGAACGGCAATTACGATGCCCAGGAGACGGCCCGAGCGGCCTATGCGCTCTTCTCCGCATCCCCCGCGCCGGACGCCATTTTTGTCGCCAATGACCATATGGCGGTGATCGTCATGGATGTGGCGCGCTACGAGTTTGGCCTGCGCATCCCGGAAGATGTCTCCATTGTGGGATATGACGACATCGGCCCCTCCGGCTGGGCTTCCTATGCATTAACCTCCGCGTCACAGCCCGTCGAGGCGATGGTCAGCGCCACGGTGGAGCTACTGATGAAGCAGATCGACAGCGGTACGATCGAGCCTGAACAAATTACCGTGCCGGGAAAACTGGTGGTACGCCACTCCGCACGCCGACCGCATGCGGGGGCTATCGACGCCGAGGGTTATTACATGTTCCAGACGCAGGAGGACAAATGAGCAGATTGCCGGGCTTCAGCCCTCAGTTCGATTCCATCCAACAGTTTATTCTCACCCTGACGCATGTGGTCTGGGAACAAAAGGATATCGGCCAGCTTGCCGACTTCTACGCTACGCCGGTGGTCTTTATCACCCCCGAAAAACAGCTGACCGATCTGCCGCAGTTTATGCGCCTGACCCTGGAGGCGATGCACAGCTTTCCCCAGCGCACCGTGCTGACCGAGGACATTCTGGCGACACAGAATCCCGGTAATGAGTACTACGCCGCCCAGCGTACCATCGCCTGCATTCGCCATATGGGCGAAGGCTTCTTCGGCGCACCCAGCGGCAAAACCCTCTGGGTGCGCACCTGGGCCGACCGTATCTGTGCCGACGGCGCGGTGCGCCAGGAGTGGCTTTTGCAGGACAGAGCGGCGATTGTCGCTCAGCTCGGACTTAACGTGCAGGAATTTGCGCGCAATCTGGCGGGCATGCAGGAGCAGCTGGGTATTCCCCGGGCAACCGCCGAAACGCTGGACGCCCGCTGGGCGGGTGGCCCGGAGGGGGATGATGTCGAAGGGCCGATTGCCGGGGTAGTGGAGCGCTATCTCACCATGTGGGCGGGCGGCAACAGCGGCACCGTGCCGGGTCTGTATCATCCTGCCGCCACGCTCTATGCGCCGGGCCACTGCAGCGGCACGGGAGAGCAGGAGATTGCCGCGCTACTGTCGGGATACCGCGCCTCCTTTGCCGACAGTGAAGTGCAGCTGCACCACCTTATCGTGCGCCGGGACCCTGGCGAGCCGGTGCGCATTTCGCTGCGCTGGTCGCTCCTCACCTGGCACGACGGGTATGGCAAGTTTGGCGTGCCGACCCGTAAGCCGGTATCGATCACCGGTATCAGTCAGCTTGAATTACGCGATGGTTTAATTATTCGCGAATATCTTGGTATTGATGAATTAGCTATCTGGTCGCAAATCGTGAATTAACCGGAGGACCACCTCCGCTATATTTCTTACCTGAACGATTTTAAATCCGCCGCAATAAATATTGCGGCTCCATTCTCCATCCATTCCGGGTGCGGGATCGTATTGTCTGAAAACAGAAGCAGGGGTTTATATGTCTTCAACTGAAGCAACAAATAAAGCACCAGCCGTACCTGAAAAAAATAATAAGCTGACCCGTGATGAACCGGTATTACAGGTTGAGCGTCGCGACTTTATTGATTTAGTGCCGGAGAAACGTCCGCGGGCGCAATCATTACGTGGGTTCGATGAGTGTTATACCGATATTGTCGATTATATTGTCCGCTGCACCCATAAAATATGGGATGAACGCGACGTGGGGTTAATTTACACCCACTATACGCACAACTGCGTCTTATATAACGCGCTGGGTACTCTCTATACCCGCGAGCAGGTAGTGCAGGATACGCTGCAACGCCTGGTGGCTTTTCCGGAGCGCCGCGGCATGGCGACCCAGGTGATCTGGAACGGTAACGACGTGGACGGTTTCTACACCTCGCACCTGGTGACCGGCAGCGGGCGGCATACCCAGTTCAGCCACCTCGGCAAACCGACTAACCGAACGTTCGTCACCCGCACCGTGGCCGACTGCATGATCCACGAGAACAAGATCTATCGCGAGTGGGTGGTGAGCGACAACATGTCGCTGATGAAGCAGCTGGGACTGAACACCGATGAAATCGCCTTCAACATGGCGAAAGAGCAGTTCGACAAGGGCTTTCGCGTTACCGATATCGGTGAAAACGGCCGCATGCTGGGGCAGTATCCGCCGGAGATGGTCTGCGATGTCTCCATCGCCCATACCGACACCGAAGAGCAGTGCCTGCGCTGGATGCACGAAATCTATAACCGCCGGATGCTCGGCAAGATCAAAGAGGTCTACGCGCCGAACGTTCAGTGGCACGGCCCGCTGATGAAAGAGCTGTACGGCACGGCATCGGTGACGCACCAGACTCTGGCCCTGATCGGCATGATCCCTGACGGCGCCTGGCTGCCGCAGCACATCTGCTCCAACCCGTGCGACGAAGGCGGCACGAAAGTAGCGATACGCTGGATCATCGAGGGCCACCACCTGGGCTACGGCGAGCTGGGTAAACCGACCGGTAAACGTCTGTTCGTGATGGGGATGTCTCACTACCACATTATCAACGGCAAAATTGTCGACGAGTGGGTGCTTTACGATCACCTGGCGCTGCTGGCACAAATCAAACTGGGTCAAATGGAGGAAGCATAATGTCTGTACAGTCAATTGTTGACCAGGTGAGCTGGATCAAACGTCCCCAGGGGCAGGATGCGCAGGCCGACAAATCGTTAACCGACACGGTCGGTGGCATTATTGCGCGGGTAAAGGACGAGGGCGACGCGGCCCTGAGAGATTTCTCGCGGCAGTTTGATAAGGTGGTGCCCGCGCAGTTTGAAGTCACGGCCGGGGAGATTGAGACCGCGCTGCGCGAGATGGACCCGCAGACCCGCCGCGACAGCGAGTTTGCCATCGCCCAGGTCAGGCGCTTTGCCGAGGCCCAGCTTGCCACCATGCAGCCGCTGGAGGTGGAAACCCTGCCTGGCGTGCATCTGGGGCACCGCATTATTCCGGTTCAGACGGTGGGGTGTTATGTGCCGGGGGGCCGCTATCCGATCCTCTCCGCGCCGGTGATGTCCATCGTGCCCGCCACGGTTGCCGGGTGCGAGCAGATTATCGCCTGTCTGCCGCCCGCGGCGCACCCGTCGATGATTGCGGTCTGTCACCTGGCCGGGGCGCACCGGATCTTTAAAATTGGCGGTGCTCAGGCGGTGGCGGCCATGGCCTGGGGAACGGAGAGCGTACCGGCGGTGGATAAAATTGTCGGACCGGGCAACGCCTTTGTGAACGAGGCCAAGCGCCAGGTGTTTGGCAAAGTGGGGATTGACGCTCTGGCGGGGCCGAGCGAGATCTTCACCGTCGCCGACGACAGCGCTGATGCGCGCATTATTGCCGCCGATCTGCTGGCGCAGGCCGAGCATGATGTTCACACCCGCGTCGGGCTGGCGACCACCAGCCGGGCGATCGCCGAGGGGGTGCTGTCAGAAATTGAGCGCCAGCTGATGACGCTGCCTACCGCCGCGACCGCGGGCGAAGCCTGGCGTCGTCAGGGTGAAATCGTGGTCTGCGACAGCGAAGAGCAGTTGATCGCCTTTGCGGATCATATGGCGACCGAGCATCTGCAGGTCCATACCCGCGACCCGCACAGCACGGCAGCGAAAATCCGCAATTACGGCTCGCTGTTTATCGGCCAGAACGCCAGCGTGGTCTTCTCGGACAAATGTTGCGGCACCAACCACACCCTGCCAACCATGGCGGCGGCACGATACACCGGCGGGCTGTGGGTGGGAGCTTACGTTAAAATCTGTACCCATCAGTGGATCGACGAGCAGGGCATCGCGGCGATTGCGGAACCGGCCATTCGCCAGAGCCGTACCGAGGGGATGCAGGGGCACCGTCGCGCCGCGGAGATCCGCCTGCATCCGGAAGCGCTGGATGCCATCACCTCCGGACTGCGGGACTGATTGCAACGGGAGGTCAGCGCGTTGCGCTGGCCTCCGGCATGACTGTGAAGAGGACAATATGCAAAAGAGTCGCTTGATTCCCCCGAGAGATGCCCCCGAAGAGATAGCCCGGCGGCTGGCGATCATCGCCGGGCAGTCGCAGCTGAACGCAATCCTCGGCATCAACCCGGAGGCGCAGGCCCAGGCGCACCTCTGCCAGTCGCAGCGGCGTCGCGGCCAGACGTTGGGGCCGCTGCACGGCGTGCCGCTGGTGGTCAAAGATAATATCGCCTGCGCCGGACTGCCGGTAACGGCAGGGTGTCAGGCCCTGGCCGCGCTTCGGTCCACAGGGGATGCGCTGGTGGTGCGCCGTCTGCGGGCTGCCGGGGCGATTATTCTGGCCCGGGCCAATATGTCTGAGTTTGCTTTCGACGTCCGCTCCCGCAGCTCGCTTGGCGGCGATGTGCATCACCCGCTGTTTTTGGGCATTACGGCAGGCGGCTCCAGCGGCGGCAGCGCGGCGGCGGTGGCGGCAGGAATGGCGGAGGGGGCGCTGGGTACTGATACCGGCGGCTCGATCCGCATCCCGTGCAGCTATACCGGGCTGGTGGGGTTAAGACCGCGGGTGCGCAGGGGGCAGATGGAGGGCATCGCGCCGCTCTCCCTCAGTAAAGACACGGTGGGGCCGATGGTACATAGCGTGCAGGATGCGGCCCTGCTGCACTGGATTATCCACGGCCAGACGCCACGGACCCTTGAACCCGTTTCGCTGAAAGGGGTGCGTTTTGGGGTGATCCGCAGCCTGGAAGGGAGCGATTCGCACCAGGGAGAGGTATGGCATGCCGCCCTCGCGCAGCTTGCGCGTCACGGCGCAACGCTTACGGAGATCGATCTGCCGATACTGCACGACGTGGAGAGAGCAATCTGCCTGAGCCTGTTCGAATTTCGCGTGGGGTTCGATGCCTGGTTAAAGCAGCATCCGGGGGCGCCGACGGATCTGCATACCATTGTGGCATCCGGGCAATTTTTGCCGGAGTTTTTACCGCTCCTGACCCAGATGCTCGCCTGCGACAAACTGAAAACCCCGGCGTGGCGCGCCGGAAGAGAGCTGCGGCGTCGGTTGCGCCACACCCTTGGTCAGGTAGCAGAGCAGGCGGGGGTCGATGCTTACCTCTACCCAACGGTGTGCCGTATACCCGACAGCCTGGAGAAGATGCCGCCCGGATGTGCACCTGAGCTGGCGGCCATCAGCGGTTTCGCCGCTATCACGCTTCCTTGCGGCAGAACGCGCAGCGGCTTTCCCGTGGGGCTGGAAATTCTCTCTCCCGCAGCCGATGAATCGCCGCTGCTGGCGTTGGCCGCCGCCTGCGAAACCGCCTTTACTCCGCCATAAGCGGCAACCGCCTGCGTACGCGGGAGGCGGGCTGAACGGCGGCTTTCGCCATCGCTTCGCCGATCTCCGCGCAGGCCACCAGACCCTGGACAAAGGGGCGATCGTGCATCAGATAGGGCAGGGCGCCGAAGGCGATGCGCCCGCGCAGGTACTCCGGTGCCAGCAGGGTGTAATCGTCGCCGACGTCGGGGATATCTTCTCCCGCAGAGACAAGCTGTTCGCGCAGGGACGGAAACGGCAGGTCTTTGCTTTTCAGCGCTTTCTGCCCGCGGGCGTCGATAAAGGTATCAAAGATCCAGCGTTTACCCTCGGCGTGAATGACCGTCCGGTTCCCTTCTGCGGTCAGTTCATACTCGTTGCCCAGCGCCTCGATGCTGATGATACCCGCCTCGCGCAGGGCCAGCAGTCGGCGCACCGACCGTGAAGGGATCGCCGCATAATTGTCGATAAACACCCGCGCCAGCCCCGTTTTAAAGCGTTCTCTGTCGGTCTCATCCAGGTAGGGCACAATCTTTTCTACGGCCTCATGCAGCCGCAACACGGTGTAGCGCCACGGCAACGTGCGGTGGTCCCGCTTGTTACGCTCCACTTCATCCAGGTTAGAGACCGCCCAGCGGAACGGGCCATGCTTCTGGCGATCGGCAAACCAGGCGTCGCGGATGCTGTCGGCGGTGAGGGTGTCCAGGGCGATCGCCTTGCTCCACTGCGGGTCAGCCTGCGTCAGCTCTTCAATCATCAGCATAAATACCCGGTCGAGCAGGCCGGTGGTGCCCTGCTGGATCGCCGCCTCGATGGCCGTTTCCGTGACCACGGTTAACGGCTCGTAAGGGATAGGACAGTAGAAATCGGCTTCGGGCAGGATGCCAGAGCGGGACATCAGCACAATCTTCAGCGCCTCGCTCTTCTCATCGAGCCGGTAGTGGATCTGCTCGTCATCGGTCTCAATGAATTTGCCATGCTGTACGGCGACGGCCATTGCCGCGTCCAGCCCGCTCAGGGAGGTACCTAAAATGCCCACCTTGCCCGCGCCGATGCTGGCCTCCATCAGCCCGGACCAGGGGCTCGGGAAGAAGTCGCGTGGAGAGGTATCTTCGTCCGGCCAGACGTGGCCAGTGGCGATCACCGCCAGATCGAACTGGTCAGGAGTGAGTTTGCCGTCGGTCCAGATGCTCACCCCCTCGGCGCTGGCCAGCAGATCGCTCACCTGGCAGGACTCCTGGACAGTGATCTCGAAGCCCTGTTTTCGTGCCTGCGCGATGAGCGTCTGGAACTGGTCACGGAAATAGTGGCCCAGCAGAATACGCGGCAGGAACTGTCGGTCGTGCAGGGTAGATTTCTGCACGCCGTAGCGCGCAAGATGCGCCTCACTCTGGGTGCGCAGCCACGCGAGGTAGGTGGAGAAAAGGGGCGGGATCTCAATGCTGGCGATATTGGCCAGCATCATGCGCGAGTTATCTTCATCGCTATAGGGCATCCCGACGCCGGCCTCTTCAGCCTGTTCATAAACGGTGACGGAAAGCGGTGTATTCAGTTTCAGAAAAGAAAAGAGGGTATAGATCCCTGTGGGACCTGCTCCGACAATGGCAATTTTTTTCATTGTGTTTACCTGCTGTTTTTTTACCGAATCCATGGGAAAAATGCTATGCAGGTTAAGTGTGGTAGAAAACGGGTGATGAGCAACTCAGAAACGAAGCGAAAGTGATAAATCAGAGAAGAAGAGGGATTGCACCATTTCAGAACTGAAATGGTGCGTCCGAGTGGACTCGAACCACCGACCCCCACCATGTCAAGGTGGTGCTCTAACCAACTGAGCTACGGACGCAGAATGGTGCGTTCAATTGGACTCGAACCAACGACCCCCACCATGTCAAGGTGGTGCTCTAACCAACTGAGCTATGAACGCATTGTTGTGTGTGACAACGGGGACGGATATTAGCGGCAGTGGTCGCATGAGGCAAGAGGCAAACCGCAATTTTCTTTCAGATTTCACGCGATTGCTCTATTCCCGCGCAAAATGAAGAGAAAGTAGCCGCCCGCAGGCGGCTGGCGGGTGATTAACGCGCAGCGCGTTGCAAAATCACGCTGGATGGCTGGCGCTGTAAAAAACGCATGCGCAGCATCATCATAACGGCGGCGGAGGTCAGACCGATGATAAAGCCCATCCAGAAACCGGCCGGGCCCATACGATCCACCACCAGATCGGTGAGCGCCAGAATATAGCCGCTCGGCAGACCCAGCACCCAGTAGGCGATAAAGGTGATAAAGAAGATCGAACGCGTATCTTTATAACCTCGAAGCACGCCGCTGCCGATCACCTGGATTGAATCGGAGAGCTGGTACACGGCCGCGAGCAGCATCAGATGGGAGGCCAGCAGCACCACTTCCGGGTTGTCGTTATAGAGCAGGGCGATCTGCTCGCGCAGCGTGACGGTGAACAGCGCCGTGCAGACGGCCATGCACATGCCTACGCCAATGCCGGTCCGGGCTGCGATTTGCGCATCCAGCGTGGAGCCCTGTCCGAGGCGATAACCGACGCGAATGGTTACCGCGGCAGCAAGCGACAGCGGCAGGACGAACATCAGCGAGCTGAAGTTAAGGGCGATCTGGTGCCCGGCCACATCCACAATCCCCAGCGGGGAGACGAGCAGGGCGACCACCGCGAACAGCGTCACTTCGAAGAAGAGCGCCAGCGCGATAGGCAGGCCCAGCTGCACCAGCCGTTTGACCACCTCCATGTCCGGCTGGCTGAAACCCGCTTTGCTACGGATATCACGCATGGAGCGGGCACGCTTCACATAGGAGAGCATGCCGAAGAACATCACCCAGTAGACTACCGCCGTGGCAACGCCGCAGCCGATGCCGCCCAGTTCAGGCATGCCGAAATGACCGTAAATAAAGATGTAGTTCACCGGGATATTGACCAGCAGGCCGATAAAGCCCAGCACCATGCCCGGTTTGGTCTTCGCCAGACCTTCGCACTGATTACGCATCACCTGGAAGAATAAATAACCCGGCGTCCCCCAGAGAAGGGCGCGTAAATAGCCGACGGCTTTATCCGCCAGGGCCGGGTCAATATTGCGCATGGCGTGAATAATATAGCCCGCGTTCCACAGCACCAGCATGATCAACACCGAGACCAGACCGGCCAGCCAGAAGCCCTGACGGATCTGATGGGCGATACGATCCCGCCGCCCGGAGCCGTTAAGCTGAGCAATCACTGGCGTCAAGGCCAGCAGGAGGCCGTGGCCGAAGAGAATAGCCGGTAGCCAGATAGAGGTCCCGATGGCTACCGCGGCCATATCGGTGGCGCTGTAGCCACCCGCCATAACTGTATCGACGAACCCCATTGAGGTCTGGGCGATTTGCGCGAGTATCACCGGGATTGCCAGAGCTAATAACTGACGCGCTTCAATCATGTACTTCTGCACGTGAACACCTTTGGTATTGTTGTTATTTGAATGCAAAAAAAGCCGCTGCGAAAAACAGCAAGAAGAAGATGCGGGGAAGTCCAGCTATTGTAGCGGGGATAAGCTAATTATCTAGTGAAAAAATCGCCAGAAAAGGGGGGTACTGGCAACCTCTATTTTCAACTGTTATTGTGGTGGGATTAAACGGTGTTAACACCGAAGGAACAAACAGGAGTCGTAAGCATGTTTACTGGTATTGTGCAGGGCACCGCGAAACTGGTGGCCATTGATGAAAAACCCAATTTCCGTACCCACGTCGTCGCCCTGCCGGACGAGATGCTCGATGGGCTGGAGACTGGGGCATCGGTTGCACACAACGGTTGTTGCCTGACGGTGACCGAAATTAACGGTAATCTCATCAGCTTCGATTTAATGAAAGAGACGCTGCGCATTACCAATTTGGGTGACCTGGTTGAGGGCGATATTGTTAACGTGGAGCGCGCCGCGAAATTCAGCGACGAAATTGGCGGGCATTTAATGTCAGGCCATATTATGACTACCGCGGAAATTGCCAAAATCCTCACCTCAGAAAATAACCGTCAAATCTGGTTCAAGGTGCAGGATCCTTCATTGATGAAGTACATCCTCTATAAAGGCTTTATTGGCGTGGATGGCATTAGTCTGACCGTTGGTGAAGTGACACCTACCCGATTCAGTGTCCACCTGATCCCGGAGACGCTGCAGCGCACGACTCTCGGCAGCAAAAAGCTGGGGCACAGAGTGAATATCGAAATCGACCCGCAAACCCAGGCGGTGGTCGATACCGTGGAGCGCGTACTGGCGGCGAAAGAGGCCGCCGCTATCCAGCAGACGCTCAACGACGCATGATAAAAAAGACCCCGGCAAGCCGGGGTCTTTTTTAGCGGGGCACCCGCAGGCCGTGCTCCACGCCGCGGCTGAATACCACCTGCCACAGCTGAATATCACGGGCGCGAAACGCACCGGCGCAGGCGTTCAGATAGTAGCTGAACATCCGTTTAAATCGTTCAGAATAGTTGTCGGCGATCTCCGGCCAGCTGGCAAGGAAGCGCGCATGCCAGGCCATCAGGGTAGTATCGTAATCAGCGCCAAAATTATGCCAGTCCTCCATTACAAAATGGGCTTCGCTGGCATTCGCAATCTGGCGAACTGAGGGCAAACAGCCATTCGGAAAGATGTACTTGTCTATCCAGGGATCAACGTTATGGTCGGTTTTTCGTGAGCCAATGGTATGCAGCAGGAACAGGCCATCCGGCTTCAGGTTACGATCCACCACGTTGAAATAGGTGTTGTAGTTTTTTGGCCCCACATGCTCGAACATCCCTACCGAGACAATGCGATCGAACTGATCGTGCAGATCGCGGTAGTCCTGTAACAGGATGGTGACATCCAGCCCGGCGCAGCGCGCCTGCGCCATGCGTTGCTGCTCCGCTGATATGGTCACACCGACCACGCTGACGCCATAGTGCTGCGCCATAAACTCCGCCAGCCCGCCCCAGCCGCAACCGATATCCAGTACCCGCATACCGGGCTGCAGTTGCAGTTTTTCGCAGATGAGGCGCAGTTTATCCTGCTGGGCCTGCTCAAGGGTGGTGGCCTCTTTCCAGTAACCGCAGGAGTACTGCATAGCCGGGTCGAGCATACGGCTGAACAGGTCATTGCCAAGATCGTAGTGCTCTTTGCCGACAATCCAGGCGCGCTTTTTACTTTGCAGGTTGAACAGGCGGGCAGTAGCGATGCGCAGGGTATCCTTCAGGTGGCTGGGCAGCTGTGTTTCCAGACCCGCTCGCAGAACCTTATGGAAAAAGATGTCCAGCCGTTCGCACTCCCACCAGCCGTCCATATAGCTCTCGCCGAGACCCAGTGAGCCCTGCTTCAGGACGCGTTTAAAAAAATCGGGGTGTTTAACTTGTAGATCGGAGGATGCCGGGCCGTTGATGGTGATACCCGCGCGGCTCAGCAATTCATTGACTATCCGGAACCAGTCATCATTCCGGATGCTGACTTCTTCTATACACGATGAACTCATAGCTTCTCCATCACCTGATGTGATCAGAACCCATAAACAGCGTAGACGCTCTTCATGGAGAGTGAGAAATTTCACGGTGCAACCCGTGAGGCTAATATCCGACGTAGAACAGAGGAAGGGAGAGGACCCTTGCCGAAAGGCCATCCATGGTAAAACGGGAGCAATCCGGCTCCCGTTAACACTTAATGATTTTAGTATTTATCAGAAAGCTTTAGCCAGTATAGGACTGATATCCTGGTGATTCAACAGCATATTGTTAGTACGCTAATTATTTATCCTGTCAGGCGTGGGAAGATTCTGCGTGCGGGCTCTCATCCTGCTGGCCCACAGGGAGATACTGCATCCGATAGCCAAGCGCGGCCAGCACGACGGTCGCCACCATCACGCTGGTGGTGGTCAGCAACGGGGTGGCAATCAGCCAGGAGACCAGCAGGCTCGCGAGGAAACAGAGTCCCAGCTGCAGGGTGTTCTGCAGTGCCGCCGCGCTGCCGGTTGCCTGCGGGAAGGGACGCAGCGCCTGCGCTACCACGATAGGGTAGATGGCGCCGTTCGCCACTGCCATCAGGCAGAAGGGGGCCAGCAACGCCGCCAGGCTGACGCCCGGAATAAACCCGATCGCCCAGGTACCGATCACGCTGACGGCAAACAGGCCCAGCAGCCACGGCAGCATCTGGTGACCCGGCCATTTTTGCAGGGCGGCGCGGCAGCCGTAACCCCCAATCAGGAAGGCGATAGTCTGCGGCACATAGCTCAGTCCGATCGCCGCCGGGCTGTAGCCCATATCGCTGAGGATAAACGGCGAGCCGGTCAGCCAGGCGAAGAAGCTGGCGGAACAGGCGGCGTAGATCAGCACGTTGCCGCGGTAGATCCGGGAGCGAAGCAGGGTAAAGAAGGTCACGCGGGAGGTTGGCTGCGCCTCTTTTACCGTCACTGGCTTCAGGAAAAAGGCCGGGATCATCAGCACCAGGGTAATGGCAAACAGCACCGCAAAAATGGCCTGCCAGCTGAAATGGGCGAGGATCCAGCTGCCGAGCAGCGGTGCCAGCGCTGGCGACAAGCCAACCAGCGGCATGATGGTGGCGAAAATGCGGTTGGTTCGCGATGCCGGGTAGTAATCGGTCACCAGCGCCTGCCAGGTCACCGCCGCGGCGCAGACCCCCACCGCCTGGATAAAGCGTAGCACCAGCAGCCAGGTGGCGTCGCGTACCCACAGCATACCGAGGCAGCCGAATGCAAAGATGGCTAAGCCGGCCAGCAGTACCGGCTTGCGTCCGAAGCGGTCAGACATCGGTCCCCAGAGCAGCTGCGCGAAGGCAAAACCGGCCAGGAAGAGGCTCAGGCTGGCGCTGATGGCGGCAGCCGGGGTTTGCAGATCCGCCTGCATGATGGCGAACGCAGGCAGGTACATATCGGTGGCGAGGAAGCCCAGCACGCTCAGGCCGCCGAGCCAGACTAAAAATCCTTTCCCGGGTTGCATGGTTTTATTGTCCTTATGGATGCAGGTTTAGGTAGCCGCTGAGTGTAGGCAGTGCAATCCCGCTTGTGAAACGCTAATATTTGGCGGTTGCATTCAAATTTTTTGCAGGCAGAAAATGTGGTCAGAATATTCCCTTGAAGTGGTGGATGCCGTGGCGCGTAACGGCAGTTTCAGCGGCGCGGCACAGGAGCTACATCGTGTCCCGTCAGCCATCAGCTATACGGTGCGTCAGCTTGAGGAGTGGCTGGCGGTGCCGCTATTTGAACGGCGACACCGTGATGTGGAGCTGACGCCTGCCGGGCTGTGGTTTCTGAAGGAGGGGCGTTCTGTTATCAAAAAAATGCAGATCACCCGCGAACAGTGTCAGCAGATTGCCAACGGCTGGCGCGGGCATATCTCCATTGCGGTGGATAACATCGTTCGTCCCGAGCGCACCCGCCAGATGATCGTCGACTTTTATCGCCACTTCGCTGACGTTGAGCTGCGTGTCTCCCAGGAGGTCTTTAACGGTGTCTGGGATGCGCTGGCGGATGGCAGGGTGGAGATGGCGATCGGCGCGACCCAGGCGATACCGGTGGGGGGGCGCTACGCGTTTCGCGATATGGGGATGCTGAGCTGGGTCTGCGTGGTGGCGAGCCACCATCCGCTGGCCGCGCTTCCCGGCCCGCTCAGCGATGATACCCTGCGCAACTGGCCGTCGCTGGTGCGGGAAGATACCTCCCGCTCGCTGCCGAAACGGATCACCTGGCTGCTGGATAACCAGCGGCGGATCGTCACCCCGGACTGGGAATCCTCTGCGACCTGCCTGTCGGCCGGGCTGTGCGTGGGGATGGTGCCGGTCCATTTTGCCCGGCCCTGGATAGACAGTGGCAAATGGGTGGAGCTGACGCTGGAAAACCCCTTCCCGGATGCGGCCTGCTGCCTCACCTGGCAACAAAACGACATGTCACCGGCGCTGGCGTGGCTGCTGGATTATCTGGGGGACAGTGAAACGATGAACAGGGAGTGGTTGCGGGAGCCAGAGGTACTGGCTCCCTGAGCGGATCAACGGCGGTAGTCGCGGAACGGGCCATCGGCGACGGAGCGGCGTTCGATCAAACGCGGATGCACTTCAATGGACTGCGACTCTTCACGTTTATTGACGATACGGTCGAGCAGCATGTTGAAGGCGGTCTCGCCCAGCGAATCTTTTGGCTGGTGGATGGTGGTCAGCGCCGGGGTGAAGAAACGGGCGTTGCGCACGTTATCATACCCGATCAGCGAAACGTCCTGCGGAACGCGCAGGCCCATCTCGTCAGCGGCACACAGGGCACCCATCGCCATAACATCGCCGCCGCAGAAAATAGCGGTCGGACGCGGCGTCTGGGAGAGGATCTGCTGCATGGCGCGATAGCCGGACTCCGGCTCAAAGTCGCCCTGGACGATCCAGTTTTCCGGCACCGTGATTAAGGCTTCTTCCATCGCTTTCATAAAACCGGCCAGACGACCGGCACCGGTGTTGCGCTCCAGCGCGCCCGGGATGACGCCGATATCGCGATGCCCGCGTTCGATCAGATAACGTCCTGCCATGTAGCCACCTTCAAAGGCGTTATCAATGACCGAGTCGGTGAAGTCCGCTTTCGCTTCGCCCCAGTCCATCACCACCATCGGGATATTGCGATACTCTTCCAGCATCTTCAGCAGCGGCTCCGGGTATTCCGAGCACATTACCAGCAGGCCGTCGACGCGCTTTTGCGCCATCATTGACAGATAGGCCCGCTGCTTCTCCAGGCTGTTCCAGGCGTTGCCGAGGATCAGGGTGTAACCTTTCTGGAAGCAGTTTTTCTCTACCGCTTCAATAATTTCTGCGAAGTAGGGGGCTTCGCTGCTGGTCGCCAGCAGGCCGATCGATTTGGTGTGGTTCACCTTCAGACTACGGGCGACGGCGCTCGGAGAATAGTGCAGCTCTTTGATCGCTGCCCAGACGTTGTTACGCGTCTCTTCCGCCACAAAGCGGGTTTTGTTAATAACATGTGATACGGTTGTAGTGGAAACGTTTGCGCGTTTCGCTACGTCTTTAATTGTTGCCATCAGATGTCACTCCAGACCATATCTTAAGCTCCTGAAAAACCAATAGGTAAACGTTTGCCTTCACTCGCCCTAATTGCGCAATTTGAATTGCGGTACGCCGGGAAAACGACACAGGACGTCAGGAGGGGGTCAATGGCCGGTACGCTAATAAATTTAGCGTGGAATTTTGGCTGATCTTGACCAAAAGGGGAAGAGTAAAAATCGATATCAATCTAAATCCAGCAAGATTTTTACCCTGAACTGTGCAAAAATGAGCAAGCTCACTCTTCGTAGGGTGATTAAAAGGAGAAAAATTGATGAGTACCGATCTTAAGTTTTCGCTGATTACCACCGTTATTGTTCTGGGTCTGATCGTTGCCAGCGGTCTTACGGCTGCGCTGCACTGATATTTGCGAGGGAGCTAACGCTCCCTCGTCTCCCTTCTGCTATTGTTACGCGTCCGGCAAAAATCTTTTGCCAAATTGTTAACTTCTCATTTTTTGTGATTGATGTCATGCTTTCGCCTTCATTGTTCTGTGTCGCCTGACGACACGGTATCCGGAGTTGAAGTATGAAAATCAATTTTCCGCTGCTGGCCCTGGCCATTGGCGCATTTGGCATCGGCACCACCGAGTTTTCTCCAATGGGACTGCTACCGGTTATCGCCCGGGGTGTGGATGTCTCTATTCCCGCTGCGGGCATGTTAATCAGCGCCTACGCTATCGGCGTAATGGTAGGGGCACCGCTGATGACCTTGCTGCTTTCCCATCGCGGCCGTCGTAATGCGCTGATCTTCCTGATGGCGATCTTTACCGTCGGTAACGTGCTGTCGGCGCTCTCCCCGGATTACACCACCCTGATGCTGTCGCGTATTTTGACCAGCCTCAATCACGGCGCCTTCTTTGGCCTCGGGTCGGTGGTCGCCGCAAGCGTAGTGCCGAAGCATAAACAGGCCAGCGCCGTAGCAACCATGTTTATGGGTCTCACCATCGCCAATATTGGCGGCGTACCCGCCGCAACGTGGATGGGCGAAGCCATCGGCTGGCGGATGTCCTTCCTGGCGACGGCGCTTTTGGGCGTGGTCTCGATGGTCGCGCTCTTCTTCTCCCTCCCTGCGGGTGGCGCGGGCGAAAAGCCGGATGTGCGTAAAGAACTGGCGGTGCTGATGCGCCCGCAGGTGCTTTCCGCCTTACTGACCACGGTTCTCGGTGCTGGGGCAATGTTCACCCTCTACACCTACATTGCGCCCGTTCTGCATGACATTAACCAGGCGACGCCTGCTTTTGTTACCGCGATGCTGGTGCTGATTGGCGTCGGTTTCTCCCTCGGCAACTTCCTGGGCGGCAAGCTGGCGGACCGCTCCGTAAGCGGCACCCTGAAAGGCTTTCTACTGCTGCTGATCGCGATTATGGTGGCGATCCCGTGGCTGGCACGTAATGAAGTGGGGGCGGCGTTCGCGATGGTGGTATGGGGAATGGCGACCTTTGCGGTGGTACCGCCGCTGCAAATGCGTGTGATGCGGGTGGCAAGCGATGCGCCAGGGTTATCCTCTTCCGTCAATATCGGAGCGTTTAACCTGGGGAATGCGCTGGGTGCGGCGGCGGGTGGTGCGGTGATCTCCGGCGGGCTGGGGTACAGCTTTGTTCCGGTGATGGGGGCCATCATTGCCGCGCTGGGGCTTCTGCTGGTGCTAATGGCCGACAGAAAACAACCTGAACCGGTTTGTGCCGCCGAATAAGACCAAAACGCAGAAGGCCCGGCCTTCTGCGTTTTTCGTTATGCCGCGAAGTTCTTCGCAACAAATTCCCAGTTTACCAGCGCCCAGAAGTGCTCGAGGTAGTTCGGGCGCGCATTACGGTAATCGATGTAGTAAGCGTGTTCCCATACATCCACCGTTAACAGTGGGGTAGCGTTGCTGGTCAACGGCGTGCCCGCATTGGACGTGGAAACGATGGCCAGTTTCCCGTCCGCCTCTTTCACCAGCCAGGTCCAGCCCGCGCCAAAGTTTTTCACCGCGGCGTCGGTAAACTTCGCTTTAAATTCCGCAAAGCTACCAAAGGTGGCGATGATGGCGTCAGCCAGATCACCCGTCGGTTCACCACCGGCCTGAGGCGCCAGGCAGTGCCAGTAGAAGGTGTGGTTCCACACCTGCGCGGCGTTATTGAAGATACCGCCCTCAGAACTACGCACGATCTCTTCCAGGGTTTTCCCTTCAAATGGGGTGCCGGCGATCAGGTTATTCAGGTTGGTGACATAGGTCTGGTGATGTTTGCCGTAGTGGTACTCCAGGGTTTCCGCAGAAATATGCGGGGCCAGAGCGTCTTTTGCATACGGTAATGCAGGTAATTCAAACGACATTGCTTCTCTCCTTATTATAGTGAACCATCCAATAACCATATTGAATGTAAGGATAGAGTAGCAAATTGAAAGACCCTACAAAAGAGGAACTTACCCCGCAGGCTTACCCGCGGGGCAGGGGGTTAACGCAGCGTGCTGGGCTTCATCACGCGGCGAGCGCCAACGTAATGGCGCTGCCAGTACTCTTCGCTCAGGGAGGTGAGCTGAATATCCTGGCCGGTACGCGGCGACTGAATAAATTTGCCGTTGCCAACGTAGACACCAACGTGATCGGCGGTGCCGCGACCCTGGGTGCGGAAGAACACCAGATCGCCGCTTTCGAGCTCACCGCGATCCACCGGGGAGGCGTCACGCAGATGGTACATTTCGTTGGCGGTACGCGGAATGCGGAACTTAACCAGATCTTTATAGGCGTAATAGACCAGGCCGCTGCAGTCGAAACCGGTACGCGGTGAGCTGCCGCCCCAGCGATACGGTTTACCAATCTGGCCCATTAGCTTATTTAGCGCCGTTTTCTGCGCTTTTTGCACCCGGACTTTATGCGCTTCGGCAAGGGTCGTGGTCTTGCTGGTTTTCACGCACTGCGCTTTATGGCCTTTACGGGAAGTACATTTTTCTGTCACAACGCGCGAAGCGGTTTGAGTTGTACGGGGCGCGCTGCGGGAGGAATTTTTGCTTTTCTTACTGGAGGTGGCTGGCTGTGTTTTAGCGAGGCTGCTTTTTTTGCTGCTGCTCTTTTTACTGGCGGTGCTTTTTTTGCTGGTGCTCTCTTTCTTCGTGGTTTTGCCGCTGCTGCTTTTTTTCTTCGGTTCGGTGGCTTTTGCCAGATGCGTTTTGTGGGCGGCAGAAGGCCGCGCCTGCTCTGAGGCGTTTGCCACCGGCGTGAAGGTGAGAGATGAAAACAGCAAAGCACAGAGCGTGATCGAGAATTTATTTATTCGCGCCACTGGGCATTCCCCTGGTAATAGCTGGATATAAATTATCCTGCGTCTGATTTACAAAACTTGTCGATTCTAATCTATAAAAAGCCCCTGCGTTAATAAACTTTTTGCATCTAAAACTGCGTTTCGTTAGCAAGTGCAAAAAAACAGAATTTCAACCGGTTGATCTGTACATTCGCTGAGCAAAGACGCAGGGGGGAACGGGATAAGGTAGTTTTACAATGCAACTTTACGTCACGCGCGGTAAAATCCTGTACGTGACGAAAATGTTATTTTCCGTAGTCGGCCTGAAACGCTACAATGTCAGACTATTGCCGTAACAGAAGTAAAAGGAAGCAAGACATGAGCACTACTATTGAAAAAATTCAGCAGCAGATTGCTGAAAACCCGATCCTGCTGTACATGAAAGGTTCTCCGAAACTGCCTAGCTGTGGTTTCTCCGCTCAGGCGGTGCAGGCGCTCTCTGCCTGTGGCGAACGTTTTGCTTACGTTGATATTCTGCAGAACCCGGATATCCGCGCTGAGCTGCCAAAATACGCTAACTGGCCGACCTTCCCGCAGCTGTGGGTTGACGGTGAACTGGTTGGCGGTTGCGACATCCTGATTGAGATGTATCAGCGCGGCGAACTGCAGCAGCTGATCAAAGAGACGGCTGCGAAGTACAAATCTGAAGAGCCAGGCGCCGAGTAATCTCGCGCACGGTAAATAAAAAAGCGACCTTCCGGTCGCTTTTTTTATGCGTTGTTGCCAACATCTGGCAGCGGCCAGCCGCCGAGACGCTTCCAGCGGTTAACGATTTCGCAAAACAGTTCCGCCGTGCGTTCGGTATCGTACAGGGCGGAGTGCGCCTGTGTGCCGTCAAAATCGATACCGGCGGTAATACAGGCTTTCGACAGCACGGTTTGCCCCAGCGCCAGCCCGCTTAAGGCCGCGGTATCGAAGGTCACAAACGGGTGGAACGGATTACGTTTCAGCGACGCGCGCTCGGCGGCAGCCATCATAAAGCTGTGATCGAAGGTAGCATTGTGCGCCACCATGATCGCGCGATTACAGTTCTGCTCTTTCATGCCCTTGCGCACCATTTTAAAGATGGCATGCAGCGCGTCATATTCACTCACTGCCCCACGCAGCGGGTTATGCGGATCAATGCCATTAAATGCCAGCGCCTCAGGCTGCAGGTTCGCCCCTTCAAAGGGTTCAACGTGAAAATGCAGCGTGGTATCCGGCAGCAAATTGCCCTGTTCATCCATCTTCAACGTGATGGCGGCAATTTCCAACAGCGCATCGGTTTTGGCGTTAAATCCAGCGGTTTCGACATCAATCACGACAGGATAAAAACCACGAAAACGGTCGCACAGACCGGTAAGTTGAGCGTTATCGGACATCTGGATCTCTTACAAGGGGAAAAAAGCAGTGCGTATTATGGCAAATTTTGAGGCGAGATGCAGTAAAACAACGGGCGCATGGCGCGCCCGTCAGGATCAGTTGCCCAGACCGCGACCGGCGTCTTTGGCTTCGATCAGTTCGATTTTATAACCGTCCGGATCTTCAACGAAGGCGATCACGGTGGTGCCGCCCTTAACCGGACCCGCTTCACGGGTCACGTTACCGCCGTTGCTGCGGATCCGCTCGCAGGCTTCTGCCGCGTTATCCACCTCCAGGGCGATATGACCGTAGGCTGTACCCAGCTCGTAGCTATCCACACCCCAGTTATAGGTGAGTTCGATAACCGCTTCGTCGCTCTCCGGGCCATAACCGACAAAGGCCAGGGAGTATTTGTATTCCGGGTTTTCGCTGGTGCGCAGCAGGGTCATGCCCAGCACGTTAGTGTAAAACTCGATGGAACGTTGCAGATCGCCAACGCGCAGCATGGTGTGAAGTAGGCGCATATTATCCTCTTAGCTTTTATCATCTTGAACAGAAACGATGTTTTAGTATAGCGGCGAAGTGTCGCCGCTATCAATGCGGGGGCTTATAAAGAGGGATAATCGGTGTAACCTTCCGCGCCGCCGCCGTAGAAGCTCTCCGGACGCTGCGGGTTCAGCTCGGCTTTGCGCTGCAGGCGAGCCACCAGGTCCGGGTTGGCGATATAGGCGCGGCCAAAGGCCACGGCATCGATCAGCCCTTTGTTAATCAGATCTTCGGCTTTCTCCGGTGTATAAGCCCCGGCACCGATGATCACGCCCGGGAAGCGGTCGCGCACTTTCTGACGGAAGGCATCGGTGTATGGCTCGCCGCCAGCCCAGTCTGGCTCGGACATGTGCAGATAAGCGATGCCGCGTTTTGCCAGCTCTTCGATCAGGTACAGCGCGTCGGCTTCTTCGTTCGGGCCGTTATCCACGTTCTGGAAAGAACCGATTGGCGAGACGCGAATACCAATGCGATCCGCGCTCCACTCTGCAGAAACCGCATCAATCACCTCAAGCACCAGACGGGCGCGATTCTCAACGCTGCCGCCATACTGGTCAGTACGCTGGTTAGAGGAAGGCGACAGGAACTGGTGCAGCAGATAGCCGTGGGCCCCGTGCAGTTCAACCAGATCGAAACCAGCTTCGCGGGCATTGGCGACGGCCTGGCGGAAATCGTTCACGATCCCCGGGATCTCGTCCAGCTCCAGCGCACGTGGCGTGGTGGTGTCAACGCGAATGGCGTTGCCATTCTCATCGCGCAGGGAGGTGCGGGTCCCCGCATTGATCGCAGAGGCAGATACCGGCGCCTGACCGCCAGGCTGGATGCTGCTGTGGGAGATACGGCCAGTGTGCCACAGCTGAACCGCGATGCGGCCATCTTCAGCATGCACGCCGTCGGTGATTTTCTTCCACGCCGCGATCTGCTCCGGGCTGTGCAGGCCAGGGGCGCCGGCATAACCTTTTGCCTGAGCAGAAATTTGCGTGGCTTCGGAGATGATCAGTCCCGCGCTGACACGCTGGCGATAGTATTCGCCCATCAGCGGCGTTGGGATATCGCCCGGCTCAATGCTGCGCAGGCGGGTGAGGGGCGCCATAAAGACACGGTTTGGTGCTTCGATTGCGCCCACCTTAAGCGGGGTAAACAATTTTTCAGCTGACATAAAGGCTCCTGAGTAGACCGGTCGTCTAGTAATTTGCGAAATAAAAACGCCTGTTAACTGCCAGGCGTAGCAATGATGGTTTTGACATGATCCAGCGCGCTCTCAAGCGGCAGCGCGCTGCGGGACATTTTGGCCTGCAGATTGGCCCCCAGCCACAGGGAGTAGAGCACCTGCGCCTGGGTGAGCGGTTCCCCGACGAAGGCCAGGGATTTCTCCTCCCGCCCCTTCGCCAGCGCCTGCGCCAGCAGGGTGATGACACCCGTGGCCCCTTTATCCATTGCCGTGCGCATATCTTCCGAGAGATCGCACACTTCAGCAGAGAGTTTTACCGTCAGACAGCCGCTGATAATGCCCTGGGCGCAGAACTGGGCCAGCGTCTCCTGATAATAAGCCAGAACACGATCGCGATAATTGCCCTGACCGCTGGCGAAGTGGCTGGCCAGACGCTGATGGTAATCCGCGTAATGCCGCTCCAGCAGCGCCACGCCAAACGCCTCTTTTGAGCGGAAGTAGTGATAAAACGACCCCTTCGGCACATCGGCGGTTTTCAGCAGCTCGCTCAGACCCATCCCGGTGAACCCGCGGTGCATGCAAAGACGCTCGCCGGTCGCAAGGAGATGTTCGCGTGTATCGTGTTCAGTGTGCTTATTCATGTCGACAATGTAATAGACCAATCGGTCTATTGCAAGCCTTACGTTCGACGACAGGCGGTAAGCAGATCCATCTGCGGCTGATAGACGGAGGTGCGAATGTTCATCATCCCCAGCACCGTGGAGAAAAGATTATCCTGCGACACCGCCTCTTTCGCGGCCTGATTACGCAGGCACAGCGCATCCACGCCAAAATTCTTTTTATAGTCCTGCGAGAGCCAGAACATGAACGGAATGTGCGTCTGCTGCGAAGGTGCCAGCATATACGGCGTACCGTGCAGGTAAAGACCGTTTTCCCCCAGCGATTCGCCATGATCGGAGAGATAAACCAGCGCCGTGTTCATCGTCGCCTGACGCGCCTTCAGGGCGTCGATGGTTTTACTCACCACGCTGTCGGTATAGAGGATGGTATTGTCATAAGTGTTCATCAGCGCCTGGTGATCGCAATCCTGGATCTGGTTGGTGTCACAGGTCGGCGTAAATTTGCGGTACTGCTCCGGATAGCGCTGATAGTAGGCCGGGCCGTGACTGCCCATCAGGTGGATCACCAGCACCGTATCCTGTTTAAGCCCATCAAGGGTCTCATTCAGACGATAGAGGTTAACGTCATCAATACAGGATTTATCCTTACAGAACTGATCCAGCTTCCACTGGGTCATGTCGGTATGCGGGATGCGATTACAGGCCCCTTTGCAGCCGCCATCGTTATCACGCCACAGCAGGTTTACCCCGGCGTGGGCCAGCACATCCAGCAACCCTTCCTGATGATGGGCCAGATCGGCATCATATTTTTTGCGCGGCATTCCTGAGAACATGCACGGCACGGAGACGGCAGTTTCAGTGCCGCAGGAGGAGGCCTGCGGGAAGTTAATCATCTCCTGCTTTTCCAGTTCAGGGTTAGTGTCACGCCCGTAACCGTTGAGGGAGTAGTTTTCAGCCCGGGACGCCTCGCCAATCACCAGCACCAGCACGGTTTTTTTCTGCTGCGCCAGCAGCACCGGGCCTTTACGCGCGTCTTCCCCGAGATGGATGAGAGTCTGGTCGCCGGCAAACCAGCGCGCCTTGCTGTACTTAACGATGGCGCTGACGTAGTTCGCTGGCGTCACCATTTTGACGATGCCTTTGTTGTTGCGAAACAGCGAGGCGTAGTCCTTATAAAAGAGTGCGGCCACCAGAAGGATCACCACCAGGCTCGCGAGGATGGCCGCCACGCGCATCAACAGCGTCTGCCACCACTTACCCGGACGAATACGAATCAGCGCCAGCACGGCGGCTGGCACCAGCCCGGCGATCGCCAGCCACAGCACCAGTTGCGGAGTGATAAGCGCCGTGGCCTCCTGAGAGTTGGTCTCGAAGACGTTAACCATCATATTCTGGTCAATCACCGCCCCGTAGGTAAACATGAACCAGGTCGCCGCCGCGCATCCCAGAGTGATCAACACCAGCAGCGGTTTGCGGATGAATGGAATATTCAGAATGCTGAAGACGATGACCCAGCCGCAGAAAAGTACCAGCGGCACGGTCAGGGCAAAGACAAAATCATGCAGCCGGGTGGGGGCGATCACCTGCCAGCTGCGGTGAATAAAGAGGGCGTTTAACAGGGTAAACAGGAGCGCGCAGCCCAGCGTAAATTTTGTATCGTTACACTGTAACTTTTTTAACATCTGCATCATCGTCAACCAGCAAGAATAGTGATGAGGCGAGTATAGGGAGCGAAGATTAGTGAAACCTTAATGCCACAATTCTGTGGTTGACCTCTTGCGTAACCCCGGCTTAAGGTCTTCACTTTACTGAATCTTGGGTTTCGGGAGGTGCGTGTGGCTGAACAACTGGAGTTCTTTCCTGTCCAGAGCCCGTGCCGCGGTATTTGCCAGTCGGATGAGCGAGGGTTTTGTCGCGGCTGTATGCGCAGCCGGGAAGAGCGTTTTAACTGGCAGTCGATGAGCGATGCCCAGAAACAGGAGATCCTGCGCCTGTGCCGCCAGCGTCTTTTGCGTAAATTGCGCGCAAACAAGCCCCCTGAAGCTGAAGAACCTCAGCAGCCCTCACTTTTTTAGCGTCACAAACGCGTATACTCTCCCCAGACTTTTTTTAAAGGAAATTGGTATGGTTCAGCGTATTACCCTTGCCCCGCAGGGCCCGGAGTTTTCTCGTTTTGTGATGGGCTACTGGCGTCTGATGGACTGGAACATGTCCGCCCAGGAGCTGGCCAGTTTTATTGAAGAGCATCTGGATCTGGGGATCACCACTGTCGATCACGCCGATATTTATGGCGGCTACGAGTGTGAAGCAGCCTTTGGTGAGGCGATGAAGCTCTCTCCCGCGCTGCGTGAGCGTATGGAGATCGTCACCAAATGCGGTATCGCCACCACGGCGAAAGCGGAGCATGCCCTCGGCCACTACATTACCGACCGCGACCATATTATTCGTAGTGCAGAACAGTCCCTCACGAATCTGGCGACCGATCGCCTTGACCTGCTGCTGATCCACCGTCCCGATCCGCTGATGGACGCCGATGAGGTTGCCGAAGCCTTCCTCGCCCTGCACCAGAGCGGCAAGGTGCGCCATTTTGGCGTCTCTAACTTTACGCCAGCCCAGTTTGCCCTGCTGCAGTCGCGTCTGCCGTTCACCCTGGCGACTAACCAGGTTGAAATTTCGCCGGTTTATCAGCCGCTGCTGCTGGACGGTACCCTCGATCAGCTCCAGCAGCTGCGTATTCGCCCGATGGCCTGGTCCTGCCTCGGCGGTGGTCGCCTGTTTAATGATGATGCCTTCCAGCCGCTGCGCGATGAGCTGGCGAAGGTGGCCCAGGAGCTGAATGCCGAAACTATCGAGCAGGTGGTCTATGCGTGGATTTTACGTCTGCCATCCCAGCCGCTGCCGATCATTGGTTCCGGCAAAATTGAACGTGTACGTTCAGCGCTGGCAGCAGAGCAGCTGAACATGACCCGCCAGCAGTGGTTCCGCATCCGCAAAGCCGCGCTGGGTTACGACGTGCCGTAATTCTCTATTTGTCTGACTTTCCGGTTAAAACGTTGCCCCTGGTATAAACTTAAGGGGCAAAAAATAACCAAGGAGGTCATATGAAGCGATTTACTCTGGCAGCGTTAACGCTGGTGGTTTGTGCAGGTGCGCAGGCTGCCAGCGAAGAAGTAAAGATGAACCTCGTCACCTCTCAGGGGATCGGCCAGTCCATCGGGACAGTCACCATCACTGAAACCGATAAAGGCCTGGAGTTTTCCCCGGATCTCAAAGCCCTCCCTCCGGGCGAACACGGTTATCACGTCCATGCCAAAGGCTCCTGCGAACCGGCCATGAAAGATGGCAAACCGTCCGCCGCTGAGGCCGCGGGTGGACACCTCGATCCCCATAACACCGGCAAACATGAAGGGCCGGAGGGGATGGGCCACTTAGGCGATCTGCCAGCGCTGGTGGTCAACAATGACGGTAAAGCGACCGACCCGGTCGTTGCCCCGCGCCTCAAAAAGCTGGATGAGGTAAAAGGCAAAGCGCTGATGATCCATGTCGGTGGGGATAATATGTCGGATCACCCTAAACCTCTTGGCGGTGGCGGGGAGCGCTACGCCTGCGGGGTGATTTGATCGCTGAGGGTGCCCGGTGCGGGTGCCTGTTCCAGCTGGGATAGCGAGCAGTGCAGTCGCCAGATCAGGGCCGCAAGCTCTTGTCCGGCGGGCTGCAGATGATGCGACAGAGTGTCACAGATACGCTGAAGCTCATCCAGCGTGGCGGCCAGGGGACGCTGCTGTACGCCGCGTTCGCTCATGATGTCACGCAGCAGTGAGACGGCGACGTCGCGCACCCGGGCCAGCGGATCCGAGCGCGTCTCCCAGTCCCGTAACTGCCAGACCACATGGCTGCAGTTCAGCAGCACCACTCCCCAACGCAGCAGCCAGCGTCGCGCCAGCGCATCCTGACTGTTATTGAGCTGGTTAACATGGTGATAGACCAGCGATTCATAGCCATTCTCGCTGAGCCGCGGCCTGCGGCTCAGCTGATCGACAAATCCGCGCCGCAATTCGCGAATGTGACGACGGCTCTTACGCGCATCGGAGCCCGGACGCAGCACCGCAAAGGCCAGCCACGTCAGCCCCACGCCAAGTATTTTTGCCAGGTTGTCATTGAGAAAATCGGCAAAGTCATACACCGGCGGGTTGGTCACTGAAATAAATGAACCCATAAAGACAATAAGCTGCCCCCACAGACCGGCGAGGGCGGGCATCTGCTGCTTCATAAGTTGCATGGTGGTCAGCAGCGGGAAGAGAAACAGCAGGAACAGCCAGAGGTCCGAGATCTGCACCATCAGACCAAACTTGACCACAAAGCTGAAGAGCGAGAGCAGGATTAGGGTGCGCAGCAGCAGCGTGAGCGAATTAAAGGGCGAGGCCGCCACCGAATAGAGCACGCTGCTGATCGCGGCCAGGGTCAGGGCCGCCCCCCCTGCATCCCACTGGGCGGCAATGGTCCAGGCGCCTACCAGGCTAAGGGCGCAAAAGGTGCGAAAGCCGCTCCAGAGCGCTTCCAGATTATCAGTATGCCGGGCCAGCGCCGGGCTGCGGGGAACGATAAATTCTGTTATCGGCGTCGCGGTTTCAACGGCTTTTATCCAGCGGCTGCTCTGTAGATACAGACGGCAGAAATAGCGTAGTCGCAGCCAGAAGGCACGATGGCGGTAATCCGCGTCGGTGCCTGGCCTCAGTGGAGCAAGGATCCGCGCCACGGTATAAAAATCGGCGTCAGGACGGGCAAGGGCGGCGAGGAGTTGATCGATAACCTCCCGGGTGTGGGCGGGCGGATTGGGCCAGTTCAGCAGCATGCGGCGCAGACTGGAGATGGCGCTGGTCATCCGAAGCTGCTGGTGGAGGAGATAATTAAGCAGGGCATTCTGGCGGCGAAAACGGTAGTGGCTCCAGAAAGCCTGGATACGCAGCAGGTTCATGGTCAGGATCTGGGCGATAACCTTCTCGTGGGCCAGGCGAATGGCATCGTTACTGTCGGGCTGCCACAGCAGGCTGGCGTGCTCCAGCAGCCGGATGTGCATGGTTTTCAGCGCGGTGATGAGGGCTTTGCCGTCGGAGGTGCTGGGCAGGATCATCATCATCACCCCGCCGCTAAGGATGCCAATAATAACTTCGCACACGCGGGCCTGGGCGATATCCCACAGCTGGGTGGTGTCGAGAATATCAATGACCGGGAACGCGATGATCGCCGCGGTGTATCCAGCCAGCTGGAAGGCATAGGCGACGTTATTGGTGAAATGGGCGCAGGCCCAGGTGCAAAGCGCCAGCCAGGCCGCCATGCTGAACAGAAATAGCCACGGGTCGTTGAGCGTATGACCGGCAATAATCAGCGCAGCGGTGGCACCGAGCAGGCTGCCCGCCACGCGGCCAAGGCTTTTACTGATCACACCGCCAACGGTCGGGAAGCTGACCACCGCCGCCGAGGTCATCGCCCAGTAGGGTTCGTCGAGGTTAAGACAGTAGGCGACAGTGAGAGCCAGGCACATCGCTATCCCGTTGCGCAGGGCGTAGCGCCACTGCGCCGGGGTCGCCTTTATCCACGGCAGGTTGCGCCATGAAAAAGCGGGGAGGTTCACCGGGCGGTTCCCACAGAGACGGTACAGGTGGTGCCGGAGACCAGCGTCAGGTCAGGCGGTAGCTTGTCGAAACTGATGCGCACCGGGATGCGCTGCGCCAGCCTCACCCAGGGAATATTAGGTTTCACGTCGGGCACTAGCCCTGAATCGGTCTCCACGCTCTGATCGTAGATAGCCCGACCAATACTCGATACGTGACCCTGTAACGTTTGCGAACTGCTGTAGAGTACGATCTGCACCGGCGCACCCTCACGGATATGCCGGAGCTTGGTCTCTTCAAAATAGCCCACCACGTAAAAGGAGTGGCTGTCGACCAGGGCGAACACCGGCTGGCCCGTGGAGGCGTAATCACCCACCCGGGTTGAAAGATTGGTGACCCAGCCGTCCACCGGTGCTTTAACCACCGTCTGGGTCAATTGCCACTGCGCCTGTTTTAGCGTCGCTTCAGCCACCGCTACGTTGGCCTGCATCGCTTTGACGTTAATATTGGCGGTATCCAGATCTTCGGCGGAGATATATTTTTGCGACAGGTGGCGGCGCCGGTTCGCTTCATTATTGGCTTTTGAGAGATCGGACTGAGCTTTTGCCAGCTGCGCCTCGGCGTTAAGCACTGCAATATGGAACGGGGTCTGATCAATTCTGAAGAGCACCTCTCCCGCATGGACAAACTGGTTATCTTTAATGTGCAGGGTGGTAATCGTGCCGGAAACCTGGGGCGTCACGCTGACCTGCTCGGCGCGCACCTTTCCGTCCCGGGTCCAGGGGGACTGCATATAATAATTCCATAGCCACCATCCGGCGATAAGCGCCACGGCCAGAACCAGTAATGATGAAAAATATTTAATTGTTTTCATAAGCATAGTCACCACACAATGAGCAGAACCAGGCCCAGGCAGACTGCAAGGACGAATAACGAAAGATCCATCAGCATGGGGTGCCAGATTTCACCGGAATAGATCCAGTCGCGCAGCAAGCGGTGGGTGACCAGCCAGAGAATAAAACCCAGCATCACCGCTTTGAACAGAGGGGGAAAGTAAACCGAGGCACCTACTATCAGATCCTGAAGCGGTAACCCCGAGGCGTTAAGCGTGAACGTCACGTGCCGGTTCCTTTGCAAATGGGTCGTGGCCAAAAAGCGCGGCCGCATAACGCGCTGGGGCGTCACAACAAAGTGTAAATCAGACTCTCATCAAGGATGTATGCAGTATTGCATTTGTTTTGGCAATATAAATGCTGCACACTATTCTAAAATCAGTATAATAACTTAGCAAGCTAATTATAAGGAGATGAAATTGGAATCGCCACTAGGTTCTGATCTGGCAAGGTTAGTACGCATCTGGCGTGCTCTGATTGACCATCGCCTGAAACCTCTGGAATTGACACAGACGCATTGGGTCACGCTGCATAACATCCATCAGCTGCCACCCGACCAGTCACAGATCCAACTGGCAAAAGCGATTGGCATCGAGCAGCCATCACTGGTACGAACGCTCGATCAACTGGAAGAGAAGGGGCTGATTTCACGCCAGACCTGCGCCAGCGATCGTCGTGCCAAGCGGATTAAACTCACTGAGAAAGCCACCCCCATCATCACAGAGATGGAGGCGGTGATCAGCAAAACGCGCGGTGAGATCCTCTCAGGGATCACGCCCGCCGAACTGGAACTGCTGATCTCGCTGGTAGCCCGGCTTGAGCACAATATCAATGAGCTACAGTCCCGCGACTAACCTTTAAAAAAGCCTTGCGAACGCAAGGCTTTTTCTTTACTGGAACACGACCACCCGGTTACGTCCGCTCTCTTTTGCCTCGTACATCGCCTTATCTGCACGCCCGACGCACTCTTCCGCACTGATTTTCGCTATGGCGGTAAACACGCCCATACTGATGGTGATGGGCTCGGGAAGTTGTCCCTCCGAGCTGGCTTTATCGAAGCTGCTCAGTTTTAAGCGTATCCGCTCCGCAACCTGGCGCGCCGCTTCAGGGGGGGTATGGGTCAACAGCAGGACAAACTCTTCTCCCCCGATGCGCGCCGCAACGTCATTTGGCCGGACGGAATCCATCAGCAGCTGGGCGACAAACTGCAACACCTTATCCCCCTGCAGGTGCCCGTAGCAGTCGTTGATGCGCTTAAAACGATCGAGATCGCTGACGATAACCGAGACCGGCTCCGTCGGGTTCACCGTATGAAGGGCGTGGTTCAGGGCATCATAAAAATAGCTGCGGTTGTAGAGGCGTGTCAGCGGATCGCGAATGGAGTTCTCGTAAGACTGTTGATATTTCAGGTGCGATTTTCGATACAGATTAAATACGTCGTAAAGCAACACGAACATAATCAGCAGCGTGGCGACGGCTTCAAATAACCGTGCGCGATACCACGAGATATCTTCTGCCTGTCCACCTAAAAACAACATGGCAAGCGTGGCAATATAACAGAGGCATAAGAAATTCCCGCCCACCCAGAACAGATTGCGCACCCGCGTCGTACGCAACAATATCGCCAATGCAATAACCCAGAGCGTGATGAGCGTGATGTTAATGGGCCGTTTCCACAGCAACAGATATTGCCGGGTGTCGTTGTCGACCAAATCTAATGATAATAAAGCCACGTTGCTGGAGTAGAGCCAGGCCAGTATCAATATCAGGGCCGTAAAAATAAACATGCCTGAAATAATCGAAAGATGGAAAATTCGCGACAGTGGCCGGCTGCGGATAGCGTACAGCACAGCCGCAACGATAAAGAGCATGGCCATCAGCAGATGACGGAACGCAAAGTAGATCATGGCGTCGTTATAGTTAACGACGTTGAACTGATAAAGATCCAGCCAGGCCGGGAAGCTGGATAGCGTGCCCACCATCAACAGTGCGGAACCGATAAAGGCGAATGCAAAGGACATCAGATATAAACGCATTCTGTCGCACCAGTATTTCATCACCATGAAACAGGCGATGAACAGGTGAAATACCAGTAAAAAAATGGTGAGCATAGGAAAGAGAAACGGGGAAAATGACGCCGTCTTTCCGACCAGGCCAAAAAAAAGAGAGTGTAAAATTCCGATGACAATAAAGCAGCCCACAAAAAACTGCGCATACTTGTTCTTAATATAATGATTTATCGCAAGCATAAATATTTCAAATAAAGAAAAAAGGATTTGCGAATCATCTCATAAGCGCAGGGGGAATACTTTGCGCAGGAACAAGCGGCACGAGAATTAAATATAAATAATGTGAATGTATTAAATTAATATATTTATATTAGTAATGCTTAATGGTGCGGGGCGTGATCGGATGACCACGCCCATAACGTTATTAACGTGGGGAGACGGTGACCTGGCTGCCGTTGCTGGCCAGTACCACACGTTGACCAGCAGCAAACCGCGTATTGCCCTGTTTCTGGACCACCATAATGGTGCTGCCGTCATCCTTGCGGATCTCTAACTCAACGCCCTGGGATTTGTTCATCGCACCCTGGACGCCCTGACCCGCAACGCCACCGGCTACGGCACCCGCCGCGGTTGCCAGTGAACGGCCTGTGCCGCCACCCACGGTGTTACCGAGGAAGCCACCCAGTACCGCACCGCCAAGTGCGCCGATCACGTTGTTCTCATCACCACCCTGAATCTGTACCGGGCGCGCGTTCACGATGGTGCCGTAAGTGACATTCTGAACCTGTTTCGCCTCAGAGGCACTGTAAACGTCCCCGGACAGGGAGTTGTCATTAACACAGCCAGCCAGAGTGAATCCAACCAGCGAAACGGCCAGTACACGTAAAATCATTTGAATCTCCTGTTCACCAAAAACGCTCGTTGAGCATCCGTTATGGCTAAATTATATGGCATCGGGTGCCATAAATCCTATCTTTGCTCAAACACAATCAGAATGGTACTCGATTCTCACTCAACCATAGCTATACAAGCGACGATGTCACCCTGCAGGAGATACGGATTATTCCTGGAGTGACGCCTAGCGCCAGCTATTGTTAAAAAGTATGAGTCCATCGTAGCATTGATAATCGGTTTATGGTGGAGTGAGTCATCAGCCCAAACGGATTAAGGAAAACGGATGAAATCGGGTCGCTACATTGGCGTAATGTCAGGAACCAGTCTGGATGGTGTGGATGTCGTCCTGGCGGCAATAGACGAGAATATGGTTGCCCAGCAGGCAAGCCTTAGCTGGCCTATTCCCCAGGAGACGAAACAGGCGATCCTGAATATCTGTCAGGGCCAACAGCTGACGCTGTCGCAGCTGGGGCAGCTTGATACGCAGCTCGGACGCCTGTTTGGTGATGCGGTGCTGGCGCTGATGAACCAGGAGAATCTTCGTCCGCAGGATGTGGTGGCGATCGGCTGTCACGGGCAAACGGTCTGGCATGAGCCGGGCGGCGATGCGCCGCATACGTTGCAGATAGGCGATAACAACCAGATCGTCGCCAAAACCGGCGTGACGGTGGTGGGGGATTTCCGCCGCCGCGACATGGCCCTCGGCGGGCAGGGCGCACCGCTGGTCCCCGCGTTCCACCACGCCCTGCTGGCGCATCCGACGGAGCGCCGCATGGTGCTCAACATCGGCGGCATCGCCAATCTTTCTTTATTGATCCCAGGCCAGCCGGTACGCGGCTTCGACACCGGGCCGGGAAATATGCTGATGGACGCCTGGATCTGGCGTCAGGCGGGTAAAGCCTACGATAAAGACGCCCAGTGGGCATGCAGCGGTAAAGTTATTATCCCGCTGCTGCAAAGCATGCTCAGCGATCCCTATTTTGCCGCACCGGCGCCGAAAAGCACTGGCCGCGAATACTTCAACTACGGCTGGCTTGAGCGTCAGCTGGCGAACTTCCCGGGCCTGGCGCCTGAGGATGTACAGGCCACGCTGGCAGAGCTTACTGCCGTTTCGGTCTCGGAACAGGTGCTGCTGAGCGGGGGCTGCGAGCGTCTGCTGGTGTGCGGCGGCGGCAGCCGTAACCCACTGGTGATGACCCGTCTCGCCGGTCTGCTGCCGGGCACGGAGGTAACCACCACCGACAAAGCAGGGATCAGCGGCGATGACATGGAGGCGCTGGCCTTTGCCTGGCTGGCGTGGCGCACGGTGGCTGGTCTGCCGGGGAACTTACCCTCGGTAACCGGAGCCCGTGAAGCGAGCGTGTTAGGTGCTGTTTTTCCAGCGAATCCGCGGCAAAATCAGAGTTAACCGAATTTCACTTAAGCCTGCTGTGGGTAAGAATAGCCGAAAAAACGGGAGGGCCTACGCGCCCTCCGGGACCAGGAAAGTCTTCGGAATTTACCCATGAAAAAACTGCTTCTTGCTTTTACTCCCTTTCTGCTGGCGAGCTGTAGCGTTTACAACCAGTTCGTCGAGCGCATGCAAACCGACACGCTGGCCTATCAGTGCGACGAAAAGCCCCTGACCGTTAAGCTCAATAATCCCCGTCAGGAAGTCAGTTTCGTGTACGACAATAAGCTGCTGACGCTGAAACAGGGGATCTCCGCTTCCGGGACCCGATACAGCGACGGGGTGTATGTCTTCTGGTCGAAAGGCGACAGTGCAACGGTCTACAAGCGCGATCGCATTGTGCTGAACAATTGTCAGATCGAAAATCCGAAGCGTTGAGATTTTGCAGGGGGCGGCGCACAATAGCGTCACCCATTGTCAACGTCAGTTAACGCCATGTCAGATAACGACGAATTGCAGAAAATTGCGCACCTGCGGCGCGAATACACCAAAGGCGGCCTGCGTCGCCAGGATCTCCCCGCCGAGCCGCTGGTGCTGTTTGAGCACTGGCTAAAACAGGCCTGTGAAGCACAACTTGCCGATCCCACCGCGATGGTGGTTGCCACCGTCGATGAAAATGGCCAACCCTGGCAGCGCATCGTGCTGCTCAAACATTACGATGACAAAGGACTGGTGTTCTACACCAACCTTGGCAGCCGTAAGGCGCAGCATCTGGAAAACAACCCGCGTATCAGTTTGCTCTTCCCGTGGCATATGCTGGAGCGCCAGGTGATGGTCACCGGCTCCGTTGAACGTCTCTCAACCCTTGAAGTGGTGAAGTATTTCCACAGCCGTCCGCGGGACAGTCAGATTGGCGCCTGGGTCTCTAAACAGTCGAGCCGTATCTCTGCCCGCGGCGTGCTGGAGAGCAAGTTCCTTGAGCTGAAACAGAAATTCCAGCAGGGCGAAGTGCCGCTGCCGAGTTTCTGGGGCGGCTTCCGCGTCTCCGTTCAGCAGATGGAATTCTGGCAGGGCGGTGAACATCGCCTTCACGACAGGTTTATCTATCAGCGCGATAACGGCGCGTGGAAAATCGATCGGCTGGCACCCTAATCCCCGAAATTTGTTCTCTTAAGCGCTGGCGCTACGTTGGTCAGCGCTTTATTCTATGTACCTTTCGCGTCTGGCGAAAAGTCGTGTACCGGCAAAGGTGCAGTCGTTTTATACATGGAGAATTTGATGGCAAGCAGTAACTTGATTAAACAATTGCAAGAGCGGGGGCTGGTAGCCCAGGTGACGGACGAGGAAGCGTTAGCAGAGCGACTGGCGCAAGGCCCGATCGCGCTCTATTGCGGCTTCGATCCTACCGCTGACAGCTTGCATTTGGGGCATCTGGTTCCTTTGTTATGCCTGAAACGCTTCCAGCTGGCTGGCCATAAGCCTGTGGCTCTGGTCGGTGGCGCAACGGGTCTGATTGGTGACCCAAGCTTCAAAGCCGCTGAGCGTAAACTGAATACGGCGGATACCGTAGAGGAGTGGGTGGCGAAAATCCGCAAACAGGTCGCGCCATTCCTCGACTTTGACTGTGGTGAAAACTCCGCGATCGCTGCGAACAACTACGACTGGTTTGGCAGCATGAACGTGCTGACCTTCCTGCGGGATATCGGTAAACACTTCTCCGTTAACCAGATGATCAACAAAGAAGCGGTGAAGCAGCGTCTGAACCGTGACGATCAGGGCATCTCCTTTACCGAGTTCTCCTACAACCTGCTGCAGGGGTATGACTTTGCCTGTCTGAACAAGCTGCACGGCGTTGCGCTGCAGATTGGCGGCTCCGATCAGTGGGGTAACATCACCTCCGGTATCGATCTGACCCGTCGTCTGCACCAGAATCAGGTCTTCGGTCTGACCGTTCCGCTGATCACCAAAGCGGACGGCACCAAGTTCGGTAAAACTGAAGGCGGCGCGGTATGGCTCGATCCGAAGAAAACCAGCCCGTACAAGTTCTACCAGTTCTGGATCAACACCGCAGATGCTGACGTTTATCGCTTCCTGAAGTTCTTCACCTTTATGGACATTGAAGAGATCAATGCTCTTGAAGAAGAAGACAAAAACAGCGGTAAAGCGCCACGCGCCCAGTACGTGCTGGCCGATGAGGTCACTAAGCTGGTTCACGGCGAAGAGGGCTTAGCGGCGGCCAAGCGCATTACCGCCAGCCTGTTTAACGGTACCCTGAGCGATCTGAGCGAAGCAGACTTCGAACAGCTGGCGCAGGATGGCGTGCCAATGGTGGAGATGGAAAAAGGCGCCGATCTGATGCAGGCCCTGGTCGACTCTGAGCTTCAGCCGTCCCGTGGCCAGGCGCGTAAAACCATCGCCTCTAACGCCATCACCATTAACGGTGAAAAACAGTCTGACGCGGAGTACGTCTTCGCTGACAGCGATCGCCTGTTTGGTCGTTATACCTTGCTGCGTCGCGGTAAAAAGAATTACTGTCTGGTTTGCTGGAAATAATCATAAAAGCACAGGGGCGTGGGAAACCACGCCCCTTTATTTTTTCAGGGTTGTGGTAAGAAAATGAAGAATATCCTCGCCATCCAGTCCCACGTCGTTTTTGGGCATGCTGGCAACAGCGCCGCAGAATTTCCGATGCGCCGTCTCGGGGCCAATGTCTGGCCGTTAAATACCGTTCAGTTTTCCAACCATACGCAATACGGCAAATGGACCGGTTGCGTGATGCCGCCCGCTCATCTTACAGAGATTGTTCAGGGCATCGCTGATATCGACAAACTCAAAACCTGCGATGCCGTGCTGAGCGGTTATCTTGGATCAGCCGAGCAGGGCGAGCATATTCTCGGTATTGTTCGCCAGGTGAAGGCGGCGAACCCGGCGGCGAAATATTTCTGCGATCCGGTGATGGGCCATCCGGAAAAAGGCTGTATCGTGGCGCCAGGCGTGGCGGAGTTTCACGTGCGTCACGCTCTCCCGGCCAGCGACATCATCGCCCCAAACCTCATTGAACTGGAGATCCTCTGTGAACATCCGGTGAACAGCGTGGAGGAGGCCGTTGCGGCGTCCCGTGAACTGATTGCGATGGGGCCGGAAATCGTGCTGGTGAAACATCTGGCCCGCGCCGGAATCAGCCCGGATCGCTTTGAGATGCTGCTGGTGACCAAAGATGAAGCCTGGCACATCAGCCGTCCGCTGGTGGATTTTGGCAGCCGTCAGCCGGTGGGCGTGGGCGATGTGACCAGCGGTCTGCTGCTGGTGAAACTGCTGCAGGGGGCAACGGTGCGTGATGCGCTTGAGCACGTCACGGCGGCGGTGTATGAGATTATGATCGCCACCAAAGCCCTGCAGGAGTACGAGTTGCAGGTGGTGGCCGCACAGGACCGGATTGCGAAGCCGGAACACGTTTTTAGCGCGACCCAGCTTTGACCTCAATGCCCGGCGGCGCTGCGCTTACCCGGCCTACAGGTCTTGTAGGCCCGGCAAGCTAAGCGCCGCCGGGCGAAAAGCGCTTACTTTAACCCTTCCGCTTCCAGTGCTGCCGCCACGGCAGGCCGCTCCGCCATACGCGCCATATAGGCGTCAATGTGGCTTAATCCTTCCATGTTCAGCTTCACGGCCCGTGCCCAGCGCAGGACGGTAAACAGATACGCATCGGCAATGGTAAAGCGCTGCCCGCAGATCCACTGATCCTCTTTCAGCGACGCGTTCACATACTGCAGTTTCTTCTCCAGCAGGGCGCGAACGATCGGCTTGTACTCTTCCGGGGTGTCCGGGCGGAACAGCGGGGTAAAACCTTTATGCAGTTCGGTGGCGATGTAGTTCATCCATTCAATGGTTTTATAGCGGGCGATAGTGCCGGCTGGCGCCAGTAGCTGGCGATCCGCGACGCTGTCCGCGAGGTACTGCATAATGGCAACACCCTCGGTGAGCAGGGTGCCATCTTCCAGCTGCAGGGCCGGAACCTGGCCTTTAGGATTCACCGCGAAAAAATCATCGCCGTTTTCCAGACGCTTTTGCATCAGATCAACACCGTTGAGGGTGAAGTCTTTACCGCTCTCGCGCAGCGTAATATGGGAGGCAAGAGAGCAGGCGCCTGGTTTATAGAACAGTTTCATCGGTCACTCCTGTTTACGTAGGTTTACCCTATGTTAGTGCGCCCCATAATAAAAAAAAAGCCGCTAACGCACAGTTAGCGGCTTGTAGTCAGTCGTTTCCCGATGACATTACACGGCGGCGGTGTTGCTCGCTTTAGCGGTATTGTCGTCGTCCTGAGTCATGCGGTTCAGTTTTGGTGCAGTCAGCATCATCAGCACAGCGATAACCGCAGTGGCGATACCAATCTGCAGGAACACGTCACCATAGACATGCAGCGACTGCAGCGGGTCGGTCACATCAGAAGGCACAGCCATCAGGTTGGCGATCTTACCGGCGATGATGGCAGCACCGGCAGTGGTCAGGAACCAGCTACCCATGATGAAGCCCATCAGACGCTGTGGAACCAGCTGTGCAACCATCGCCAGGCCCAGACCGGAGATCATCAGCTCACCGATAGACTGCAGGGCGTAGCTCAGGATCAGCCAGTTCACGGAGACGATACCCGCGTCGCTGGCGAATTCCGCGCCCAGCGGCAGTACCAGGAAGGCACCCGAGCAGAGCACCATGCCCACCGCGAACTTGTGCGGCATTGGCAGGCGGTCGCCCATCTTGTTGTAGATGGCAGCCAGGATCGGGCTACCTACCATGATCCAGAACGGGTTCAGGGCCTGGAACTGCTCAGGCTCGAACGCGATACCCAGGATAGAGTGCTCAACGTTACGGATCGCGAAGAAGTTCAGAGACGTTGGCATCTGGCTGTACAGCACGAAGAAGACAATCGCTTCAACCATCAGGATAAAGGCAACAATCATCTTACGACGCGCCGCGCCCTGCATGGAGAAGGCTTCTTTTGCAAAGATGCAGATGATACCCAGCGCAACCACGCCCAGCACCGCACGGGCAATACCCTGGTTGTGCAGCAGCCAGGTGGCGATAGCAACCAGCACGACAACACCAACCAGCGTCGCCAGCAATTTACCCATCTGTACCGGCGCAAAGTCAGGTTTTGAACCGTACTCTTTCACCCAGCTGCGGCAGAACAGGAAGTTCACCACGGTGATCAGCATACCGACGAAGCTCAGGGCAAACGCCACGCTCCAGCCGAATTTTGCTGCCAGCCACGGGGTTGCCAGCATGGAGAAGAAGGAGCCAATGTTGATGGACATGTAGTACATGGTGAATGCACCGTCCAGACGCGGGTCATCTTTCTTATAACAGGTAGAAAGCAGGGCAGACGGGTTCGCCTTGAACAGGCCGTTACCCACCGCGATGGTCGCCATACCCAGGTAAACCACGCCGGCATCGTGACCGGACCAGGCTACCAGACCATAACCGATCGCCAGAACGATGGCGCCCAGCAGGATGACACGTTTGGTTCCCAGTACTTTATCGCCCAGCCAGCCACCAATTGCGACCAGACCGTAGACCAGAGCACTGAAAGAAGAGAACAGGGTGATGGAATCGGCTTCGGACATACCCAGTTGTTTCACCAGGTAAACCGCCATGATCCCTTGCAGACCGTAGTAACCAAAACGCTCCCACAGCTCAATAGAGAATATGAGATAGAACGATTTAGGTTGTTTGAAAGCGTTAAGACTTACGCTCTCTTCAGCTGGTTTATTGTTTGCAGTAGACACATATACCTCTTTTTTTACATCCCATATTAACGGGGGTGTTCATAGCGTGATGACCGTAGTCCATCCGCTTTATAGTTATAGTGGGAGGGGAAACGGCGGGTAATGTTCACTATCCTGACCCGTCTGGCAAGACGTTTGTAATAGTCTGTTACATTTAACTCAAGCCCTATAATGCGCCAGAAACCTAAATGTTATTTAGCGTTAAATTTTACCGTTTCGGTGAAACTGGTTTTTTTCACTATTCAGTAGGGGAGAAAATCGCCGTATGGCGATATGTTCTGCTGTAAAAGGTGTTGGGCAGTGATATGGCCTATGTTCTGAAAAATAACCGGACATATCTACGGTTGAGAAGGGGGTATTTCTCGATGCTGTAGGGCTTTAGTAGCCATTTTGACACATAAAATTAACAGCGTGTGAACAGAGTGATCGCCATCACATTTATATAGAAAATTTTGCTGACGAAAAAACAATTAACCTGTTTGATTGTTATATAGCCGCACAATGCGCGAACCGTAAACTTTTGCTCAGACAGAAAAACTGCAAAAGGCGAGCCTGAAAGATACTCGTGCTTAATATAAGGTTTTCAGGTGATAAAAAAACCGTCGAATGACGGTTTCAGTGGTCGGTTTTCTCTTTAAATTCACAGAGATCTTCAATAATACAGGAGCCACAGCGCGGTTTACGCGCAATGCAGGTATAGCGTCCGTGGAGGATCAACCAGTGATGGCAGTCGACCTTGAACTCCGCAGGAACCACTTTCAGCAGCTTATCTTCGACCTGCTCCACGTTTTTGCCCGGAGCGAAGTTCGTTCGGTTGCAGACACGAAAGATATGAGTATCCACGGCAATGGTCGGCCAGCCGAAGGCGGTATTCAGCACCACGTTGGCGGTTTTACGGCCCACGCCAGGCAGTGCTTCCAGCGCCGCGCGATCTTCCGGTACCTCACCGCCGTGCAGCTCTATCAGCATCCGGCAGGTCTTGATCACATTCTCGGCTTTGCTGTTAAACAGGCCGATGGTTTTGATGTACGACTTTACCCCCTCAACGCCCAGCTCCAGCATCGCCTGAGGCGTGTTGGCGACGGGGTAGAGCTTCGCGGTGGCTTTATTGACGCTCACGTCGGTCGCCTGCGCGGAGAGCAACACCGCGATCAACAGTTCAAAGGGCGAGGTAAAATTCAGCTCGGTGGTCGGGTGCGGGTTATTCTCACGCAGGCGCTGCAAAATGGTTAAACGTTTCTCTTTGTTCATGAGGCCTTCTCAGGGATCCCTTCCTCTGCGCTGCGCGTGGCAGCGCGGCGTTTACGTTTCTCATCAATGAGGTATTTTACTGCCAGCATCATCCCCAGGCCAATAAACGCGCCAGGGGGCAGCATCGCCAGCAGGAACGGCGTATCGGTGTGGAACACCTCAATGCGCAGAACTTTGGCCCAGCTGCCCAGCAGCGCATCTGCGCCATCGAACAGGGTACCGTTGCCAAGGATTTCACGCATGGCGCCCAGGACAAACATCGCCCCGGTCGCCCCCATGCCGATGGCAAAGCCATCAAGGGCCGAAATCAGCGGATCGTTTTTCACCGCAAAGGCTTCGGCGCGGCCCACCACGATACAGTTGGTGACGATCAGCGGGATAAAAATCCCCAGCGACTGATAGAGTCCAAAGGCCCAGGCGTTGATCAGCATCTGCACGACGCTCACCACCGAGGCGATAATCATCACGTAGATCGGAATACGAATCTCTGACGGCGTCCAGCGGCGCAGGGCAGAGATCGACAGGTTGGTCAGGATCAATACCAGGGTGGTGGCAAGGCCAAGGCCCAACGCGTTGGTAACGGTGGAGGTGACGGCCAGCAGCGGACACATCCCCAGCAGCTGTACCAGCGCGGAGTTGTTTTTCCACAGCCCCTGAACAAAAACCTCTTTTACCTGGCTCATGAACGCTCCTCACAGGCGGGCAGATTGTTAAGTTGCGCAGGCAGCGATTGTGCGTAAACCCCCGCACGTTTAACGGCGTTCACTACCGCACGTGGGGTGATGGTCGCACCGGTAAACTGATCGATATCACCACCATCTTTTTTCACCGCGAACGCCGGATCGTCAATACCGTGGATCACTCTACCAGCGAAATGCAAAATCCAGTCGCTTAAGCGGGTTTCAATCTTATCTCCAAGGCCTGGCGTTTCGTGGTGCTCGGTCACGCGCGTACCCAGCACGGTGCCGGAAAAATCGGTGCCCACCAGCAGCCTGATAGCGCCGGAGTATCCATCCGGGGCGGTGGCTTCCATCACCACGCCGGTCGGCGTATCGCCTTTACGGGCGATAAAAATACGGTGGGTGCCTTTGCCAAGCGCTGGCGTCTGGACAAGATAACAGCTCTTCTGCAGATCGTTATCGTAGATATCTGCCGGGATCACCTGGTCAAACAGCGCTTTTTGCTGACGGGCCGCCTGTTCATCAATGGTGGATTTGGTTAAGCCGTTGACCAGCGCGGTCATGCCGGTGAGCACGGCGGCAAAGAGCGCCAGCGTCACGCCGTGTTTTTGCATCGTTTTTAACATGGCGAGATCCTTAGCGATGGCCGTACACGCGCGGACGCGTGTAGTAGTCGATGAGCGGAACGGTGATGTTCGCCAGCAGCACGGCAAAGGCCACGCCGTCCGGGTAACCGCCAAAGCTGCGGATCAGCCATACCAGCAAACCGGCCAGCGCGCCAAAAATCAGGCGCCCACGGTTGGTGGTAGAGGCCGTTACCGGGTCGGTCAGAATAAAGAAGGCACCCAGCATGGTCGCGCCGGAGAGCAGATGGATCTGCGGCGACGCCAGCGACGCCGGCGAGAAGAACCAGCCCAGCCCGGAACAGACCGCAAGCGTTACCAGGAAGCTCACCGGGATATGCCAGCGGATCGCTTTCTGCCACAGCAGGAACAGGCCACCGGCCAGGTACGCCAGGTTAACCCACTGCCAGCCCGCGCCTGCCAGCACGCCGCTGTAAATGGGCGACTGGAGGATCTGCTCTACGCTGTGACCCGCATGCAGAGAGGTTTTGAAGGTATCGAGCGGCGTCGCCTGGCTGATGCCATCCACCCCCAGACGCAGGGTGTTCATATCCGCGCCGCTGGCGGTATGGCCGGAGAAGATCACCTGCACGGCATCCATAAAGCCTGGCACCGTCGCGGCAATCTCATGCGGCGGCAGCCAGCTGGTCATCTGCACCGGGAAGGAGATCAGCAGCACCACATAGCCAATCATCGCCGGGTTAAACGGGTTATGCCCGAGGCCGCCATAGAGCTGCTTGGCGATGATCACCGCGAACACGGTGCCGAGCACCACCATCCACCAGGGGGCGAAGGGCGGAATACTGATGGCCAGCAGCAGGCCGGTGAGCAGGGCGGAATTGTCCGCCAGAATTTTGCCCACCGCGATTTTCCGCAGTTTGAGTACCAGCGCTTCGGCCGCCAGCGCGCTCACACAGCCAAGGATGATCTGCAGCAACGTACCCCAGCCGAAGAACCAGAGCTGTACGGCAATGCCCGGCAGCGCGGCCAGGCAGACCAGCATCATAATGCGCGATGTCTGGCGCTGGTTATGGGTATAAGGGGAGCTTGCGATTCTGAAAACCATTTAATCCTCGTTAACTGCCTGCTGTGCGGCTCTCTTCGCCTGTACCCGCGCGATGGCGGCAGCCACTGCCGCTTTGCGTGGATCGTCATTGGCTGCCGGCTCTTCTTCCTGTTGCGCCGCCTTGCGCGCTTTTGCCCGGGCAATGGCGGCTTCGACCGCGGCTTTACGCGGGTCGACGGGTACGGGTTCTTCCTGTTTTGCTTCCGGTGGCGCGGCTTTTCGGGCTTTGGCCCGGGCAATCGCCGCTTCGACGGCCGCTTTACGCGGGTCGACCGGAGCCTGTTCAACCTGAATATCGTCCGGCTGCGCCGCTTTGCGGGCTTTCGCCCGGGCGATGGCGGCCTCGACTGCCGCTTTACGCGGATCGACTGGCGCTGGCTCGCTCTGGTTCTCTTCCGGTGGCGCCGCTTTGCGGGCTTTTGCACGGGCAATGGCCGCTTCGACCGCCGCTTTACGCGGATCGACTGGCGCTGGCTCGCTCTGGCTCTCTTCCGATGGTGCCGCCTTGCGGGCTTTTGCACGGGCAATGGCCGCTTCGACAGCGGCTTTACGCGGATCCACCGGCGCTGGCTCGGCCTGAGTCTCTTCCGGTGGCGCCGCTTTGCGGGCTTTTGCGCGGGCGATGGCCGCTTCGACCGCCGCTTTACGCGGATCGGTTTCTGTTGATGCGGCGGCAGCCTGCGCTTTTTCCGCCTGACGGGCGCGGGCCTCTGCTTTGCGCGCTTCGCGGGCGGCAATCATCTCGCTGTTATCCGGGCGCTGACCCGCCGGGATCACCACATCTTCTGTCGCGGTGGCTTTCTTCTCGCGCACACGCGCCAGGGCAGCATTAATGGCATCCTGGTCTTTTGCCGCAGGCTGAACTGCCGCTTTCTTATGGCGCGCTTCTCGGGCGGCTTTCTCGCGTTCAAGGCGCTGCTGGCGCGCTTCAAACCGTGCTTTGGCTTCGGCTGCGCGTTTCTCTTCCTGGGCAATCGCGTAAATTTCGGCTTTCTCGACGCGGAAATATTGCACCAGCGGAATATTGCTCGGGCAGACCCAGGCGCAGGCGCCACACTCAATGCAGTCGGCCAGGTTGTGGGATTTCGCTTTATCGTGGATCTGCCCTTTGCTGTACCAGTAGAGCTGCTGAGGCAGCAGATCCGCCGGGCAGGCATCGGCACAGGCGCTGCAGCGAATGCAGCCTTTCTCTTCCTGCGTTTCGCCCATCTCGCTGACGGACGGCGCCAGCAGGCAGTTGGTGATTTTTACCACCGGGACATCCAGCCAGGGCAGGGTAAAGCCCATCAGCGGCCCGCCCATAATTACCATTTGCTCGGCGCTCGGGCAGAACCCGGCCTGATCCAGCAGATGACGAACCGGCGTGCCCAGACGCGCCCAGACGTTGCCGGGACGGCTAACCGATTCCCCGGTAAGGGTAACGACGCGCTCGGTAAGCGGCTCGCCGTCAACAACGGCACGTTTAACGGCATAGGCGGTGCCGACGTTCTGCATCAGGACGCCAATGTCAGACGAACGACCGCCGTGCGGGACCTGTTTGCCGGTTAAGATCTGGGTCAGCTGCTTGGCGCCACCGGAGGGGTACTTGGTGGGAATAACGCGCAGGCTGATATCATGGCTGCCCGCCAGCACCGCACGCAGCATGGAGATGGCCTGCGGTTTGTTATCTTCAATGCCGATCAGCACCTCCTGCGGCTGCAGAATGTGCGCGAGAATACGAATGCCCTCGACGATCTGCGCGGCGCAGTCCTGCATCAGACGATCGTCCGCGGTGATGTACGGCTCGCACTCGGCGGCGTTGATAATCAGGGTTTTGATCTTGTCGCCGCCGCCCTGCAGTTTGTTACCGGTTGGGAAGCCCGCGCCGCCCAGACCGGCGACGCCAGACTGATGAATGCGCTCGATCAGCGCCTCGCGGCTGTGGTTGCGGTAGTCGCTCCAGCCGTCGCGCTCAATCCAGCGATCTTCGCCATCGGCGTCGATGATGACGCACAGCTCAGAGAGGGCGGAAGGGTGGGCAACGGTATGGGGCGCAATCGCCACCACGGTGCCGGAGGTAGGGGCGTGCACAGGCAGCATACGTCCGCGTCCAAAGGTCAGCGGCTGGCCGCGTAACACGCTGTCGCCAGGTTTAACGCACAGCTCACCCTCAGCACCGATGTGCTGCTTCAGGGGGATAACAAAACGGTTGGCCAGCGGGATCTGGCGCAGCGGCGTACCGCTGGACTGGGTTTTCATCTCTGGCGGATGAATACCGCCATCGAAATCCCAGATCTTCTCTTTTCTGAAGGCAGAAAATAACTTAAGCATGTTGTTCCACAGGAATAATGCGCACCGGAATGGTCTGAAGATCCCATTTCCAGCTATCGGTCGTGGTGGCTACCGGGCGTAACTCAATGCACTGGGTCGGGCAGGGGGCGACACAGAGGTTACAGCCGGTACACAGGTCTTCCATCACGGTATGCATGGCGCGCGTGGCGCCCACAATGGCATCTACCGGACAGGCCTGAATACATTTGGTGCAGCCGATGCAGTTAGGCTCATCGATCACCGCCAGCATGCGCACCGGCTCCTGCGCGCTTTCATCACCATCGACCGGCTGGGGGTCGACGTTCAGCAGTTCGGCAATCTTCAGCATCACCGCTTCGCCGCCAGGCGCACAGCGGTTAATTTTTTCGCCGCCGCTGCCCACCGCCTCTGCGTAGGGGCGACAGCCAGGGTAGCCGCACTGCCCGCACTGGCTTTGCGGCAGTAGCTCATCAATTTTTTCGACAATCGGGTCATCCTCCACCGCGAAGCGGCGTGAGGCGTAACCGAGAATGATGCCAAACAGCAGCCCCAGAACACTGAGGGCAGCAATGGCAATCCAGATTGCATTCATTACAACTTCACCAGACCACTAAAGCCCATAAAGGCCAGAGACATAAGACCGGCGGTAACCAGCGCGATGGCGTTACCGCGAAACGGTGCCGGGATATCAGCCGCGACCAGGCGTTCGCGGATCGCTGCAAACAGCACCATCACCAGCGAGAAGCCGACCGCGGCGGAAAAACCGTACAGCGCCGACTGCAGGAAATTGTGCCCAAGGTTAATGTTGAGCAGCGCCACGCCGAGCACCGCACAGTTGGTGGTGATCAGCGGCAGGAAGATGCCGAGCAGGCGGTATAACGCCGGGCTGGTTTTACGCACCACCATTTCGGTGAACTGCACCACCACAGCGATAACCAGAATAAAGGCCAGCGTGCGCAGATAGGTCAGGCCAAGGGGGATTAAAATCCAGGTATCTACCCACCAGGCGCAGATCGAGGCGAGGGTCAACACGAAGGTGGTGGCCAACCCCATCCCCATTGCCGTTTCGAGCTTTTTGGATACGCCCATAAATGGGCACAGGCCAAGGAACTTCACGAGAACGAAGTTGTTTACCAGCACCGTGCCGACAAAGAGCAGTAAGTAATCGGTCATTATTCAGCCTGACATAAAAAAGCCGCCTATTATCGGATAAACCGGCGCAGGCGACAACAGGTTAACTGTAAGGTTATTACGGGTTCACAAAGGTGTTCTTTACGCGGGCCGAGCGCTTAAAGTACGGCACGAAAAGCGCGGTCACCAGCAGTGGGAAGAGGAGTTGACGCACTGCCAGCGCATCGGAAACCGGCGAAAAGGCGAAGGCTTTCACGGCCAGCAAGACAGAGACCAGCAGCCAGATAATATAGTGCTTAGGCACGCTCCGGCGGCGTTTAAAAAACGCGATGGTCAGCCACAGCGTGTAGTACCACATGGCAATCGCAAAGGCGAAAGAAATAAACCACATGACGATAGCAGAGGTATTTTGCGCGCCCAGCGTTTTAAGCGCGTGCGGCGTAATTAATGCAGTGGAATAAAGTACCAGTGCCAGCGACGCACTTAATAATGCAACCAGCAGCCAGGCGAGCGGAGCAAGTAACCAGCCGCCAATTTTTTCTCCAGCCGTTGTGGTCATGTTCTCTCCCGATAGTCAGCGAAAAGCGCGAACTGCAAATTAGCAGGGGCGAGAGTATATAACATTTCCGGGCAATGAGTACCCTTTTAGAGCACGTAACGCCACACCGACTTAGGCACTTCGCCAATGTTGAACAGGCGTCCACCAGAAACCAGCTCAGCGCGGCGATGGTCAGCGGCGCGGTACATGCTGATAATGTCCTGATTGTCACTCAGGGTGTAGTTCAGATGGTCAAAGAGCTTTTCCAGACTTTCAAGGGAATTAATTTTGCGAAATTTTAATAAATAGTCCTGAACTGTCATTTTAATAATTTTCCATATGAGTGAGTAATGCCAAAGGAGTAATTAGGTCGAATAATAAACGGTTCAAATAAGACGTAAACGGTTTGCCAAAGCGCACCGGCAAAAATAAGAGTTTTCTTGATTGATGAAATCAGGCGTCGGCCGACGCCTGGCGAAGAAGGTTAACGCTGTTCATGACGGCTGGCAATAAGCAACTGACATCATATGTCACTATTTTTGGTGAGCGTATGAGGCTTGGCTTGATTGAGGGTATTTACCGGCTCGGGTGGCTGGTAGTTATCAATATGACTGGCAACGGCGAGCAGTATCACCGACACGCCCAGCACGATCCATCCCGCTAACTCGATAATTCGATTAATTATTGTCGTCATGATTCTTGGTGATGTTTTATCCATAAATACAGATCCAGAATTTTACAGTGCGATATGCCTTCGGGCAAGCGCTTTACAAGGATGTTTTGCGATTGTATTCAGCGAGTTATAAATGTTAATCAGAAATTACTGATTGCTTCTGTTGCTATAGGGCAAGGTACGCCAGATTAATCTATTGTGACGGGAGAGGAGATAGTGTGAAATATGCAGGTCAAAAGATGAGAGGCGATTTCATGAGCGACAAAATCCGTGTTGGATTAATAGGTTATGGTTATGCGAGTAAAACATTTCATGCCCCGCTGATTGATGGCACCCCGGGGATGGCGCTGGCAGCCATTTCCAGCAGCGATGCGACGAAAGTTCATGCCGACTGGCCAACCGTGCCGGTGGTTTCTGAGCCGAAGCATCTGTTTAACGATCCCAATATCGACCTGATTGTTATCCCGACACCAAACGACACCCATTTCCCGCTGGCGAAAGCGGCCCTTGAAGCGGGCAAGCATGTGGTGGTGGATAAACCCTTTACCGTGACACTGTCACAGGCTCGCGAACTGGACGCGCTGGCAAAAAGCCTGGGTAAACTGCTCTCCGTCTTCCACAACCGCCGCTGGGACAGCGACTTCCTCACCGTTAAAGCCCTCATTGCCGACGGCTCTCTGGGGGAAGTGGCATTCTTCGAATCACATTTCGACCGCTTCCGTCCGCAGGTGCGTAATCGCTGGCGTGAGCTGGCGGGTCCGGGCAGCGGCATCTGGTACGATCTGGCCCCGCATCTGCTTGACCAGGCCGTTAACCTGTTTGGTCTGCCGGTGAGCCTGAACGTCGATCTGGCCCAGCTGCGCCCTGGCGCGCAGGCCACGGACTACTTCCATGCGGTGTTGAGCTATCCGCAGCGTCGCGTGGTACTGCATGGCACGATGATGGCGGCGGCGGAATCTGCACGTTACATCGTGCATGGCTCCCGCGGCAGCTATGTGAAGTTCGGTCTCGATCCGCAGGAAGAACGTCTGAAAAACGGGGAGCGCCTGCCGCAGGAAGACTGGGGCTATGACATGCGTGACGGCGTGCTGACCCGCGTGGAAGGGGAAGAGCGTGTGGAAGAGACCTGGCTGACTCTGCCGGGCAACTACCCGGCCTATTATGCCGGTATTCGCGATGCGCTGAACGGCCAGGGTGAAAACCCGGTCCCGGCAAGCCAGGCGATTCAGATTATGGAACTGATTGAGCTGGGTATCGAGTCCGCGAAACATCGCGCGACCCTCTGTCTGGCCTGAAAACAAAGCCCGGCAATGCCGGGCTTTTTCTTACCCGCGTGCGACCTTGTCGCGCAGCGCCTGCTTCTCGGCAGATGTTAAGAATGCCATCTCCAGACCATTGATCTGCGCCTGGCGAATCTGCTCGCGGCTCAGCCCGGCCTGCGGGGCGGCCACCGTGTATTCGTGAATAATATCGACCCCCTGAACCGCCGGATCGTCAGTATTCAGCGACGCTATCACGCCATGCTCAAGGAAAGTTTTCAGCGGGTGGTGCGCCAGCGTCGCCACGGTACTGGTCTGAATATTGGAGGTCAGACAGGATTCGATTCCGATGCGTTGCGCCGCCAGGAAGTCCATCAGGGCGCGGTCTTCCACCGCCTTCACCCCATGACCAATACGCTCGGCGCCCAGCTCGCGGATCGCCTGCCAGATGCTCTCCGGGCCTGCCGCTTCACCGGCATGGACGGTGATGTGCCAGCCTGCGTCGCGGGCGCGATTGAAGTGGGAGAGGAACAGACTGCCCGGGAAGCCCAGCTCGTCGCCCGCCAGATCGACCGCAGTGATATGTTCGCGGTGAGCCAGCAGGGCTTCGAGTTCCTGAAGGCAGGCGGCTTCGCCAAAGGTACGGCTCATGATCCCAATCAGGCGGGCTTCAACATCAAAGGCTTTACAGCCTTCGCGAACGCCAGCGATCACCGCCTCTACCACACCGTCAACCGGCAGGTTGTGGGACATGGCCATATAGCCCGGCGAGAAACGCAGTTCTACGTAATGCAGACCGTTGCGCGCGGCGTCCTCAATATTCTCGAAGGCAACGCGACGGCAGGCTTCCAGCGAGGCGAGGACTTTTACCCCCCAGTCGAGTTTGCTTAAAAAGCTCACCAGATCCGGTTCGTTTTCTGTTACCTGCACATGCGGGATCAGCGACTCAAGGTTTTGTGCGGGCAGAGCCAAATTATACTGGCGACCAAGATCCAGAATGGTCTGGGCACGGATGTTGCCATCAAGGTGGCGATGAACGTCAGTTAGCGGGAGGGTGGTATCAATCATGGTCGCACTCTTTATTAGGTAAAGTGCGACATATTATAAAAATAAAACGGGGCAAAAAGCTATTTGCGCAAGGTAAATATCCATTGCGCAACGCTATTACCGCAGGGCGTGAATCCCGGCAATCAGTCGTTCCACCCCTTGCTCCAGTTTACTGCGCGGGCAACCGGCATTGAGGCGGATAAAACCGTTACCCTCTTCGCCATAGGTATATCCCGGCATAATCGCCACTTTTTGCTGCTCAATCAGCACCTTTTGCAGCTTCCGGTCGTCGATATTTAGCGGTCGTAGATCGATCCACGCCAGATAGGTCGCCTCTGGCGGTTGCCAGTTTAACGCCGGAAAGGCACCATTGAGCCTGTCGGCTACATAGTGCAGGTTGGCCTCCAGATAACTGCGCAGCGCATCCAGCCAGGCTTCACCCTGTTGGTAGGCGGCAATATGCGCCACCAGCGCCAGCACCGAGGGCGAAGAGAGGCCGTCGCGCCCCTTTAGCGCCTGCAAATAGTCCATGCGGCTGGCTTCATCACCGATCAAACCGTATGCGCCGGTAAGAGCAGGAATATTAAAGCTCTTGGAGCCGGAGGTGAGAAGCGCCCATTTTCCCTGCGCCACTTCGCACCAGGGGATATGCTGATGGTTGCCCCAGACCATATCCATATGAATTTCATCGCTTACCACCGCCACGCCGTGACGCGCAGAAAGTTCAGCCATGGTCGCTAACTCGTCCCGGGTCCAGACCTTGCCCGTCGGGTTGTGCGGGCTGCAGAGCAATAAAATGGTGTTCTGCGGCTGTGCCAATACCGCTTCCAGTTCGGCCATATCGCACTGCCAGCCCGCCGCCGTCTTATGCAGGCCAACAGGCACCACCTGACGGTTATTGCCCGCAATGGCATTGTAAAACGCGTCGTAGGCCGGGGTGTGGATCACCACCCCGTCCCCTGCGTTGGACCACTGGCGAATCAGCTCCGACACCATATAGATCACCGAGGGGCCATAGACGATGGCGCTGGTATCGATGGAGCTGTTGAAGCGCTGCCGGAACCAGTGCCCTACCGCCCCAAGGAACTCGTCGTTTTTCCAGCGGCTGTAGCCAAACACTCCGTGGCTGATGCGAGCTTGCAGAGCCTCGATGATGCAGGGGGCAGTGGCAAAATCCATGTCCGAGATGGTAAACGGCAGCAGATCTGCGGCGCCGAAGCGGTCGGCAACATAGTCCCATTGGGTACACCAGGTGCCGTGACGATCCACGACGGCAGAAAAATCAAACATAACGTCTCCTTAAAAGAGAACCCCCTCCTGGGGAGGGGGCTGGGGCATCAGGCTTCTACTGTTCGCATCAGGGTCGCCAGCTCATCTTTCACCGACTGCACCTGCGGGCCGATGACCACCTGCAAATTGTGCTGGTTGAGCTGAACCACGCCGATGGCGCGATTGGCCTTCAGGGCGTTGGTGTCCACTTGGGACATATCTGCCACCGACAGGCGCAGACGGGTAATGCAGTTGTCCAGAGAGGTGATGTTATCCGCACCGCCCAGCGCCGCGAGGATCGCCGGCGTATTGTAGCCGGATTTGCCAGTTACGCCCGCCACTGCCTGCTCCACGCTCGCCGCGCTCTCAATATCGCGACCCGGCGTTTTCAGGTTAAAGCGGGTGATGGCGAAGCGGAAGATGCCGTAGTAAACCGCAAACCAGATCGCGGCCACCACCGGAACCAGATACCACTTGGTCGACAGGCCGTGCAGAATGCCGAACACCACAAAGTCAATCACGTTGCCGTCGGTATTACCGATGGTGACACCCAGCACCGCCATGGTGGTAAAGCCCAGGCCGGTCAGCACGGCGTGAATAAGGTACAGTACCGGTGCCACGAACAGGAACAGGAACTCGATCGGTTCAGTGGTACCGCCGACCACGCAGGCGATAACGCCGGAGATCAACAGGCCCTTAATCTTATGACGGTTTTCCGGACGGGCGCAGTGGTACATCGCCAGCGCCGCACCCGGCAGGCCGCCGAGGAAGGCTGGCATTTTCCCCTGGGAGAGGAAGCGGGTGGCACTCTCCGAGAAGCCGTGGGTGGTCGGGCAGCTTAACTGCGCCTGGAAGATGGTCAGTGCGCCGCTTACCGAGTGGCCGCAGACCTCCATGGTGCCACCGGCTTCGGTGAAGCGGATCAGCGCCACCAGGATATGTTGTAAGCCGAAAGGCAGCAGCAGACGCTCACCGGTGCCGAAAATCATCGGGCCAAAATCGCCCGCGCTGTTGATGATATGCCCGATACCGGTAATACCCAGGGCGAAAATCGGCCACACCAGCGGGATCACCAGGCCAAACAGGCCCATGGCGACGGTGGTAATAATCGGCACAAAGCGCGTACCGCCGAAGAAGGCCAGCGCATCCGGCAGGCGGATATTGTGAAAACGCTCATGCAGCAGCCAGATGATCACCCCTGCGATCACCGCGCCGAGGATCCCGGTGTCGATCGACTGGATCCCCAGTACGCTCTGGATGTTATTGGCTTTGAGCACCGCCGCGTCGGTAGTGGGCAGGATCCCCTTCGTAGTCAGCCAGAAGTTGACCGCCAGATTCATCACCGCGTACCCCACAAACCCGGAAAATGCCGCCACGCCTTTGTTTTCGCGGGCCAGGCCCAGCGGAATGGCGATACAGAACATCACTGGCAGGAAGCTAAAGGCGAAGGAGCCGACCTTACTCATCCAGATAAAAATTGCCTGCAAGACCGGGTTGCCCAGAAAAGGGATCAGGGTAATGACATCGTTACTGCTGAGCGAGCTGCCGATGCCTAGCATGATCCCACAGAAGGAGAGCAGTGCCACGGGCAGCATAAAAGTTTTACCCAGTTGCTGGAAAAACTCCCACAGCGAGATTTTTTGTGCTGCTTTCGCCGTCATAAAACGACTCCTTTATTGTTAAAATAGATTTACCTGCCTCAGTGCTGCGAGAAGATAAAACGTTTTATCAAAGTTTAGTGCGCGCTAAATCACATTCTCAGGCTTTGGCAGAGGGTATAAAGATAACGTATTGATAAAACGTTTTACCGATCTCATTATCAGGGAGACACCCCACACATGGCTGTAGCGAAAAAAATTACTATCAACGACGTTGCGCTGGCGGCGGGTGTCTCTGTGAGCACGGTTTCACTGGTTCTGAGCGGGAAAGGGCGCATCTCCCCTGCGACGGGCCAGCGCGTCAACGAGGTGGTGGAGCAACTCGGGTTCGTTCGCAACCGCCAGGCATCGGCGCTGAGGGGTGGGCAAAGCGGGGTGATTGGCCTGATCGTCCGCGACCTGACGTCGCCGTTCTATGCCGAACTGACGGCGGGCCTGACGGAGGCGCTGGAAGCCCAGGGGAGGATGGTCTTTTTACTCCATGGCGGCCGGGAAGCGGATCAGCTGCTCCAGCGCCTCGATATGCTGCTGACGCAGGGGGTGGATGGGGTGATCGTTGCCGGGGCCTCCGGGGTAAGCAATGAGCTGTGCGAGCGGGCGGCAGCCAAAGGGGTTCCGCTGGTGTTTGCCTCCCGCGCCAGCTATCTCGACGAAGCGGATACCCTGCGCCCGGACAACATGCAGGCAGCACAAATGCTGACCGAACATCTTATTCGCCGCGGCCATCAGCGAATTGCCTGGCTGGGCGGTAAAAGCTCCTCCCTGACGCGCGCCGAACGGGTGGGTGGCTACTGCGCGACGCTGATCAAATATGGCCTGCCGTTCCACAGCGAGTGGGTGGTGGAGTGTGAATCCCGCCACAAGCAGGCGGCGGAGGCGATCGGTAGCTTGCTGCGCGCCAGCCCCACCATCAGCGCCGTGATTTGCTATAACGACGTTATCGCCATGGGCGCCTGGTTCGGCTTAATCCGTGCCGGGCGCCAGAGCGGGGAAGGTGGGGTTGAAACCTTCTTTGGTCATCAGGTGGCGCTGGGCGCCTTTGCGGATGTGTCAGAGAACGCGCTGGACGATCTACCGATTGTCTGGGCCACCACCCCGGCGCGGGAAATGGGCTATACCCTGGCCGAGAGAATTATGCAGCGGATCGATAAAGCCGACGTGCAGGCGGGGCATCAGATTGTGTCGGCCCGCCTGGTGACGGTGAAATAACATTATCCATGCGGCGTGAGCGGGTTACGTTCCAGCCGCGCCTCCAGAGCCTCGACAAACTTGCGCACCTTAACCGGAATCAACCGCGACGTCGGGTAAACGGCCCAGACAGCCAGCGCTTCCGGCCTGGCATCCTCCAGCGCGATCCGCTCCACCAGGCCTTGTGCAAAGGCGGGCTCAAGGTACCAGCGGGACAGGTTGGCAATGCCCATGCCGCCCAGGCAGGCCTCAAAGATCGCCTCGATAGAATTCGCCGAAAACCGCCCCGATACTTTCTGTTTGCTTCGCTGTCCCCCCTGCTCGAACGTCCAGTGGGTGGTATCAGAGGTGGTTAAGCAGCTGTGCGCCGCAAGATCGCTGAGCGTTTTTGGATAGCCATGCTCCGTCAGATACGCTGCGCTGGCGCAGAGGTCTCGGGGGTTATCACAGAGGCGATGCGCCACCAGACGGTTGTCCCGCAGCGGGGCGATACGTAACGCCACGTCTATTCCTCTGCCGACAATATCAACCTGCTCATCGGTGGCGAGTAAATCGACCTGCAGGGCGGGATGCTGGCGCATAAAGTCGGGCAGCATCGGGGCGATGATTTTACGGCCAAACGCCGCCGAGGCGGTGATGCGAAGCCGCCCGGAAAGGGAGGCACCATCAGGAAAGAGGTCGGCCAGGGCGTTGGTCTTATCTTCCAGCAGCGCCTGGGCATGGGGTAAAAAGATGGTGCCGTCGCTGGTGGGTGAAAGGGAGCGCGTGGTGCGGTGTACCAGCCGGACCCCCAGCTCCGCTTCCAGATTATTCAGGCATCGCGACGCCGCCATGGCGCTCATAGAGAGCCGACGCGCGGCACCCGCGAGACTTCCCGCTTTGATGGCTTCCACGAATACTTCCACATCTTCCAGTCTCATTATCTCGATTCTCGTTATGCTGGCCTATCAAATTACACATCTACACTAATTAGCGTTATAGCGCCATAGTCACTCCACATCCTGATAAAGAGTGAATTCGGAGTGAAGATGAAAAAGAGGACAACGGTTTTAGCGCTCAGCGGCCTGTTTTTGGCAGGATCCGTTTGGGCTGACGCACCCGCGCAGATTAAACAGCAGGTGCCGGGTTACTATCGCCTGGCGGTGGGGCAATATGAGGTGACGGCGCTTTTTGATGGCTACAACGATCTCTCGCCGTCGCTGTTAAAAGGGCTCTCGGCCGTCAAAATTCGCGACCTGCTGGCGCAGCATAAGATTGATGCCGAGCGCATGCCCACCTCCTTTAACGCCTTTTTAGTCAACACCGGAAAACATCTGGTGATGATAGACAGCGGCGCGGGCCACTGCGTGCCGCAAACCGCAGGGCAATTAATTCCTAACATGGAAGCCTCCGGGTATCGCCCTGAGCAGGTGGACACCATCTTCCTGACCCACCTCCACCTGGACCACGTCTGCGGCCTGAGCGATGCCGCGGGTAAGGCGCTATTCCCTAATGCCACGGTTTACGTGCCGCAGGCGGAAGCTGACTACTGGCTGGATCCGGCGAAAGAGGCCAGCGCCCCCGCCAATGCAAAAGAGTATTTCGCTATCGCCCAACACGCTCTGGCCTCCTATAAAGCGGCGGGACGCCTGAAAACCTTCGTGCCGCCCGCCTCGCCGATCCCTGAAGTCCAGACGGCCTACGCTCCCGGCCATACGCCCGGCAGCACGGTCTATCGTTTTGCCTCTGAGGGGAAAGGCATCAACTTTATCGGCGACCTGATCCACGCCCCTGCGGTGCAGTTCCCGCACCCGGAAGTGTCGATTCGCTTTGACGTGGATGCGAAAAAAGCCACCTCATCACGTGGGCAAGAGTTCAACGCCCTGGCAAAAGAGGGCGAATGGCTGGCGGCAGCGCACCTGGCGTTCCCGGGCATCGGGCACATTACCGCCAACGCTCAGGGTTACAACTGGAACCCGGCGATTTACGGCCCGTATCAACGTGCGGCCGACGTGCCATTGCTGAAATAAGACGAGGCGATCGCAATGAAAAGTTACACCGTAACAGCGAATGGTATCCGTCAGTTTGTGGTTGAAGAGGGGGAAGGGGCGCCGGTGATCCTGCTCCATGGCTTTCCGGAAACGAACTATGCCTGGCGCTATCAAATTCCGGTTCTGTCGAAGCATTACCGGGTGATTGCTCCGGACTTGCGCGGGTATGGAGAAACGGATAAGCCGGCCTCCGGCTACGATAAACGCACTATGGCGCGGGATATCCTGGAACTGATGAATGCCCTGGGCCTGAAGAAAGTGGTGCTGGTGGGGCACGACCGCGGCGCGCGTGTCGCCACCCGCTTTGCGAAAGATTATCCGGAACGGGTGGATCGTCTGGTGGTGATGGATAATGTCCCGACGCGTATCGTGGCGCGGGATTTGAACGCCTCTATTGCCCGGGCGTACTGGTTCTTTCTGTTCCACCTGGTGCCCGATCTGCCGGAAGCCCTGATTGCCGGACGGGAGCATATCTGGCTACGCCACTTCTTCTCGGACTGGACTTACGATCCTTCTACCATCAGCGGCGAGGCGTTTGATACTTACGTCCGGGCCTATCAGGCGCCCGGTGCCGTGCGGGGGGCGATGGCCGATTATCGCGCCAACGCTGAAGATGTGGCGCAGGATCTGGCGGACGCGGCGATCAAAATTGCCTGCCCGGTGATGTCGCTGTGGGGCAATGATTTTCACGCTGTCGGCAAGCTGTTCGATATGCAGAGCGTCTGGGCGGAAATGGCGGACGATCTCAGGGCGTATGGTATTGAAGAGTGCGGGCATCTGCCCCAGGAAGAGCAACCGGAGAAAGTGAACGCCCTGCTGATGGATTTCCTGACCGGCTGGAAAGGATGACTGGCAATAAAAAACCCCTCCGCAGAGGGGTTTTGCTGTTTACTGCTGAGGAACCGCAGGCGCTGGCGGAGCAGCCGGTGCTGGCGGAGCCGCAGGTTCATCCGGTACCGCCAGGTTCAGCGCCGGTACGCCAAACATGCCGACGAACTCCTCCAGCGGCATCTTCTGACCATTCAGGGTCACCTGACCATTGCTGTACTGCAGGCTGGTGCCGATCACGTTATCTTCCACGGTGGTGATGCGGAACATCTGTCCCATCGCCGCCAGGCCTTTCACCTGCTGGCTGGCCAGCTTGCCGGCGTCATCTTCGTTATACCCTTCCAGCTTCGCAATCTGGGTCATGAACTCGGTCGCCATGTCCATCGGGATGGTCAGCTTGCTCTCCAGCGATTTCACGCTGCGATCCACTTCCTGCGCCAGGGTCTGCGCTTCACCGGTGGCGGTGGCGGGATCCTTCATGAACAACGACAGGTTGAAGTTGGTTTCGCCTTTGCTGTTTTTCCAGCTCAGCGGCGCGATAGTGACCACCGGCTCGCCTTTGAGCAGGATCGGCAGATTACCGAAGAAGGCTTCCGCCGCTTTCTGCTGATAGAGCGCCGGATTGTTGGTCATCAGCTCTTTATCCGCCAGCAGGGCCTGGCTTTGAGCGCGATACTGCTGGCTGAACTGGTGCCATGCCTGACCGTCAATATTGCCGATCTTCAGGGTCAGCTTGCCGGTACCCAGATCCTGATTCTGCACTTTCAGGCTCTTCAGGTTGTAATCCAGCTGGCTGTTGATGCTCTTGCCATCTTTGGAAAGATCCGCGGTGGCTTTCAGATCTGTGCCTTCCAGCACCGCCATCTCTTTGCCTTCAATGGCGATAGCCATTTTTTCGAGGGTCAGTTTCTGATCGCCGATGCGCTCGTCAAAACTGGTCAGACGGCTGTTGCCATCAATGTTCAGGTTATTGAAGGTCAGCTGGACTTTCTGATCGTACTCGTTCACCGCGTTGACCCGGCCGCTTGCCGCGTCACCTTTGAGCGAGACGTTTTTGCCGTCGCGATCGGCATCAAGCTGGAAGTTACCGCCGCTGAACGCTACCTGCTCGTCGCCATTCTCGTAATTCAGGGCTTTCAGGGCGATATCGGAACGGGTATCACCGGCATAGCTGATGCGCGTATTGACCTCAAAAGGTGACTCATTCTTCGCCAGATCGAACAGCGGCTTAGAGGCTTCGTTATTGACCAGGGTCGATTTGACCGAGGCCATAGAGGGGATGAGGTTGAAGGATTTCAGCTGGGCCAGCGGGAACGGACCGTGGTCGACATCTTCGTTCAGCACCAGGCTTTGTCCCGGTTGCAGCCACGGATTAGTGGTTCCTGCTACCGGCTTAACGACCATCTGCAGATGGCTGCTAAACACGCCGCGCTGATAATCCTGATAGCTCAGCTCCAGCCCGGCTTCCGGCGCGGTACGCTTAAGTTCACTGTTCGCCTGGGCCACCATCTCGCCCAGACGGCTCTCCAGCTGTTTCCCGGTGTACCAGGCCGCGCCAGTCCAGACCAGCCCTAATGCAACAATAACGCCTGCAGCTATAACCGATTTTTTCATCGTGATTATCCATAAAATGAAACCGAGCGGTGAAAACCGCCCGGTGAGGTCATAAGGTTAGCAATAGCTTAGCAAAAATTGTTAAAAAATTCAGCAAGTCACTGGAGCTTGTTGAATACCCGCGCCAGACGCCCGACGCCGCTGACGCTAACCGGGGAATCATTCGCGGCAATAAAGGCCGACTCACCAGGCTTCAGCACCAGGCGCTCCTCGCCCTTGCTCAGTACCGCTTCACCCTCAACGCAGAAGAGAATAGCCGCGCTCTGCTGGGCAATACGGGTCTCTTCGCTGCTGAGATCGTGCAGGGAAAACGCAAAATCCTCCACCGGGATGGGGAAGTCCAGCTCTGCGCCGTTTTTCACTGGCTGGGTGAGCAGCTCAGCCGCCGGTTTCGCGACGAATTTGACGTTGGCCACCAGTTCAGGGATGTCGATGTATTTCGGCGTCAGCCCCGCACGAAGTACGTTATCGGAGTTAGCCATTACCTCCAGCGCCACCCCTTGCAGGTAAGCATGCGGCGTTTCGGCAAACAGGAACATCGCTTCGCCCGGCTCCAGTTTCACCACGTTCAGCAGCAGCGGGGAGAAGAGGCCGCTGTCGTCCGGGTAAAATTCTGAAATGACGCGGATGGTCTGCCAGGGTTCGCCTTTCTGGCTGTTCAGGGCCGCTTTCAGTACCGCCAGCGCACGGGATTTTTCGTCCCCCTGCATATTCAGCAGGCTGGCGAAGAGGTGGCTCAGGCGATCGGCATCCGGTTTTTCAAGGAAGTGGGCAATGGCGCTGTGCGCCCCGGCAACCGGCTGCAGCAGCGAAACGATCTCAGAGAACTCGCGGAAGGCGTTCATCGCCAGGAACGGCGTCAGGGCGAAGACCAGTTCCGGTTTGTGGTTCGGATCTTTATAGTTACGCTCGGCGGCATCCAGCGGAATGCCTGCTGCGTTCTCTTTCGCAAAACCCGCTTCGGAGGCCTGCTTGTTCGGGTGAACCTGAATGGAGAGCGGCTGATCGGCGCAAAGTACCTTGAAGAGGAAAGGCAGTTCGCCAAAGCGTTCGGCGACGGCGCTGCCCAACAGCGTGGCTTTATCACCCTCGATAACGTCACGCAGGGAACGTTCGCCCTGGGCATCGGTAATTTTTGAGCTGCTCTTCGGGTGTGCCCCCATCCACAACTCTGCCATCGGCAGATTGTCCGGGTTGGCGATACCGTAGAGATCCGTTAACGCAGTTTTACTTCCCCAGGCATAGTGCTGCACTGAGTTGATGAGTTTTTGCATTATCAAGCCCTGTTTCATATGTGAAATTATCTGCCTGTATTAAAGCAATAAACCGCGCGGATGTAACCTGCGCGCGGAAAAAGTCGTACTAGTCTCAGTTTTTGTTAAAAAATTGTGTAGGATAGGCTGACTCGCTTTTAAGCAGGGCAGCGGAACATCTGCTCTAAATAAACAGACCGAAGCAGTAAGTGAGAGATCAATGTCGAATAAACCCTTTCATTACCAGGATCCTTTCCCGCTGGCCAAGGATCAGACCGAATATTACCTGTTAACCCGCGACCACGTTTCTGTCTCTGAATTTGAAGGACAGGAGATCCTGAAAGTTGACCCGCAGGCCCTGACCTTACTGGCGCAACAGGCGTTCCACGATGCCTCGTTCATGCTTCGCCCGGCGCATCAGCAGCAGGTTGCCGATATCCTCAGCGACCCGCAGGCCAGCGAAAACGACAAGTACGTCGCCCTGCAGTTCCTGCGTAACTCCGATATCGCGGCAAAAGGCATTCTGCCAACCTGTCAGGACACCGGCACCGCCATCATCATGGGTAAAAAAGGCCAGCGTGTCTGGACCGGTGGCGGCGACGAAGCGGCCCTGGCGCACGGCGTGTATAACACCTATATCGAAGACAACCTGCGCTATTCACAAAACGCCCCGCTGGATATGTATAAAGAGGTCAATACCGGCACCAACCTGCCGGCGCAAATTGACCTCTACAGCGTGGATGGCGACGAATACAAATTCCTCTGCATCGCCAAAGGCGGCGGTTCAGCGAACAAAACGTATCTCTATCAGGAGACCAAAGCGCTGCTCACGCCGGGCAAGCTGAAAAACTACCTGGTGGAGAAGATGCGTACTCTCGGCACCGCGGCGTGTCCGCCGTACCACATCGCCTTTGTGATCGGTGGCACCTCGGCGGAAAGCACCCTCAAAACCGTCAAGCTGGCCTCGACCAAATACTACGACAATCTGCCGACCGAAGGTAACGAGCACGGCCAGGCATTCCGCGACGTCCAGCTTGAGCAGGAATTGCTGGTGGAAGCCCAGAACCTCGGCCTCGGCGCCCAGTTTGGCGGCAAATATTTCGCCCACGATATCCGCGTGATCCGCCTGCCGCGCCACGGCGCATCCTGCCCGGTGGGGATGGGCGTCTCCTGTTCGGCGGACCGCAACATTAAAGCTAAGATTAACCGCGACGGCATCTGGATTGAGAAACTGGAAAACAACCCAGGTAAGTACATTCCGGAAGCGCTGCGGAAAGCGGGCGAGGGCGAGGCGGTACGCGTTGACCTGAACCGTCCGATGAGTGAGATCCTGGCCCAGCTCTCTCAGTACCCGGTCTCCACCCGTCTGTCGCTGAACGGCACCATTATCGTGGGCCGCGATATCGCCCACGCGAAGCTGAAAGAGCGTCTGGATAATGGCGAAGGGCTGCCGCAGTACATTAAAGATCACCCGATCTACTATGCGGGCCCGGCAAAAACCCCGACCGGCTATGCCTCCGGCTCCTTAGGGCCAACCACTGCCGGGCGTATGGACTCCTACGTCGATCAGCTCCAGGCCAACGGCGGCAGCATGATCATGCTGGCGAAGGGCAACCGCAGCCAGCAGGTGACGGACGCCTGCCACAAGCACGGCGGCTTCTACCTCGGCAGCATCGGCGGCCCGGCCGCGGTACTGGCGCAGGGCAGCATCAAGAGCCTCGAGTGCGTGGAGTACCCGGAGCTGGGTATGGAAGCGATCTGGAAAATCGAAGTGGAAGACTTCCCGGCGTTTATCCTCGTGGATGACAAAGGCAACGACTTCTTCAAACAGATCCAGTCCTCCCAGTGTTCGGCCTGTGTGAAGTAGTTTGAAAACCCTGCCGGGTGGCGCAGCGCCACCCGGCAAAGCCCGGCAAAAAAGAGCGCACAAAGCGCCATACCCTTTTTCTTATCTCATCAATACTTGTTTCTTTGAGCTGTGAGCAATCCACTTCAGTGTTATCAAGGAGAAAGTATGACCACCTCACGCAGTGAGAAAGATTCGATGGGTGCCATCGACGTTCCTGAGGACAAACTCTGGGGCGCACAAACCCAGCGTTCACTGGAACATTTCCGTATCTCCACTGAAAAGATGCCGGTCTCGTTGATCCAGGCCCTGGCGCTGACCAAACGCGCCGCGGCGAAGGTCAACCAGGATTTAGGCCTGCTCTCCGGGGAGAAAGCTAACGCCATTATCGCCGCCGCCGATGAAGTGCTGGCGGGGAAACATCCCGATGAATTCCCGCTCGCCATCTGGCAGACCGGCTCCGGTACCCAGAGCAACATGAACATGAACGAGGTACTGGCGAACCGCGGCAGCGAACTGCTCGGCGGGGTGCGCGGCATGGAGCGTAAGATCCACCCCAACGACGACGTCAACAAAAGCCAGAGCTCCAACGATGTCTTCCCGACGGCGATGCATGTGGCGGCGCTCATCGCCCTGCGCGAACAGCTCATCCCGCAGCTGAACGTGCTGAAGCAGACCCTCAATGACAAAGCCCTGGCCTTTGCCGATATCGTCAAAATTGGTCGTACCCATCTGCAGGACGCCACGCCCCTGACCCTGGGCCAGGAGATCTCCGGCTGGGTGGCGATGCTTGACCACAACCTGCGCCATATCGACCACAGCCTGCCGCACCTGGCGGAGCTGGCGCTGGGTGGCACCGCAGTGGGTACCGGCCTCAATACCCATCCGGAATATGCGGTGCGGGTGGCGGAAGAGCTGGCAAACATCACCGGACAGCCGTTTATCACGGCGCCGAACAAGTTCGAGGCGCTGGCGACCTGTGATGCGCTGGTGCATGCCCACGGGGCGCTGAAAGGGCTGGCGGCCTCGCTGATGAAAATCGCCAACGACGTGCGCTGGCTGGCTTCCGGGCCGCGCTGCGGCATCGGCGAAATCAGCATCCCGGAGAACGAGCCGGGCAGCTCCATCATGCCGGGTAAAGTCAACCCGACCCAGTGCGAAGCCATGACCATGCTCTGCTGTCAGGTGATGGGCAATGACGTGGCGGTGAACATGGGCGGGGCCTCGGGCAACTTTGAGCTGAACGTCTACCGTCCGATGGTGATCCATAACTTCCTCCAGTCGGTGCGTCTGCTGGCGGATGGCATGGAGAGCTTTAACGAGCACTGCGCGGTAGGCATCGAGCCGAATCGCGAGCGCATCAGCCAGCTGCTCAACGAGTCGTTAATGCTGGTGACGGCGCTCAATACCCATATCGGCTATGACAAGGCGGCGGAAATCGCCAAAAAAGCGCACAAGGAGGGGCTGACCCTGAAAGCCTCCGCCCTGGCGCTGGGGTATCTCACCGAGGCCGAGTTCGACAGCTGGGTCCGCCCGGAAGAGATGGTCGGCAGCCTGAAATAGTTACTCCGCCACGTACAGGTGCAGCCGCGGGATAATCAAGCGCAGCGGCTGTGCCTGCGGCTTATAACGGTGCTGAACGTTATCCGCATCGTAATTGAGCAGCTCACCAATATCGGGTATCACCGCCCCCTGATCGGCATCGTAAAGGGCGATCAGCGGCGTCGGGCAGGCGTATTGCACCTGCTTTTGCTGCCCGGCATACCAGACGCGGGCGATTGGCTGCACTTTTACCGGCCGCTTGATCTTCAGCCGCGCCTCTGCAGGCAGAGAGTGAATGGCCGTATATTCTGCCTCCAGCCGCTCCACCCACTGATCCCGTGACCAGGGCGCTACGGCGCGCGGCGACTTGAGGCTTTTCTCCAGCATCGCCAGCACCTCATCGCGGGTGAAATTTTTGATGATGTGCTTATTGGCCCAGCCGAAGCGCAGGGTGGCGGGGTGGTTAATCACCGTTAACGTGCGATAGGCGTTGAGGGTGATCAAACCTGGTAACTGGTGGTGCACCCACTCAAAACGGGCGGCGGGGGCGAGGCCTGACTCCTCGGTGACGATTTTTTCAAATTCCGCCTTTAAGGCATTAATAGTCGCAATGCGGGCGGTGATTTGTTCCCGGTGCGCGGCGTCGCTCTGCAGGCAGATCACCCCCGGCAGGCGCACGGCGGCCTTGCTGCTGCGATTCTCGGATTGCTGCTGGATAAAGAGGTGACGATAGTGTTGCAGCGCCATCGTCAGCGCCTCCTGGCCGAGGTGCTGCTTAACCATAATAGCGTTGAGCGGATCGTGTTCGGCGCCTTTGGCGACGTCCGGCAGGGAGAAGACGCGCCCGGCGAGCAGGCGACAGGCCTGGAGTTCGGGGGGTAACTGCGCCAGCTCGTGCTCCATCTGGCGAAAGGTTGAGTTTAAGCGTTCGATAAGATCGTAAGTTGCCATAGTACACCACATTAGTTACAACATACTTAATTTATAGCACAGCACGCCGGGTCAGGCCAGCGTGCGGTTTAGGTCAGTCAGGGATGGGCAGGGCGATATGATGCCAGACGGGCCAGTTGAAGCAGAAACGGGCGCCGCCGAGGTCGCTGGCTTCGCAGCTGACGTCCCCCCCTAGCGCCTGGGCGATAGAGTGGACGATCGCCAGCCCCAGGCCGCAGCCGCCGGTGGCGCGGTCCCGGCTCGGGTCGAGTCGGACAAAAGGCTCAAATACCCGCTGGCGGGCCTCTGGCGCAATGCCCGGACCATCATCTTCCACCGACAAACTGGCGCGGCTGCCGTTTAGCGTCAATGCGATCCGCAGCTGGTTATCGCTGTAGCGCAGGGCGTTGTTGACCAGGTTATCCAGCACCCGCTCCATCAAACGCATATCCAGCGCGCCGTAATCGCCGTCCACGCTGCTGATCAGCAACGTGCGCTGCGGGTTGACGCTCTGCACATCCTCCACGTAGCTGCGCAGCCATGCAGGCAGATCCGGGGTGGTGAGCTTAAGTTCGTTCTGCGGTCGGTCGAGGCGGGCATAGGTCAGCAGCTCCTCAATCAGCGCCTCGAGCTGGCTGATATCGCGATTCAGCGCCTGCGACTCTGTTTCGGTCAGGTTTTCACTCATCTCCAGCCGGTAGCGCAACCGTACCAGGGGGGTGCGCAGCTCGTGGGCGATACCGTCGATCAGCTGTTTTTTGCTGGCGATGAGGGCGTTGATATTGTCAGCCATCTGGTTAAAGGCCACCCCCAGCCGCTCAAAGCTGGAGCCGCTGTCGAAGTGGATCCGCTCGGTCAGATGCCCGTCGCCGAAACGCTGGGCGGCGGCCTCGAGGCGCAGCATGTCCTGCCAGTGGGGGCGCATCCAGATAAACACCGGGAAGGCGAGCGAAATGGCGATAAAGGCCAGCAGGGCGATATCCAGCAGGCGCATCTGATGCAGGAAGTAGAGATACGGCACCGGGCCGACCGCCAGGACGTAATGGCTGCGCGGAATACGCTGAATAAAGGTGTACTGATCGTCCAGCGCCACGATATCGCCTTCGCGAAGCCGCTGCATGGTCGGGGCATCCAGGGTGTATTTCTTCAGTGGCTCGATGCGCAGTTTGAATGAGAGGTTCAGATCCAGCTCTTTGATGGTGCGCGCCCAGTCGTGAGGGGGGATCTCACGCAGTTCACTGCGCATCAGATAGAGCGAGCTTTTCATCAAATCATCCAGCGACTGTCTGCCTGCCCGCTCGGCGGTGAACTTATAGACCAGCCCAACCAGCATGGTCATCACCAGGAAGCAGACGAACAACAGAAGGTAAAACTGCACAAACAGTTTTTTCATGAAATATCACCCAGCTACAACGCGTTAAAGAGGCTGCCCGAACGTAAGATTGACTCGCTAAGAGCGGGCATCGCCTACTTTACGCAATGGGCTGCCGCATGGCATAGCGAATGTTGAAGGTTTTGCCTTGTTTCATGACGTCCGCTTGCACATGCCAGGCGTCTTCTATCAGAGCAGGGGTCAGCACCGCATCAGGCGGACCGCTGGCTATCACGCTGCCGGATTTCAGCAGTACCAGCCGGTGGCAGTAGTTGGCGGCGAGATTCAAATCGTGAAGGGCCACCACCACCGTAATAGGCAGCTGCGTAATCAGCGTCATCAGCTCCAGCTGATACTCAATATCCAGATGGTTGGTCGGCTCATCGAGGATCAGCAGCCGTGGCTGCTGGGCCAGGGCGCGGGCGATCTGGCAGCGCTGTCTCTCTCCGCCGGAAAGCTGCCGCCACAGCCGGTGACGCAGCCCGGCAAGTTTCATCAGGCGGATAGCGTGCTCAACCGCCTGGTCGTCCTTTTCACTCCAGCCAAAAAGCCCCCTGCGGTGCGGCGTGCGCCCCAGCCGGACAATCTGCTCCACGCAGAGATCGCCATCCACTTCGGCATGCTGGGGAACAAAGGCCAGCTGTTTGGCCCGATCTCTCACGGAGATTTTATTGAGCGGGGTGCCGTTCAACTGAATATGGTGCGCATGACGAGGGAGTAACCCGGCCAGACAGCGCAGCAGCGTCGATTTTCCCGAGCCGTTCGGGCCTAACAGGCCGACAATTTCACCCGCCTCCAGGTGCAGATTGATGTTGTTCAGCACCTGGCGGGACTGGAAGGTGACCTGCAATCCGCTTAATGAAAGGGTCATACGTTTTTCTCCCGGCTGCGATAGAGCAGAACCACAAAGGCAGGCGCGCCGACTAACGCGGTGACCACGCCAATGGGCAGGACCTGATGGGTGATAAGCGTGCGGGAAACCACATCGGCGAGGATCATGAAATGACTCCCGATCAGGAAGGTCAGGGGAATTGAGCGGCGATGCCCGGGGCCGCACAGCATCCGGGTAACGTGCGGGATCACCAGCCCGACAAACCCCACCGCGCCAATGATACTGACCATTACCGCCGTCACCAGCGCGCAGGTGAGCAGCAGGATAATGCGCACCAGGGTGACCGGCACGCCGAGGGTAGTGGAGACTTCATCGCCAAAGGTGAAGGTATCCAGCGCTCGTGAAAAGGCGAAGATCACCATAAATCCGGCCAGCACGACCACCAGAGCCAGGATAGCATCCGGCCAGCGAACCCCGCTCAGGCTGCCCAGCAGCCAGAACATCACGCTGCGCGACTGCTCGGCATTGGCGGAGGTACTGACAATGTAGGCGGTCAGGGCGTTAAAGAGCTGCGTCCCGGCGATGCCCGCCAGCAATATTCGTGGCGGGCTGTCGGTCATGCCGTGGGTGATGAGCATGATAAGCCCGAACGCGCAGCAGGCGCCGATAAAGGCGCCGCCGCTGATGCCCAGCGAGCTGCCGCCAATACCCAGCAACATCACACAGACGGCCCCCAGCGACGCACCGGAGGAGATCCCCAGCAGATAGGGCTCCGCCAGCGGGTTTCGCAGGATGGCCTGCATTACCAGGCCGCAAAGCGCCAGACCCCCTCCGCTGCAGGCGGCCATCAGGGCCCGGCTCATGCGGTACTGCCAGACAATGCCCTCCTCAACCTGGGGCAGCACATAGCTACCCAGACCCAGACCGTTGAGAATGGCTTTACCTGCGTTCGCATACGACACCGGCATATCCCCGACGGTGGCAGCGAAAACCAGCATCAACGGCAGCGTCACTATCCCGACGGCCATCAGGCTATGCTGCCGCCAGCGCGGCAGGCTAAAGGGGGCGCGGAGAATCATGATACTCATTGTTCAGCCTGGAACGTTGCCAGTTTTTCGCCGATCGCCTCAACGGCATCGACATTACGCAGGGAGGGGTTAAGTGACATTGCGGGCACCACCACGATCTGCCCCTTTTTCACGGCGGGGATGTTTCGGGTCACCGGATCGTCGTTTAAAAAGCCCTTTTTAACCGCCACATCATCCGCAGGGTAGAGACGGCGGGACATCTCAGCGATGACGATCACGTCAGGCTGTGCCTGGGCGATATGCTCCCAGGTCACGGCAGGCCATTCGTCATGGGAATCAATGATGTTTTTCAGCCCAAGCGTGTGGCTTATCCACCCCGGCGCGCCGTAATCGCCAGCCACCCAGGGATCGCCTTTCAGACGGCTGCTGGAGAACCAGAACACCACTTTCAGGGGACGAGTCTGTTGCGCGGCAGCACGGGCCTGCGCCTGCTGAATACGCTGTTTCAGCGCCTCGTTAAGCGCTTTACCCTGCGGCTGGACGTCGAAAATGGTCGCCAGTTCATCGATTTCGCGTTCGATTTCGGCGATGGAAAACGGTGTGCTCCGCGCCCCGTCACCGTTCGAGCTGTCGGTGACGCTTTTGCCGATGCAGTCGGCAGGGGAGATCCAGGTCGGGATCCCAAGTGTGGCGAACTGTTCCCGGGTGCCCGTTTCCCCCTGCGGCCCGATATGCCAGTGATACTGGGCCAGCACCAGATCAGGACGCTCCGCGGTGACCGCTTCAAAGGAGGGGGCGTTATCCGCCAGCTTTTTCAGCCCGTTACCCTGTTTTGCCAGCGCATCTGGCAGAGGGCCAAACCAGACCGAGGTCGCGCCGATCTTCTTTTCGAGCCCCAGCGCCAGGAGCAATTCCGTCTCGTGTTGCCCCACCGTCACTACCCGCTGCGGGGCCTGAGTAAAGGTCTCCTTAATGCCGCAGTTCTCTACCGTCAGCGGATAAACCGTCGCGGCGACTACCGGCTGCACGAATAAAGTTAGGACAAAAGCCAGCGCCCTGTTTTGATTAAACACATTCTCACCCTCATAAGTGTTATGTTATAACATAATGCATATTATGCGGGCGGGCGCAAAAGGTTAATCATCAGGGGTAAAAATGGGCGGCTGTCGCCCCTGTTATACGTCCCAGGCGTGGGGCGCGAAAAGGTAGCCTTTGTTACGCACGGTTTTAATGCGGAACGGTTCGGTAGCGTTATCCAGCAGCTTCTTGCGCAGGCGGGAGATGGCCACGTCCACGCTGCGGTCCAGGCCATCGTAGCTGACGCCGCGCAGGTTTTTCAGCAGCGCGTCCCGATCCATAATCTGCCCGGCATGGGTTGCCAGCTCCCACAGCAGGTCGAAATCGGCCGTCGACAGCGCCACCTGCTCGCCGGAAAGCAGCACCTGGCGATTGACCGGATCGATGGAGAGTGTGCCAAAACGCAGCGCCTTGTGCGGGGTGAGCTGCGGGGCCGGGGTGTCGCTGGATGCAGCAACGTGCTGGCGCAGATGCAGGCGCACGCGTGCCAGGAGTACAGCCGGAGGGGTGGTTTTGAGGATATAGTCGTTTGCCCCCATCTCCAGGGACAATATGTGGTTCATGTCGCTGTCGAGGGAAGTAAGCAGCACAATCGGCCCGTTCCAGCGGGCGCGCAGATCCCGGCACAGGGTCATGCCATCTTTACCCGGTAGCATAATATCCAGCAGCACCAGATCGGGTTTTTCCCGCGCCACCACCTCTTCTGCGCGGTCGCCGCGTGGTTCGACGATGACCTCAATATCATGTTTACCCAGATAAGCGGCGATCAACTGACCGACTTCGGGTTCATCCTCAACGTATACGATCTTATTCATAGCAAGGCTGTGTCTGCGGAAAACGCCAACATACACCGCGCAACCTTAACCTTCCATTAATCATTCGCAAAATGTTGCCGTTCCGTTATGCTGCCCGACATTGTTATTGTCTTGTTAAGGGGAGATGGATGGGGCTGGTAATAAAAGCGGCGTTGGGTGCGCTGGTGGTGTTACTGATTGGGGTACTGGCGAAAAGCAAAAATTATTACATTGCCGGGTTGATTCCGCTGTTTCCCACCTTTGCCCTCATTGCCCACTATATCGTCGCCTCGGAGCGCGGGATCGAGGCGCTGCGGGCGACCATCGTGTTTGGCATGTGGTCGATTATTCCCTATTTTCTCTATCTGCTTTCGCTCTGGTACTTCACCGGCATGATGCGTTTGCCCCTGGCGCTGGGCGGGGCGGTACTCTGCTGGAGCCTCAGCGCCTGGGTGTTAATTTTCTGCTGGAGCCGCTTTCACTAACGTAAAGGACGCCCGCCATCCACGCCAAAGGATCGGCCCGTGACGTAGCAGCTGGTCAGAATATAGTCGATTAAATCAATCACCTCTTTTTCTCCCGGGGCGATTTTCATCAGGGACTTATTCAGCGCCTTCTGACGATAGTCGGCATCGTCATGTTCATTAAACATAATCAGCGACGGGGCGATGGCGTTGACTTTCACCTCCGGGGCCAGCTTGCGGGCAAACGAGCGGGTCATGTTATCCAGCGCGGCTTTGCTGGCGGCGTAAGCAATGTGCTTATCGCTGCCGCGCTCAACCACGTAGTCGGTAAAGTGGATGATGTCGCTGGCGGCATGGCCGTGGCCGCGCAACAGCCCTTGTAGAGCGTGGTTGAGCAGGTAAGGGGCATGGACGTGGATCTGCAACATGCAGGAGAGCGTGTCGCTTAGCGAGTGTTCCGGGGATTCCGCCATCCATGCGCTGGCATTATGAATAATGGCGCGTAACCCGGTGGTTTCCGCTTTTACCTGGTCGGCAAAGGCCAGAATGCCCTCGTCAGAGGAAAAATCTGCCTGAATACAGGTTGCACCCGCCTCGCACAGGGTCTCGATCGCCGGGTATTTTGTGCGATAGCTGACAATGACAGGCTGGTGAAGATTCAAGAAATGGTGGGCAAGCGCGAGGCCGATACGACGACCTCCGCCAGTAATCAGGATCGGGAGCGGTTTTGCCTGTCCCATCGTGTTCTCCTTATCCGTTCGACGATGGGACGCGGTTGCTTATCCCATCAACATCCACGTTGCCGGTAATGCGGCAACCAGTAATAAGCCAATCAGCACGATTTCACGGCGCTTCAGCGCGTGCTGTAGCTGGTGCGTGCGACGGGCATAAATAAACACCAGCAGTCCCGGCGCATAGAGCACGACGGAGAGCAGCAGATGCATCGGTCCGGAGGCATACAGCAGCCATAAGCCGTAAATACAGGCGCCCATCCCCACGACGGTATGCATCGGTCGGGTAGCTATTTTTAACAAATATGCGCCCACCAGGAAATAGGGTACCAGAATCATCTCGGAGGCGATGGTTAACAACGTGTTATAGTCTGAACCTGTGAGCCAGATCAGCACCAGACAGATCTGCACGCTGATGTTGGTCAACCATAGCGACGCGGACGGCGCATTGTTTTTGTTCTGCTGTGCAAACAGACGCGGGAAGGCTTTATGGGTTGCGGCCAGGAACGGCACTTCTGCCGCCATAATGGTCCAGCTCAGATAGGCGCCGCATACGGAGACGATCAGACCGGCGGCAATCACTACCTCGCCCCAGGAACCCATCATTTTCACCATCAGGCCCGCCATCGAGGGGTTACGCATCTCCGCCAGCTCCGGACGCGCCACCACGCCCAGCGAGAGCAGGGTGACCAGTAGATAGACCCCTAATGCGGTCAGTACGGCCAGCAGCGTGGCGCGGCCAACATCGTGCTTATTGCGCGCCCTGGCCGAGACAACCACCGCGCCTTCCACCCCGATAAAGACCCACAGGGTGATCAGCATGGTGTTTTTCACCTGCTCCCAGACCGGGACACCCAGCGCCACGCCGGAAAAGTCCATGCTGAAGAGATCGAGACGAAACGCAATAAACGCCAGCACGATAAAGAGCCCCAGCGGCACTAGCTTCGCAAGCGTTGCGACCAGGTTGATACTGGCCGCGGTCTGGACGCCGCGCAGTACCAGGAAATGCACGATCCACAGCAGCACCGAGGAGCCGACAATGGATTGCCAGGTATTGCCATCGCCAAAGAGCCGAAGTTCAGGGGAGTCGGTAAAGAAACTCAGCGCAGAGAAGACGATCACCAGATAAGAGACGTTGGCGATCACCGCGCACAGCCAGTAGCCCCAGGCGGAACAGAAACCCACCAGCTCACCAAAGCCTTCACGGGCGTAGGTAAAAATACCGCCGTCGAGGTCGGGACGAATGCGCGTCAGCAGCAGCATGGCGAAGGCCAGCAGCAGGATCCCGATGCCGGTGATCCCCCAGCCGATAAGCAGCGCAGACGGGCTGGCGACGGCCGCCATATTCTGCGGCAGACTGAATACACCCGCACCGAGCATGGAGCTTAAAACAAGCGCAGTCAAAGCGCTCAGGCCAAGTTTCTTTTCCATTGGCATCCTGTTTAAAAAGGGGTCGGTTCCAGAATAATTATTTCGTCGAAGCGCATAAAAATGGTGAATAACGCTAAGGCGCGGGATTTTACGGAGTGTTACGAACGCATGCAATGAGGAAGGGCCGAATTGTGGCGGTAAAGCGAAAAAAAAGGCGGCATAACGCCGCCTGAGTGAAACAGGTTACTTATTTGTACAGGTCAGCGCTGATGGTCATGTTATTACCGCGCTCCTGCCACTGGCGGGTGATGTGGTAATACTTGGCCCCTTTCTTCGCCGCACGCTTCGCCACCTGGTAAGAAATTTCGGTCATGTTGCCGTAGTTACCGGTGAATTTGATGCTGTCGAACGGAATCATCTGCGCGGCAGTGGCGTTGTTCAGCTCTTCAATTTTGGTGCCGTCGTTGAGAGTAACGCTGTAACGACCGCCTTTGGTGGTTTGGGTTTCAAAGAAACGACCCACACCAGCAACGCTGGCGCCTGGTGCAGCGCTGGTTGCCACGCCCGGGATTTCAACTTTCTTCGCTTCTTCGCCGCCTTTGGCAATGGCTGCGCGACCGGCATCAGAGTCAGCCGGGATAGCATCCGGACTCTGCAGGACACGTTTTTTCGCGTCTTTTTTATAGATGTAAGCAGTGATGCGCTGGTTACCGCCCTGGTTAGCATCGATCTGGCGAACGATGTAGTAGGCGTCAGCCCCTTTCGCTTTAGCGGCTTTGGTGATGGCGTCGTTCACTTCCGGCTGGCTGCGGTAGAAGCCCTGAATGGTGACGGTATCATACGGCTCAAGCAGAACGGCCTGATCTTTAGGCAGTTCCATCACACCGTTAATGACACGGTTTTTCACCTCTTCCGCTTTCGGGGCATCGGCTTTATAGAGCGCAACGGTGACGCGCTGGTTGCCGCTGCTGCCGTATTCGGAGTTATCCACGACGTAGAATGCGGCGGCGCCCTCTTTATCGGCACGTTTGGAGGCGGCATTAACTGCATCGCCAATTGCGTTAAAACGACCTACGATCGTAACGTGATCGTAAGGTTTCGTTGCAGCCGCTTGCTCCGGCGTTAACTCTGTCGCGGCATTGGCAGACAGAGCGGTCGCAGCAAGGAGTGCGGACGCCAGGAGAGTGTTCTTAAGCTTCATAAAAATAATCCTTCGCCTTACGCAAACCAGGTACTGGTGTAGTTGTTAATATGAAAACGTTGACGATTATTGCATTTAACACCCTCTGCTGTCTGCGCCATTTTTTGCGGTACCCGGCAAGGTGACGATCAATTTCCATAACCTTTAGAGATATGTTGAAAAAATACCCGTTTGACCACTAAAACTAATAAAGCATATAACTTTCACAAGTTGATTTAATGTTAATAAGTTGTTTCTGGCTGGCGCTATATCGTGTTTTTACCGCTTCGACTGAGCTAAACATCGGCCCTGACGAAGAAATAAAGGCAGATATGCCTGTCAGAGATGCAGATCACTTATTTTTGACAGTTAAAGACATAAAAAGTGTTTTCTTGCTGTGGATCACAGGCGGTATTTTCAGTAGGTTATAGAAAGTTTGTTACTGTTTTATTTTCTGCGGATATGCGTGAGTAGCAGGTTAACGCCTGTTACCGTCGTTATATATCCGTGATGAATATTCGACAAACCATCATCAAAAACCGATGGAAGGGATTACTATGCGTATTGGGGTACCAAGAGAACGGTTTGCCAATGAAACCCGTGTAGCAGCGACACCAAAAACGGTGGAACAGCTGCTGAAACTGGGTTTTACCGTCGCGGTTGAAAGCGGCGCAGGCAAGCTGGCAAGTTTCGATGACGAGGCGTTTGTTCAGGCGGGCGCAGAGATTGTAGACGGCGCAAACGTCTGGCATTCGGACGTCATTCTGAAGGTCAATGCACCAGAAGAGGATGAAATTGCGCTGCTCAATCCGGGCACCACGCTGGTGAGCTTCGTCTGGCCAGCCCAGAATCCGGAGCTGATGGAGAAGCTGGCGGCGCGCGGCGTCACCGTCATGGCGATGGACTCGGTGCCGCGTATCTCGCGTGCGCAGTCGCTGGATGCCCTGAGCTCAATGGCGAACATCGCCGGCTACCGCGCCATCGTCGAGGCGGCACATGAGTTTGGTCGCTTCTTTACCGGCCAGATCACCGCTGCGGGTAAAGTCCCACCCGCGAAAGTTATGGTGATTGGCGCAGGCGTTGCCGGTCTGGCCGCCATTGGTGCGGCGAACAGCCTCGGCGCAATCGTTCGTGCTTTTGATACCCGTCCGGAAGTAAAAGAACAGGTTCAGAGTATGGGCGCCGAGTTCCTGGAACTGGACTTCAAAGAAGAGGCGGGCAGCGGCGACGGCTACGCCAAAGTGATGTCCGAAGCCTTTATTAAAGCCGAGATGGCGCTGTTCGCTGCCCAGGCGAAAGAGGTGGACATCATTGTCACCACTGCGCTCATTCCGGGCAAACCGGCACCGAAACTGATCACCCGCGAAATGGTCGACTCCATGAAGGCCGGTAGCGTGATCGTCGATCTGGCCGCGCAAAACGGCGGCAACTGCGAATACACCGTTCCGGGTGTGGTCACCACCACCGCTAACGGCGTGAAGGTGATCGGCTATACCGATCTGCCGGGCCGTCTGCCAACCCAGTCCTCCCAGCTCTACGGCACCAACCTGGTGAACCTGCTGAAGCTGCTCTGCAAAGAGAAAGACGGCACGATCACCGTTGATTTCGAGGACGTCGTCGTGCGTGGCGTCACCGTGGTCCGCGAGGGTGAGATCACCTGGCCGGCACCGCCGATTCAGGTTTCCGCGCAGCCGCAGGCCGCCGCCAAGGCTGCTCCAGCCCCGAAAGAGCCTGAAAAACCTGCTTCGCCGTGGCGTAAGTACGCCTTGATGGCGCTGGCCATTATCCTCTTTGGCTGGCTGGCAGACGTTGCGCCGAAAGAGTTCCTCGGCCATTTCACCGTCTTTGCGCTCTCCTGCGTGGTAGGTTACTACGTGGTGTGGAACGTTTCCCATGCGCTGCATACGCCGCTGATGTCGGTTACCAACGCCATCTCCGGGATCATCGTGGTCGGAGCATTATTGCAGATTGGTCACGGCGGCTGGGTCAGTTTCCTGAGCTTTATCGCGGTACTGATCGCCAGTATCAATATTTTCGGTGGTTTCACCGTGACTCAGCGCATGCTGAAAATGTTTCGTAAGGGATAAGGGGTAACCTATGTCTGGAGGATTAGTTACCGCTGCATACATTGTTGCCGCGGTCCTGTTTATTTTCAGCCTCGCGGGGCTTTCAAAACATGAAACGTCGCAGCAGGGCAACAACTTTGGTATCGCCGGGATGGCGATTGCGCTGATTGCCACGATTTTCGGACCGGACACCGGCAACGTCGCGTGGATCCTGGTGGCGATGATCATCGGTGGTGCGATTGGTATTCGTCTTGCCAAACGCGTTGAAATGACCGAGATGCCGGAACTGGTGGCGATCCTGCACAGTTTCGTCGGTCTGGCCGCGGTGCTGGTTGGCTTTAACAGCTACCTCTATCACGAACCGGGGATGGATCCGATTCTGGTTAATATCCACCTGACCGAAGTGTTCCTTGGCATCTTCATCGGGGCGGTGACCTTTACCGGTTCTATCGTGGCGTTCGGTAAGCTGCGCGGCAAGATCTCCTCTAAACCGCTGATGCTGCCAAACCGTCATAAGCTGAACCTCGCCGCGCTGGTGGTGTCGTTTCTGCTGATGGTGGTCTTCGTGCGCACCGACAGCGTGGGCTTGCAGGTGCTGGCGCTGCTGGTGATGACCATCATCGCGCTGGCATTTGGCTGGCACCTGGTCGCCTCTATCGGCGGTGCCGATATGCCGGTGGTGGTTTCCATGCTGAACTCCTACTCCGGTTGGGCGGCGGCGGCAGCGGGCTTTATGCTGAGCAACGACCTGCTGATCGTCACCGGTGCGCTGGTGGGTTCAAGCGGTGCGATCCTCTCCTACATCATGTGTAAGGCGATGAACCGCTCGTTTATCAGCGTGATCGCCGGGGGCTTTGGTACCGACGGACAGACCTCCGGCGGTGACGAAGAGGTGGGTGAGCATCGTGAAATCAGCGCCGAAGAGACTGCCGACATGCTGAAAAACTCGCATACGGTCATCATCACCCCAGGCTACGGCATGGCGGTGGCGCAGGCGCAGTATCCGGTTGCGGAAATCACCGAACGTCTGCGTGCTCGCGGCATTAAGGTGCGCTTCGGTATTCACCCGGTTGCCGGGCGTCTGCCGGGCCACATGAACGTGCTGCTGGCAGAGGCGAAAGTGCCTTACGATATCGTGCTGGAGATGGATGAGATCAACGACGACTTCTCCGACACCGATACCGTGCTGGTCATCGGCGCCAACGATACCGTCAATCCGGCGGCACAGGACGATCCGAAGAGCCCGATCGCCGGTATGCCGGTTCTGGAAGTGTGGAAGGCGCAGAATGTTATCGTCTTCAAGCGCTCCATGAACACCGGTTACGCTGGTGTACAGAACCCGCTGTTCTTTAAAGAGAACACCCACATGCTGTTTGGCGATGCCAAAGCCAGCGTGGATGCGATCTTAAAAGCGCTCTAAGCCTCTCTTATCCACAGTGAATAAACCGCCCAACAGGGCGGTTTTCTTATTTCTGCCGCCAACGTATTCCATCTGTCTATACTTTTAACTTTGTGTAAAGGGAGGAGAGATAATGCGGTTTTTGTCCCACTTCGATTTTCTGGCGCTCATGATGACCCCCACGTTCTGGATTGGCTTCGGTACCGTGGTGGTGGTGACGCTTCTGGTTTACTGGCTGTTAAAGCGCATCATCACCTTTGTACACAAGGGGATCACCAACTGGGGCGATAAACATCCCACCACACGCCGGATGCAGCTGATCCTCACCGAGATGCTGAACAGAACCAGCCGGGTCATGCTCTTTGTGGTCGCTTTTCTTATCAGCCTGCGCTTCGTGGAACTTCCTGACCGCCTCTCCGGCACCCTCAGCCACGCCTGGTTCCTCGTGCTGGCGATTCAGGTGGCGCTGTGGATGGATCAGGGGGTGGTCTCCTGGCTGCGACACGTTATGCTGGCGCCGGGAAACCATAAAAACCCGGTCACTCTGGTGATCACCGGCCTGATCCTGCGGGCGATTGTCTGGTCAGTGATGCTGCTCTCTATTCTTGCCAACGCCGGCGTCAATATCACGGCGCTGGTAGCAAGCCTGGGGGTCGGGGGTATCGCCATTGCCCTGGCGGTGCAAACCATCCTGAGCGACGTCTTCGCTTCGCTCTCAATTGGGTTCGATAAACCCTTCGAAATTGGCGATTTCGTGGTGTTTAACGACGTGGCCGGGACGGTGGAGCATATCGGTCTTAAAACGACGCGTATTCGCAGCCTGAGCGGAGAGCAGATCGTCTGCGGTAATGCGATCCTGCTTCAGCAAACGCTGCACAACTACAAGCGTATGCAGACGCGCCGAATCGTCTTTACCTTCGGCGTCGCCAGTGATACGCCGCCTGAGAAGCTGCGCATCATTGGCGATAACGTGAAAAAAATCATCACCGATATCGGCGAAACGCGTTTCGACCGTGCCCATCTGCTCGGTTTTGACAAAGACCGTCTCACCTTTGAGGTGGTGCATATCGTGAACACCGCGGATTACAACAAATACATGGATATCCAGCAGGAGATCAATATCCGTATCCTGGAGAGCCTGAATGATGAAGGGGTAAAACTGGCCCTGCCAAGCATGGTGCTGCATGCACCGTGGATGAAAGAGGGCGAGAGGGCACAGCCTTCGACACAGCCTGTCACCGAGAGCTAGAAAAAAAGCCCGCCAATTGGCGGGCTTTTTTATGTTTAGTCGTCTTCGTCGTCGTCGAGCTCAACCGGGGTTTGATAATGATCGGGCTTGATGACCAGCAGATCACAGCGCAGATGGTCGATCACCTGTTCGGCGGTGTTGCCGAGGAAGGCGGCTGAAATACCGGTGCGGCCAATAGTGCCTAACACCACGATACCGGCCTGCAGATGCTCGGACAGATCGGGGATCACCTCTTCTGGCAGCCCTTTTTCAACATGGGTCAGTTTTTCATCGATACCAAATTTTTGCCGCAGGGATTTCATCGCCAGCAGATGCTGGCCGCGGATGGCGTCGTTATAAACGGTCGGGTCAAATTCCGGGAGTTCAATGGCTATGTTGATGGGCGTAACCGGATAGGCACCCACAAGGTGGACTTCGGTATGGTTGACCTTCTCGGCGAGATAGAGCGTCTCTTTGATCAGCTTCTCGTTGAGGGCGTTGTGGTAGTTCTCTTCGCTGGCGAGATTGACCGCCACCACCGCTTTACCGCCTTCCGGCCACGGCTGGTCTTTAACCATCCACACCGGGCATGGGCATTTGCGCAGCAGGTGCCAGTCGGTCGGAGTGAAAATCACCGCCTCGAGCTTGTCGTGCTGATGGGCCATTTTCAGGAGCAGATCGTGTTCGCCGCTCACCACTTCCTGGATGATGGCTTCAAACGGACGGTTATGCCACACCACCTTAATCTCAATGGGGACACCGGCATCAAGATAGAATTTTGCCTGTTCGCGGATCCAGGCCGTACGCTGGCTGATCACGCCCTGACGCATGGCGGTGCGTTCGTCAGGCGACAGAAGGGTGGTCATTTCGTAAGAAAAGTCATATATCGGCAGAAACGCTTTGATTCTGCCACCAATCCGTTGATGTAAATAGACAGCTCGTCGTAACGCCGGTTGATCGTCCTGATTAGGATCGATGGCCACCAGCATGTTTTGATACTTTGCCATACAGGTCTCCTTACTACTGTCACCACAGTCTGTAAGTAAAAGAGTAACCTATATATCTGAAATGAAACAGAGGGGAAGTTTTGCCAGATCAATAAATCAGTAAAATTACCGATCTGGCAAACAGAAGTCAGATGAATTTATGCGACGTTACGCGAGTTGCCCGCCAGCACTGCCAGCGCTTCACCATTCTCAATGGTGATGTATTTCCCTTTTACCGCCAGCATGCCGCTTTTCTGGAAACGCCCCAGCAGACGGCTGATGGTCTCAACGGTCAGGCCCAGGTAGTTACCGATATCGCCACGGGTCATGGTCAGACGGAACTCACGAGGAGAGAAGCCGCGCTCGGCGAAACGACGGGAGAGGTTGTAGATAAACGCGGCCAGGCGTTCTTCTGCATTCTTTTTGGAAAGCAGCAGAATCATATCCTGATCCCCTTTGATCTCACCGCTCATCAGACGCATCATCTGCTGGCGCAGGTTAGGCATTTTGCCTGACAGATCGTCCAGCGTTTCAAACGGGATTTCGCAGACCATTGAGGTTTCCAGCGCCTGGGCGAAGCTCGGGTGGTTACCGGTGCCGATGGCGTCAAAGCCGACCAGGTCGCCCGCCAGGTGGAAGCCGGTGATCTGCTCGTCGCCCTGTTCGGTGATGGTATAGCTTTTAATAGTGCCAGAGCGGATAGCGTACAGCGACTTCAGTTCGTCTCCCGCTTTAAACAGCGTCTGCCCTTTCTGAATCGGCTTTTTACGCTCGATAATATTATCAAGCTGATCAAGCTCGTGCTCATTCAGGGTAAACGGGATACAGAGCTGGCTGATGCTACAGTCCTGACAATGGATAGCACAACCGCCAGACTGAATGCGTCGAATAATTCGCTTTTCCGGGATCATAGGTATGCTCAAGCCTTAATTGATATTGGTCAATTTTAACATCTTTTTTGACCCTGCGTAAGCCTGCTAAACCATCAATAAGGTCAAGAAGCGTGAATGTGTCAGCATCTTCTTGAAATTCCACAACTTGGTTGCGGATATTTCAATTAACTTAAGGAATATTAAGCACTAAAAGCCTGGAACTACAGGAGTAAATAGCCTTCATGACGCAGTAACCACTCTTTGCGCTGCACCCCGCCAGCATACCCGGTGAGGGTGCCGTTACGTCCGATAACGCGATGGCAGGGCACCACAATACTGACCGGATTGGAGCCGTTAGCTGCCCCGACGGCACGCGCCGCACCCGGGCGGCCAAGCTGTGCTGCCAGCTGCCCGTAGTGCATCACCTGGCCGCAGGGAATGGAACGCAACGCCTGCCACACCTCACGTTGAAAAGGGGTACCCGCGGTGGCGGTTGGCAGGGTATCGATAATGCTGAGATCGCCCTCGAACCAGGCGGTGAGCTTTTCGCTCAGCCCGCCCGGATTGCTGGCGCTGATGCGCTCGTAGCCCTGCGCCCGGTAGTGGATATTCAGCAGCTCCACCATCCGGTTGCTGTGCTCCTCCCACTCAACGGCGCGCAGGTTGAATTGCTCATCGGCAATGACCCACAGCGGCCCAAGGGGCGTAGCAATTTTGTCTTCGAGTAATCTCAGCATCTGGCACATTCCTTAGTTCAGCCGCGGGTAGACCCCTGGCCCGATAGGCAGGCCGACAAGATACCACGCCACCAGCATCAGCAACCATACCCCTAAAAAGATAAGCGGATACGGCAGCACCAGCGAATAGTAGGTACCCAGTTTCGCCTCGGGCTTGTAGCGCTGCAGGAAGCCTAAAAACAGCGGCACAAAGGGGGAGACCGGCGCCAGCGGGATGACCGATGAATCCGCCACGCGAAAGAGGATCTGCGCAAACGCCGGATGGAAACCCAGCAGCATGAACATCGGCACGAAAATAGGGGCCAGGATCGACCAGATGGCCGAGCCGCTGGCGATAAACATGCAGAGCAGGGACGACAGCAGCGCCAGGCCCACAAACGCCGGCACGCCGCTCAGCCCGGCACTCTCCAGAATATCGGTCAGCCCCACCGCCATAAATTTGCCCATGTTGCTCCAGTTAAACATGGCGACAAACTGCGCCAGCGGGAACACCATCACGATAAACCCGGCCATCTCCTTCATCGGCTCGATCATCAGCTGCGGCAGATCGCCCTGACGACGCACTTTCCCGGTAGCGATACCGTAGGCCAGCGAGACGACAAAGAAGAAGAGGATGATCAGCGGCACGATGCCTTTGATAAACGGCGAAGGCAGAACGGTATGTTTCACCGGATCGCGCAGGATACCGCTCTCCGGCACCACCATTAGCGCAATGGCGGCGATAAAGAGCAGCGACACCACCCCAGCCACCCGCAGCCCCCGGCGCTGCTCTGGCGTTAATGCATCCAGCTTTTCATCGCTGTTGCCTTGCCACTTGCCCAGACGCGGCTCCACGATCTTATCGGTGATCAGCCCCCCGACAAGGGTCAGCACAATCACCGAGCTGGCCATAAAGTACCAGTTGTCGATCACGCTGACGTGCATCGCAGCATCGATGGATTTTGCCGCTTCGGTGCTGATACCGGAAAGCAACACGTCGGTGGTGACGATCAGCAGATTGGCGGTAAAGCCACAGCCGACCCCGGCGATGGCCGCCAGCAGACCCGCCACCGGGTGCCTTCCCACCGCAAGGAAGATCAGCGCTCCCATCGGGGGCATGATCACCAGCGCGGCATCCGATGAGATATGGCTAAAGAAAGCGATAAACAGCACCATATAGCTGGCGTAACGCGCGCTGACGTGGGAGGCCATCTTGACCATCAGCGCAGGCAGCAGGCCGGAACGTTCAGCCAGACCCGCCCCCAGCACCAGCGCCAGGATGGCCCCCAACGGCGCGAAGCCGCTGAAGTTTTTAACCACGTTCGGTAAAAACCAGTGCAGACCTTCAACGCTGAGCAGGTTCTTTACCGCCACCATGCTGCCGTCAGCCGGATTACGGGCGCTGACGTCAAAGGCCGATAATATGGCGGTAGCGACCATCAAAATAACAATCAAATAGACAAATAGCAGGAAAGGATGGGGCACTTTATTACCGATCCTTTCAACCCAACCATAGAGCTTGCCGGATGGGGAATGCGAAGGTATGGATGACATACTCATGGGCGTTCCTCGGGAGTGTTGTGTTGTTGTGTTTTATTATTTTAAAGGTGACGGTGTCACGTTTTCTGGAATCGGGCAAACGTACGGTTTTTCAGTGATTTGTTGAGTAAACTCCTCGCGGCAGGCGGCGAGCAGCGCCGGATCCTGAAGAAGCGCCAGGGCTGTTGCGCCCATCACTTTGCCCGCCTGGAGCATGCCTTTATGGGCGATGGAGGTGCGGCCCTGGGCAACCAGCTGCCAGGTATGGAGCGGCGTGCCCACGGTAAAGCAGGGGCTGAAGCACTGGGCAACCGGCATTTTCCAGCTCACATCACCCACGTCGGTGGAGCCCGCCAGCACATTATCGGTGATGGCATAAGGGGCTACCTCGTCAATCAGCAGGGTCTGCTGATGGCGACGGGCAAATGCTTTACCCGCTTCACCCCCGGTGGCGGCGATATTTTTCAGGCTGTTCTGCAGATCGTTGTCGCTCAGCGTGGCGCGGATCTCCGCCGCGAAGGCGCGCTCCTCGTCGCTCCACTCTGGCGTACCGTAATGCTGAACGGCGCGGTACATGGCGGCCTCCAGGGTGCGGTTAGGCAGGTAGCTGGAGCAGGCCTTTTCAAAGCGTCGCTCCACGGTGGTTTCGGTCATCAGCGCCGCGCCCTGGGCTATTTTTTCGATACGCTCATAGATCTGCTGCGCGTCAGCCATCTCCGGGGCGCGGATCAGATAGAGGACTTCCGCCTGGGCCTGCACCACGTTCGGGGAGATGCCGCCGGTATCGGTGATGGCGTAATGGACCCGGGCTTTTTCAATAATATGTTCATTGAGAAAATTGGTGCCGGTGGTCATCAGGGTGACGGCATCCAGCGCGCTACGGCCAAGATGCGGGGAGTTCGCCGCATGGGCCGCGGTGCCGTGAAAACGCCATGCCACCTGGATGTTGGCCAGGGTGCTGACGTTAAACATCCCGGCGAACGCTTCGGGGTGCCAGGTAACGGCGGCATCCACATCGTCGAACAGCCCCTCGCGCACCATAAAGGTCTTTCCCGATCCGCCTTCTTCGCCGGGGCAGCCGTAAAAGCGCACAGTACCGCTGCCACCCTGCTGCTCCAGCCAGCTTTTTACCGCCACCGCGGCTGCCAGCCCGGCGGTGCCGAGCAGGTTATGCCCGCAGCCGTGGCCGTTGGCTCCCGGGGTATCGCTTTGCGGGGTGGCGCAGTGCGCCTGCTGGCTTAATCCTGCCAGGGCGTCATACTCCCCCAGAACGGCGATAACCGGTTTCCCCTCGCCGTAGCTGGCAATAAAGGCGTTCGGTATGCCACCGGCCTCCCGGGACAGGGTAAAGCCCGTCTCTTCCAGGGCGCTGGCAAGCCGTTCGGCAGACCAGAACTCTTCGAAGCGGGTCTCCGGGTGATCCCAGATCGCATCGGCAATGGCGGTAAACTGCTGCGCGCGGGTGTCGATGGCATCCTCAACAAAACGGTAAATTGACGACATTACACACCTCGCGTCCACGGGAAATTAAGCGCGGTACGCGCCAGGGTTTCGATGGCAATCAACATCACCGTCTCATCGAAGTCGAATTTTTCGTTGTGGTGTCCGGCGCTGAGGGTGGTGCCAAATACCATATAGGAGGCAAGCCCGCCGTTTTGCTGGACCCGGGCCATCATCAGGGTGGCATCTTCCGAGCCGGCAGGGGCTTTCACCTTATCGATGGACTGCTCAACGCCTGCCACCTGTTGCGCCTGTTCGCGTAAGTAGTTGACCCACGCCGGGGACGGCGTACTGGAGGTGGCTGCACCCATCAGGCGCAACTCGCTGCTGACGCCATGCATCGCCGCCGCACCGTCAATCACCGCTTTGGCGCGCGCAAAGACGTAGTTGTTAATCGCTTCGCTCTCGCCGCGGGTCTCCACTTTCAGCAGGGCGCTGGCGGGCACGACGTTACGGCCGCTGCCCGCCTGCATCACGCCGACGTTAACCCGCGACGCACCTTCGCTGTGCGGGGCGATGCTGTGCAGGCCGATCGCCGCCTGGGCAGCGGCCAGCAGGGCGTTGCGTCCCTCTTCAGGCTTGCCGCCCGCATGCGCCGCCACGCCGGTAAAGCGCACGTCGAATTTGGTGGTGGCCATAAAATTATCGCTGCCGCAGATGACGGTGCCCGCAGGCACGCCGGTGCCAATGTGGATGGCGGTGAAATAGTCCACGCCGTCGAGCGCGCCTGCCGCCACCATCGCCCGTGCGCCGCGGGTACCCTCTTCGGCAGGCTGGAAGATCAGTTTGATGGTGCCGTTGAACTGCTCGCGGTACTGCATCAGCAGATGCGCCAGTCCAAGACCAATGGTGGTATGCCCATCGTGGGCGCAGGCGTGCATCATGCCGCCGTTACAGGAGGCAAAACCTTCCCGGAAGGGAAGATGGTCGTTGTCGCGGGCTTCATCAAGATCCAGCGCGTCCATGTCCACGCGAAACGCCAGCGTCGGCCCGGGGCGGCCCGTTTGCAGCGTGGCGACAATACCGGTAAAACCGCCTTCAAAGGCGCTAAGCCATTTTTCAGGCGCGCCTTGCTGACGCGCGCGGGCAAAGGCCTCTGCCAGGGTGGCGTCGTCTGGCAGGCCCATCCGGGTGTCGGCATCGACCACATCCCGGCCCATCGCCAGGTCATAGCCTAGCTGATCCAGTATCTCTGCGACCTTTGCCGCGGTGCGGAACTCGACCCATCCGGATTCAGCAAAATGGTGAAAATCGCGTCGCCACGCGGTGAGTTGGGGGAAGAGGGCCTTCAGGTCCTGCGCCAGTCTCTGCATTTCGTTTCCTCTATCATAAGAATGTGTGAACTGCTTCACACTGTGATAGTTTTTACTTATCACTAACCGTTTTTTCACAGATTTAACCGTTCGTGGCTTACCCTCGCACAATCAATTCCATTACAGTAGATGACAGTTTCTTTTCTCTGATAAACAACGGTTATCGGTGCCGACATGACATTTCAGGTAAAATTTCACCAGCTGCGGGCGTTCGTGGAAGTGGCAAAACAGGGAAGCATTCGGGGAGCCAGCCGGGTACTGAACCTGTCGCAACCGGCGCTGACCAAATCGATTAAAGAGCTGGAGGAGGGCATCGCGGCGCAGCTGTTCATCCGCCGCAGTAAAGGGGTGACTCTCACCGAGTGCGGAGAGAGTTTTTATCAGCATGCCAGCCTGATCCTCGAAGAGTTACGCAGCGCCCAGGATGATATTCGTCAGCGACAAGGCCAGCAGGCGGGGCAAATTAATATTGGCATGGGCGCCAGTATTGCTCGTTTGTTAATGCCCGCGGTTATCAAACGCTTCCATCAGCAGCATCCGCAGGTGAAGGTGCGGATTATGGAAGGGCAATTAGTGTCGATGATTAATGAATTACGCCAGGGCGAACTCGATTTCACCATAAATACCTATTATCAGGGCCCTTATGATCATGAGTTCACGTTTGAAAAATTGTTTGAGAAACCGTTTGCGATATTTTGTCGTGAAGGTCATCCGGCGACTGGCGCTAAATCAATTAATGAGTTACTGAAATACAGCTGGACAATGCCAACGCCGCGCGGCAGTTATTATAAGCAGCTGGAAGAGATGTTTTCTCATCGACAACAAATCCCGCATATTGGCGTGGTATGCGAAACGTTTTCATCAAGTATTAGCCTGGTGGCCCACAGTGATTTTCTCAGCATTTTGCCGCAGGAGTTGGGCTGCGACCCGCTGCTGGCACAGCGTCTGGTCATGATCCCGGTAAAAGAACCTTTACCAAAAGCCACCTATTACCTGATTCAAAGAAGAGATTCCCGACAGACGCCGTTGACCGATTCATTAATCACACAATTCAGGCGCCATGCCCGGCAGGTTATTTCTTAACCACATTCACCTTAAAAAAATGGAGCCTGTCGACATCCAACAGACCCCACAGTACACACAGCATTGCTCCACATGCGACTCTGCTTATTGTTTCCATAGTGCAGATACCTTTGTATATATCATTTTTTTGACAATAATACAGATAAGAAAGCGCCTGGTTTTTAAAAGTTTTACCTAAGTCATAAAGTTTATCATTAATAAAAATAAACTTAAGTGCGCTTTAATTATTAATTAAAATAACTGTATTTATTATTATTTTCTTACTGGTTGTTTTTTGGCCGTGCAGACAGGGTAACGCCGCATTGAGCCAGGGTGAGGGGGCAGGTATAGTAGCCTGTCAGCTAAGCAGGAGGATGCCATGAACCCAGAAGATAAATCGCTTTTTCTTGATGCGATGGAGGATGTCCAGCCCCTCAAGCGCTGTACCGAGGTCCACTGGCAGCCAACGCGCGCCTCGCGTACCCGCCAGCCCGTGGATATCACCCAGCTCGATAACTTTCTGACCACCGGCTTTCTGGATGTCATCCCCCTTGCGGAGCAGTTGGCTTTCCAGCGTGAAGGGGTACAACAGGGGGTTATCGACAAGCTGCGCTCGGGCAAATATCCGCGTCAGGCGAGCCTTACTTTGCTGCGTCAGCCCGTTGAGCAGTGCCGCCAGCAGCTGTATACCTTTATTCGTCAGGCGGAGCGTGACGGCCTGCGTAACCTGATTATCATTCATGGTAAAGGGCGCGACGACAATTCTCACGCCAACATCGTGCGCAGCTATCTGGCGCGCTGGTTGACCGAGTTTGAGGCGGTGCAGGCCTTTTGCGTCGCCCAGCCGCACCACGGCGGCAGTGGCGCCTGTTACGTCGCGCTGCGTAAATCAGGTGAGGCGAAGCAGGAAAACTTTGAGCGTCACGCCAAGCGCAGCCGTTAGAGTATGGAAAACACCGTATTATGCTACCGCCAGTTTGGTGAGCCTGAGTCTGTTCTGCGGCGGGAAACGGCGATAAAAGCGCCGCTGAAATCGGGAGATATTCGGGTGCAGATGCTGATGGCGCCGATCAACGCTTCGGATCTTATCCCCATTACGGGCGCTTACCGCCATCGCATTACCCTGCCTGCCGTCGCCGGATACGAAGGCGTAGGGCGAGTGATTGCCGCGCCGGACAGCGCGGCGGCGCTTATCGGCACGCGGGTTCTGCCCCTGCGTGGGGAAGGCACCTGGCAGCAGTATGTGGATTGCCCGGCGACGCTTGCGATCCCGGTTCCGGATACCATTCCTGACTCGCTGGCGGCGCGGGCGTTCATCAATCCACTGGCGGCCTGGCTGATGCTCAGCCTCTATCCCCCACAGGGGAAACGGGTGCTGTTGACTGCCGCCGGTTCGGACTGCGCCATTTTGCTGGGGCAGTGGGCGCTGCGGCAGGACGCAACCGAGGTTTACGGCATTCACCGCTCGCCGGTACATGCCGACCGGCTGCGGGCGATGGGGATTATCCCCGTTGCCCAGCAAGACATTGACAGCGTGCGTGCCCTCGCTGCGGCCAGCGATATCGTCTATGACGCCACCGGCGGCGAGCTGGCGCTGGCGATCCTGGGGGCGATGGACAAAAGCGCCGTCTTTGTCTGCTACGGTTTGCTCTCCGGTCAGCCCTTTGCATTACAGCGTCACTTTCCGGCGGTGCACTGGTTTCATATCCGCAACTATCTGGATGCGCTCACACCTGAGGCGTGGCAGGCGGCATTTTGCGATATCTGGTCATGGCTTGCCGCCAGCCACTACAGTGACACGACGCTGTTGCCCTTTACCGACTGGCAATCAGCGCTTGCCCATTACCGCCAGGCGGGACGAACCCGCAAGCCGCTGCTGGAGATTGGCTAACCGTCACGTTTCCCGGCTCATATCGCTGAGCAGCAGGGCAATGCTTTTGCCGCCCTGGGTCTGCTCCAGCGCAATCTTCGCAATAATGGTCAGGGGCACCGACAGCAGCATGCCAACCGGACCCAACAGCCAGCCCCAGAAGATCAGCGACAAAAAGACCACCAGGGTGGAGAGACCCAGCCCGCGGCCCATCACGCGGGGCTCGAGGATATTGCCGAAGATCAGGTTCACCAGCAGATAACCTGCCAGCAGCACCAGCGCAGCGTAAAAGCCGCTGAAGACCAGCACCTGGGCAATCGGGGGAACGGCGGCCAGCACCGAACCGATGTTGGGGATATAGTTCAGCGCAAAGGCCAGCAGCGCCCAGACGAAGGCAAACCGTACCTCCAGCACCGCCAGCATCCCCCACACCACCAGCCCGGTCACCAGACTAATGGCGGTCTTCAGCACCAGATAGTGCGACACGCTGTCAAGGGCGCGCTGGATGGCAGCCATGCCTTCCACCGGGCGGGTCATCAGAGGCTGGAGTTTCGCCGGCAGCTGCGGCACCTCCAGCAGCATAAAGACCACGGTCAGCAGTAAAAGAAAAATGGAGGTCATGGCGCTGGAGAGCTGGGCCAGCAGGGCGGTCACCAGCGTCATGGCGGCATTGGGGTCAATATATTTCAGCAGCTCTTCCATCGACACCTCAATTCCGGCCCGCTGCAGCCAGGGCTCAAGATGCAGCAGCGGAACGGCCAGCGAGGTGCGATAGTGCGGCAGGGTGCGGGCCAGTTCATTCAGCGAGGTGCCGAGATAAGCCACCAGCAAAGCCATCAGCACCACGATAAGCACAATCGGCAGGGTGATAGCCAGCACGCGTGGCAGACGAAGCCGCACCAGTCTTCGCACAACAGGCTGAAGCACCACGGCGATAAACAGCGCCAGGATAAAGGGCACGATAATATCTGCCGCGAAACGGATCCCGGTAAGTACAATCACCAGCATGCCAAGCATAATGACTATTTTTAATCCGTTGAGGGTAATAATGGGTTTCGCCATGCTGGCTCCTGATAATGTCCTTTATATTTATTCTAGCGGCGCAGCACGCTTAATAAATTAACCAAACGCAAACGATGAGGGTAAAGAAATGAAAATGCTTTGAGTAAAATCCTGGCTTATGGTAGAAATCAGCTGTGTTTAACTACTGGAGACAATTTTCATCTGCACTGACGAGAAGCAACACCGCAGATAATTGTAATTTTATGGACAATCTGTTCAGCACCGCTTTATCAAAAATCACTCCCGCTCTGTTCTCCTCTTTTTGCCTTACGTCTGGCGAGCAACACTGGCGCAACGCGCTGTAGACCCTCTCTCTGCCTGAGCTGGCGCATTGCGTCCGGCTAATCTGTTACGTTTTTTTTATCCGGCTGCCGTTACTGGCTAGCCGCGAAGGATTATATTCTCAAGCAGGAGAAAAACATGTTTTACTGGATCCTCTTAGGTCTTGCTATCGTTGCTGAAATAACCGGCACCCTCTCCATGAAATGGGCCAGCGTCACCGGCAGTCACAGCGGCTATATTTTAATGCTGTCGATGATTGCGCTGTCCTATATTTTCCTCAGTTTTGCGGTTAAAAAAATCGCACTGGGCGTGGCCTACGCGTTATGGGAAGGTATTGGTATTTTGTTAATTACGCTGTTCAGCGTGCTGCTGTTTGATGAGTCGCTTTCCCTGATGAAAATGGCCGGGCTGACGACGCTGGTGGCAGGCATCATATTAATTAAATCCGGCACCCGAAAACCGGCAAAATCGCGTGCGGAGGTGACCCATGCAGCAGTTTGAGTGGATCCATGCCGCCTGGTTAGCCCTGGCTATCGCGCTCGAAATTATTGCCAACGTTCTGCTGAAATTCTCAGACGGTTTTCGCCGCAAAACCTACGGCCTGCTGTCGATTGCCGCGGTACTGGGCGCCTTCAGCGCCCTGTCGCAGGCGGTAAAGGGGATTGATCTGTCAGTCGCCTATGCCCTGTGGGGCGGGTTTGGTATTGCGGCAACGCTTGCCGCAGGCTGGATCCTGTTTGGGCAGCGGTTGAATCAAAAAGGGTGGATTGGCCTGGTGCTGCTCCTCGCCGGAATGATCATGATAAAACTGGCCTGATAACGTCGCTGCCTGTCATTACGGGCAGCGAAATTTATCTCCTGTATTACGCTTAGACGGAGGGCATAAAAAAGGACGGTGACTGAATGCGTAACCCTTTAAGCTGGCATAAAATTCCTTCTGCCAGGACCTTGTTTGCCATGATCTTCATGGCAGGGGTCGGCTTAATTTTCTCTGTGGTCGCCTTGCTCTACCTCTCCCTCAACCTTATCAGCAGTAAAGCCAACGAAATCGACGAGCAGCGCACCGCGCTCTCGGTAGAGGGCGCTATTCAGACATCGGTGAACCGGGTCTGGTCGCTGGTGATTGATAACGCGGTCTGGGACGATGCCGTGCGGGAGGCCTATCGCCCGGCGCTCGACATCGACTGGCTCTACAACACCTGGGGCGCAGGCTACAAGGTGAATAACCTCTATGACGGCACCTTTGTACTCGACGAACGGTTTCGGGTGCTGTGGGGATCGTTCAAAGGCCAGCCTTTTGCCGAAAAAAACCTCGACTTCTTTGGCGACGGTTTGAAATCGCTGATCCTGATGCATACCAACGCCCTGCGCTCGGATAAAAACATCTACGCCGGGATCACCCGTACCCGGGCGGGGATTGCTTTTGTTGGCGTTGGCCTGATACGCCCGACGATTGGCAGCCTGCGGGTGGGGGACAATACCCGTCGTTTTCTGGTGATTACCCGCCATATCAACCCGCAAATCCTGCGCGATCTCGGAAATACGTTTCAGATCGACAACCTGACCTTTACGCCAGAGCGGGTGAGCGACGTCAGTGTGCCGCTAAAAAGCTCCTCCGGCGAAGTGCTGGGCTATCTCTCGTGGCAGCCGCGCCTACCGGGGGCCGCAGCGGCGAAAGCGGCCTCCCTCGACATCACGCAGATCGTCTTGCTCACCGCGACGCTGATTTTGCTGTTTATCCTCTTCAGCTGCGTGGGGCTGTATAAACTGGCGCGGGGGGAGACGCTGGCACGGTCGGTGGCGCGCACCGACTGGCTGAGTCATCTACCCAATCGCCGGGCGCTGATTGAAGAGCTGGAGCGGGTGAGCCAGCGCGGCGATACCGATCGCAAAAGCGTGGTGTTTATCGATCTCGACGGCTTTAAGGACGTCAATGATATCTACGGCCATGAGGTGGGCGATGCGCTGATCGTCATCATCGCGGGCGCGCTGCGTGACAATGTGCCCAAAGACGGCATGCTGGCCCGCATGGGCGGCGATGAGTTTGCCATGACCATCGGGGGCGACAACGCCGAAGCGCTGGCCTCGGCGTTTGCCGGCTTTGTGCTTGATTATCTCCACTCGCCCATCATTGTTGGTGAGCGTTCCATCCACATTGGCGCCAGTATCGGCATCGCCAGCGGCACGCTGGTGGAGTGCACCAGCACCGAGCTGTTCCGTCGCGCCGATATTGCTATGTACCACTCGAAAATTACCGGCAAGGGGCGGGTGACGTACTATGATGCCGAGCTGAACAACGTTCGCGAGCGTCGGCTGGCCATTGAGGGGCAGATCCGTCATGGTCTGGAACACAATGAGTTTGACGTCTGGTATCAGCCGATCATCGATGCCCGCAGCCAGAAAATGGTCGGCGTGGAAGCGCTGGTGCGCTGGCCGCGGCGTCCCCAGGGGCCGCTGGCGCCGGATGAGTTTATTACCGTCGCCGAAACCAGCGGTCTGATTTACGGCCTGGGGCAGTTTGTCCTCAGCCGGGCCTGTCAGGATCTGGAGCCATACACGGATTTAAAACTCTCGGTCAACATCTCCCCGGCGCAGTTTCGTGATCCCGAATTTGAAGCCAAAGTGGAAGGCGCGCTGGCCCTCAGCCACTTTCCCCCTACGCGCCTGCAGCTGGAAGTAACCGAAACCTACGTGCTGGAAAATCCCGAGCGGGCACGCTCAGCCATCAATAATCTCAAGGCGCAGGGTATCGCGGTGGCACTGGACGATTTCGGTACCGGCTACTCCAGTATCGGCTATTTGCGCCGCTTTAACTTCAATACCATCAAGATAGATAAATCCCTGGCCGGGCTGGTGGATCATGACGAACAGGCCTCGGCGCTGGTGAGCGGTACGGTGCGCATTGCCACCGCGCTGGGGATGACGGTAGTCGCAGAAGGGGTGGAGAACGAAAAACAGATGAAGCTGCTGCGTCTGGCGGGCTGCGATCAGCTGCAGGGTTACTGGTACAGTCAGCCGATGCCGATAGAGGCGATTATGGCGCTACGGCAGCAGCGCCAGTGTTAAGTCACTGCTGGGCCAGCTCTGCCAGCTTGTCGCGAAAACCGGTGATCGACAGGGCGCGGTTATCGGCCCGCCAGCGATCTTTTGCCGCCGGGGCCGAGCTCTGAACGCCAATAAGCTGCCAGCCTGCGGCGGTATTCAGCATCAGCGGCGAACCGCTGTCGCCGGGCAGGGTATCACACTGATGGGACAGCACGCTGTTTTGCGCCCAGCCGGTGACGATACAGTCCTGATGGGTGTACAGCACATCCAGATGATCTTCCGGGTATCCCGCCTGGCTCACCTTGCGATCGGCCTCTTTCAGGGCGGCGGTCAGCTCCGCTTTATCCCCGGCAAACAGCGGTAGCGGGGTGATCCCCGACGGCGGGTTGCGCAACACTACCAGACCAAAATCCCACGAGGCGGCAGAGGGCGGCACAATCCAGCCATCGCCATCGGCTTTCAGCCGTCTGCCTAATGAGGCATCGACGCGGCCTTCAATGCCGTGGATCTCATAACGCCAGCTCCCCTTTTGCGAGATGAAGCGCAGGGCAACGGCCCTATCCGGTTTACCTTTCGGCGGCACCAGCAGACAGTGTCCGGCGGTCAGCGCCAGTCGAGGGGTGATGAGGGTGGCGGTACAGAGGTTTCCGCTGGCCGTCTCCAGCTGGCCAATGGCCTCCCACGGCGCGCGGGAGGGATCGGCGACACGCGTGCGATCGTCATGACCAAAAAAGAGCGTTTGAATCTCTTTGGCGTTCGCGGCCTCGTTGTCGCCATCGTCCGCATGACTTAATCCAGAAAAGAGAAAAAATGTTCCCAGCACAATCGCAACAGATTTACGCATATCACACTCTAAAGGGATTAATTATGATTATTAAATATGAACCCTGGTAATTAACTATAGACGGGACAGCGCGAAAGTGGGAGTAAAATCAGCGTACTACAGTCAGGAAATATAAAACACACCCGCGACAAGTGCGCATAAAATAAGCGTGACAAGAATTACCTCAAACCGATAGCGCTGCAACATAACGCCCTCCGGATAAAAAAACGGCGCTGCCACCTTGCCGGTACAGCGCCGATGACCAACGTGCCCGTCGCGGACACGTTAAGCTAAGCGGGCTTATGCAGCCGGTTTTGCGGTTGGAGCAGCAGCTTCGTGTTTCACTGCTTTTTTATGGTGTTTTTTTGCTGCCTGCGCTTTCTGGGCTACAGGTGCGGCCTCTTCTTTTTTCACAGCTTTTTTATGGTGCTTTTTAGCCGCCTGCGCTTTCTGTACTGCGACTTTTTTGTGTTTTTTATGCTGCACGGTTTTCGCAGCCGGTGCCGCGGTAGAGGTGGCAGCCGGAGCCGCGGTGTTGGCAACAGCGTCAGCGGCGAATGCAGCAGAAGAGAGACCCATAGCAGCGGCAACAACCAGAGCTAATACTTTTTTCATCATCTTACCCTCGAATTGGTTTTTTCATTTAACCCCACTGCGGGGCCGTTGAAAGAACTATATCCCTGAAATTTCGGGGCTTCCGTGAGTGTTTGGTATCGGCGTGTAACGGTATGTACAACGCCGGGTCGATGACCCGGCGAGGAAGGTTACAGATAGCGGGAGGTAAGATGTTCGCGGAAATAACGGACGTTGAGATCTTCCCCGGTCGCCTGCTCAATCAGCTGGGCGGTGGTGAAACGGCTGCCGTGCTGCCAGATGTTCTGGCGCAGCCAGTCGAACAGGGCGCTGAAATCCCCGGCGGCGATGGATGCGTCCAGTCCCGGTAGCGCGGTTTTGGCCGCACTGAACAACTGAGCGGCGTACATAGCGCCTAAGGTGTATGACGGGAAGTAGCCAAAGCCACCGTCGGTCCAGTGGATATCCTGCATACAGCCGTTGCGGTAATTATCTTTTGTTGATAAGCCCAGCCAGGCCTGCATTTTTTCATCCCACAGCGCCGGAATGTCCTCCACCTCGATTTCGCCGTTAATCAGCGCCCGCTCAATTTCATAGCGCAGCACGACGTGTGCCGGATAGCTCACTTCATCGGCATCCACGCGGATATAGCCAGGCTTCACCCGCTGGTTCCAGGCGACAAAATTCTCAGGCGTAAAGGCCGCCTGGGTGCCGAAACGTTCATGGACGGCCGGGAGCAGGTGGTTGAGGAATGCCTTGCTGCGTCCGAGCTGCATTTCAAAGAACAGGCTCTGGGATTCGTGGATAGCGGTAGAACGCGCCAGGGCGATAGGCTGACCGAGCCAGTTGCGCGGCAGGTTCTGTTCATAGCGCGCATGGCCGGTTTCGTGGATCACGCCAAACAGGGCGCTTAACAGTTCGTCTTCGTTGTAGCGGGTGGTGATGCGCACATCTTCCGGCACGCCGCCACAGAATGGGTGAGCGCTGACGTCCAGACGGCCCGCATTAAAGTCGAATCCAAGGCTCTTCATCGCCTCCAGCCCCAGCTCACGCTGGATGGCGGTGGGGAATGGGCCCTGCGGCGGCACGAAGGCGTGGTGCGCCTGCTTCTCGACCACCTGCGCCAGCAGATCCGGCAGCCAGGTTTTGAGATCGCCAAACAGCTCATCCAGCCGGGCGCTGGTCATATCCGGCTCGAAGATATCCAGCAGCGCGTCGTAAGGGGTGCAGCCTTTGGCTTCGGCACGCAGACGGGCCTCTTCCCGGCTCAGTTTCACCACCTCTTTCAGGTTGACGGCAAAACCCTGCCAGTCGTTCGCCGGACGCTGGGTGCGCCAGGCATGCTCGCATTTGCTGCCCGCCAGCGATTTTGCTTCAACCAGCGATTCCGGCAGCAGCGCAGCCTGCTGATAGTGGCGTTTCATCTCCCGCAGGTTGGCCTGTTCAACGTCGTTAAGATCTTCGCTTTCGGCGTTACGCAGCCAGTCGGCCACGTTTTTATCGGTCAGGATTTGATGTTGCAGGACGCTCAGCTCCGCCAGGGCTTCACCTCGTGCGGCGCTGCCGCCGGGAGGCATCATGGTGAACATGTCCCAACTGGCGATGGCGGAGAGGTGCGAGAAGCGGGAGAGACGCTGGAAGGTGCGGGTGAGTTGCTGATAAGAATCGTTTTTCTGCATAGTTGTTGTTCTCGTTCAGTAGGAAGTAATCAGGGGAGTGTAACGCGATTCATGCGCTTGTCATGCATTCAACTTATGCACGTCAAAGAAGGGGGCCAGGCAATAGCGCAGAGCGAATATGACAAAGGAGAATAAAAAGCCCTTTAGCTTGTCAGTCATATAACCATCTGCCTGCCTTTGCAGACTCAGAAAGCATACGAAGTGTTAACGGTTCGGGTTCATCGTCGTCCTTTCCACTAGTGAATAAAGAGTAAAGGATAAATGTCTCCTCAGGCCAGTATCGGTAAAAGTCGAAGTTTGCAGGGTCCACATCAAAACGTTGAAAATATTCCCTCATGATGTCTGCCCCTGTTTCACTCGCCCAAACGTAATCACCTGTGGAGAGGCTGGTATCAAGAGTTACGGGCCATGACTTCCTGGTGAACAAGGCAGGCTTGTTGAACTTTTCACAGTACCAAGTAATCACATCTTCATTTGTCACCATAACTTGTCGTTTCCTCTGGCTATGGTGTTGTATTTCATTGTCGCCTTATAAGCGATGGCTGAGATATCGGCAGCAATAACAAAAATCCCAAGGACTGGAATCCATCTTCCTACAAATGCCCCGAGATTAGTAACATAGGCAAACTTCATTCTTCTGATACTTGAGTTAGTCAGGGTGGGTAAGCGTCTGGTTTCAATATTTAGCCAATGACGTAACTGTGAACTGAGTAGTGATGTTCCTGGGGTTGTCCCTCCAGGTTTGCCTCTTGTCACTATTTCAGGCTGACCAGGCAAAATTAGCCCAACTGTTAAAAGATCGCTTGTTCCGAACTGTTCAGCCGCTTCATCAAGGAAAATCCAAAAGAGCAACTCTCCGGCAGAAAGGTTGGAGTATCCCTTATAGAAATACGTCCCGTTAAGTTCTTCAACACTATCCATGCATAGTTACCCGGTTACACGTTCTGCCCATGCGTCGGAATACTGAATATTTCCGTCCTTGAACGTCCACGTGATTTTAGCGTAGCGTAAATGTACCTGCTCAAGGTGACCTGCATTTATCACAGTTTTTGTGTCATGCATCATTGGTGTGACTGATACAATCTTCACCCCTTCCAGGAACATGTTGTAATACTCAACTTCCTGGCCTGCATCATTGATGCGATACCATTTAAATTCGGCACTCTGAAGAGTTTGCCCGGTGGCTACAGCTTTCATGAGATAAGGGGATGAACTATCAAACTCCTTTTCGAACATCAGGGCACCGTGTACGCGTGTCCCTGTAAGTTTTCCCGTATTGCTATCGGTCGGGATATACAGATTATGGCTGAATGATGTGATTTCTATAGATTGCTCACGGTGCCTTACATCTACAGACCCTTTGATGAGAGCGCCGCCATCGTCTTTTAGCCAAAGATAAGCCGGTATTGCCATAATTGATTTTCCTTATCATGTATATGGGTAATCCATTGGAAGCCTAACTTATAAGCAATGATGAGTAAATGAACAACATGCTTTAAGGCATTGTTTATTAATGCTTGATATAGAATTTAGAATGATTAAAAACGAAAAACCCCGAACTTGTTTCGCACCAGGACGGGGTTGCCACTAACGGCAAGATTAGATTTGCTCCTGGTATTAACCAGATTGTGATCTTATTTCAAACGGCAATGAAGACGCCTGCCCACCATCAGCGCCGCACACAACATCAGCGCAATAAACCCGCCCACGCCGTTCCAGCCATACTGGTGCCAGAACACGCCGCCGAGCGTCCCGGCGATGCTGGAGCCCAGATAGTAGCTGAACAGATACAGCGACGAGGCCTGGCCCTTGGCACGACGGGCGCGCGGGCCGATCCAGCTGCTGGCAACCGAGTGAGCGGCGAAGAAACCGGCGGAGAAGAGCAACATCCCGGCGAAAATCACCCACAGGTTAGCGAGCAACGTCAGCAGAACCCCGGCCAGCATCACGCCGGTGGAAACGATCATTACCGGCCCACGCCCGAAGCGGGTGGTCATCGCCCCGGCTTTCGGTGAGCTCCATGTGCCGGTCAGGTAGGCCACCGAAAGCAGGCCCACCAGCGCCTGGCTCAGATGCCACGGCGAGAGCATCAGCCGGTAGCCGATGTAGTTAAAGAGGGTGACAAACGAGCCCATCAGCAGAAAACCGGTGAGAAACAGCAGGGGCAGACCCCGATCGCGCCAGTGCAGGCGGAAGTTAATCAGCAACGTTTTGGGCCGCAGCGCGGTGGGGCGAAAATGGCGCGACTCCGGCAGAATTTTCCAGAACATCAGCGCGGAGGCCAGGGCAAAGCAGCCGATCGCCGCCAGCGCTACCCGCCAGCTGAAGAAATCGGTAAAGACCCCGCTCAGCAACCGCCCGCTCATGCCGCCGATGGAGTTACCGCTGATGTAGAGCCCCATCGAGAAGGCGACAAAGCTGGGGTGGATCTCCTCGCTGAGGTAGGTCATACCCACCGCGGCCACGCCGCTGAGCGAAAGCCCGATCAGCGCGCGCATGATTAATATCCCGTGCCAGCTGGTCATCATCGTCGACAACAAGGTACAGACCGACGCCAGCAGCAGTGCGGTGACCATCACCGGCTTACGTCCGATAGCGTCCGAAAGCGGGCCGGTAAAGAGCAGGCCGACCGCCAGCATTCCGGTCGAGATTGAGAGGGAAATACTGCTGCTGGCCGGGGAGACGCCAAACTCCTGGGATAGCACCGGCAGGATCGGCTGCACGCAGTAGAGCAGGGCAAAGGTGGCTAGCCCCGCGGAGAAAAGCGCCAGCGTGACGCGCATAAACTGCGGGGTGCCGCGTTTGATAAACCGAACCGGTTGCGCGTTGTTGGGGAGGAGATCGATATCATTGTTCGGGGCGATATCAGCCGTTGTAGTCCGACTCACGTAAGTTCCTTGCTTCAACATCCCCGTGATTTCTGGTGACGGGTATGACCACAAGGATCAGGGTAGGAAATTGTAAATATTCTGTCTAATATATTAATAATCTCAAATGATACATTTAAAATATGAATATCGAACTGCGTCATCTGCGCTATTTTGTCGCCGTCGCGGAGGAGCTCCATTTTGGGCGCGCGGCGGCGCGGCTCAATATCTCCCAACCGCCCCTCAGCCAGCAAATCCAGGTTCTTGAGCAGCAGGTAGGCGCTCGCCTGCTGGCGCGCACCAACCGCAGCGTCGGGCTGACCCCCGCAGGGCGACAATTTCTGGCGGACAGCCGCCAGATCCTGAGCATGGTGGAGGAAGCGGCCGCCCGGGCAGAACGCCTTCACCATGGCGAAACTGGCGAGCTACGCATCGGGTTTACCTCCTCCGCGCCCTTTATTAGCGCCATCTCACATACCCTTTCGTCGTTTCGCCGCCTGTCGCCGGATGTGCATATCCAGACCCGGGAGATCAACACCCGGGAGCAGATTGTTCCCCTCAGCGAAGGCTCGCTCGATCTTGGCCTGATGCGCAATACCCGTCTGCCGGAGACGCTGGCCTGGCAGCGGGTGCTGCGGGAGCCGCTGCTGGCGATGGTCCACCGCGGTCACCCTCTGGCGGCAAGAGCTGAAATCTCGGTGACGGAGCTGGCGCAGGAGCCGTTTGTCTTTTTTGACCCGCACGTTGGCACCGGTCTGTACGACGACATTCTGGGATTACTGCGGCGCTATGGGGTAAACCCGATGATTACCCAGGAGGTGGGCGAGGCGATGACCATTATCGGACTGGTGGCGGCGGGGTTGGGGGTCTCGATCCTGCCGGCCTCGTTCAGGCGGCTTCAGCTTCATGAGATGCGCTGGGTGGCGCTCGCCGAACCGGACGCGGTTTCAGAGATGTGGCTGGTATGGTCAAAACACCATGAACTCAGCGCGGCGGCACAGCGGTTCAAAGATCTGCTGATCGCTGCCTCGTCAGGGCGCTGACCGGCAAAAAATGCGGGTAAAAATGTGCTGTAAATCACAAGGCTAAGTAAAAATTTGACGATTACTGTAGAAGTGCTTCACCATAGCCCACAGTTTATTTCGAAGCGCGAAAATAAGGGAGTACGTGGTGGTTGCTGATAGTCAGCCAGGGCATATTGATCAGATTAAGCAGACCAATGCAGGTGCAGTATATCGCCTGATTGATCAGCTTGGGCCGGTCTCGCGCATCGATCTTTCTCGTCTTGCGCAACTGGCACCCGCCAGTATCACCAAGATTGTGCGTGAGATGCTCGAAGCTCACCTGGTACAGGAAACAGAAATTCAGGAGCCGGGCAGTCGTGGCCGTCCGGCCGTTGGGCTGGTGGTGGAAACCGAAGCCTGGCACTACCTCTCATTGCGCATCAGCCGCGGTGAAATTTACCTTGCGCTGCGCGATCTCAGCAGCAAGCTGGTGGTGGAAGACCGGCTGCCGCTTGAACTGCACGCTGCCGAGCCGCTGGAGGTGCGGATCACCGCCCTGATCGATCAGTTCTTCATTCATCATCAGCAGAAGCTGGAGCGCCTCACCGCCATTGCCATCACCATGCCCGGTATCATTGATACGGAAAATGGGATTGTCCACCGGATGCCATTTTACGACGACGTCAAAGAGATGCCGCTGGGCGAGGTGCTGAAAAATCACACCGGCGTGCCGGTCTATATTCAGCATGATATCAGCGCCTGGACGATGGCCGAGGCACTGTTCGGTGCCTCTCGCGGCGCGCGCGACGTGATTCAGGTGGTGATCGACCACAACGTGGGAGCCGGGGTGATCACCGATGGGCGCCTGCTGCATGCGGGCAGCAGCAGCCTGGTGGAGATTGGTCACACCCAGGTCGATCCTTATGGCAAGCGCTGTTATTGCGGTAACCACGGCTGTCTGGAGACTATCGCCAGCGTTGACAGCGTGCTGGAGCTGGCCCAGCTCCGGCTCGGCCAGTCGATGAGCTCGGCGCTCCACGGCCAGCCTCTGACGGTGGAGTCGCTCTGCGCCGCCGCGCAGCAGGGCGATCTGCTGGCAAAAGATATCATCACTGGCGTCGGCACTAACGTCGGGCGGATTATTGCCATTATGGTTAACCTCTTTAACCCGCAGAAAATCCTGATTGGCTCGCCCCTGAGCCAGGCGTCGGATGTGCTCTTCCCGGCAATCGCCGACTCCATTCGCCAGCAGTCCTTGCCGGCCTATAGCCAACACATCGTGGTGGAAAGTACTCAGTTCACCAATCAGGGGACGATGGCCGGTGCGGCGCTGGTGAAGGATGCGATGTATAACGGTTCACTATTGATTCGTCTGTTGCAGGGTTAACTGTTTTTTACAGTCTTACCAAAAATTGCGCTATCTCAAACCGGGCGGATAGCGCATACCTTAGACTTCCTCCACTGAATTATTTCCTTCATTTATATTTTCAGAGCATAACGGTGGAGTCAGTGATGCTTAAGCGTTTCTTTGTAACGGGTACTGATACCTCTGTCGGCAAGACGGTGGTGTCCCGCGCCTTGCTGCAAGCCATGATGGCCAGCGGAAAGCGTGTTGCAGGGTACAAGCCGGTAGCCAAAGGGAGTAAAGAGACGCCAGAGGGATTGCGCAATAAAGATGCGCTGGTGCTACAAAGTGTCTCCTCTTTAGAACTGCCTTATCATGCCATTAACCCCATTGCGCTTAGCGAAGATGAGAGCAGCGTGGCGCACAGTGGGCTGGTGAATTACACCCTGTTATCGAACGGGCTTGCCAGCCTGAGCGAGCAAGTGGATCACGTGGTCGTTGAAGGGACCGGCGGATGGCGCAGCCTGATGAACGATCTGCGTCCGCTGTCCGAATGGGTGGTACAAGAGCAATTACCGGTGCTGTTGGTGGTCGGCATTCAGGAGGGCTGTATCAACCACGCCCTGCTGACCGCCCAGGCCATCGCCAATGATGGCCTGCCGCTGGTGGGGTGGGTGGCGAACCGCATCAATCCGGGCCTGGCGCACTACGCCGAAATTATCGATGTGTTAAGCAAAAAGCTGCCGGCGCCACTGGTGGGTGAACTGCCGTACCTGCCGCGCGCCGAGCAGCGCGACTTAGCGCACTATATCGACCTCTCTGCCTTCGGCGGGGTGATGGCCGTAGATCGAGTCGTGGCGTAACGTTCGCGATAAAACCGACGCCACCACACAGGCGATCAGCAAACCGGGCAGCAGAACATACTGCCCGGTCATTTCACAAACCATCAGCGCCGACATGATTGGCGCGTGCGTCGTGGCGGCAAGCAGCGTCGCCATTCCTGCCAGCCCCAGTAAAATCTCGGTTTCATCGCCGGGCAACCACAGCATAAACAACTGGGCAAACAGCATACCGGTCGCCATGCCGACAAACAGCGTTGGGGTGAAAACCCCACCTGGTGCGCCAGAGCCGCTGCTGGCAAGCACTGCCAGCAACTTGCAGATAAATATCCCCACAATGACCGACAGCAGCGGCGGCGCCAGCAGGAATCCCTGTACCACGCTGTAGCCATTTCCCCAGACCTTAGGGGTCAGCAGCGACAGCAGGCCGACGATGAGACCACCCAGCGCAAGCTGCCAGGGCGGAGAGAGCTTAAGGCGGAGAAACAGGGAATGGCTGAAGGCCATGAGCCACATTAGCGCCGGGCCGCAGATGCCGGCCAGTAGGCCCATTCCCACGATCAATGAATAATCCACCCCGGTCAGCGTTTCGCTGAGGTGTACCTCATAGAGCGTATTCGCGCCGGGGCTGAGCAGGCGTGTAGTGAGCAGGGCGACCACGGCGGCAATCACCACCGGGCCGAGCGAGGCCAGCATCAGGGTGCCAAACAGGATCTCAGCAATAAACAGGCTTCCGGCTAACGGGGCATGGTAGGCGCTGGCCATCCCGGCGGCGGCACCGCAGGCAATCCACAGTTTCCATTCCGTTTTGGGGGTAAAGCGCTGGGCAAAAAAGGAGGCGGCGAGGGCGGCCAGCAGGATCATTGCCCCTTCCCGGCCAATGGCGCTGCCGCTGGCGACGACCAGCAGCGACGCCAGGGATTTGACCAGGCTGGCTGCGTAGTCAAACTGTCCGTCACCCGTTTCCAGCGCCTCCATATAGTCGGTGGGCGCATGGGGCCGCTGCGCGGTCTTTTTTTGCCATCCCCACAGCAGCAGCCCGGCAGCCAGCCCGCCGAGGGCAGGGGTCAGTGAGCGTCGCCAGGGCGACAGGGCGCTGGCGGCATTCACCAGACTGCCGCTTTCGTTACTCAGAAACAGCCACTCCAGTAAATAGAGAGCATGGCGGAACAGGGCCACGGCCAGGGCCGCCAGCACGCCAATGACGCTGGCGATCAGCAACCGGCGAAACATCGCGCGGATGTCAGGGTAAGCATGGAGTCGATGCATGGGTTACGCGTAAATGAGGAAGATACAATATTTTGACGGGAAAACGCGGGGTTAGCAATGCGAAGAGCCGGGCAAGGCCCGGCTGACAATATCAACTGTCGCTGTGAATATCCAGCGCCCGGCGCGTGCGGCCGGAGCTTAAGTATTCCGCAATATAGTCCTGAGAAATTTCGCCGTTATAGCGCCCCTCTTCATCAACAATCGGCATCCAGCTGGTGTTGCTCTCATACAGCCGTGACAGCACCACGCGCAGGTTGTCCTCCGCTTTGCCGGTCATGCGGAACGGGTGGAGCAGATCGGCGCAGGTGCCGGTGGCATTGCGCGCTTCCCGGCGCTTCACAAAGCCCAGCGGTTTGCCGTTTTCATCCACCACGGTGACGGCGCGAATGTCGTTGTCGTCCATGATGGCGAAGGCTTCCGGCAGCGGCGTGGCCGGGCGCACGGTCAGGGTTGGCTGTTGATCCGTGACATCGCCCGCGGAGACCAGCAGCAGACGCTTCAGGGTGCGGTCCTGGCCAACGAACGAGCCGACAAATTCATTGGCCGGTTTCGCCAGCAGTTCGTCCGGGCTGGCGCACTGGACAATGCGCCCCTGGCGGAAGACGGCGATACGATCCCCCAGCTTCAGCGCCTCGTCGATGTCGTGGCTCACCAGCATCACCGTTTTTTTCAGCTTGCGCTGCATCTCGAGGAACTGGTTCTGGATCACCTCGCGGTTAATCGGGTCCACCGCACCGAAAGGCTCATCCATCAGCAGTACCGGAGGATCCGCCGCCAGGGCGCGAATCACGCCGATACGCTGCTGCTGACCACCGGACATCTCCCGCGGATAGCGGTTGAGGAACTTATGCGGATCCATCGCCACCATATCCATCAGCTCTTCGGCGCGGGTTTTACAGCGGGCTTTATCCCAGCCCAGCATGCGCGGTACGACGGTGATGTTCTCTTCGATGGTCATGTTCGGGAAGAGACCAATCTGCTGGATCACGTAGCCGATGTTGCGGCGCAGGGTCACGGTATCCATCTCGCTGGTGTCCTGGCCATTGATCTGGATGGTGCCGCTGCTCGGAGTAATCAGCCGGTTAATCATCTTCAGGGTGGTGGTTTTGCCGCAGCCGGATGGGCCGAGCAGGACGCACATCTCCCCTTCGGGCACGTTCAGGTTGACGTTATCTACGGCCTTAAATGTCTGGCCGTGCTTCTGTGAAAATTGTTTGGTGAGGTTTTCCAGTTTTATCATTATCGAATCCCCTTTGGAGTCAGAACGATCTGCAGACGGTGCAGTAACCAGTCGAGCACAATCGCTAAAAGACAAATCATCAGCGCGCCGGCAATCAGCATACGAATATCACTCCCGCCAATGCCGTTTAGCAGCAACAGGCCAAGCCCGCCCGCGCCGATGACGGCGGCAATGGCCATCACGCCGATATTCATTACGACCGCGGTACGGATGCCGCCGAAAATCACCGGCAGCGCCATCGGAATTTCTACCCAGCGCAGGCGTTGCCAGAAGGTCATGCCGATGCCGCGACCCGCTTCGCGCAGGCCGGGCGGCAGGCTGTCCAGCGCCGTATGGGTGTTACGCACAATCGGCAGCAGCGAGTAGAGAAACACCGCGGTAATGGCGGGCAGGGCGCCAATACCCTGACCGATCATGGAAAAGAGGGGGATCATCAGGCCGAACAGAGCAATGGACGGGATGGTCAGCACGATGGTGGCAATCCCCAGCACCGGCGTCGCCAGCCATTTGTGACGCACGATCAGAATGCCCAGCGGCACGCCGATAATAATGGCCAAGCCCACCGCCAGCGCCACCAGCCACAGATGCTGGAAGGTCAGGGTCATGATGTAACCCCAGTTATCAAGAATGTAGTGAATAGTATCCATAGCGCCTCCTTACAGCAGCTGCTTACTACGCAGGAAATCACGGGCGACCTGCTGCGGTGACTGATGATCGATATCCACCTTCTTGTTCAGCTCGGTGATGACGTCGTTATTGAGCTGGGCAGAGAGGGTATTCAGCGCCTCTTCCAGCCCCGGGTTGGCTTCCAGCGTATCCTTGCGCACTACCGGGGTCACCGCGTAGCTCGGGAAGAAACCTTTGTCATCTTCCAGCACCTTCAGATCGAAGCCTTTAACGCGTCCGTCGGTGGTGTAAACCAGCCCGGCATCGACAAAGCCGTCGCGCACCGCGTTATAGACCAGACCTGGGTCCATCTGGCGAATTTGCGGGCGATCGAGCTCCATGTTGTAGGCCGCCTGCAGCGGCTTCATGCCATCGCTGCGCCCGGAAAACTCCAGATCCAGACCCAGCATCCAGTTGTTATCCGGATCGGTTTTGCGCACCTGCTCAATCTTCGCCACCAGCTCAGACATGGTGTTGATATTTTCTGCCTCGGCGCGCTTACGCTGCATGGCAAAGGCGTAGGTGTTGTTCATGTCAGCAGGTTTGAGCCACACCAGGCCGTGCTTCGCATCCAGGCGTTTCACCGTCTCGTAAGACTCCTCTGGCGACATGCGTTTGTTGATGTGGTTAAAGATGATCAGCGAGGTGCCGGTATACTCCCAGGTCATATCGATCTGCTTATTGATCATCGCATTACGGGAAATGACGGTGGCAATGTTGGTCTGAGGCTTAACTTCAAACCCTTTCTTTTGCAGATACTGCACGGTCATCGCCGAGAGAATATGCTGTTCGGTAAAACTCTTGGTCGCCAGGATCAACGGCGCCGCGAGCGCCTGGCTGGTAAAGAGCGCGGCGGTACAGAGCGCCGCCAGGCCGGTAAATAGTCTCATAGAAGCTCCTTATTATTGTTATCGCGCGAGATGCGGGCTCATCAGACGGCCCAGCGCCGCCAGCAACGTATCCAGAATCAGGGCGAACAGGGCGGTGGCCGCCGCGCCCAGGATCAGCGTCGGGAAATCATTCAGGTAGATGCCGGGGAAAATCAGCTCGCCGTAGCTGCTGGCGCCAATCAGGAAGGCCAGCGGTGCGGTACCGACGTTAATGGCGGTGGCAATACGAATACCGGAGAGCATTACCGGCCAGGCGTTAGGCAGCTCCACCTGGCGCAGACGCTGCCATTTGGTCATCCCGATGCCGTTTGCCGCTTCCAGTAATGATGCCGGAACCGAGCACAGACCAGCGTAGGTGTTACGCACTATCGGCAGCAGCGAGGCGAGGAACAGGGCGATAATGGCGGGCGTATCGCCGATGCCAATCACCACCATCGCCAGGGCCAGAACTGCGAGCGGTGGCAGGGTGTTGCCGACGTTAAAAATCTGCATAACGTATTCGGCGATACCGCGCGCGGCCGGACGGCTCAGCAAGATACCGCTGGGGATACCGACCAGCAGGGCGAAGAACATGGATGAGAAGACTAAAATCAGATGCTGTCGCCCGAGATAAACCAGGTCAACCTGGCGCGCTTTGATCGTCTCCAGCCCAATTCCCCAGACGAGGAGGGCGACGACCACAATAATGGCGCCGACAAAAAGCAGCGAGCGTTTTAATAAAGTATGCATTGCGGTGTGTCTCCCTGTGCGCATGCGTTCGTTATAGCAACCATCGATTGCCTGTTGTTATGCCATGTTTTGGCAGGGGTATTTGAGCTATAGCAAGGGTTTGGGAAGGGTTCCAGCGAAGCGGTATTATTCCTAACCTTATGAATACTGCGGAAATATGAGGTTAAGCCTTACGGGGTAAGGGCTGGATACCGGCAGGCAGAATAGTCTTAAAGATAATTTCATTAAGTGACACCGTCACTTAATGAATAAGTAGAGTCTGTTATTTGCTGAGTGCAGCGCGAACCTTTCGCACCCGCAGCGAGGTGCTGATGATGGAGAAGGTGGCGACGAAAACCAGCATTAAGCCCAGGGCCAGCATCGCATTAAACCCAAACCACCTGAACAGGACCAGCCCGGCAATCCCTCCCGTAATAAACGAGAAAAGGGTGGTGAGGTGGGTTGTAAGCTGGCTGGTTTGTGCGGCGGTATCTTTGGAGTAATCCCGGCGTAGCATCGCCACCACCACAGAGGCCAGCGAAATGCCTGCGTCGGTTAACGTGCCAGTAATATGGGTGGAGCGTACCCGTCCACCGGAAAGTTGGGTGGAGGTGGAATTATGGATCCCCATCAGCCCGCAGAGAAAAACAATAATTTCCCTGTTAGTCGTGAAGGTATGAAAATAGATTTCATGCAGGGAGACGCCGGCCAGTAATAACCCTTCAATAAACAAAACCTGACAAAAAATGAGCCGCACATTGTGCATGATGCCCCATAAAACAATTATCCGCGCAATAATTGCCCCGGTCACAAACGACAGAATAATGGTGGCGAAGAAAATAATATCGTTCAGATCCGTTGAGGAGACTTCGCTGGAAAATTGTGAGGTATTGCCTGTCATATGGGAAGGAAAGAAGCCAAAAGCACCCAGCGCAATGGCATTCAGCAATCCTGCGGAGGTCGCCAGCCAGAGGGCAAGACGACGATCCTCCTGATGGGTTCGTTCTTTCTTAAGTTTAATCAGCAAAGAATACCTCCGGTTTGAGCTTTGCCTGAATAATCAGGCTAGCAAAGCCTGGTCATGGATTGTCCAGGATAGTACTTAATTATTAAGGCACCGGAGGTGGGCGAGAATTAAGTAATTAAATAAAATAACCTTGATAACAAAGTGCTTATTTACCCGGCGCATTATGCTCAAAGCATGCCATTATTTCCGTGGCGCATAAACGCCGGGCGCAGATTTAAGCGTTCAAACCAGGCCTCGATAGCGGGCACCGGTGGATGCTCAAAAGGGGTCATCTTCCAGCGGTTCACCGACAGCCCCAGCACCACATCGGCCAGGGTAAAAGTGTCGCCCGCCACCCATGCCCCGGTGCGTTGCAGCTGCTGCTCAAGGATCGCGATATGGTGGTTCCACTCCTTAATCCCGGCTGCAATTCGCGCCGGATCGTTAAAGTCCGGGTTTTTACGCCCCAGGGCCGGAAAGACATAGCGCCAGGCGTTATTAAATTCCGTCGCCTGCCAGTCCATCCAGCGTTCGACGTTGGCGCAGGCTTGTGGATCTGTCGGGAGAAGGTCGTCCCGCCCGGTTTTGCGAACCAGATAGCGGCAAATGGCGTTGGATTCCCAGATCACGAAATCATTGTCGATCAGCACCGGCACCATCGCATTCGGGTTCAGCGCGCGAAAGGCATCGGTTTCTGTAGAGGCAAAGCCGCTGCCGTAATCTTCCTGCAGATAGTCCAGACCCACTTCTTCACAGGTCCAGAGCACTTTGCGCACGTTAATGGAGGTGGTTTTGCCGAGGATTTTTAGCATGGTGCAGGTGTCCTTTGTCGGGTGAGTTAACAACAACAGAGCCGTTATTCAGTGAGTTTAGGGCAAACTTGGGTGGGGAAGTCTTCCTGTTGGCCTACCATCTTCCGATAGGCGGCAGGCGTCATGCCTGTGAGTCGACTGAACACACGCCGCATGACATCCGGACCTGAGAAACCGCATTCTGCGGCTATTTTTTTCGCGGGCAGCTTCTCTTTTTCAATCAGCAAGCGCGCTTTTGACACGCGCTCACGCTCCAGCCATTGAGCCGGGGTCAAACCGATCTCCTGGCGAAAAATACGCGTAAGGTGCCTCTCACTAAGGTTGATGTGTTGCGCCAACATGGCAACCGAGCCAATCTCTTTAATATTCTGAATTGCCCAACGCTGAAGATCCTGGAGTGCTGAGCGTCCGTTCAGGGAAAGTTGGCTTCGTCTGACAAAGTGCGACTGATTAACAGGCCGACGAAAGAACATCACTAACTGATCCGCAACCTCGGCCGCAATTTCCCGCCCCAGATCTTCCTCCACCAACCTCAATGCCAGATCGAGGCCGGATGTCACACCGGCGGCAGTACGCACCCTACCATCGGCGATAAACAGCGCATCGCTTTCCACGACTATTTCAGGATGTCTGATAGAAAGCAGTTCCGCACAATTCCAGTGGGTGGTGACCTGCTTACCGCTGAGTTTTCCGGTAAGCGCCAGCAGCAGCGCGCCAGTACATACGGATCCAAACCGCTCACTTTTTTCGCATAAAGCGGTAATACCCGCCAGGATATTGCTCTCTGGCGTATAACCAGACATACCTGGTGCGCCCGCAATGAGAAACGTATCAGGAACGAGTTCTGAAATATCCGCGAGTGAAAAATCTGCCGCCAGCCTGACGCCGGACGAGGCCTGCACAGCAGAGCCACTGACGGAAACGACATACAGACGATAAAATTGACGTCCCAGGATTCTGTTAGCCTCAGCAAAAACATCTATAGGCCCACCTACATCAAGCAACTGCACGCCCGGCACCGCCAGTATGGCTATGGTATGACTCATTTTCTCCTCCCGGCGTCTGAATAGATCCAGATGTCCTTATTCGTCGTAAAAGTACGGTGGCAGACATGAATGATAAACCCTAATTTAGAGGTACACCATAGCCATCTAAGGAGTTATTCATGAGTGCTGCAATTAAAGGTATCAGCGTCCCGGACAGCCGTATGGCCAGAGAAGCCACGGAATTTATCAGGGACACCGAAACAGAGCTGCTGTTTAATCATTCAAGCCGGGTTTATTACTGGGCGGCCCTGGCTGGGCAGGAAAGAGGCCTGAAAGTAGACAGTGAGCTGCTGTACATTGGCTGTATGTTTCATGACATTGGACTCACCCATGAGCATTGCAGCTGTGACAAACGTTTTGAAGTAGACGGCGCCAATGCGGCACGTACCTTTCTGGAGGGATATGGTATCGCTCCTGCCGACATTGATAAGGTATGGACAGCCATTGCACTCATACCACACCAGGCATACCTGAGTTCATGGCACCAGAAATAGCCCTGGTTACCGCAGGCGTGGAAATGGATGTGCTGGGAATCGATTATGAAAAATTTTCAGAAGCAGATATTAAAGCGGTTACGCAGCAGTATCCCCGTACGCCAACATTTAAAGAGGATATTATTCAGGCATTTTATGACGGTATAAAACACAAGCCGCAGACGACATTCGGTAACGTAAAGGCTGACGTTATTAAGGATAAGGAACCCGGTTTCACTCCTTTTAACTTCTGCAATATTATCCGGCAGTCACGCTGGCAAGGGTGAGCCGCTGCAACGCAATAATTGAATGAGGGCAGCAGTTAAATATCAGGGATGACCTTCACCTTAAAATATGGATGATGCCTTCACAGGCGGCGCATGACGTTTAGCTGAAGACGTCATGCGCCTTTTTGCGGAAGTTAACGGTTGGCGCATAGATAGATTGAGCCAGACCAATGCTGCTGTTTTTTGCGTGTGAAGATCTCTCCGTTGCTCTGCCATGTACCGTAACAGATATAATTCTACTTCGGCCCGTTCAGGTTGAATATCCAGCGCCAGTGAAGCGAGGATTAAAAGGGTCTCCGACTCACCTTTGGCCGCCTCGTTATCGCCTTCCACAACGCCGGGATCCAGAATGTGCTGGCAGAGATCGCGGACGCAACAGCAGAGGATTTCGACCGCGTCACGGCGGTAAACCTGCGCGGCGTCTGGGGTTGCATGAAGTATGAACTGCAACAGATGCGTAAGCAGGCTCTGACCGTTTTAAACTTAAGAATGTCTTACTATTTAAGTGGTGCTGTATTCATTTATTATATTTGTTGCAATATGACCGATTTTTAGAGTTTCTAACCTTCTCGAGGGACAATAATGGAAAAAAATTTCACGCCAGAACAGATAGAAATGATCAATCGTATTGTCTTTGCACACATTGATCGGATGAACGAGAAAGCGGCTGAAATTGTTGAAGAAACAGAGAGGGCAGCACACCATGAACTCCAGGAGAGCGGGATCGATATGACTGATTTCTCTCCTGCTAACAAAAGTTTTTTGATGGTTACGCTCATCCAGAACCTGATAGATCGTGTTCACGGCGGCGATATGACGGTTGCCCAAAAGTTAATAACGATGGAAGCTAAAAGGCTGAACGTCAGCGTAAATGAATAATGTCCACTTCAGGTAGATAGAGAGAGATGGCATGCCGGGCATGCCTGTTTCATTTAAAAAGGCATTCAATTATTCCTCTGACACCCACATGAGTAAAGTGAGCACGATAGGTACTGCATCCCAGCGCACTGAGTAGCACCACATCTGCCAGAGCGGCTTGCCGGATTTATAGCGTCATAAGCTGCCGTCCTGATGAAATTCACGATTCAGGCGCTATACCTTAACAGCCAGTGATAAAGTGGCAGGCAAACATATTAAGGGATTATAAATATGCAGATTATTTTTGTGCCCGCCTTAATCGTCGTCCTGATTGATAAAGAGCAGGAGCTGAGGCGGGCGTTAACACAGGAAGAGGTAGAGGCAATCCGCGATGGTGCTACGGCCATCCGGCTGCCGGACGAGGCGGCCAACGATATGATCAGAGAGCGCGGCTACCGCGATATTGACCCAGAAAATGTCTGGCAAGAGTGGGTGGCGTATAAAGCAGGCTGACGCAACCACGTCAGGTCAGCCTGTCTGAGATATAGCGCCTATTTCACCAGAGCAAACAGATCGTTCAGCGATTCGCTCATGGTACAGCCGATATTAATGCAGGTGCCGCAATCCATGGCTTACCATTCAACTGTGATTTTCCCGAAGTGCTTTCCGCCCGCAAGGAGGCTGAATGCTTCGCTGACAGAGGCCAGCCCTTCAAACCTGTCGGAAATGGCGGGGCGGATCCCGGTCTGATTCTGCGCTCTGACAACGTCCTGCCGCATACGATTGCTGCCGACCACCAGCCCCTGGAGACGGGCTTGTTTCGCCATCAGCCCGGCGGTCGGAACAACGCCTTACATACCCGTCAGGACGTCAATCAAGGCAATATGGCATTGAGCGGGGGCCATCTCCGGACTGAAAAAGAGAGATCTGTCGTGACATATTTCAGCCCGTAGCGGTTGAGATCAGCGATGACTTCAATTTATCGATAAACATACTGACCCGCAGAGGAAGATAACGTGTTGTTGGCAGTACGGCCCAGACCGATAACGCCTGCGGCCTGACATCAGAAAAATTAATCTCAACAAGCGTGCCTTCGTGGAGCTCTTTCATGACATCCCAGCGGGTAAGCTGCGCAATGCCCAGTCCGTGAGAACAGAGTTCTCTTATTCCTTCGACGTTATCGGAGCTGAAACGCCCATCAACACCGATCCTGATAACGTCACCATCACGTTCAAACAGCCATTGAGGCACGCTGCTGAGTCTGAGGCAACTGTGCTGCAGTAAATCTTCAACAAAATGAGGTACGCCATTCGCCTTCAGGTAATCGGGTGAAGCGCAGACGATCCGCGGATTATCAGTAATTTTGCGGGCAATGAGCGTGGAGTCTTTTAATGGCGCGATGCGGATGGCGACATCGAATCCTTTCCCAACAATATCAACTACATTCTCGCTGAGTTGAAGGTCAATATTCAGCTTTGAATTGTCCGCTAACAGTTCAGAAACCAGAGGCAAAATATTTCGTCTTCCAAAGCCTGATGGGGCAGTGATCCTCAGTAATCCGGACGCGCCCTGGGTTGAGGGAGAGAATAGCGCGCGGGCACCTGCCTCTGCATCAATAAGCGCCCGTGCGTAAGGCAGAAATTCCATTCCTTCCTGAGTTAAAGAGACAGAGCGCGTCGTTCTCTGTAAAAGGCGCGTTCCCAGCTCGTGTTCAAGGGAGGCGAGGCGTCTTGAAACGGCCATGGCGGAAAGACCCTGTCGTTTCGCTGCCTGCGTCAGACTGCGCGTTTCGGTGATAACGAGAAAGAGTGAAACATCCTGCAAATTCATAGCGGCTCCGGTATCAGAATCAGCGCAAAAGTTATCTAACGGCCATCGTGATTATAACGATAAACGTTATACAGCCTTATCATTTTGCCCCGTTTAAGCCTGATTAAACAATGATTATAGTGCGTTTACGATTTAATTAATCAGGAGTAACGTATGAACAAATCATCCCTTTTTACCCCGGGGCATATTGGAAAGGTTGTCTTAAAAAACCGTCTGGTGGTGGCGCCCATGACCCGTGTCACCGCCTCAGTGGAGGGCATCGCCAGCGATCGTATGACGATTTACTACGAAGACTTCGCCCGGGGTGGATTCGGCCTGGTGATATCAGAAGGTATTTACATTGATAAGGAATGGTCACAGACCTATGCTTTTCAGGCTGGCTTAACCAGCCCGGAACAGATTGCGGGATGGCGCAACGTCACCGACGCAGTCCACAAGCATAACGGCCACATTTTTGCCCAAATCCAGCACGCTGGCGCATTGTCGCAGGGGAACTATTTCAGGACGGGAACAGTGGCACCAGGCGCCGTTCGTCCAGTGGGCCAACAGATGTCATTTTATCGTGGAAAAGGTGAGTATCCTGTACCACGTGAACTCAGTGAAGAGGAGATCCAGAAGATTATCACAAGCTTTGCCGATGCGGCTGCGGCTGCCGTTTTCGACGCTGGCTTTGATGGTGTGGAGATCCATGGTGCCAATGGCTATCTTCTCGATCAGTTCTTCACGGATTACACCAACCCGCGATCTGACCGCTGGGGCGGGGACATCGCTGGCCGCCTTCAACTCAGCCTTGACGTCATTCAGTCTGTCAGACAGCGAGTAGGTCATGATATTCCGGTAGGGATCCGTATCTCGCAGGGGAAAGTGAACGACTTCTTCCATAAATGGGCTAATGGGGAAGACGATGCCCGGGTGGTATTTTCGCTGCTTGCGCAATCCGGTATCGATTATCTGCACCTGACGGAGTATGAAGCCTGGCAGCCAGCATTTGCTGATAACCCGCTCTCACTTGTCGAACTGGCCCGTAAATATGCGCCACAGCTGACGATTATGGCTAATGGCAGTCTCCACGATGAGGCGCGGGCAATACAGGTCATGGAGAAGGGAGCCGATTTCATTGCACTTGGGCGCGGCGCGCTGGCAAATCACGACTGGCCTGAGCGTGTTGCCGCAGGCCGAACCTTACGCGAATTTGACAGCTCAATCCTGGGCCCCATTGCCAATATTAAAGATTCTGAGCTTTCTCTCTGATCCTCCTGCCCCGGCGCGTGCTCCGGGGTATTTTCTTGATTCTACTGGTTTTTAGATGCCGTCAAAAATGTCAGCGCCCCCGCGCTCAGCAGCAAAATAGCACTCACGCCAAAGGTGCTTTGCCAGCCAACGTTATCGAACACCATGCCGCCCGCCGTGGAGCCCAGGGCGATAGAGAGCTGGATCACCGCCACCATCAGTCCGCCACCGGCCTCTGCATCCTCGGGCAGAGTACGGGCGAGCCACGTCCACCATCCCGTTGGTGCTGCGGTTGCCAGCAGACCCCAGAGTCCCAACAGCAGGGCGACGATCCAGACGCTGTGCCCGGTCAGGATCAACATTCCGGCAATGGTGGCCATCAGCAGGGGAATCGCCATTAACGTCGGGTAAAAGCGTGTATTTAAAAAGCCGGCGATAATCAGCGTGCCAACAAATCCCGCGATACCGATGGTAAGCAGGATCAGCGACAAGCCGGAGGCGCTGACGTGGGTGACGGTTTCCAGGAATGGGCGCACGTAGGTGAATAACGCGAACTGTCCCATAAAGAACAGACCGCAGGCTAACAGGCCCACGCGCACCACAGGCTGGCGGAAAAGGCGCAATACCGTACCCTGTGCCGCCCGGTCATTCTCCATCTTCGGCAGGCTAAAGCACTGCCAGATGAACGCGATGATTGCCACCGGAACCAGGCACAGAAAGGTTCCGCGCCAGCCGATGGTGGCTCCGAGATAGCTGCCGAGCGGGGCGGCTACCACCGTTGCCAGGGCATTACCGCCGTTGAAAATCGCCAGCGCACGGGAGACCTGATGTTGCGGCACCAGGCGGATGGCCGTTGCGGCAGACATGGACCAGAAGCCACCGATGGCGATCCCAATCAGGGCGCGTCCGACCATATAGACCAGGTAGCTGGACGCAAAGGCAATAAGCAGCCCGGACGCCGCCATCAGCGCCGTCATACCCAGCAGAAGCGTTTTACGGTTCATATTCCCGGCAATATGGGTCAGGCTCAGGCTGGTCAGGACCGCCAGCGCGCCGGAGATGGCAATCCCCTGGCCGGCCAGACCCTCGGTGACCCCTAAATCGCGGGCAATGGGCGTCAGCAGGCTGACCGGCATAAACTCCGAGGCAATCAGGACAAATACGCACAGGGTCATGGCAAAAATAGCGCCCCAGTACGCGCGTTCGTTACTCTGTGTGGTTTGGCTCAGTGTGGACATAATCAGATTTCACGAAGGGGGAAAACAACGCCACCTGCCAGGGACAGGTGACGGAGAGGATTACTTCAGGCTGGTTTTGAAGAACTGCTCGAACTGCGCAAACGGGATCTTACCGGCGACGTTGTCGTAGAGATCGACATGGTTAGCGCCCGGGACAACCACCAGCTCTTTCTGCTTGCTGCCGACAGCTTTGTAGGCATCTTCAGCAAAGTAGCGCGAGTGCGCCTTTTCACCGGTGACGATCAGCGTCGGGATGGCGATCTCTTTGGCATAGCTCAAAAGCGGCATGTTCATGAACGACAGCGGCATGGTCGCGGTCCATGCGCCGGTGGAGTTTACGGCGCGCTCGTGGAAACCACGCGGCACCCGGTAGTAATCAAAGAACTCTTTCAGTACCGGATGCGGATCGGCAGGTAACGCTTCCGGCAGAATACGTTCAGCGGCGGTCGCTTTGCCGTTTTCGACATAAATATCATGTCCGGCATGGGCAAAGGTGCCGCTCTCTGCATCTTTCCAGCGCTGCTCGTTCAGATACTCGAGCACAGCATGGCGATCGGCTGCCGAGTAGCGGTCTTTACCGTCACCCACGCCGTGGCCCATCGCCCGGCTCATGTCGTACATCACGCTGGTGGCGACCGCTTTCACGCGGGTATCCATCGAGGCCGCATTCAGCGCCATACCGCCCCAGCCGCAGATGCCAAGGATACCGATGCGGTTGCGATCCACCTCTTTTTGTAGTCCAAGAAAGTCCACCGCCGCACTGAAATCTTCGGTGTTGATGTCGGGAGAAGCGACATTGCGCGGCTGCCCGCCGCTTTCACCGGTGTAAGAGGGATCGAATGCCAGGGTGACAAAGCCCTTCTCCGCCAGGGTCTGGGCATAGAGACCGCTGGACTGCTCTTTCACTGCGCCGAACGGTCCGCTGACCGCGATGGCCGCCAGCTTGCGATCGCCCCGGTCTTTCGGCAGATAGAGATCGCCCACGAGTGTAATGCCGTAGCGGGTCTGGAAGGTGACTTTACGGTGATCGACCTTTTTGCTTTCAGCAAATGTCTTGTCCCATGTGGTGACCATCGACACCGGGGCGTTCGGATTGGTTGTCTCTGCATAACTCATGGTTGTTACTCCACTTAAAGAGGCGCATAGCAGCATTGCAGGCATGGCTGCCGTCAGTTTTTGGGTGAATGTTTTCATAAGAGGTACCGGGCTGTGTTGTGATGTTGAGGCCAGTATAGTTAGCAGTAATAGTGATGATTAGAGGGGAAAGGGTGCTAAGATTCATATCATATTGTTATGAATTGGTGGCGTTATGGCGAAGCGGGAAAATTACAACGAGCTCTATCTCTTTATGCAGGTGGCGCGGGAGGGGAGCTTCACCGCCGCAGCCCGGCGGCTTGGGTTGGCCCAGTCGGGGATCAGCCGCTCTGTTCGCGAGCTGGAAGAGCGGCTGGGCGTGCAGCTGCTGGTGCGCACCACGCGCAGGCTATCCCTGACCCAGGCGGGGGAGCAACTTTATCAGGCGACAGAATCCGCCTTCGATGCTCTGGATAGCGGGCTTGCCACGCTGGCGCACTACCGTGAAACGCCTTCCGGTACGGTGCGCATTAACGCCAGTCAGCATGCCATTGATAAATGTCTGTTGCCGAAGCTGGCGATATTTAAACAGCGCTACCCGGATATCCGGCTGGAGCTGATGAATGAGAGCCGGTTTGTGAACATCATTACCGAACGCTTCGACGCAGGTGTCAGACTGGGGCCGGAGGTGGGTCAGGGGATGGTCGCGGTGCGCATTACGCCTGACATGGAGATGGCCGTGGTCGGTACACCTGAACATTTGCGCCGCTACGGCTTTCCCCAGACGCCTGCGGATTTAGTTGCCCACCCCTGTATTGGCTATCAGTTTGCCGATGGGGGCCTTTATCAGTGGGAGCTCATTCAGGACGGTAAAAGCGTCACCCATCGCCCCGAGGGGCAGTGGGCATTTTCTGACAGCTATATGGAAGCCGAAGCCGCCCGGCTGGGCCTGGGGCTGGCTTATGTGCCGGTCGAGCTGGTGGCGAACGATCTGGAGCGTGGGACGCTGATCCGGGTGTTGCAGCGCTTCAGCCTGCGCATGGACGGGCTGTTCCTCTATTATCCCCATCGCAACGTCTCACCGGCCCTGAGAGCGGTGATCGATACGCTGAAAATCTGAGCGGACGTTTTGTTAGCCGGGCAAGGGCAGCGCTTATCTCATTACTATCACGGTGGCGCTGGCGGAGCAGCCGACAGGCTGGCCGTTTTCTATGTGGGCCCAGTACGGTTATCCGATGCCGGGCATGGAGCCAATGCTGAGCATAATGCTCTGGCACAGGGCTTCTGTTGCAGCCTTCACAAGTCAGACCTCAATCAGATCTGATATCTCCGGGTCATCAGCTATATCAGGCTATTCATCTATAATGACTATTGCAGTTGAAATTGCACAGGAAGCTGCACCCTGGTCAACGTTTTCATTCTGCCGACACAGTAAGACAGGCTTAGGGCAGTGCAGGATGCAACTGATTACTCAGATGAAAGCGCTTAAAAAACGTGGCCATACACATGCGTGAATCAGGCCGGGAGTGACTGCCTTGCCCCCTAATAACACTCAATAATTAATAAAATTCTGTTTCTCCGGGAGATTAATTATGAAAATAATCAGATTTGTATATTCTGCTTTAATTGGTGTTGTCGCCAGCTGCCGTTCTATGACGCCGATGGCGGCCCTCGCAGCAGCACGCCTTGCCAGACGCGACACTCCGGGGAGTCTCATGCTGCTGGACCGTCCGTTATTCAAATTTGGCGCATTAGCGATGGGGGCAGGTGAGCTGTTTGGCGACAAGATGAAGTCTGCGCCAGACCGCACCGTGTTTTTAGGCTTGTCAGCGCGTGTGGCCAGTGCAGGAATTGCGGGCGCCGCATTGGCACCCAAGGGAGAAGAAAAAACCGGGGCAGCAATCGCTATCTCTGCCGCTGTGCCACTTGCCTATGCCACACTTGCGGCACGCAAAAAAGCCATAGCAGAAATTGGGCAGACCAGAAGCGGCATGATTGAAGATACCCTCATCGTCGCTATCGGCGCAGCGGTTGTCTACTTCGCCACACGGCCAAAACGTCTTTAAACGTTCTCACTCTTAAAAGGTTTATCCTGGCAGGTCATAATGAAGGGGTCAGTAACGGCTTCTGGCACGAAGCGGTCTGCGGCACCTACTATGATTGTGCGCGGCTTTCTGAGCTTAATCCGCAACCAGCCACATATCGGCTTCTTCAAACATCTCTTCGAGCATACGGTTCAGCTTTTCCCGATCGCTTTTACTGGCATCGCTATTCAGGCCGTTCGCCTGCATCGGCTTAACCTTCACCTCGGCATCCGGAAAGATCCGATGCACTCGCTTCGTCAGTTCAGCCAGGATGATCTCTCTGGCGCCCGGAAGCCCGGCAACATTTCGTTTGTCGTACACCAGTTCAACGAACATTACATACCCCTTATAAATACTGTTTTAATGTACAGCATTTTCACCGGGGTAATGATGCCTGTCAAGGTCGCCCGTATGACTGTATTCATAATCGTCGTGCGGTGTCCTCTAACCAGTCAGGGAGGTGTGATTGATACCAGGTTTGATACAAGGAGAACGCGCTCTTTTGCCGCTCGTAAAGTAACACAATGACTTCGGTGACAATCCATGCCTTAGCGATGGCAATTTCTCTCGTTAATTCATTGACACTATGGTGATAAGTTAACGTGCAGTAGCGTTCAGCGAGGTCCGTATACGCTCGCATCGTCCCCATTCCCTTTATAAGTGGGGCAAGGTCGATAGCAGGACTCCCTTTTCCAAACCGTTCCCAGTCGAACAGCACGACCTCACCGTTTTCTCTTCTTCCCCAGTTACCCGCATTGCTGTCCCCTGAAATGAGACGGTGGCCGCTAAACAGCACATCACTACGCTGCTGAAATTGCTGAAGCTGCCGTGCGCTTTTTTCAGGTAACGCCAGCAGGATGAGCGCTTTTTCGAGGGCCCTCTCTGACCATGAGTGCGGGTGGTAATGCCATGCGGTATTCACCGGATAACGGTGCAGACGTGCCAGCATCGTGAGAACCTCATCACTGGCGACATCAGACTGTTCAACCGGGTAAGGAATATACTCCATGCATAATTTGCGCAGGGTGGCATCGGCGGAAAAGAGCGCCGGAGTCGCAATGCCCGCCTCGTTAAGCGACGTCGCAGCGTTCTGATAAAAACCAAACTCCACCGCGCCAACAGGAGACTTTTCAATAACGGCCTGACCGCTATGACTGACCGTTAGCGCCACATTGGCGGCACCCATTCTGGATAAATCCCGTGCAGGCATAGACGATCCTCTCAGCAGTAGCGGGTGGGTTGCTCAGGATCCAGAGTGTAACGTAAATGGGCCGTTGCGCTAAAAACTGCCGCCCGCGTTGCAGGCGGCAGTGGAGACGATCAGAATAAGACCGAGTAGTTCAGGCCGAAGGTACGACCGCGGCCTTTGTAGGTATAGAGGTTTTCAGCACCGTAGGTTGGGCTGTAGAGACCCGGTGCGCGCTGGCCCCATGCGGTGGTGTAGTCTTCATCCAGCAGGTTTTCGACGCTGAAGCTCAGCTTACCGACCGGCAGAAGATAACTGCCTAAGAAGTCCACGGTGTTATAGCCATCGATCTTCTTACCGGCTTCATCAGAGAGGTCGAACGTCTGGGTGCTTTGCATACGCAACGTCCAGTCGCCCGGCGCCCAGGTAACCCATGCGCTCATTTTAGACGGGCTGGCGCTGTCTACCGTCAGCTTTTCCCACTTTCCGTCGACGCGGGTTTCCGATTTGATGACGTTGAAGTTTGTACCGGTGCTCCACTCGCTGTCAGTGAAGAAATAGTCGATTTGGCCTTCAACACCGTAGATACGACGTTCGTCATCTTCAACGTTGATGGTCATGTCGCTTTTATTAATGTTGATGGTTTTGTCAGACAGAGAGTAATACCCGGCAATCTGCGTGCGCAGATTATCCCCGGTGTAACGCCAGCCCAGCTCGTAGGCATCAACTTTGATTCCGTCGAGTTTTGAGTCGTTCACGTTCACGCTGTTGACCAGGCGATAATGACCGTTCACCAGCTGATAGGTGCCGGAGCCATAATATTTCGCCAGATCCGGGATCTCAAAGCCCTGGGAGAAGTTAAACCACAGCTGCTGGCGTTCGGTCAGATGACCCAGAATACCGGCGTTAAACAGCAGGTTGTTGTAATCCGTCTTTCCGCCCGGCACGGCGTCTGCGGAGGTCGCTCTGCCCGTGGCAATGGCCTGCTGCTGCGTATAGCCAATAAAATCATCGACCTTGTTTTCCGTGTACTGATAGCGCACGCCGCCGCTCAGGGTGATCGCGGAGAAGTCGTAGCTACTTTGCAGGAACGGGGCGAGGTTAGTAATGCTGTAGCCCGGATAGCGTCCAACGTTATAGGCATTATCCAGCTTCATCCCCCCGCTGGCCGCCGCCTTGCTGAGGTCGAAAAATTGCTGGTTGGCGTCGAAGGTTTCATGCTCGGCATCCACACCCCATGTCAGCGTCAATGCCTCCACCGGCTTGCTGTTGATGGTGAGCTTGCCGCCGTAGAAATCGGTTTTTTGCTGCGATGCGCCAATGCTGGTGACCCGACCGCCGGAAAGCGTAGGGAAGGGGTAATAGGTCAGGCTCTCATCGCGGTAGTAAATCTGGGCGAGCAGATCCTGGCCCCAGAAATCGGTGTTGGAATATTGCAGGTTAATCAGGTGACGTTCGGTGCCGGGGATACGGTCGGAGTCGAGATTGTTTTTGTTATAGGCGTTGCCCGCGCCCGTTACTGCCGAGAAGTTCTCGCCCAGATAAAGGCCGTGCTTACCGTCAGATTCACTTTTGTAATACTGCGTGGTGAGCTGCAACTGCTGATGATCGTCGATATTCAGCGTGCCGGTGCCCATCACGTCCAGACGGTCAGAGTATTGCAAACCGGTCTGGGTGTTATCGATGATCACCTCATCGCCATTGCCATCGTACCAGCCGCCAAAGCGCTGATAGGCCACTGACAGGCGCCCGGAAGCGTTATCGTTGCCACCGCTCACCGCCGCTGCGACGTTCTCGTCATTATCGTTATGGCTGTTGAAGCCGGTTTTCAGGCCGGTCTGGAACTCGACTTCCGTTTCCGGCTGGCCCTTTTTGGTGACGATATTGATTAAGCCGCCGGTACTGCCGCCGCCGTAGAGGGAGGTGGCGCCGGAGATGACCTCAATGCGGGAAATATTAAACGGATCGATTGAGTCCAGCTGGCGGCTGTCGCTGCGCGAGGAGTTTAAACGCACGCCGTCCACCATCACCATCATGGATCGACCACGCATATTCATCCCGTAGTTGGTGCGCCCCTGGCTGCTGACGTCCATGCCGGGAATTAACTGCGCCAGCACCTCTTTCAGCTCCTTACCCCCCTGAACCTGCTGTTCAATTTCAGCCTGTTCCACAACCCAGGTGGTCTGCGCCATGTCGGTGATGCTGTGATTGGTACGGCTGGCAGCGACCACCAGCGTCTCATCTTTTTGTACTTCGGCAGAGGCATTGGCGGCTAATGTCATGAATAAACAAGAGCTTAGCGCGCGATAACTGTGCGATTTCATTATTGTGATCATCCTGATTTTTCAACGAGCCGGAGGCATGGACGCCCCGTAGCGCAAAAACATCACCGCAGAGGTGATAGTGATTATCAAGATGATATGAATAATCATTTCAATGTAAACAGGTAATGTTAAAAATTGTTTCTACAATGGCATGATATTTATGTGGTTTTGGGGGCCGCCGCCTCTTAAGTGGGGAAATACCAGAGGTTGCCCCACGTGCGTCGCTGTCGTCACGACAGTAATCGCTTACTATGGTGATGAATCATCCCCGCCATTATCTGGCAGGGATCTCAGCATCGCTGATACAGCGCTCAGGCTTCATTTTTACAGGGCTCAGCGATTACCACAGGTTTTCTGAGCTTTTCTGACAGCAGCAGACTGATCAGCGCCAGCAAAATAAAGGTCACCGATATGCCGGCCAGCCCGTAAAATCCCGCCAGGGGATAAACCCACGAGGCTACCGCAGAGCCAAATCCAATGCCGCCGAACATAAAGGCGCTGGTCAGCGCCAGAGCGATACCACGGTGCCGGACAGACGACAGTTCAACGATCCTGCGTTGCTGACTGGGCCAGAGCAGGTCGGTGGCAAAGGCCCAGACAACGAGCATCACCAGCAACACGACCAACATTTTCGGCAGCAGGGCAATCAGCGCGGTGTCCACAATCAGCAGCGTCATGCCCGCCATCAGCAACCTTTCAGACGTAAAGCGCGCGGCGGCTCGGGTCACCCAGAGGTTGCCCAGTACCCCAGCGATGCCCAGTACCGCAAGCGCCGCGGAGAGAGCCTGCGTCCCGCCGGTGTAGGTATCGCGTATGAGCGGGGCGATGAACGAATAAAAGCTGTAAACACCGGAGGTAATGAAAAACACTACCAGGAATGCCGTCAGGTATTTTCCTTGTGACAGGACGCTGACCATTTCAGTAAGCCGGATGCGCGACCCTGTGCGCTCATCCGGCACCGTCAGGAGGATGTTCAGCCCGCTCAAAAGGCTTACGCCGCCCACCAGGGCAAAAAGCGCTTTTGCTCCCCACAGGCTGGCAATCCACGCGGCGAGGGGAATACCGGCGAGGCTCGCCATCGATACCCCCAGGAGTACCATGCCGATAGCGCGACCGCGTTGCTCTTCATGAACCAGCTCTGAACCCAGCGCAACCAGCACCGGGCCGATAAATCCTGCCCCTGCGCCCATCAGTATGCGGGAGGCGAGTAGCGCATCGTAGGAGGGTGACAGCGCAAACGCGAAGGCGCCAGAGCCAAAAAGCCCGATGCCCGTGAGCACCAGCTGGCGACGGCGCCAGTGACCAAACATCACCTGAACCAGCGGGGCGGCCAGGGCAAAGGTCAGGCCGAAAATACTTAGCAAGCGTGCGCTCTGTGCATCGGTCAACTGCCAGGCGGCGGAAATAGCGGGCAGGCTACCCGCGACAGAGAGCGCACCGGTCGCCTGGACAAAATAGGCGATGCTCAGCGCGCGCAGGGCACGGCGCTGGGAAGCGGTGATAACAGCGTTCATGATCCATCTCCGGAAAGAACAGGGGCGCGAGGCCCCTGCAGAGCTTACTGAACAGGGATTGGGTTATCCGCGACCGACTGGTTGAACTGGTTTACCAGGGTATGCTCGTTTGCCCCCGGGTTATCGCGCACAGGCAGCACGCGATCGACGATAGCTTCAATGGTGTCTGTACCGAGCTTGTCAAACGTCTCGCTGATGAACGCCTCCAGCGGCATGGCGCGCGGGTCACCGCTCTTGTAAATCAGATCCGTATCCACCCACGGCGGGGAAATTTCGATGACCTGCACGCTGGTGTCGCGCAGCAGGAAGCGCTGGGAAAGGGTGTAGGAGTGAATCGCGGCTTTCGTCGCCGAATAGAGCGCGTTGGTGGCCAGCGGCAGGAAGGCCAGCACCGAGCTGTTGTTGATCAGTACGGCGTCTGGCTGCTGTTTGAGGTGCTCAATAAACGCCGCGCTGACGCGCACCGGCCCCAGAATATTGGTGTTCAGCAGCGTAACCGCCTGGGCGTCATCCAGCTCGCCTGCCGCGTTGTCAAACGGCATGATACCGGCGTTATTGATGACCACATTCAGGGCCGGATAGCGCTTCAGCACCTGCTCTGCGGCGGCCTGAATGCTGTTGGCGCGGGTCACATCCAGCACCACATAATCCATGCCCGGACTGGCGGCGGTGACATCCTTCAGCAGCGCCTCCCGGCGCCCGGAAATGATCACCTGGTTACCCAGCTGATGGAATTTTTCTGCCATTGCGCGGCCGATGCCAGAGGTGCCGCCAGTGATAAAGATGGTGTTATTGGTCAGTTTCATGGTCTTACTCCTTCGCAGAATCGTTAAGGGACGGAATGGTAATACGTGGGTCGCGAGCAAATCCGATGAGCGCCGCGTCAACCCTCTCCCGTGCGCTCATGACGATAGTTGGATCGCGCGGGTCAACCGACAGACCGTCATTGTCACAGCACGGCGTGGCGGTGGCGCGGACCAGGTGGGTATGCTGCGTCATGTTGTTCACCTTGTCAGTTATCGGGTCGGTGAATACATAGTACGCAGTCAGGTGCCGGCGCGGCTGACGAGAAAGGTCGTGATTTCGGACATCATGATGGCCGGATGCCGGTCATCATGAGTCAGGAGGGTGAGGAGCCAGAAAAAGAGGAGGGTCAGGCTTTGCCGGTGCGCAGCGACTGGGGGGGAATGCCGTAACCCCGGATAAAGACCTCGCGCATATGACGGCGATCGCGGAAGCCGGATTCACGGGCAATGACCTCCATCGACAGCTTGCTCTGCTCGATCAGCAGCCGGGCATTTTCCAGCCGCAGTCCTTCAATCGCTTTGGCTGGCGATTTTCCCGTTTCAGTGCGGAACAGGCGGCTGAGCTGCCGCGCGCTGACGTGGACCGCATCCGCAATGCTCTCGATGGTCAGGGGTTTGCTGAGGTTGTTGCGCGCATACTCCAGGGCTGACTGCAGGCGGTCGCTGCGAGGAGAGAGCATCAGCATCTCAGAGTGCTGCGTCTGCCCGCCGGAGCGACGGTGGTGCATAACCAGCAGGTGTGCCACGGAGCGGGCCACTTCGGCACCGAGATCTTTCTCAACCATGCCCAGCGCCATATCCAGCCCGGCGGTAAGCCCCGCGGATGTCCAGATTGCGTCGTCAATAATAAAGATGCGATCTTCTTCTACCCGGGTGGTGGGATGCAGGGACTTGAGACTCTGCGCATGCATCCAGTGGGTAGTGGCGCGACGGTCAGATAACAGGCCCGCCTGACCCAGCACGAATGCCCCGGTACAGATCCCTGCCACCCGACGCGCCCGGGGCGCGTGCGTCTGCAGAAAATCAACAATGCCCTGCGATGCGGGCAGCTCCAGGGGCGTCAACACGCCCGCCACCAGCCAGGTATCGATCTCCATATTTGCAGCAACAGGCTGGCTGTCAACGCCGAAGCCGTAAGAGGTTTTCACAGAACCGCCGCGCTCTGAATAAACGTTACAGTCATAAAAAGGTTCGCCAGCCACCTGATTCGCAAACTCAAAGATACTCAGCGTGGACAACCCCAGAACCTGAAAATGATCGGAAATCAGTAAGCCTACCCGGTGCATCATTGTCTCCTGATACTTCTTTGACCAATACGCATCTGCGGTCAGTCTGGACGAAACCAGGATGAACACAGACGTTGACTGCGTGTTTCTGGATGATGCGGAAGCACACATTGCCCGCCAGGCACAGCAGGCGGGGGCAGAATATAAAATCACCGCAAGCGCTAGCGGCAATCAGGTTGATATGACCGCAACGCTGTCAAAATAAGCCCGGTAAGGCCATTCCCCTGAAATGGCCTTTTATCAGGCGCTGCCCGCGGGTTGCGCATCCTGAGCACCTGGCAAAAAAGCAGGATGAGTGTGCATCAGCGCCGTGACAGCTTTGAGTTTTTCACGCAGCTGCGCATGTAGCTCGCGTATCGCAGGCGAGAACTGTTTACGGTGAGGGCAGATAAGGTTAAGTGGCACCCCCTCCCCAGGCTGTTCCGGCAGCAACACCTCAAGCCGGCCTGCCAGCACGTCTGCGCTAACATCGATCCATGATTTATAGGCAATACCCATTCCCGCCACGGCCCAGCGACGGGCAAGATCCGCATCGTCACACAGCATCCGGCTGCTCACCGTCAGCTGGCGTCTGCCGCCCTTTTCCGGGAAGGTCCATTTGTCATAAACATGACCGTTCAGCGTATAAAGCAGACAGTGATGCAGAGCCAGATCGTCGAGCTGTCGTGGGCGGCCCTTCTTATTCAGATAGGCGGGAGAGGCGACCAGTACACGCCGGTTATCTTCCGCCAGAGGCAAAGCAACGTAGCTGCTGTTTTCCAGAACGCCGTAGCGGATAGCCACGTCCACCGGATCGCGAAACACATCGCTGACGTTATCGGATATGAAGATACGCAGCGATACTCCGGGATGCTTCTCGCAGAACGCAGTGATTACGGGCAGTAAAACGTTGCGCCCGAGATCTGAGGGGACGGAAATTTTTAGCTCACCCTGGATTTCATTTTCTCCGCTCTGAAGTCGCTCCGCGCCCGCTTGCAGAATATTCAGCATCTCCTGCGCATAGGGCAGCCAGGCTTCCCCTTCGGCGGTGAGACGCAGGCTGCGGGTTGAGCGGGCAAACAGCCGTTTATTCAGATCCCGCTCAAGGCGATTGACCGCCGCGCTGACCTGGCCGGGGAGAATATCGGCTTCGCGCGCGGCGCTGGAAAAACTGCCCAGCGCGGCGGAACGGACGAACAAGGTCACATCTTCAAGACGTATCATGCAGGCTCCAGAGTACGAAAGGCTTTCTGTTTCACGCTGACAGCGGGCTTATCGTTAGCGGGCAGGCTTCAGCCAGGGTAGACCAGATAATGTCAGCCATCACGTCGCGATTCTCTCTGGCGTCCTCTTCAGGAATGTTCAGCCCTGGCTGTGCCACAACTGCGCTGCGGAAGTTGCGCACAAGGGTCAGCGCTTCGACAGGCTCGCGGCAAGCGTTAACCAGAAAACAGCCGTCAAAGGCGGGGGTTGTTGAAGGGCGCAGCCAGAAGGAAGGCCTCAATGTAGTCCCAGCCATGCGGTTGTTTTTGCAGCAAAAACCAATCGTTTTAATATGCGTTCTGCGCGTCAAAAAAGCCAGACTGCGGAAAATAAAAAAAACCGATCGGTTTTAAATTCCTTGCTTGTTGAGCAAGGCCGCGCCGGGCCTGGCAAAACCTGTTGCAGGGGGCGCACCCGCCACATCTTCGTTAACGAAAAAAGGCCCGGCGCTTCACGCACCGGGCCCGTTAAAAAGTAAAAAATCAGGAGAGGCGTAGGGTTACGCTCTCCTGCGTCGCTGACGTTATGAAACCTCAGCTCACTTTGGGAAAATCGACAACGGTGTCGTTCACGCGGTTCACCATATTGGTAAACAGGATGGCGCTAACGGCACCGATAGTTTCCACGACCTGCTGGTCGCTGAACCCCGCCTGACGGAAGGTCTCGACATGCTCAGCCGCCACGGTACCGCGGGATGAAACCAGGTACTGAACGAACTTCACCAGCGCATCAATGTGCGCATCCTCGCTGAAGCGGGCTTCACGTAATTCACGCGTCTGATCGTCAGTGTATCCGGCCTTTTTTGCCATCAGCGTATGTGCCGCCAGGCAGTAGTCACAGCCAGACTCTTCGCTTACCGCAAGGTTAATGGCTTCCAGTTCGCGCGCACTGAGACTCCCCTTATGCAGTGCGGCGTTCAGTTGCAACATCTGGCCCAGTATTTCCGGGGATTGCGTGCCAATGGTCAGATAGGCGTTCGGCACTTTACCCATGCTGCCTTTGATGGCGCTGAACAGCTGTGCGGTTTTACCGGTGGCTTCGCCTTCGGTGATGGTATGTAAGCGGCTCATCATTTGCTCCTGATTTTATTGCGGTAATTGTCAGGTGACAGAACGTAATGGTTTTGTCACGTCGGGTTCAGGAGCACAGTACTGCGCCAGAAGAAGAGGAAAAAGTGATCAGCCGAATTAAGACTTTCTCTCGAAGAGGTTAAATGGAGCTGATTACAGCGGCATAAGTATTACGTTGCACCTTATCGTACACCGTCAGTAAGGCCGGAAGCAGCTTGAGCCAGTAGCGTAATCGTTGCTATACACCCGTAAACCCGGCTGCGGTAAATATTCCCATTAAATCAGGGGGAGGAGAATCATCCCCTATACTGACAACTGCGGTTGTCATTTCCACAGGAGGCGACGCGCGGTTAATGACCTGACATCAATCTTACCTATGACCATCAGGAGAACTCTATGCAGAAACGTAATAACCTGAAAATGCTGCTGACCGCATCGGCAGTAGCCGCGATGTTCTGCACCGTCGGTGTGCAGGCCCAGTCGACAAGCGCCGCCCAGAGCAGCGCCACAAGCCAGACTGCAGCGGGCGAAAAGCTCAGCTCGGGTGACGAAAAAGCGTTGAAGGATATGGCCCAGGCCAATATCAATGAGGTTGCCGCCGCTAAAATCGCGCTGAGCAAGGCGCAAAGCAGCGACGTTAAAGCCTTCGCCCAGAAGATGGTCGACGACCACGGTAATGCCCTGACTAAAGTACAGGCGGTCGCCGAGAAAAAAGGGGTGACCCTGCCGACCGAGCCGGACGCGCAGCATAAGGCGATGGCGGATAAGCTGGAAAAAGCGAGCGGCGACGACTTTGACAAGATGTATATGGAAAATGCCGGCACCAGGGATCACAAGATGGTGCTCTCTAAGCTGCAAAGTGATGCCAAAAACATCAAGGATCCCGATGTGAAGGCCCTGGCCGACGAGCACACCCCGGTGGTGGAGCAGCACCTCAAGTCAGCCGAGCAAATGAAGATGGACTCAGACAAGAAATAAAACATGTAACCCGATTGTCCAGTGGGCGCGGGATTCCCCCGCCCACCATGGCACCATCGCGGTGCACCCTCCCTGTGCTCTCTCCCCAAATCGGTGAATCCTGACGCTGTTAAAACGTCAACCTCATGATAAACCTCATAAATAATTTCTGGCACATCCTTTGCTTTAAACAATGTGAAAGGGCAGTGCACCACACAATCTGAAAAATAGCTGGCTAGGGTTCCGGTTCACGTATGTGAATGACTGGTCCAAGAGCTGGCGACCTCTGAGAGGTTACACGGCGGGACAAAAGCCCGGGAGACAGCAGCACCCACGGTGTCGCGCTGCCCCCTAATTTTGTGCCACTCAGAGGTCAAGCATGAAGAAAACGCCATTACTCCGCACCCTCGTATTGACGCTGGCGATGCTGGTCAGTCTCCCCACCTTTGCCGCCGTCAAAAAAGAGTTCAACGTCTGCTGGACCATCTACGCCGGGTGGATGCCCTGGGGCACTATCAGCACCAGCAAAATCATCGATAAATGGTCCGATAAATACGGCATCAAGATCAACGTCGTACAGCTCAACGACTACATCGAGTCCATCAACCAGTACACCGCCGGCCAGTTTGACGGCTGCACCATGACCAACATGGACGCCCTGACCATTCCGGCGGCGGGCGGCGTGGACACCACGGCACTGATCCTCGGCAGCTACTCGGAAGGCAACGACGGCGTGGTGATGAAGGGCGAGGGCAAAACCCTTAATGACCTGAAAGGGATGAAAATCTACCTGCCGGAGCTCTCCGTTTCCCACTATCTGCTGGTGCGCGGGCTGGAGAAGGCCGGTCTGGCAGAGAAAGATGTCACCGTGGTCAACACCTCGGATGCGGATATCGTCTCCGCCTTCGGCACCGACAGCGTGCAGGCCGCCGTCGCCTGGAATCCGCAGCTCTCCGTTATTAGAGGCACGCCAAAAACCACCGAGGTGTTCAGCTCCTCCCAGGTGCCGGGTGAGCTGATTGACATGATGGTGGTTAACAGCGAAACCCTGAAGGATAACCCGGCGCTGGGCAAAGCCCTTACCGGGGCATGGTACGAAATGATGGGCCTGATGAAAGCCCAGGATGCCACTGCCCTTAATGCGATGGCGGCAGCGTCCGGCACCGATCTGACGGGCTATCAGGCGCAGCTGAAAACCACCCACCTGTTCTACACCCCGCAGGAGAACCTGGCGTTTGTCACCTCACCGGAGCTGGCAAAAACCATGCAGCGCGTGGCGGCCTTCTCCTTTGATAAAGGGCTACTGGGTGAGGGGGCGCAGAGCGCCGATTTCATCGGGATGCGTTTCCCGGGGGACGTTACCCAGGGCGATGCGGGCAACGTAAAGCTGCGCTTTGATGACAGCTTCGTGAAAATGGCCGCCGCAGGCCAGCTGTGATGAGTGACGGAGTTTCCATGCGACAGATTAATCGCCATCCCACCTCCGGCATGCGGCTGATGCTTGTGATGTTGCCGTTTGTCCTGCTGCTGGCGGCCTACTTTTTCGGCTCAGCGGTGCGGCTGGACGCCAACCCACACGACAAGCTGCTGCCCGGCCTGCAACAGATGCTGGATGCGATCTCCCGGATGGCCTTCACCCCGGACAAGCGCAGCGGCGAGTACCTGTTCTGGGTCGATACCCTGGTGAGCCTGGCCCGGCTGCTGGTGGGGCTGGCGATTGCGTCGCTTATTGGCCTCTGCATTGGCGTCACCGCCGGGGTCTTCCCCATGTGGCGCGCCTCGCTCTCGCCGCTGATGACGGTGCTGTCGATGATCCCGCCTCTGGCGATTTTGCCGGTGCTGTTTATCGTCTTCGGCCTGGATGAGCTGTCGAAAATCATGCTGATTGTGATCGGCATTACCCCGATGCTGGCCCGGGATCTGGAGCACCGCGCCTGTGAAATCCCACCGGAAATTCTGATCAAAGCCCAGACGCTGGGGGCCAACAGCTGGACCCTGGTGCTGCGGGTGGTACTGCCGCAGCTGCTCTCGCGCCTGCTCACCTCCCTGCGCCTGCTGCTCGGTTCCGCGTGGTTATTCCTTATCTCAGCGGAGGCCATCTCTTCGACTGCCGGGCTGGGATACCGCATTTTCCTCGTGCGCCGCTATATGGCCATGGATGTGATTATCCCTTACGTCCTGTGGATCACGCTGCTGGCCTGGCTGATGGATCTGGCCCTGCGCCAGCTGCACAAGCGCTGTTTCCCGTGGGCAGAAGGAGACAAAGCATGAGTTTTATCACCATCAACAATATCTGGCAGGAGTATGGCGACCACGTGGTGCTGGAGCGTCTGAATCTGCAGATCAAAGAGGGCGAGTTCTGCTCGATGGTCGGCGCGTCCGGCTGCGGGAAATCGACCTTTCTGCGCCTGCTCCTCGGCCAGGAAAAACCGAGCCGGGGCACTATCACCCTCGACGGTAAACGCCTGGTCGCCGAGCCGGACAGTCACCGGGGCGTGGTGTTCCAGCGTTACTCCGTCTTTCCGCACCTCAGCGTGCTGGATAATGTCGCCATCGGCCTCGAACTGCCGCAATCTCCGCTACTCGGACGGCTGTTTGGTGCGAAAAAACGCGCTGCACGGGAACAGGCGGCAGAGATGCTGAAAAAAGTGGGGCTTGGTCATGCGCTGGATAAATATCCGGCGCAGCTCTCCGGCGGGATGCAACAGCGTCTTGCCATCGCTCAGGCCTTCATTATGCAGCCCCGGGTGTTGCTGCTGGATGAGCCCTTTGGCGCGCTCGATCCCGGCATACGCAAAGAGATGCATGCACTGCTGCTGCAGCTGTGGGGCGAAACCCGCATGACGGTCTTTATGGTCACCCACGATCTCTCCGAAGGTTTCAACCTCGGCACCCGTCTGCTGGTATTCGACAAAGTGCGCCTCGATCCGCAGGCCCCGAATGCCTACGGGGCGCGCATTACCTACGATATTCCGCTCAACGAAACACGGCTCTCAAGCCTGAGCGGAACGGCTCCCGACAACGTTTATGCCTTAAGGGGTTAACGCTATGACGACGACTTTACGTGAAGAGATCCTGCCGGGCGGCGGCCACCTCTCCTTTGTGCTTAAGCGCGGGCAGATCCTGCGCATGACCGACCCCGACGGCGGGGCGAACGTCAGCCTGATGATGCTCAACGCCCATGAGAAGAGCGAGCGCCTGAACCTGCCGGACACCCTGAAAGGCCAGCACACCGCGCGCCTGACCGCCGGGCACTGCTTCTACTCCGACATGGGCCGCGTGCTGGCGGGCATCATTGCCGATACCAGCGGCTGGCACGACCCGTTTGGCGGCGTACTCAATGCCGCCGAAGCCACCGAGAAATATGGCCAGGGGCGCTATCAGGAGCTGCGCAACGGCTTCTTCCGCAACGGCACCGATAACCTGCTGGTGGAGATGGGCAAATGGGATCTCAATCTCGAAGATCTGCTGATGGTGGTCAACTTCTTCAGCAAAGTGACGGTGGACGAACGGGGCCGGTTCAGCTTCCACAGCGGCCATTCACAGCCGGGCAGCTACGTGGAGCTGTTCGCCCCGATGGACACCCTGGTGGTGATGACCGCGCTGCAACATCCGATGGACCCGTCCAGAGAGTACGCCCCGCGTCCGGTGCAGCTGAGCTGGCGGCAGGCGGAAGATGAAGACGCGGCGATAAACGCGCTGCTGACGCGCCCTGAAAACGGCCGCGCCATCACCAATACCCAACTTTTCGCCCTGTAAGGAGCCTCATGATGACAGTCGCCAGCGAAAAAGATGTGCAACATGCCAGCTTCCGCCATGTGATCCCGGCGGGGGAGCCCTACCTGTTTGAAGTGAAAAAAGGCCAGACCCTGCGCCTGCTGGATCTGGAGGGCAACCAGGCGGTGGATACGCTGTTCTATAACGCCGATAACCCGCGGGAGCGCTACGATGCCCAGCGCACCCTGCGCCGGCAGAACAACGCTTATCTGACCACCGGGAGCGTACTCTACTCCAACCTCGGCAACCCGCTGCTGACCATCGTGGCGGATACCTGCGGACGGCACGACACCCTCGGCGGCGCCTGCGCCCAGGAGAGCAACACCGTGCGTTACGCCCTCGACAAGCGCCATATGCACAGCTGCCGGGATAACTTCCTCTGCGCCTGTCTGCACGATGGCCGCCTGCAAAAGCGCGATATCGGGGCCAACATCAACTTCTTTATGAACGTGCCGGTGACCCCCGAGGGCGGGCTGACCTTTGCCGATGGCATCTCCGCACCGGGTAAATATGTTGAGCTGAAGGCGGAGTGCAACGTCATCGTGCTGATCTCCAACTGCCCGCAGCTGAACAACCCCTGCAACGGCTGGAACCCGACCCCTGCGGAGGTACTGATATGGAACTGACGCCGACACGCTGGCAGCGCCTGCGCCAGACGATCTATCGCCTGTTTGAACTGCGTGCCGGACGGATCCTGCCGTAAACCTTTTTCCCCGTGGACGACCATGCGGTGAGCCAGTTTTCGGCGGGACGACCCGCCACCATTGAGTCTTTACTATGTTGACGAAACTCCTGATTGCCAACCGCGGGGCGATTGCCTGCCGCATTCTGCGCACGCTGCGCGCCATGAAGATCGGCGGCGTGGCGGTCTATTCCGAGGCGGATATCAGCAGCCTGCATATCCGCGAGGCCGACGAAGCCCTGAGCCTGGGCGATGGCCCGGCGGCGAATACCTATCTGGTGAGCGAAAAAATCATCGCTGCGGCGAAAGCGAGCGGTGCCCAGGCGATCCATCCGGGCTACGGTTTTCTCTCAGAGAACGCCGCCTTTGCCGAGGCCTGCGAAGCGGCGGGCATTGCTTTTGTCGGCCCTACGCCGGAGCAGCTGCGCCTCTTTGGCCTGAAACATACTGCCCGCGCCCTGGCGAAAGAACATGGTGTGCCGATGCTGGAAGGCACCGAACTGCTGGCGGATGTGAACGCGGCGCTGGAGGCGGCGGAGCAGGTCGGCTACCCGGTGATGCTGAAAAGCACCGCTGGCGGGGGCGGGATCGGTATGCGCGTCTGCTATACCGCAGCGGAACTTTTTGAGGCCTTCGACGCGGTGGTGCGGCTGGGGAAAAATAACTTCAGCGATGCGGGCGTCTTTATTGAGAAATACATTGAGCGGGCGCGTCATCTCGAAGTTCAGCTCTTCGGCGACGGCGAAGGGGAGGTGATCGCCCTCGGCGTGCGTGACTGCTCGGTGCAGCGGCGTAACCAGAAGGTGCTGGAGGAGACCCCGGCGCCCAACCTGCCTGAGGGCATGGCGGATGCGCTGTGTGAGGCGGCGATTAAGCTGGGCAAAGCGGTCAACTACCGCAGCGCGGGCACGGTGGAGTTCGTCTACGACAGCGACGCCGCCCGGTTCTACTTCCTTGAAGTGAATACCCGTTTGCAGGTGGAGCACGGCGTCACCGAGCAGGTGTGGGGTGTCGATCTGGTACGCTGGATGATTGAACTGGCGGCAGGCACCCTGCCTCCGCTGGCGGCTCTGCGTGATGGCCTGACTCCTGAAGGGCACGCCATCCAGGCGCGGGTTTATGCCGAAGATCCGGGCCGTCAGTTCCAGCCATCGCCCGGCCTGTTTACCGAAGTGGTTTTTCCGGAAGATAACCGCCGCACGCTGCGCATCGACAGCTGGGTGGAATCCGGCTGCGAGGTGCCGCCCTTTTTTGATCCGATGCTGGCAAAAATTATCGCCTGGCAGCCGACGCGTGACGCCGCCATTGAGGCCCTGCACACGGCGCTGGGAGAGACCCGGCTGTATGGGGTGGAAACCAACCGCAGCTACCTGCAGCAAATTTTAACCTTCACGCCGTTCGCCAGCGGCGAGCCCTGGACCCGCAGCCTGGAAGGGCTGGACTATCACGCCGCCACGCTTGAGGTACTCAGCGCCGGGACGCAAACCACGGTGCAGGACTATCCGGGGCGTACCGGCTACTGGGCGGTAGGGGTACCGCCATCAGGACCGATGGACAGTCGCGCGCTGCGTCTTGGCAACCGGCTGCTCGGCAACGACGAAGGGGCCGCCGGGCTGGAGATCACCCTCAGCGGCCCGACGCTGAAGTTCAACTGCGATGCCCAGCTGGCGGTGACCGGGGCGGAGATCGCCCTTACCCTGGATGGCGAATCTCTTGAGACCAACCGGGTCTACCGGGTGCAGAGCGGCATGACCCTGCGGATGGGGGATATTCGCGGTGACGGCGTGCGCAGCTATCTCTGCCTGCGCGGCGGATTTAACGTGCCGGACTATCTCGGCAGCAAAAGCACCTTTACCCTGGGGCAGTTTGGCGGCCACGCCGGGCGCGCGCTGCGTACCGGTGACGTGCTGCACATTTCGCCCTTAACCGCCCCGTGCCCGGCGCAGACGCTGCCCCCGGCGCTCTGCACCACGCTTGAGCCTGTGCGTACCCTGCGGGTGATCTATGGCCCGCACGGCGCGCCGGAGTATTTCACCCCGGCTTACATGACCACCTTCTTCGCCACCGACTGGGAAGTGCACTTCAACTCCAGCCGTACCGGGGTGCGCCTGATCGGGCCTAAGCCTGAGTGGGTGCGCGAGAGCGGCGGCGAGGCGGGACTGCATCCGTCGAACATCCACGACAACCCCTATGCTATCGGCGCGGTGGACTTTACCGGGGATATGCCGGTGATCCTCGGCCCGGATGGCCCAAGCCTGGGCGGGTTTGTCTGCCCGGTCACCATCATCGAAGCCGATCTGCACGCCATCGGGCAGCTGAAAGCGGGGGATAAGGTGCGCTTTGTTCCCGTGGATATCGCCACCGCCCGGCAGCTTGCCCAGGCGCAGGCGGCCCAGATCGCCAGCCTGCACCCTCTGGACGTGGCGTGGCAGCCCTCCGAACCCGCCTCGCCGGTGGTGCTGGAGCAGGGGCAGGCTGATAAACGGCTGGTGGCGCGGCTCTCCGGTGATACACACCTGCTGCTGGAGATTGGCGATCCGGAGCTGGATCTGGTCCTGCGTTTTCGCGCCCACGCCCTGATGCAGGCTCTGGAGGCGCAGGCACTGGATGGGGTTATCGACCTGACGCCAGGCATCCGCTCCCTGCAAATTCACTACCAGCCGGAGGCGCTGAGCCTGGCGAGCCTGCTGGATACTGTGGCCGGGCTGTGGCAGGCGGTGTGCGAACAGGATGCGCTTGAAGTGCCGTCGCGCATCGTCTGGCTGCCGCTCTCCTGGGACGATCCGGCCTGTCAGAAAGCCATCGACAAATACATGACCACCGTGCGCCGGGATGCACCCTGGTGCCCGAGCAACCTGGAGTTTATCCGCCGCATTAACGATCTGGCGAACGTCGATGAGGTCTACAAAACGGTATTTGACGCCAGCTATCTGGTGATGGGCCTGGGGGATGTCTATCTCGGCGCCCCGGTGGCGACCCCGCTCGATCCGCGTCATCGTCTGGTCACCACCAAGTACAACCCGGCCCGCACCTGGACGGCGGAAAACTCGGTGGGGATCGGCGGGGCCTATCTCTGTGTTTACGGCATGGAGGGGCCGGGCGGATATCAGTTTGTCGGGCGCACCTTGCAGATGTGGAGCCGCTATCACGCCGTAGAGGATTTCGGCGGCAAGCCCTGGCTGCTGCGCTTCTTTGACCAGATCCGCTTCTATCCGGTCTCTGCCGACGAGCTGCTCACTATTCGCCGCGATTTCCCGCTGGGGCGCTACCCGCTGCGCATTGAGCACACCAGCCTGAAGCTGGCGGAGTATCAGCAGTTTCTCGCTGACGAAGTGCAGGAGATTGACGCGTTTCGCGCCCATCAGCAGGAGGCCTTTAACGCTGAGCGCGAGCGCTGGATCGCCAACGGCCAGGCGCATTTCGACAGCAGCGATCTGCTGGCGGATGAGGGCGATGATGCCCCGCTGCAGCCGGGTCAGGCGGGCATCGACAGCCCGGTCTCCGGCAACCTGTGGCAGGTGAGCGTGGAGGTGGGCAAGGCGGTCCGCGAGGGGGATGTGCTGGTGGTGCTGGAGTCGATGAAGATGGAGATCCCGCTCCTTGCCACCCAGGACGGAATTGTCAGTCAGGTGCGCGTCCAGCCGGGCTCCCCGGTACGGGCGGGTCAGTGTGTGGTGGTCCTGGAGAAAACAGCATGACACATCCATTTGATTTACGTCTCGATGTACTGACGCAGGCTTACCGCGAGGGCCGCCTCACTCCGCGGGAGGTGATTAACACCCTGCGCGAGCGGGCGCTGGCGCTAAACTCTGAGTTCAACGCCTTTATTTATCTGCTCACCTCCGAGGAGCTGGAGCCGTATCTGGCCGCGCTTGAGGATCAATCCCCGCAGACGCTGCCCCTCTACGGCGTGCCCTTTGCCATTAAAGACAATATCGATCTGGCGGGCATCGTCACCACCGCTGCCTGCCCGGCGTTAGCATACCGGGCTGAGCAGGATGCCACTATCGTCGGCCAGCTGATCGCCCTGGGGGCAATCCCGCTGGGGAAAACCAACCTCGATCAGTTCGCTACCGGCTTAAACGGCACACGCTCGCCGTATGGCGCGTGTCGTAACAGTGTCAATGCGGATTATCCATCCGGGGGCTCCAGCGCGGGGTCGTCGCTGGCGGTGGCGCTGGGGCTGGCGAGTTTTGCTCTCGGCACCGACACGGCCGGGAGCGGGCGCGTGCCCGCCGCGCTGAATAATCTGGTCGGGCTTAAGGCAACCAAAGGGTTACTCTCCACCGCCGGGGTGGTGCCTGCCTGCCGCACCCTGGACTGCGTGACCTTCTTTACCGCCACGGCGGAAGAGGCCAGCCAGCTGCTGGCGCTGACGGCGGTGAAAGATCCGCGGGACGACTACAGCCGCGCCAATCCAGCCTGGAACGGCGCCCAGGCTTTTGGTCTGCCTGAGGCCGGGTTCCGCTTCGGCGTACCGGATCGGCTGGAGTTCCTTGGCTGCACCGAGAGCGAAGCGCTGTATCACGCCGCAAAAGCGCGGTTGATCGCCCTCGGTGGCGTGCCGGTGACCATCGACTTTTCGCCGTTTCTGGCGGCAGCGACGCTGCTCTATAACGGCCCGTGGGTGGCGGAGCGCTATCACGTGGCGGGGGCGCTGATTGCGCAGCAACCGAATGCAGTGCTGCCGGTGATCCGCGATGTGCTGAGCAAAGCGCCCGGTACCGATGCGGTCGCGGCCTTTGACGCGCAGTATCAGCTTCAGCATTTCAAACGCTTGTGCGATGAGGTCATGGCGACGCTTGACTGCGTGCTCACGCCCACCTATCCACGCCCGGTGACGCTGGCCGAGCTGGCGGAGGAGCCGGTAAAGCGCAATTCCGAGCTGGGGATTTATACCAACTTTATGAACCTGCTGGACTATGCCGCCGTGGCGGTGCCTGCCGGGTTCATGGCGAATGGCCTGCCCTCAGGCGTGACGCTGTTTGGCCGGCCCTTTACCGACCAGTATCTGCTGAGCCTTGCCGGGGCATTACAACGTCACCAGAATCTGCTGTTACCCGGCGATCGTGCGTTACAGGCGACGGCACCCACGGCCACGGCCAGCCACGATCGCCTGCCGGTGGTGGTTTGCGGGGCACATCTGGACGGGCTGGCGCTGAATCACCAGCTGCGCCAGCGCGGGGGAACCTTACGTGAAACCACCCGCAGCGCGCCGCACTATCGCCTGTTTGCCCTCGCCGACGGGAAACGGCCCGGCATGGTGCGCGACCGCGAACAGGGGGCAGCGATTGCCGTGGAAGTGTGGGATCTGCCCCATGCCGAGGTGGGATCGTTTCTGGCGGGCATCCCGGCTCCGCTGGGACTCGGAAAAGTAGAGCTGGAGGACGGGCGCTGGTTAACCGGGTTTATCTGTGAGGAGTACGGCTTGCAGGGGGCAGAGGATATTACCGCTTTCGGCGGCTGGAGAGCCTGGCTTACTCACCAGCAGTAAGCCAGGGGAGGATTAACGGAAAAGTGGTTTTTCGGCGACCGGGGTCAGCAGGCCGGATTGCCACTCAGCCAGCGTCAACTGTGCCAGTTTGCCCAGCGCGCGGTAGAACGGGTGGCCTGCGTTTTCGACAAACACGGAAAGAAAGCGCGTGCTCCAGGGCAGCAGATGCCAGGCCAGCAGTTGGTCGAGCTCTGCATCCCGGCCCGTTTCTGCCAGCCATGCCGCCATCAGCAGCAGGGTGCCAAAGTGATCTTCCGGCTCGTTGTTCGCCATCTCAAACACGATGCCGTTTTCCCGCATCCACTGGCGCAGCGCCAGGGTGGAATCCCCGAACAGCACGCTCTCTCGATCCAGCCAGACCGAGCCCCAAGGCGGCGCGGGCAGCGCCCACGGACCCAGAAACAGCCGTTGCCAGGCGGTACGCAAGGGTTCATCGGCAGGCTGGCGAAGCTCGTCGGCAATGGGGGCCAACAGGCACTCATCCAGCGGCCAGTCCTGCTGCCAGTCGTTGTGGGTTAAGGCCGTGACCAGCGGCGCGGCTTCGGGGCTATCCGGAGCGTAGTAAAACAGCGCGCCCAACACACGGGCAGTAAAGGCAAACGACTCTCTCATGACTTCATCCTTCATTTGCGCGGGTTGCCCCGCGCTGACACAGTAATTGGCTACGCCTTTTCAATTTGCACCAGATTGGTGTGCTGCGGATTGCCCTTCGCCAGAGGAGACGGACGATGGGTGGTCAGCGTGTTGATGCATGAGCCGTGGTCAATGCGATCCCCGGTCATGTTGGCATCGTGCCAGGCACCCTGGCCCATTGCGCTGACGCCCGGCATAATGCGCGGCGTGACTTTCGCCGGAATACGCAACTCACCGCGGGCATTATAAACCCGCACCATGTCGCCGTTTTTGATCCCACGCGTTTTGGCATCCACCGGATTGAGCCACACCTCCTGACGGCAGGCGGCCTGCAGCACATCGACGTTGCCGTAGCTGGAGTGGGTGCGGGCTTTGAAGTGGAAGCCAAACAGCTGCAACGGAAACTGGCTGCGGTCAGGATCGTCCCAGCCTTCGAAGGTGGAGGCGTAGACCGGCAGCGGGCTGATGATTTCATCTTTTTCCAGCTGCCAGGTGCGGGCAATATCGGCCAGCCTGCTGGAGTAGATCTCGATTTTGCCTGACGGCGTTTTAAGCGGATTAGCCGCCGGGTCGTCGCGGAATTTTTTATAGGCGATGAAATGCCCGTTCGGATCTTTACGCTTGTAGATGCCCATCGCTTTTAATTCCTCATAAGAGGGAAGCTGCGGATCTTTCGCCATCATCTTCGCGTAGAGATATTGTAACCATTCGGCCTGGGTCCGGCCTTCGGTAAAGCGCTGATAGACATCCGGGCCGAGGCGCTTCGCCACCTCGCTCATGATCCAGTAGATAGGCTTACGTTCGAATTTTGGCGCGGTCACCGGCTGGAGGAAGATGAGATAACCCATGTTCCCGGCATAGTCGTTGGGAATGATATCCTCCTGCTCGACGGTCATCAGATCCGGCAGCAGCAGATCGGCATATTTCGCCGACGAGGTCATAAAATTGTCAATGACTACAATCATTTCGCATTTACTTTCATCCTGCAAAATGTCGTGGGTTTTATTGATGTCCGAATGCTGGTTAATGAGGGTGTTACCGGCATAGTTCCAGATGAACTTGATCGGCACGTCGAGCTTATCTTTGCCGCGCACCCCGTCGCGGGTGGCGGTCATCTCCGGCCCGCGGGCGATGGCGTCGGTCCAGCTGAAGCAGGAGATTTGCGTTTTGACCGGATTCTCCGGCAGCGGCATCCGCTCAATGGTGATGGTGTAGGTGGATTCACGCGCGCCGCTGTTGCCGCCATTTATGCCGACGTTGCCGGTGAGGATAGGGAGCATGGCGATGGCGCGTGAGGTGAGCTCGCCGTTGGCCTGGCGCTGCGGCCCCCAGCCCTGGCAGATATAGGCCGGTTTCGCGGTGCCAATTTCCCGGGCCAGCTTAATGATACGATCGGCGGGAATGCCGGTGATGCGCGAGGCCCACTCCGGGGTTTTGGCGGTGGCATCGTCGCCCTCACCAAGGATATAGGCCTTATAGTGGCCGTTGGCAGGCGCGCCTTCCGGCAGGGTGGTTTCGTCGTAACCGACGCAGTATTTATCGAGGAAGGGCTGGTCGACGAGATTTTCGTTAATCAGCACCCAGGCGATGCCCGCCACCAGTGCGGCATCGGTTCCCGGACGAATCGGGATCCATTCATCCTCACGCCCGGCGGCGGTGTCGGTGTAGCGGGGATCGATGACGATCATGCGCGCATTCGAACGTTCGCGCGCCTGTTCGAGGTAATAGGTGATCCCCCCGCCGCTCATGCGGGTTTCCGCCGGGTTATTGCCAAACATCACCACCAGCTTGCTGTTTTCGATATCCGAGGTGCTGTTGCCCTCGTTGCTGCCGTAGGTGTAGGGCATCGCGCAGGCGATCTGCGCCGTGCTGTAGGTACCATAATGGCTCAAAAAACCGCCATAGCAGTTCATCAGTCGGGCCACCAGAGAGGCGTAAGGCGAGGAGCGGGTGATATTGCCGCCGACAATACCGGAAGAGTAATTAATGTAGACCGCTTCGTTGCCGTATTTAGCGACCACGTCGCGCAGGCTGGTGGTGAGCAGATCCAGAGCGTCATCCCAGGAGATGCGTTCAAATTTCCCTTCACCGCGTTTGCCCACGCGTTTCATGGGATAGTTCAGGCGATCGGGATGATTGATGCGTCGACGAATCGAGCGTCCGCGCAGGCAGGCGCGCACCTGATGGTTGCCATAGGTGTCGTCGCCGGTGTTGTCCGTTTCAACCCAGTACACTTCATCGTCTCGCACGTGCAGCCGCAGCGCGCAGCGGCTGCCGCAGTTGACTGAGCAAGCGCCCCAGACCACTTTATCTGCGCGTGTCTGCTGTACTGCCGCGGCTGCGGGGCGTAAACCAAAGGGTAATGACAGGCCGCCTGCGGCAAGCGCAAGGGATCCGATGGCGGTCGATTTGACGAGGGTACGGCGGCTGATCCCGCCGCTATGCTCACTATCTGACATGACTCACTCCATTACGTTCGTCGTTTGAAAACTGATTTCAGCCGTGATGACGATCGGGCTAATGAAAGGGAGTGTTACCCATTAAGGGGGAGGTAATATTAATGTACATCAAAACAAACGAAATTCCCCCGCGCAAACGGGGGGGAATATTCACTGTGGCTCGCGCGGTGCAGGGGCCTGATTACCGCCTCCGCTTACCGGATAGTTGCCGCTGCTGGTGCGGGTATAGAGGATTTTGAGGGTGTCATTGGCGCAGTGGCCTACCACTTCGGCGTCGGGTTTGTCGGCCTGATCGTTTGGCACAATGTTCAGCATAAAACCGCTCTCCGGCACGCCATTATTGATGATCCGCTGCTGAATATCGCTTTTGATGCGCTCGCAGTTATCGGGTGCCGCCAGCGCGGCCGGGGCAATGCCCGCCAGCAAAAGTGCAGTAATCCAGGGTAACCGTTTCATATCTGCCTCCTTACGACTGTGTGTGACTATAATAGTAGCAGGGACAGTGTAAACGTTTGTATTTGCTACACTGCCCGGGATCCTCTTCTGCTATTGGTAGGTCATGTGAATAAACACGCGCTTATGGTTCTCCTGGCGGCTCTGTTGACGGGGTGTGATAACACCGCCGCGCCGCTGTCGTTTACGCCAGAGATGGCGAGCTTTTCTAACGAATTTGATTTTGATCCCCTGCGCGGGCCGGTGAAAGATTTCAGCCAGACGCTCTTCAATGATAAAGGGGAAGTGGCCAAGCGCGTCAGCGGCACGCTCTCTACGGAGGGCTGCTTCGACAGTCTGGAGCTGCACGATCTGGAGGCGAACACCGGCATCGCCCTGGTGCTGGACGCCAACTACTATCTGGATGCGCAAACCCAGCAGAAAAAGCTGCGGCTGCAGGGCAAATGCCAGCTGGCGGAACTGCCCGCATCGGGGATTTCATGGGATACCGATGACAACGGTTTTATCGTCAGCGCCCACGGCAAAGATATGGAAGTGAACTATCGCTACGATGCAGAGGGTTATCCACTCGGTAAAACCACCGTCTCCGGGGAGCAGCAGCTCTCCATTACGGCCACACCGGCGGCGGACAAGCGCAAGAAACTGGACTACACCTCGGTGAGCCAGCTAAATGATAAGCGGCTGGGCAAGGTGAAACAGACCTGCGATTACGATCGCCACGACAACCCGGTGGCGTGCGAGCTGGTAGTGGTCGATGAGAGCGTGAAGCCGGCAGTCTCGCGCAAGTACACCATCAAAAACACGATTGAGTACTATTAAACACCGCGCAGGAGGCTGCGCGGTGCTTTCAGGCAGAATCAGGGGGCCAGGGCGCGGCCAGTGCGGCGGTCAAGGCAGCGCAGGGTGTTGGGCTCCCAGTAGGCGTTCACATTGGCGCTCTGCTGGCATTTATCCCGGGCGTCAAAAGCGACATCCTCTTTATCCCACTCTTTTTCCACGCGGCTGTTCACCTTATGGCGCAGGCTGCGGGTATCGTTCCACTGCTCTTTATCCATGGCGGCATTTTGACGGCTCTGGGCGCTGTCGCCGGATTCAATAATCAGTTTGCTGGTGTTGGCGGATACTGGCGCGATGAAAACAGCAGCCAGCAGGGCAGCCAGGCAGAGGCGTGTGCTCATTTTACGCATAGCGATTTCCTTGTAGACGGTGGACGTTCGACGACTCCACCGGAGTTTTTACATCAGTCCATTTTGAGGGCATACCCACATCAGGCGTGTGGAAGGGTTCCTTTCACATTTGGGTATGATACCTCATCACACATCAGACAACGTTAAATATGTTTAAAACAACTTTGCTCTTTTTTGCCACCGCGCTCTGCGAAATTCTCGGCTGTTTTCTGCCGTGGCTCTGGCTGAAGAAAGGCGCCTCGGTGCTGCTGTTGATTCCCGCGAGCGCTGCCTTGGTGCTGTTTGTCTGGTTACTCACCCTGCATCCCGCAGCAAGCGGGCGCGTCTATGCCGCTTATGGCGGCGTCTATGTCTGCACAGCGCTGTTGTGGTTGCGGGTGGTCGATGGTGTAAAACTAAGCCTCTACGACTGGGTTGGGGCGCTGGTAGCGCTGTGCGGCATGCTCATTATCGTGGCAGGTTCGGGGCGCGCATGAGCGCCCAATATGTGATCCAGCGAAGGTTTTTTGATCTTTATACTTGTATGGTAGTAGGGTAATTGCGTAGATTTCCGGCATCACAGTAAAAGATGTAAGGAACCGGAAAATGAAGATTGTAGGGGCTGAAGTATTTGTCACCTGTCCAGGGCGTAATTTTGTCACGCTGAAAATTACCACCGACGAGGGGATTGTCGGCCTGGGTGACGCTACCCTCAATGGCCGCGAGCTTTCTGTCGCGTCATATCTGAAAGATCATCTCTGTCCGCAGCTGATTGGCCGGGATGCCCATCGTATCGAAGATATCTGGCAGTTCTTCTATAAAGGCGCGTACTGGCGTCGCGGTCCGGTCACTATGTCGGCGATTTCAGCCATCGACATGGCGCTGTGGGACATCAAAGCCAAAGCCGCCAATATGCCGCTGTATCAGCTGCTGGGCGGCGCCTCCCGTGAAGGGGTGATGGTCTACTGCCACACCACCGGTCACACCATTGATGATGTACTGGAAGATTACGCCCGCCATAAAGAGATGGGATTCAAGGCCATCCGCGTACAGTGCGGCGTGCCGGGAATGAAAACCACCTACGGCATGTCAAAAGGGAAGGGGCTGGCGTATGAACCCGCCACCAAAGGCAACTGGCCGGAAGAGCAGCTCTGGTCAACAGAAAAGTACCTCGATTTTACGCCAAAACTGTTTGACGCCGTGCGCAACAAATATGGTTTTAATGAACATCTGCTGCACGACATGCACCACCGCCTGACGCCGATCGAAGCCGCGCGTTTCGGTAAGAGCATTGAGCAGTACCGCATGTTCTGGATGGAAGACCCAACCCCGGCAGAGAACCAGGAGTGCTTCCGTCTGATTCGTCAGCACACCGTCACTCCGATTGCGGTGGGCGAAGTGTTCAACAGCATCTGGGACTGCAAGCAGCTGATCGAAGAGCAGCTGATCGACTATATCCGCACCACCATCACCCATGCGGGCGGTATTACCGGAATGCGTCGGATCGCCGATTTTGCCTCGCTCTATCAGGTACGCACCGGCTCTCACGGTCCTTCCGATCTGTCGCCGATTTGCCACGCGGCGGCGCTGCACTTCGACCTGTGGGTACCCAACTTTGGCGTACAAGAGTACATGGGCTATTCCGAGCAGATGCTGGAGGTCTTTAACACCAACTGGACCTTTGAAGACGGCTATATGCATCCGGGCGATAAGCCGGGCCTGGGCATTGAGTTTGATGAAAAACGGGCAGCGAAATATCCCTACGATCCCGCTTATCTGCCCGTTGCACGTCTTGAGGATGGCACGCTGTGGAACTGGTAAAGGAGCAAAAAATGAAAAGTATCGTTATTCAACAACCGAATTCTCTGGCTCTCGAAGAGCGTCCGCTACCCGCCCCTGCGGCAGGCGAAGTACGCGTCAAAGTGAAGCTGGCCGGGATCTGCGGTTCCGACAGCCATATCTATCGCGGCCACAATCCGTTCGCCAAATATCCCCGGGTGATCGGCCATGAGTTCTTCGGCGTCATCGATGCTGTCGGCGAGGGCGTCGACACCGCACGCCTGGGCCAGCGCGTCTCGGTTGATCCGGTGATCAGCTGCGGCCACTGCTACCCATGCTCGGTAGGCAAACCGAACGTCTGCACCTCGCTGGTGGTGCTGGGTGTGCATCGCGACGGCGGCTTCAGCGAATACGCCGTGGTACCCGCTAAAAATGCCTGGGTCATTCCGGATGCCGTCAGCGATGAACATGCGGTGATGGTTGAGCCATTCACTATCGCGGCCAACGTCACCGGCCACGTCAGCCCGACCGGGCAGGATGTGGCGCTCATTTACGGCGCCGGACCGATGGGGCTGGTCACCGTCCAGGCGCTGAAGGGCGTCTACAAGGTGAAACAGGTCATTGTGGTCGATCGCATCGACGAGCGTCTGGCGATGGCCCAGCGTAGCGGGGCGGACTGGGTGATTAACAACGGCAACCAGTCTCTGCAGGCGGTGCTGGAAGAGAAGGGCATTAAACCCACGCTGATTATTGATGCGGCCTGCCACCCTTCTATTTTGCAGGAAGCGGTCAATCTGGCTTCGCCGGGCGCGCGCATTGTGCTTATGGGCTTCTCCAGCGAGCCGAGCCAGGTTGCGCAGCAGGGGATCACCGGTAAAGAGCTTTCTATATTCTCGTCACGTCTGAACGCCAATAAATTCCCGGTGGTCATCGACTGGCTGGAGAAAGGGCTTATCGACCCTGACAAACTCATTACGCATCGCTTTGCGTATCAACACGTTAAAGACGCCATTGAACTGTTTGAGAAAGACCAGCGGCAGTGCTGCAAGGTATTACTGACGTTCTCTGAATAATAATACTGAATGCGGTTTAGCGGTACGCATCTTACCCTTTTGAGATTGCCAATATGACTCAAGTACAACATGAAAGATCCACATCTGACCTGATAAGAGCCGCCGTCTCCGGATGGCTGGGTACCGCGTTAGAGTTTATGGACTTCCAGCTTTATTCGCTGGGCGCGGCCTTAGTCTTTCACGAAATCTTCTTCCCTGAACAGTCCGCGGCAATGGCGCTGATTCTGGCGATGGGTACCTATGGGGCAGGCTATATTGCCCGTATCATTGGCGCTTTTGTTTTCGGCAAAATGGGCGACCGCGTGGGGCGCAAGAAGGTGCTGTTTATCACCATCACCATGATGGGGATCTGTACCACGCTGATTGGTGCGCTGCCGACCTATGCGCAAATTGGTATTTTCGCGCCGGTGCTGCTGGTGACGCTGCGTATTATCCAGGGGCTGGGCGCAGGGGCGGAGATCTCCGGTGCGGGCACGATGCTGGCGGAATATGCGCCGAAAGGGAAACGCGGCATCATCTCTTCTCTGGTGGCGATGGGGACTAACTGCGGGACCCTGAGCGCCACGGCGATCTGGGCAGTCATGTTCTTTGCCCTCGACCGTGAACAGCTGCTGGCCTGGGGATGGCGTGTGCCTTTCCTTGCCAGCGTGGTGGTGATGATCTTTGCCATCTGGCTGCGTTTGAACCTCAAGGAAAGCCCGGTATTTGAGCAGGTTAATACCGACGAGGCGTCTGTGCAGGCTGCGGTTGAAGAAAATACCCTGGGTGGGATGCTGAAAAGCAAATCATTCTGGCTGGCGACCGGTCTGCGTTTCGGCCAGGCGGGTAACTCTGGCCTCATCCAGACGTTCCTCGCCGGGTATCTGGTCCAGACGCTCTTGTTTGATAAGGCCATCCCGACCGACGCCCTGATGATAAGCTCTATTCTCGGCTTTATTACTATCCCGCTGTTGGGCTGGTTGTCAGATAAATTTGGTCGTCGTCTGCCTTATATTTTGCTGAGCATTTCCGCCATTATTCTGGCCTACCCGATGCTGTCGATTATTGTCGACAAATCGTACACCCCTGGCGTGATCATGACCTCGATTATCGTGATCCATAACTTCGCGGTGCTGGGGCTCTTTGCTCTGGAGAACATCACCATGGCCGAGATGTTTGGTTCCCGTAACCGCTTCACCCGGATGGCGATTTCCAAAGAGGCGGGTGGTCTGATTGCAGTTGGTTTTGGTCCGGTACTGGCGGGGATCTTCTGCAACATGACCGGCTCCTGGTGGCCAATCGTGGTGATGGTGATGGTTTACTCCTTCATCAGCCTGATCTCAGCCCTGCTGATGCCTGAAGTCTGCGATCGCGAGCTGAGCGCGCTGGACGATGCTGCGGACAATAAAGCTGCTGCGCTAAAGATCAACGGTAAACACCGCGCCATCTCGTAGTTGCTGACGACTCCTCTGTTATACGCAGGGGAGTCTTTTTTAACCCTGTCAAAGCCTGCGTTAATGACTATCCCGCTGTCTCCTTCGCATCAATGGTTCATAGCATTACGTTTTTATTCAAATGCTGTCACACAACTTTTAATTGATGTCACACCAGATGGCGAAAAGTTAACGTAAATCAATATCGCTATATCAACAATCAGTATGGTTAACAGCAGAGATTTTTTTTATGCCATCTACCATTCTAGTTGGGTTAGTAAGCCGGGCCACGGAGTTAAGCCGGCCCGGATTAATCGCTTAAATACATTAACGAGTACTATCATGAAAAATCCGTTATTACAGGCGCAAGCTACGCTTCCTCACTACAACCGGGATACTCTGCAAACGCGCATCGTGCATCTGGGCTTTGGCGCCTTCCACCGCGCGCATCAGGCGGTTTATACCGATATCCTCGCTGCCGAACATGGCAGTGACTGGGGCTATTGCGAGGTCAATCTGATTGGCGGCGAGCAGCAGATAGCCGATCTTAAGGCGCAGGATAATCTCTTCACCGTTGCTGAAATGTCCGCTGATGCGTGGACAGCGCGAGTGGTGGGCGTGGTCAAAAAGGCGCTGCATGCCCAGGTGGATGGTCTTGAAGCGGTGCTGTCCGCCCTCTGTGAACCGCAGGTGGCGATCGTCTCGTTAACCATTACTGAAAAAGGGTACTGTCACGCCCCGGCGACCGGGCAGCTGATGCTGGATCATCCATTGATCGCAGCCGATCTGCAGAGTCCTCATCAGCCTGTTTCGGCTGTAGGCGTGGTGGTGGAAGCGCTGGCGCGACGTAAAAACGCCGGGCTGCCCGCTTTCACCGTGATGTCCTGCGACAATATGCCGGAGAACGGCCACGTCATGCGCAATGTTACCTGCGCCTATGCCCGCGCGGTCAGCGCTGAGCTGGCGGAGTGGATCGAAGCCAACGTCACCTTCCCGTCAACCATGGTCGACCGTATCGTGCCCGCCGTGACTGCCGACACGCTGAATAAAATTGAAGAGATTACCGGTGTGCGCGATCCGGCAGGTGTGGCCTGCGAGCCGTTCCGCCAGTGGGTGATTGAAGACAACTTTGTTGCGGGTCGTCCGGCGTGGGAAAAAGCCGGGGCCGAACTGGTGGCGGATGTTATTCCGTTTGAAGAGATGAAGCTGCGCATGCTGAACGGCAGCCACTCCTTCCTGGCGTATCTGGGCTATCTGGCGGGCTATCAACACATCAACGACTGCATGGAGGATGCGAACTACAAGCGCGCCGCCCGTGCGCTGATGTTAAACGAGCAGGCGCCGACGCTGAAAGTGACCGGTGTAGACCTGGAGCGTTATGCCGATCTGCTCATCGACCGTTACAGTAACCCGGCGCTGCGCCACCGGACCTGGCAGATCGCGATGGATGGCAGCCAGAAGCTGCCGCAGCGTATGCTTGATTCAGTGCGCTGGCACCGTGTGCACCAGAAACCATTCCCGCTACTGGCGCTGGGTATTGCCGGCTGGATGCGCTATGTCGGCGGCGTGGATGAGCGCGGCGAAGCCATCGAGGTGTGCGATCCGCTGTTGCCGGTGATCCAGGCGGCGGTAAACGGCAGTGCTGAAGGGGTATCCCGCGTGAAGGCGCTGATGGGTATTGAGGCGATCTTTGGTAATGAACTGCCGCAGGATGCGACTTTTGTCGAGGCGGTAACCGGGGCGTATCAAATGTTGCTGGCGAAGGGGGCGAAAGCCGCTGTGGCCCACTATATCGCGGGCTAATTATTATGCCGAATGCCGCCGCTATGGCGGCATTCATTTTCATTACTCTTCGCTAAACCAGTCACTATTTTCCTGACGAATTAACTGCACTGACTCGCCAATTTCCTGCAGATGCAGGGTCATCGCTTTTTCTACCGCATCGGCGTCACGCTTTTCCAGGGCATGGAAAATATCCAGATGCTGGCGCAGCAGCATCTCTGGCGGTGATACGTGATTAAGGCTCATGTAACGCACCCGGTCCATGGTCGCCTTGATGTTCTCGATGGTATCCCACGCCAGCTGACAGCCAGCAATTTGCGCCAGCTTCTGATGAAATTCGTCGTCGAGCAGGAAGAAGTCATTCAGCTGTTTACGTTCAATGGCGATACGCTGCTGATGCAGATTCTGCTCCAGCTGATAGCACTGATGATCGTCGACCAGGGTTGCCGCACGACGGACCACGGCGCACTCGATGGCCTGGCGGACAAAACAGCCGTTCTGTACCTGACTGAGGGAGATCTTGTTAACGTAACTGCCGCGCTGGGGGCGGATCTGAATCAGGCCATTTTCCGCCAGCTTGATAAAGGCTTCGCGAACCGGCTGACGGGAGACATCAAAGCGTACCGACACCTCTTTTTCTGATAAAGGGGTGCCCGGCGGGATCAGGCAATGCACAATATCGCTGCGCAAAATACGATAAATTTGCTGATTTACGGGTTGTGTCGGATTAAGTTGCGATTCAGCGGCCATTCGATGTGATTTCTCAGAGGGTTAACCCGGAAATACTACCATTCTTTTACCCGGTATCCCAGACCCGGCCCGCAAGCCGGGCGGGGAAAGATCATCCGCGATGAACGCTCAGGCCAGCAAAGCTCTGCGTCACCGGCATCATTTCAACGGTGTTGATGTTGACGTGCTTCGGCAACGTCGCCACCCACCAGACGGCTTCAGTGACATCATCCGGGGTGAGGGCGGTGGTGTTTTCGTAGGTTTTACCGGCTTTGTCATCATCGCCTTTAAAGCGAACGTTGGAGAACTCCGTTCCGCCGACCAGACCCGGCTCGATATCCGTCACGCGGATAGCGGTGCCGTGCAGATCGGTGCGCAGGTTCAGGCTGAACTGACGTACAAAGGCTTTGGTCGCGCCATAGACGTTGCCGCCCGCATAAGGCCAGCTACCGGCGGTCGAGCCGATGTTGATCACGTGACCACGGTTGCGCTCCACCATGCCAGGCAGCACGGCGCGTGTCATATAGATCAGGCCTTTGTTGTTGGTGTCGATCATCGTTTCCCAGTCTTCCACACTGGCTTTGTGCGCAGGCTCAAGACCCAGCGCCAGCCCGGCGTTGTTGACCAGTACGTCGATGTCACGCCATTGTGCCGGCAGATTGGCAATCATCTCTTCAATAGATGCACGGTTACGCACGTCAAGCTGGGCGGTCAGAATGCTGTCGCCAAGCTCCTCTTTCAGCTCCTGCAGACGCTCCTGACGGCGGCCTGTGGCAATCACTTTATGGCCGTTTGCGACGAAGCGACGCGTAATGCTTTCACCAAATCCTGCTGTCGCCCCGGTAACTAAAATAATCATGTCACTGTTCCTCAACGCTTTTTGTGTAGTACTACCATAGCATGTGATCTGACGCAGAGTAAGGTTACTTTTCGTGCCCTCAAGGCCACAGAGATTGCAGCCCATGCCGGGCTGGCCTACTCTGGTGAAATTCACCTTATTCAGGAGTCTGTTATGTCTGGCACTAATCCGTTTTTCACAAGCAGCCTGCTGCCGTACCAGGCGCCGCAGTTTGATCTGATCCGCGACGAACACTATCGTCCAGCCTTTGATGAAGCCATTCGTCAGAAGCGCAGGGAGATCGCGGCGATTGCCGGTTCCGCAGACGCCCCCGATTTTGCCAATACCGTACTGGCGCTGGAGAAAAGCGGCGAGCTGCTGAGCCGGGTAAGCAGCGTCTTCTTTGCCATGACTTCGGCGCACACCAATGATTATCTGCAGCAACTGGAAGAGGCGATCTCAACCGAACTGGCGGCGCTCTCTAACGATATCTGGCTGAATGACGCGCTCTTTGCCCGGGTGGATGCCATCTATAATGACCGCCAGGCGATGGCGCCGGATGCCGAGTCCCTGCGGCTGATTGAGGTGCTTCATCAGCGCTTTATTCTGGCCGGGGCCCGGCTGGAGGAGGCGCAAAAGCAGGAGCTTAAAACGCTCAATACCGAATCAGCCAGCCTGACCAGCCAGTTTAACCAGCGTCTGCTGGCGGCAGACAAGGCGGGTGGGCTGGTGGTGGATTATCAGCATCAACTGGATGGCCTGAGCCCGGCGGAACAGGCCGCGGCTGCCGAGGCCGCAGCGGAGAAGGGACTCAGCGATCGCTGGCTCATTCCGCTGCTGAACACCACGCAACAGCCGGCTCTGCAACAGCTACGCGATCGTCAGACCAGAGAAAACCTCTTCAAAGCGGGCTGGCTGCGCACGCAAAAAAATGATGCCAACGATACCCGCGAGGTGGTCGCACGTCTGGTGGCGCTCCGGGCGCGTCAGGCTGAACTGCTGGGCTATGGTAGCTACGCCAGCTGGAAAATTGCCGATCAGATGGCGAAAACCCCCGACGCCGCGCTGCAGTTTATGCGGGGTATCGTTCCTGCCGCGCGCGGTCGCGCCCTGCAGGAGCAGGCCGACATTCAGAAAGTGATTGATGAAGAGCAGGGCCATTTTCAGGTTCAGGCCTGGGACTGGGCCTTTTATGCCGAACGTGTGCGCCTGGCGAAGTACGCCCTGGACGAGTCGCAGGTCAAACCCTATTTTGCCCTCAATACGGTGCTGACAGACGGCGTCTTCTGGGCGGCGACGCGCCTTTTCGGCATTACATTTGCCGAGCGCAGGGATATCCCTGTCTACCACCCTGACGTGCGAGTCTGGGAGATCTTCGATCATCACGGAGAAGGGATGGCGCTCTTTTACGGTGACTTCTTCGCCCGCGACTCGAAAGGCGGCGGGGCGTGGATGGGTAACTTTATCGAGCAATCCCATGAAGCCGGGTCGCGGCCGGTAATCTACAACGTCTGCAACTATCAAAAACCGGCGGAAGGCCAGCCAGCGCTAATCTCGTGGGATGATGTGATCACCCTGTTCCACGAATTTGGCCATACCCTGCACGGTTTGTTTGCCAGCCAGCGTTACGCCACGCTCTCTGGCACCAATACGCCGCGGGATTTCGTAGAGTTCCCGTCGCAAATAAACGAACACTGGGCCAGCCACCCCGAGGTCTTTGCCCACTATGCCCGCCATTACGAAACCGGGGAGCCGATGCCCGACGCCCTGCGGGAGAAAATGGTCAGCGCAACCCAGTTTAATAAAGGCTATGACATGACCGAGCTGCTCAGCGCCGCGCTGCTGGACATGAACTGGCATGGAATAACCGCCAGCGAAGCGCCAGCAGATGTGGAGGCGTTCGAAGCCGCGGCGCTGGAACGCGAACAGCTGGATCTCCCTGCCGTGCCGCCGCGCTATCGCAGCAGCTACTTCGCCCATATCTTCGGCGGCGGTTACGCGGCAGGCTATTACGCCTATCTCTGGACCCAAATGCTGGCCGACGACGGCTATCAATGGTTCGTGGAAGAGGGCGGATTGAACCGTGAAAATGGGCAAAAATTCCGCGAGGCGATTTTGTCGCGCGGGAATAGCACTGATTTAGCTGAACTTTATCGCGCGTGGCGCGGGCACGATCCTAAGATTGAACCGATGCTGGTGAATCGCGGGTTGAGCTAGTAAAGGCTTTTTCAGGCGGGAAACAGAACCGGGCACAATGCCCGGTTTTTTGTCCGATTTTTTCTTCCCCAAAACTCCTCCAAAATTCCTCCCCAAAATGAATCCTTAAATTCTGCGAAATTTGCAGGGGGATACGGCCCAATTATTCACGTAGCTACACCTTCACTTTCACCCAGTCGAGTCCACGATCGTTATGGTACTGAGCTGTCATCCTGTCTGAAGAGTGACCCAGAAGCTGCTGAGTGTTGATGCCTTGTTCCTCATACAGACGCTCGGATAGAGATCGCTGTTCGTGAAACGTCGGCATTGTTTTCCCGTCCTCTACGGAAATGCCGGTGCTGTCTATAGCGACCTTGAAGGAGACGCTAAGACTGTTCTCGCCAACCTGATCGCCCGCCTTAACATTACCGCTTGATGTCACATGATGAAGAAGCCAGGGGCTTACGACCCGATCCCTACATTGCTTAATCACCTGCGCCAGGGTGATATCCAACATCTCGCAGCGTAGCGAGAGAGGTATAGCCAGTTTCACTCCCGTCTTTTGCTGCTCAACATGGAGATGGCCGTCCCAGACATCAGAGAACTTCATTTTGGCGATGTCCCCGCGCCGTTGCCCGGTGACCACTGCCAGGAGCATGGAGTTTTGGACGTAGGGCGCCAAATTGCCGGCCGCTTCAAATATCACTTTCCACATATCCAGGTTCAGTCGAGAACGGGTCACCCGGACAGTGACTTTTCTTGTGGCCAGCGCCGGGTTATATCCCGGCTCAACTTCACCTGCGTGCTGCGCTTCTCTGAACAGATCAATCCAGACGCTCCGGAGCGTTTGTGCCATCCGCGCTTTGCCTCTGGCTTTATATTCGTCGGTAATGGACGCCAGCATTTTGGTGGTGACCTCCTGAATACCAATATCAGGCATCCTTTCAGCCAACACGTTGGTGCAGGTCCTTCTGGATTTAAGCGTATTATTTTTTATCTCCTTATTGCTGAGCCGCTCTTCCTGTATTTTCAAATACCGTTCGATCCATGCGCGCATCCGCATCGATTTCTTTGAATTGGACTTCTTGTGGCTGACCATATCGATCAGGGCAAACGACTGGGCGGCTTCCTGCTGCGCCAGCAGTCGATTCAACTCAGTGGCGGCCATTTTGGCCGCCTCCTGATCGGTACCGAAACCGATAAATTGACCGGTTAAAGGATGCCGGTATTGCCAGTAGGTTTTGCTGTTGCGCTTATCCAGCTTGCAATAGAGATTTGGGATATCAACCCTGTGATTACGTGGTCTGGCTGCCATTAATTACTCGCTCCATAAGCGTCTTCACCGCTTTCGGCATGCGTGGTGGTAGAACTGGCGATGCGAGCATGCCAATGAATTTGGCCTCTTCATCAATAACCCACCGCCGGCCTTGTTTCAGCGCCCTTGGGATTGTTTGTCCTGTCTTTGCAATCCTGTGCAGTGACGCTCTGGATGGTGGTTGCTTAAAGCCGTTTGGACCAGAGGCCCAGTCCTCTAAGCTAACGAGCTGTCCCATGTAAACCTCCAGTTTGATTAATATGAGCCATCAAAGCCCGATAGGGTGATATTTCAATATCAGGCGGCCTGCCCAGGTAAGGATCGTAGGCGGCGCATGCCGGTCATCGCCGTGGCCACGTAGCTTGCCTTCCGGTTCACCACCTCCACCCAGACCTTTACACCTTCCACCCGCACCGTGTACGTCTCTTTCATCCGGCTGCGCCCGTAGTTGCCATAGCGTTCCTGATGAGCTGCCAGGGCGATGTCACATGCTTGGCGCGCCAGCGGTGACTGTGTGCTGCGGTTGATTAATCGCATAAGTTTTCTGTCGGGAGGGCGAACCCTCCCGCCTCCCTTAGGCCACGTATTCCGGTTTCATATCCGCCAGGGTGATGCTGAACTTATCGTGCAGTTCGTCGCCCATATGTCGTTTCGCCGCTGCCAGCACGCGCTCGGCTTCCGCGAACTGTTCAACTGCGCCAGGTTCGCCCGGTTGTGGCAGGGAGTTGATCGCCGCCTCGACCCGGTTATACGCATCCACCAGGTGGTAACGCTTCACGGCCTTGTTTTTCAACTCGGTATACAGGGCTGAGCCCAGGGTGTTCTTGGCGCTTTCAATATCGGCGCGTACTGCTTTGGCGTTATCCACGTCCTGCGCCGCTTCAATGCGATCCCGGAACTCATCGGCCATAGCATCGATGTTGGCGGCCGATTCCTGCGCGCTATGGGTTGTTGTTACGCTGTCACCTTTGATGTCAGCCAGGCTTACGCGCTGGGCTGGTGCCGGGTTGATCACCTTCTCTTCGCGATAGGAGAGATCATCTGCATCCTGAAATCCCATGACTGCCGCGGGGCAATAGGCCTTTGCCCAGTCCTTCGTGGCGAGATATAAAATCTGTTGCTTTGGTTTTGTAACCCACAACGGAGAATTTCTGATTGCCACGCTTGCCAGATACAATGGCTCACCCCAGGTTATCTCTGACTCACCCCGGATAACCGCGCCAGCGCGAATGTACAAACCGTCCTCATCTTCATCTGACCAGTCGCGAACTCTTTCAGTTTTTTCATACGCGCCCTTGCTGCCCATTTTTTTTACGGTGACATCTTTGCTGCGAATGCAGTTTTCCCAATTACCGCCGTACTCATAATGGAAGCGCCCACGGATAGCGCCTGAGCTGGTGAGAATTGCGCTGATGAGCTGCGCTTCATACCCAAGCTTCCCGTTTACAAAGAAGGTTTTCTGCGCCACAGCGTACGGGTTCATGCCCCACTGCATGGCCTGCATAACAATCGCCATGCAGTCGGCAGGTTTGCCCACCAAATGATCAGGGACCGCGATAGTTGCATCAGCCATGAGATTTGCAAATGCTGTCAACTGGCTGAGCGCCTGCACATTAAAAATGGAGTTAGTGGCAGAGATTGTGTTTGGAGCCTGCTGCTCCGCGGTTACGATATTCATGTTTTCCATCGTCATTCCCCTTATGCCTGAGTACGCAGCGCTTCAAGGCGGCGCAGATCAAAGTCGTTCAGTTCGTCGGTGTAGTCTTCAGTGATCGGCGCTGGCCACTCGCCAGTGTCGAACGCGTTAGCGATGCGGTTCATCGTCTGGCGATACTCGAGCATGCCCAGCTCAATCAGCTCTTTGCTGGCCTCAACGATGGCGATCCAGTGGTAGCCCTCGTCTTTGTTGACGAAAATCCAGAAGAACTGGTCCAGGGCAGCGGTCTGCATGTACATGGCAGCGCTGAGGTGGTAATCGCGGTCGATGATTTCGCGGTGCAGGCGGGCGCGCAGGCCGGACTGCTTCACGTTCCACATGCTGATGGTTTTCAGGTCGGCACCGATGCGTACGGCGTCGATGTCGATTTCAAGATCCGGGCGCACGCGGATTTCCAGCCCGGTCTCCTCATCGATGCCGAAATAGCTCGTCTCAACAGCGCGATCAGGGTGCAGCAACAGTTTCCCGGCGGTCGGGTGCTCGTGCAGCGCTTTCTGAATGGCCAGCGCCGTTTCCATCTGCTGGCGAGTGACCAGGATTTTGTCGCCCGGGTTCTCGCGCCATGCATCCAGCAGTTCGTCAGCAAACACCGCGTCTGGCTTCACGGACTTCACAGCCTGGATCATCTCCGCTTTGGTGCCGGACACTTTCAGCGGTGCCGGTTTCTGCGCTTCCTGCGCCACCAGGTCAGGATTGATGATCGCCAGTTGCTCCAGCAGCGCGTCACGGCTTCCGCTGGTTTTCACCGGCGCGGGCAGGGTGGCGTTGTACTCTTTGATGCAGGCCTTCATCGCGACAGCGGTCTGCTTCTGGTCTGCCTCGATATGCTGGTATTCCGCTGGCAGCGTCATATAGCTCTGCGCTGTTTCTTCCAGGCTACCGCCCATCGGCACCTGCGCGGGCAGGGTGGCGTTGTGCTCTTCCAGCAGCGCTTTGATATCGTCAGCGCTCAGCAGAGCCGGCAGGCTGGCGTTGTGTTCGTCGATAAAGGCGCGCAGGGTCGCCGCAGTGGTAAAGGCCCCTTCCGGGATCACCGGTGCCACGCTGAACTCTTCCTCGAGGTTTTCTGGCTGCAGCGCCAGCGCATGCACCAGGTTGCCCATATCCAGAACCTTGGAACCTTCGCGCGGGATGGTCGTGGCGACATGACGCGCGTTGAAGTACATCAGGCTGACGCGGGCATCCTTCACCTGGGTGCTGCTGATCCCGTTGGCTGCGTGATAAACGTTATTCGGCAGACCCTCATAGCGACCCGGTTCGAAGTACGCTGGGTATTCGACAGCTGGTTCTGGTTGTTGCGCTTTTGGCTCGCTCTGATTCACTTTTGGCTCGTTTTGATGCGCAGAATCCTCATTCTGATGCGCATTTTCCGTTTTCTGGTTTACATCCGCCTCGTCATGGTTTGCCAGGGTCGGCGCCGCGGCGGCCAGAATCTCAGCCGGACTCAGGGCATCTGTTTGCGGATCAGTTGCATCAGCGCTTTCGCCTGGTTGAACCGGGTTACCAGCTTCTCCTTCCGCCGGGTCAGTCTCTTCCATCTGCACATCGCTGGTGGTCTCCTCATTTACTGTTGACCGGTAATCATTTTCTGGTTGGTTTTCGTTCATCAGGCCTTCGATGGAGAACATGCCGCCACCGAGGTTTTCGACCTGCGGCTGGCTGGCGGCAGTGCTCGCCCATTTAGGCAGGGTCTGCGTTTCGGCTTCATCCTCAGCAGCAAGTTTCTGTTCGCCTGCTTCTGCCCATTTCGGCAATGGATGCTCTTCGGCAGTTTGGGTTTCTTCTGGTTGTGCGGCCGGGAGAGGCAGCAACTCAGTTGCAGCGTTGAATTCAGCCGTCATCGTCCGGTTAACGAACTCAAGGTGAGCAACCGGGTCAAGGTGGATATCCTCAGGCGCGATGCACACCAGGTTGAAGATGGCTGCGCGGTTCACTGCCAGAACGCCAGGCTGGTTACGCAGGATTTTGCTCCACGACTTCCACGGCTCTTCTTTATTCGCGACGATATCTTTAGCGCGACGTATTACGCTTGATGAAATGTCGAAGTGGTGGGTGCAACCCTTGTCCTGCGCGCAGGCGATCTCCATATCCAGCGTTTCCAGGGTATGGTGTGCGCCTTCGCCACGGTCAGTTACATACCCGCCGTCGGCATTGGTCCCTGCGTCAGTGCGCTGCACGTGATTGATGCGGTTGCCGGCAACCCATTCGCGCGTCAGGATCCCGCGGTCGATATATGGGGTAGTTACGAAGGCTTTAGTGAACTGCAGCAGCAGGCCCAGCTCATGGCGCTTATCCATGCTGAACACTTTGCGAATTGCGTTCGTGTAACGCCACAGGTCTTTGGTATCGAAAGCCTTAACTTCCGGGAAATTTTCAGCAGCGAGCAGAAGATCCTGGACATAACCATTGTCGGTATCCATTTCCAGCGCGTGCAGTTCCGCATTCTCGCTGCGGGTGATGTGGTGGCGCAGTTCGTCCACCGTCAGCTGGGCCAGCAGCTGTTTGCGGAATGGCATTTTGCAGACCGGATATCGCGTTGACCCATCGTCGTTTTTACTTACACGCAGGTCATTTTCATACCAATGAGTCGGCTCATCCTTGGCTGGGAGCTTGCCGTTCTTCCAGTCCTCAACCAGCTGGTTGCGGTCTTCGGCGTTAATCCAGCCCGACATGAAGGCGGCCAGCATCGCGGGTTCGTGTTCTTTGTCCTGGGGGAAAACGTCTTTGATGGCCTGCACCAGTTTCCACTCGGCATGCAGGCTGAGCTCGCCAATATCAGCAACGTCATTTTTGGCCTGCAGCAGGTTCTGGAAGTAAACATTTCCCTCATCGGTCGCCAGTTCGTTGGCGACTATCTGCTGCTCCTGGCTGATTTCCGAAAGGTATTTATCACCCAACAGATGGACGGCGAAGCGGACAGCCGGGGTGCGATTTTCCAGCAGGGAAGTTTTGCCGGCGTCTGCGGTATCAGCGGAGGTTACCGGCGCGGCAGGGAGACCCGCATCGCTGGTGGTGTTGGCCGGGGCGAGGGCGGTCTCATCCTGTGGCGCAGTGCCGGGGATAACGTTCCAGGTGCGCTGGTCATCGCCCAGGGCGTAGCGCTTACAGAACTCGAAGCAGACGACACCTTCTTCAGGCAGATCGTCAACAACCGGCATGTCAGTACGAATAGGTTTGCCGTAGTCTTTACCACGACCAGTTTCGATCCCGGCATCTTCCAGCGCGACATCCAGCATCAGCGCAGCACGGGATTTAGTAGCGGCGGTGAACCAGATAACAGCATCAGGCTTTCCTGATTTCTGTGTTGCTGGAATTGTGTGGAAATATTCCATGTCAGATCCTCATTTTGGATGTAATATCCCAAGCGGCTATTCAAACCGCCTGAGGTTATTTAGCTAAAGTCCGGTTCGCTTTGGTCGGTGGTACCGGACGGGGAGGCCCACCTTGTGTGGGCTTTCGCTTAATGGATGGTTTTAAAAATACGGCCCGCAAATTCCTGCTTATAGTTGCGGTAATCGCCAAACCCGGCTTTATCACCGGTGGTGATGTTGGCTGAAAGAAGGGAAAGCTCAGTTACGGCGCAGTGCGGGCAGTCGAATTCGCCGAGGATGTATCCGCCTTCAAGGACGACAGTGGTTGCGCCGTTTGAGGTGGAGTGAATAACGCCAGAGAATTTTTCATCGCAGTTGAACAGTGCGATCTCTTTGTTAATTGCCTTGATGTTTAAATTAACGGTAATAACTTTCATAATTTTCCGGTTTCCTGAATTTAGGTTGTAAGAATCCCCGCCCAAATAACGGGCGCTTCGTTTGGTGCGATATTTCAGATAATTTAATTAGGCTTCGTGGGCCATCTGGTCGTGCGAGGCGCAACGCTTGGAGCAGTACTCTTTTTCTTTGCGCGCCAGCCGATTACCCTGGAGGAATATCAGCTCGCTTTTTACCGGCTCGCCGCAATAACCGCATTTGGTCTGCATAATCACTCCTCAGAACTTAACCGTGGTTTCCGCTGGTACTTCTTCGCTGCGGACGATCTGTTCTACCGGGTAGCAATTCCCTGAAACTTTCTGGTCAATGGCGGCCTGCTCGCATTGCTGCTGACTGTCATAGACATCGAGAACCACATCCTGGAATTCGCCATTGGTCATGCCGATGGTCAGGACGAGTGCGAATAAAGTCCCCATCAATGCATCCCCGTTCCGGCGGGAACCAGATGCGGCTCCAGACTGCGGGAGACGTACGGGCGGCGAATGTGGCGCAGGTTGCCCTGCGGTTCATGCCAGTAGGTGCCTTCGATGTAGTTATAAGAGACCAGCCATGCTGCGCCGGTACGCTGGTTGCGCATAGGAACGGCACAACCGCTGTTAGGTACTGCTGGGTTAGCTTTCATCTCAATCCCCTTTTGCCCTTGTCGCCAGGCTGGCGGAACGTAACTTGAACCTGACAACGGTGCGCTTGTTGTCGATGTACTGAAGGCTACAACTTAAAGTTTCGAATGTAAAGCATAAGAAACAAAAAGTTTCGGTCAGGCATAAAAAAAGACACCTCGGATGGGTGTCTCATTTTGGCGAGAAACTATGGCTTGTTATTTTTTCTGATTGTGAATGATGTCAAACACATCACTTTTTAGAAGATCAATTTCATGCAGCACGGTCTTTGTATGCAGTATTAAGCGCAGCTTCTCAGCTTCAGGCAACTGATTGAAGAGGGACAATAAAGCCTCTTCTTTTTCATCCAGGTCTCTGCGAGCGTTGGTGATTATCGCGCCGTTCTCTGCATCCCCATCCTCATCCATAAAGAACCAGTGCTCAGGCTTTCGGGAAACAGCTGCAAGGCGCTTTAGGCGCTCGCCACTGGCAACTGTTTTTCCCTTTGACCAGTTTTGGACAGCCGTATGGGAGAGCATGACCTGTTTTGCGAGATCGGCCATATTCCAGCCATTTTCAGTCATGACCTGTTTGATTCTTTTTGCGAATACGGGATGAGCGACTTTATTCATATTGTTATTTTACAACCTTTGGTTTCGCCTAGCACTCCAACTATATGTTTCGTTTTTCTTGCAACTTAAGGTTTCGATGAGTATCCTCATGTCATTCACTGATAGGAGGCCCAATGAACAAATCACTTAAAGAAAAAATTACTAATACCATGTCGCGTGTCGACATTGGTGCGCAGCTTGGCATTTCATCTCAGGCAGTAAGCAAATGGATGAGCCAAGGGAAGGTGCCTGCGGGACGTGTTGTCCCTCTCTGCAAAGTCCTCAACTGGGCTGTAACTCCCCACGAAATTGATCCAAGTGCCTACCCAAACCCTACCGATGGTTTACCTCGTCAGGAGCACTAATCATGCAAACACTTTCTTTTCAACAGAATAACAGAGCGCCAACAGAGCGCATGAAATTCCAGTGTCACCAGGCCGAGCTGGACACTCCGAAAGTTGATCACCGTGCCATCTGTTCTGCCGTTCGCGCCTGGGCAGCAGCAGAGGGCCGCGTAGCGGTCGCTCTTGCAATCAAGGGGGCGGTAGAAGAGGCGGGCCTGTCGGATATCGACACATCCGTGAATGCCGATGTGTGGAACGTGAAATTGTTCCGTTGGCTGGACCAGCCAGAAAAATCGGCAGTTTACCGGGCAAACGTAGAGCAGCTGGCGCCGGTAATCATTTCGGTTCTGCCGCTGGCGTACCGGGATCGGGTTGTTAAGCACGATAACTTCGCGCTTCGCATCGCTAAGTCGGTGAAAGAGGATGCTGAGGCCATACAGGCTGTCGTCCTCAAAGCCCCAAAACAGGAACGCTGGAAAGAGATCAGCGAAAGCATCGTTGCTAAGTACCTGTTGGATGGGCCGGATTCAGTCGCGCCAATTATGGCGATGGTTACAACGATGCTGGGTGGTGCGATATGACGAAGTCAAAAAAGGCGAAAGCCGCGGTGCGCGAACACCAACGGCTTTCAGGTGCAAATACGGGACGTAAATGCGAGGTCATTATGGCAAATGCATGTACAAAACACCAGGCGAAAGGGGCATAGCTATGTCGAATGTCGCTTACGCCGATTTCGCGGCACGCAGTGCCGTCAGGAGCAACCGGATGGAGAACCAGAAGACCGGATTCATCCCGTTGTACCGGAGTGTATTGAAGAAGCCCTGGGCGAAAGATGTGTTCCTGCGCACGCTGTGGGAAAACCTTCTGTTGGGCGCTGCCCGTCAGCCTTACACGGCAAACTTTAAAGGCCGTCAGTGGCCGCTGCAAACCGGACAACTGGTGACCACCTCAGCCGATCTCGGGCTGAAATTATGTGACCGAGCGGGGGAGCCAACAAGCCGTCATGCAGTGGAGAGAATGCTGGCTCTTTTCGTCAAGGAAGGAATGATTTCTACCGCAGGAGAGAAGCGAAAAGGCACTGTGATAACCATCACAAATTACATGCTTTATGCTCAAAAAATGGACAATTTACCCGCGCATTTGGCCGAGCATAACGGCGAGCATTACGCCGCGCATGAGGAACCCAGCAACGGCGGGGCTTCCGGTGATGGTGCCGCGCATATACCCGCGCATGAAGCCGCGCAATTCGCCGCGCATCATGAACAACAAGGTAATAACAACAATATAAATATTAAAAGATCCTCGTCCCGGAATTCTGCCGAATCCCGAAACGAAGCGATCGAAAAATTTCTCTCTCGCCATCCTGAAGCCGTAGACGGAATTTACACCCCCTCCGGTAAATCATGGGGAACGGCTGACGACCTGAAAGCAGCCCGTTGGATTTATGCCCAGCTGCTGACGGTCAACCCAAGCCTCAGTGAGCCGAAATGGGTTGAGTGGGCCAATACCATCCGTCTGATGCGCCAGCAGGACAACCGCACTCACTACGAAATTTGCGAGCTACTCAAGTGGGCCAGCAAGGATAGCTTCTGGAAGACCAACATCCTGAGCCCATCCAGCCTGCGAAAACAGTGGGACCAACTAAGCACTAAACGCCTGAACAACCCATCCGGTGCCCGGCCTGCAGCCCAAGGCATCGACTTCAACAACACAGACTGGATCAACGAGGTGTTCGATGGAAAGACTATCTGAGCAGCTGGCGAACTGTGATCGCGAAAGTTTCCGCCGCATCGCCCAAAACATGCCCGAAGCCCCGGCAGAACGCCCGCAGGTTGAGCAGACGGCTGAAATCTTCAACTCCCTGTTCAGCGCGCTGCGTGCTGCATTTCCGGCAGCAATGGCTGCTTTCCGTGAGCAGAGCGAGTTCAACGAACTGCGCCGCCAGTGGGTGATGGCATTTCAGGAGAACGGGATCACCACCATGGCACAGGTGGCCGCAGGTATGCGCATTGCCCGCCGCCAGGAGAAGCCATTCCTGCCGTCACCCGGTCAGTTCGTTGCCTGGTGCAAAGAGGGACGCTGCCTGCTCGGGTTCAGCGTTGATGACGTGATGACTGAGTACTGGAAATGGCGCCGCCTGGTGTTCCGGTATCCAACCAGCGAACAGTATCCATGGCCAGCGCCGGTTTTATATCACGTCTGCACTGAGCTGCGTCGGCAAAGTACGGATCGCCAGATGACCGAAAGCGAGATGCGCCAGGCCGCTGGCAAGGTCCTGGCTGGATGGGAAGAGCGCGTTGCCGCAGGTAAGCCGGTACCGCCGATCCGCCGTGCTATCGCCGCCCCGGCCAAGGCCAGCGGTCCTACGCCAGCAGAAATACTGATGGCTGAATACAAAAAACGCAAGGCAGCTGGTCTGATTTAACAGGAGATCCCCATGGAAACCGTAATTCAAGCACTGAACGTAATGGGCAAAGCTACCGCGCGCGAGGTAGCAAGCCGTCTGGGTATTGAGCCTGCAACCGCGCTGAATATGCTGCGCGAACACGAAGAGGGCGAAGAGGTTATCCAGAGCAATGGTTACTGGGTCGTCGGGAAACCTTCGCTCAACCGAACCACCAGAACCGCAGTCCAGCCGCCTGTGAAAGTGACGGTGAATGATCTGGCCCGGCTGCTGGCCGAACATGGACCAAAATCCTCTGCGGAACTGGCCGCGCTGGCGCGGATCGAGTCAAAACGAGTAGCGCCAATGCTGACCTATCACTTGGAGAAGGGAAAAATTCTGCGCGAAAAAATTGACGGCAAGTTCGTTTACTCCGTCCGTGCCGACTCGCCTACAACTGCGGCGCCAGCCCAACCTGAGCCAACTCCTGCTGCTCCTGCTGCTCCTGCCATCACCGACGCCGACAAGCCGCTGGAGCAGTTCGTCAGTGAGATCCCCTCGTTCACCGAAGGGCGGTCAGCCGGGCAGGTAATCCCAACCGTCCGGGCTCTTTCCCGTGAAATTCGCCGCACCAAAAACAAGCTGGCGAGCCTCGAGAAACTGCGCGATGCGGTCCGGGTTGTTGCCTGTCACAAGAATCTCGTTAACCAGCTGGTAGGCGCGGAGGTGGGTAATGGCCAGTAACAACCTCTGGGCAATCATCCGCGCTATCCAGCACGGCGGGGAGATCACCCCGCGTCAGGTTCGCCGGCTGCTGGGGTGCGACAGCAAAAAGGCCTGTCGCCTGCTGGAGCATCTCGTTTCTGCTGGTACTGTGAAGAATATCGGCCAGCGCCGCCACCCGGTCTACGTCATGCAGCCGGGTGGTGAGATGCGCATTAAGCCACTGCCGGTGGCGCGCCATAAACCCAGCATTGCAGACATATGCCGTCAGAACTGGCAGGGCTATCAGATCCACAAAATTATCGGGAGCGCACGGGCATGAGTGATTCACTGAACAACAAAGAGCTGGTGGCAGTGGGCCATCAATTTGCCATATCGATGAGCGCCGACACGCCGATCATCGATATGGCGAAGATTGTTTCGCGCCTGGCCGAACGGCTGGACTGTACCACCGCTGCGCTGCGCGAGATGACGAAGCAGAGGGATGCGCTGGTGGCCATGCAGCAGCAGGATATCCGCAAAGCGCTGGATGAATGCTCCGAGTATCTCGACAGGGACTGCATCATGGAGACGAACGGCATAAGCTACGAAGAAGCAGCTCAGCGGGAAGTCGGCGCAATGGCTCTTCATGATGCGTTACTTCGCCAGGGAGTTGTCATGCCTAAGGGCAACCAGCGCGACTTATCGTATCCAGTAGATACGCAGGTTGCTGCATACGAAAAAATCATGCAGCAGACCGTGCCTGATGGGTGGGTGGCTGTGCCAGTTGAGCCAACAGAGGGCATGATTATTGCTGGATTCGAGGCAGAGCTGCGCGAAGAGTTCCGCGACCCAGAAGCCTGGGAGGCATTCGAGGCTATGAGTGGCTGCGAACAGGCAGCGCACCGGGCAACACTGTGCTGGGCTGCGATGGTAAAAGCAGCGCCAAGGAAGCTGTGATATATCACAAAATTGAAATTATAAAGCCATGTTAACGGCGTTCTTGTTGCTTCCGCTCTGAAGCAGTAAGAACGCCTGATATGCTAATTATTGCTATTAAAATGTTATCCAATCTTAGCGTTAAGGAAGGAACTTGAAAAATATTATTGTCGATTCAAACGCATGGAATTTTCTTCATGCAAGTGGTATTTCGTTGAGCAATGAGCTTCTTAATAGTTACTGCTTCCAAATCACGCTTGAAATATCTCGCGAAATGGAAGAACTGAAAGATAGGGAAGATAAGAAAGCACTTTATGAATTTTTTCTAGGTGAAACTGAGACACTTGAAGAGCCTCTCTGCTACTTTGGGTTTTACGATGACTCTGTTCCTGCCAATGAGCAGAGGTTCGGAGGTTTTGGTGTAGGTGGGCTTGGATCGGTTCACCAAGATGAATATTTTCAGAAGACAGCCAGACAGATCAAGCAGAAAAAAAGAGGAGTTTATTATGGGAACGAAGCAGATAGGCTTATCGGGTCAAGAGGTTTTGGCAATACATTCATATTAACCGAAGACAATAGCAAGTCAGGGCCAATGAGGGAGGCTGCAAACACAATACATGTGTCGCAACAAAATCCATTGACTGTCGAGGCATTTCTTCAACTTCTCGAGACTGAGACATCAAAATCTACTTAATAAAACAACCTTATCTTCCCTTTCCTATCGAGTACGTAGGCCAATGAATCATAGCCGTGCCGCAGCCCTTCGCTGAGGCGCCGGTGCGGGCAAACCTGCCGGAGATGTGCGAAGCAAGAGAGAGGGCTGCATAATGGTTTGAGGTGAAATGAAAACGCCGGGGTAATTCCCGGCGTTTTATGTGAGACGATGCTTTTTTTACGCCGAAATCATTATTTGATAAGCAACAAACAGGCAAATACTAATAATTACAATGGCTGCAATCACATTGAAAATTATTTCACCAGTGGTGGCTGGTGGCTTCTTCCCACCATATCCAGTCCCTCCGCTGTAGCCGCCTGAATACGGAGTACTCGGTGGTGGCGGGTTGTATGTGCTCATGTAGCTGCTCGAAGAACCATGCCTTGTTTTGGCGCGCTCATTTTCTTCGCAGTCAGGGCAATGGTTATTGGTGATAGTTCTGAAACAATTTGGGCAGGTAGCCATAGAAACACCTTTATAAGGGAGTGAAACATTTGAATCGTCAACTTCATATTTTTATAGTTTTTATTTAGTTCCATGTGGTGCTCAAGCTACCATTTTGTTGGCCTTCCTTGGGCGCGACTTTTACTTTTACAAAAGTAACAGCTTCATTCAATCCCCCTTTTTTAGTGGGCATTATGCCCGTCGTTAGGTGAGGCGATGGTGAGAGCAAGGCTGCCGGAGTTGTGCGCAGCGAGCGAACAAGTAGCCTGATTCATTCACTAAATGCCGTTGAGCCGCGGCATAAAAGAATTCGTTTTGTCCTGTCGCTTAAATTAGCGGGTCAACAACAAATGCTTTCGATGATAAATTCTTTCGCTCATAAACAAAAAAGAGACATGGGATGAAGAAAAAATTAATAGCTGTAGGCATTCTGCTTGGGTGTCATTTCAACGCAGCTTTTGGAGTTGATGTTGTTACCAAGGCCGTAGCGAGTTGCGATGGTGGATATACAGTAACAATAATTGATAATGGAGGTGATGAAAGCACCATCAAGTACTTCGTGGTAAAGGATAACATCCCTGTCGCACAGGGGCAGGGACTTTCAATGGTTCATAACCGAACCGCAGGCGGGTTGCAGGTTACCAATATCATCATACCTCCAATTCAGAAGTTTGATGCCTCGGCCAAGGGTGTCAAATTGGTCACTTACACCTATATCATTGAGTACCCTGTGACAGAGCAGCAAAAAAAGACGAATAAACAGACAGTTTCGCTTCTTATCAATAATGATTTGTTTAGCCAAGGCAAAGATGAAGTTCTTTATAAATGCTCGCAACTCATAACCAAGTCATCTTGATGCCACATATTTTGGGGTTAGGCTCTAGGAAATAGTCTGTTCGCTTAATAGGCGTAACGCCGCGTATACGCGGCGTTCTCGAACCCGATCGATTTACCGATCGATGCAATGATATTGATCTATGAAATCGATTAGATAATAGTCACAGCGCGGCAACTTATTCCCAACCTGACAAGATGTGTCACCTCGGCAATATACCCTCAATCACAGAGCGGCCCTCTGCACGCACGGCTCGAACAGTTTTTAATCAGATATTATCCCCAGTATTTCCTACGGTGACTGTTAAAAATAACGATCATTTTTTGCGCGAAAGAGACAGTAAAAATAATTAAAATCATATAGATAAATGAACTTGTGCAGACATGCATTTCATGTGAACACTTAAGCCAAATGGATAATTACTGTTTATGCATACAGTATTTTGTTGTATGGTTAAGATGCTACAGAGAAAAATGAATTTTTCTTCCGGCAAACCTATTAGGAAATTTGCGCCATTTGTTATTTTGGCTCTGTGGAGTGGATTTCTCCCCGCCGGGAGAGGGTATTTGGTGATAGCAAAGAAGGGGGTTGATGTGGCTGCGATGTGTTCTGATGGAGGTGGGTATTTATACCAGGTGGTGCGGTCCGATGGGAAAGCGGTATGCTCGTTTCATCTCAGGCCCGGGGATCGCGTCCTCCTCTCTGGGCACGGCTCAGAGGTTGGCCATAAACACCTCCTTGCAGATGAGCGCGTCACATCACGAGAAGTGCTGGCCGAGATTGTGAGAGAGTTATCAGCCCGCAATTGACCTTTTTAGTACTTGAATAGCATAATGATTCTACCGGCCTGAACAACCGGTAACCTGACCACGATGCGCCACGGAGAAAACGTCCATGGCGCAGTTACAACTCATCAAACAGTCCTCAGGAATCCTGATCCCGGCCACACCGGAGACCAGCGAATTACTGCAATCAAAAATCAAGCTCGGTGCCGTGCTGGTGGCCGACTTCAAACAGGTCCGTAATCCGGCCTTCCACCGTAGATTGTTCGCTCTGCTGAATCTCGGCTTCGAATACTGGGAGCCAACCGGCGGCGCTATCTCATCCAACGAACGCAAGCTGGTGACCGGCTATGCCAAATACCTGGCATCGTTCGGCGGAAGCGAGGGCGCGTTACTGGATGCCGCTGAGCAGTATCTGGAGCAAGTGGGCAGCCGCCGCATCACCAATGGAATCAGCCTGTGCAAATCCTTCGACGCATATCGCGCTTGGGTGACAATCGAGGCCGGGCACTATGATGCCATCCAGCTACCTGACGGTACCCTCCGGAAGCATCCCCGCAGCATCGCCTTCGCCAATATGGATGAGACAGAATTTCAGCAGCTCTACAGGGCCGCGCTCGATGTTCTGTGGCGCTGGATTCTGTCCCGGGCATTCAGGGACCAGCGCGAGGCTGAGAACGCCGCTGCGCAGCTGATGAGCTTCGGAGGCTGACCAGATGGCGAAATCATGGTTCCACTACACCGAATGCACAACCGAGCAGGCCGATGAACTTCAGTGGCAGTACCAGCGCCGCGGCGTAGCCGTTAAGCGCAGCCTCAATCCTGATTACTTCACCTGGACCGTCAGCGTCAGGCTGCCGGAAGCAAAGTGGCAGGAACGCACGCCGCGTACGTTCCGCCAAAAGGTCTGGGGGTGAGCATGGCTAAGAAACCCCGCCGTAAGTGCGCAAACCAGAGCTGCCGCGAGTGGTTCCACCCGGTCCGTGACGGCCAGGTGGTCTGCTGCTACGAGTGTGCCACTGCCGTTGCCAAAGCGCAGACCGCGAAGAACCGGGCCGAGGATCTGCGTGCTGAGAAGAAGCGCCAGCGTGAAGAGGAGAAGGCGCAGCGTGCGCGGCAGGCCGAACGCCGCCAGGCGGTGAAGCCGTTAAGTTACTTCCGCGACCAGGCCCAGCAGGCTTTTAACGAGTTCATCCGATACCGGGATCGGCATCAGCCATGCATCAGCTGTGGTCGATATCACTACGGTCAGTATCACGCCGGGCATTACCGCACGACTGGTGCCAATCCGGAGCTGCGCTTCAACGAGGACAACTGCCATCGCCAGTGCGCCCCATGCAATAACCATCTTTCTGGCAACCTTACCGCATACCGTCCGGCGCTGATCGCCAAAATTGGCCAGGCCCGTTTTGACGCCCTTATGGGGCCACACGAATTACCTAAATGGAAGCGTGACGACTACATCCGGATCCGCGACGAATATCGCGCAAAACTCAAAGAACTTAAGCAGCAGGTGGCAGCATGAAACCAGAACTAATCGAATCGCTTCGCATGCGCTGGCTGCGCCTCCGCATTTATCGCCGCCCGGGCACGGTGCTGGTGGACTATCGCATTCTTCGTAACTTTATTCGCATTTACCAGATGGCAGGAGCCGCAGCATGAACCTCGAAAACACCGTGAAATATCACTTCGCAAAGTCCACGATGATCAGCGACTCCCCGCGCGCCACTGCATCAGATTCACTGACCGGTACAGACATCATGGCAGCCATGGGCATGACGCAGGAACGCGCCGCCATGGGGTACAGTGCTTTCCTCGGAAAGATGGGGATCAGCAACAACGACCGGGAGAGGGCGATCGCGCTGCTGGCCGAGTACGCGCTGACCAAATGCGATAAGGTTGCCGCGCTGCGCAAGCTGGAAGCCGGAGTTAAGCCACTGGTGATGCGCCAGCTGGCCGCGTTCGCCTTTGAAGACTATTCGCGCAGCGCAGCCAGCGTTAAGCAGTGTGATTGCTGTGCCGGGCAGGGGTTCATTGAGGCAGACGTATTCACCAATAAATACCGTAAGCCGGAAGGCAAGATGACCGTGGCCGGCATGGTGAAGGTTCAAGAAACCGTTAAGGTGCTCTGCAAAAAATGCAATGGTGCAGGCCAGGTCAGCGCGGCATGCAGCGACTGCCGGGGGCGCGGTAAAGCGGTAAATCAGGATCTGACTGAAAAGCAGGGCGTGCCGGTACTGGCCGACTGCAAACGCTGCGCCGGGCGAGGTTATGAGCGAATCCCTTCGACTGAGGCATACGCGGCTATCTGCCTGATCACTGATGCGATCAGCCTGGATACCTGGAAGAAATCGGTTAAGCCATTTTACGATCTGTTGATCACCAAATTCGATATCGAAGAAGCCTGGGCAGAAGCGCAGCTGAAGCAGATAACGCGATAGTGCTTACCGAAATAGCTTACATTTCAAGCGTGACCTATTTACTTTTCCCGAATCTGTGTTAATTTCGTTCTAACGATGGGCTTTATATGTCCAGAGTTAAAAATCATGAACCTCGCTACGGCGGGGTTTTTTATTATTAAGTAACTTGTAAGTTAAATGTATCTTTTAAGATGCAAGCCACGTACAGTGCGCGGGTGGTGAATCCCCCTCAGCGGTGGGGCGGCTAGGCAAAACGAGTCGGGTTTGTAAACGCGGTTCTGTGGTCTAGCACAGGGTCACCGGGAGGCACCCGGCACCACAACCTCAGTATCATCTCTTGCCAGGGCTACCGATTGGCGGCCTTTTTGTTTTACATGATTCTGGTCTTCATAGTATCGCCGGTCTTTTTCGTTCATACCGAATAAATAAACAGATAAAGTTAGCTTTATCGTAGGAAAGCGATTAGGCTGCGCCTGTGGTGAATCCCCCTAAGCGGTGGGGCGACTAGACTGGGAGGTGAATGACGCGATTCTGTGGTCTAGCATAGAGTCACCGGGAGGCACCCGGCATCACATCTTCAATATCATTTATTTCTAAGGCTGCCGATTGGCGGCCTTTTTGTTTTACATGACCCTGGCTAGCACAGCACTGTTGGTCTTTTTGTTCATACTGAATAAATATACAAATATAAATAGCTTTATGGCAGGAAGAAGACTAGGCTGTGCCTGTGATGAATCCCCCTATGCGGCGGGGCGACCAGACATGGCAGGTGTATAGAGCGCGGTTCTGTGGTCTGGCGCAGAGTCACCGGGAGGCACCCGGCATCACACCCAATCATGCATTTCTTTGTCCGCCCTGATGTAGATTATGTAGCGCACAGCAAGCCTGGATTCCGGCTTACAGATTAGATAATGTCGCCTTGAAGAGTTCTGTCAGAGCTTGCAGAGGACAATCCTTATGAAAGAAGGTTTCTACTGGATACAGCACAACGGCAGGGTTCAGGTTGCCTACTACACCAACGGCGAAACCGAAGACCTTGAAACAGGCAGAATCATCACAGGTATCTGGCACCTCACACAGGGCGATGATATTTGCGATAACTGAGAGGCTGAGATTTTAGCTGGGCCATTAACACCGCCACACGTTTAAAAAAGGCCGCTGCGTTTCAATATATAGTGTAGGCTTAAAAGTGGTGAATCCCCCTGTGCGGTGGGGCAATCCAGTTGATGTTAGTGTAAATATGCTTGCGGCTCGTATAACTGGTAACGAGTCACCGGGAGGCACCGGGCACCTGTCTTATTCTCCATTTCTGAGTTAAATATCTCCTGCTAGTAAAGCAGGCTTTTTTGTATGCGCTTCGTTAGTAGTGCTATTATTTAATCGTGAGCCAAGCCAGAACCATTAACCGGACATCCTGACCGACCAGTAACGCTGCCCGACACAGCTGCTGTATGGATGATGGCGAGGTAAAATGCCTACCTACTTAGATTTCCAACTCAGTTAGGCCCGCTTAAAACGCGGGCCTTTTTTTATCTCAGGCTCCCGGAACCCCCATCAAGGTCCTGTCGTTAATTCATCCGGAGAGCCTGACCCCTTCCCACACAGCACCCGCATCCTGGCGAGGTGAGAGAAATGTCCCGTATGAGCAAACTTGTCACCGGAGTCGCCCTCGGCACCTCAGGAGGAACCATCCTGAACGGCGTCCTCACAAAACTGAGTCCTGACGAATGGAGCGCCATCGGCGTACTGGCAGGTATTGCCGGGATTATCGTTACCGGACTCATTAACTGGTATTTCAAACGCAAGGTCGCTAATGCGCAAGTTAAGGCGCTGGAGAAATACGGCCCGGCGGTGAAAGTTGGAGAAGACTGATATGCCAATGACCAGCAGCCTTCGCAATAAACTGATCGCCGCAGCTGGTGGCGGTGCAATGCTGATTGCCTCACTTTTCCTCGGTGGGCAGGATGGCGTCGAAGGGCGCAAGTATGAGGCCTATAAAGACGTCGCCGGGGTGTGGACTGTGTGCGACGGCCATACTGGGCGGGATATCGTCAGGGGCAAGACTTATACCGATCGCGAGTGTGACCAGTTGCTGTGGAAAGACCTCCAGCCAGCCAAGCGTACGGTAGACAATCTGGTCAGGGTGCCGCTGGGCGAGTATCAGCGCGCCGCGCTTTACAGCTTTGTCTTTAACGTTGGTTCTGACGCGTTCTCGAAGTCTACGCTGCTGCGCAAACTGAACAAAGGTGATCACGACGGGGCGTGCGAAGAAATGCGCCGTTGGGTTTACGCTGGTGGCATGAAATGGAAAGGCCTCCAGAACCGGCGAGAGATGGAGCGATCGATGTGCCTGGCGGAGAGTAAACATGACCTTTAGCCTTCGAACGATTCTGCTGCTCGCTGTCATGATCATGCTACTCGCTTGTGGCTATGGCGAGCTACGTTACAGGAATGGCTGGTATGCCCACGCTGAACACATCAACGTCCTGGCCGCTGATAAGCGGGCCAAAGCCGAAAAGGCTATTCAGCCTGTCGAACTGAAGGCCGCTCAGGCCAGAGACGAAGGCCGGGTAATCTACCGAACCATAACCCGTGACGTGGTGAAATATGTCCAGGATCCAAATCGTACCGTTTGTGATTTTGACGATGAGTCTGTCCGGCTGCGCAGAGAGGCAATCGACGCTGCCAACTCCATCAGCGGATTTGATGCAGGAACCCTGCAAGGGAAGTGATGCCGGGACTAATAGCGACGAAGACCTTCAGGCCGATATCGAGACTGCTGAATGTCTACGCCAGTTGCGCCTCGATAAGTACCGCTGGCAGGCCTGGTATGACGCTGTGAAGTGATCGAATTCAACAAAAAATGTCCCTTCCGAAATGAAATCCTACAGTTCGAAAGGGAGACCAAAGGGGTCATCATTACAAGGAGGATATCAATGTAGTGCATGACTCAATAAAAATCCCAAGTATTAAAATAATAACGAAAATGACACTTTTTTTCTGATTAGGCTAATACCTGCTGAATATTTATTAGCCCGACTAAGCAAAAAGTTTTATACAACTCACATTAAAAATTTTGGCATCAACTACATTCAAATTGCACGAGTGATTCGACATCTTTGCCATTTAAGCCAATCCCCCTAAGCGGTGGGGCAACCAGTAAAAGCTGGACGTATGCGAATTTGCTTACTGGAGTAAGTTCTCCGGGAGGCACCCGGGGTTTGAGGGAAAGACTGAAGGAACAGGCATAACGTCGAACTTTGTGCAAAAGCTATCTACATTGCTGTATGACCCTGACCAGTTCTGTCCGAGCTGGTCTTTTTTTGGCAAAAAAAGCCCCCTGGAGAGAGGGCAAGACATGCTATGGACGGATGTTTCTGAGTGTACTCATGCGGGTCATGAGACAGTTCTATGGGATTCCCTGGTGCAGGTAGGAGCCTTGCAGGGAGTTATAAATATGGTCCGTGGTTCTGATTTAACAAGCGGAAGCGGTAACACCAGGATGATTCTTAATACATAAAAGTAAACGTCCTGATATAGGGTCATATGCTTCGTTAAAGTCTTAACCCTGAGGCCCGGACACCGTCTCCTCTGAACTTTAAGCATAGAAAATTCTTAGCCTCAAAATCGAGAGGCTTTTTAATCACCGAGGAATAAGCATGACAGTAGTTCTTACAGCAAAACAGATTGAGGACCTGGCAGCCTTCGCTAAAGAGGACGGCCAGGCACAATACACCATCACCACTGTGACAATCCCTGAGTTCGAAGCGGATGATGGTGAGGTTACCCCTGAGTATACCGGACTGATTGCTTACTCCGATTCACTTGAACATGGTGTGCTGCAACTCGACGACTAAGTAACCATTACAAAGCTCATCTGCTGGTGGGCTTGATAATGTTAATGAGAGTTTAACAAGGAAAAAAACCGGAAGATGAGACATCATCACCCCCGGCAACCTGACACATATTGTTGTATTTATTTCCCGAAGAAATCATGGCTTATTAAGTACATATGGGCAAGGAAACGAAACATTAAATTAACTTAAGTAAAACATTTCATATTTAATTAGTCGTGATTATCAATCCGAAATTGTGCGTGTGAGCATCTTCGTATGTGGATATGAAAATGAGACTGCCGCCATAAGCGAAGGGGGGTAATGCTGAAGTGTTTCAAAAAAAGAGCCCTCACTTAGAGGGTTACTGGGGTCTCAGTTTCAATGCTCTTTTTATTGATGATTCCCTGGAGTTGGCATTCTCCGCATCAGAGTCACAAATAGCCTGGCAGCCTATGAGCTAACAACAAGCGTAAGCGTGTGATATTAAGAATTTCCTCAAAAGCCATCACCATGGGCAGACCCATCGTAATGGTTTTAGGACTACACCCTTTTCCCATCAATCGTAACGCTGGCTTCAGCAGAGCTGTTTGGTATGTAAATTCTGACCTTTGAGCCGCTTTCGGTGATTACCTCAATCGTCACTGACGTTGGTGGCGCGCCAGTATCATCTCCAGTGAAGGCTGCAACTATTTCTTCTGAAGATTTATCTTCAATGATTGGCATTAGGTCGCCGTTAACCAAGCCGGCGTGAATTTTCAAATTGCCCCTAGTCATTCCTAAAGAGGTTTTTTTAATGGCACTCAATGCAAAGCAGGACATGTTTTGCCGCGAGTACCTCATCGACTTAAACGCCACGCAAGCGGCTATTCGGGCGGGGTACAGCGTCAAAACTGCAAACCGAATAGCTGCTCAGTTATTGTCAAAACTTGACATCCAAAACAGGATCGCCGAACTCAAAATTAAGCGCAACGAGGATGTGGGCATCGATGCCGATTATGTGCTCCGGCGCTTGTTTGAGATCGACCAGATGGATGTATTGGACATCCTGAATGACGACGGCAGCCTAAGGCCGATCACCTCATGGCCTAAAGCCTGGCGAATTTCGCTAACCGGTTTGGACATCAGCACGACCATTCAAAACTTCGACGAAGAGACCGCCGAGACCATCCTTAAAAAGATTAAGTGGCCTGATAAGGTTAAAAACCTCGAATTGCTCGGCAAGCATGTGCGCGTGCAGGCATTCAAAGAGCAGGTGGAGCAGAAGGTCACCGCAACCCACAGCATCATGCCGGTCCCGTCCTGCGATAACGTAGACGACTGGGAAGCAGCAGCGCAGAAGCAACAGAACGAGGTTCTTGGTGGATGAATTACAAAGCCGTCTGGAAACCTTTGCCGGGATCGCAGTCGCTCTCCCTGAGTTGCCCGTGTAACGAAATTCTCTACGAGGGGACGCGCGGACCGGGTAAAACTGCCGCGCAGCTGGCGCGATTTCGTCGCCTGGTTGGTCTGGGCTACGGCTCGTTCTGGCGTGGCGTGATATTCGATACCGAGTATAAAAACCTCACCGATATCATCACCCAGTCAAAGCGCATGTATCGCCTGTTTAATGACGGCGCACGCTATCTGGCGTCAGCGTCTGAACTACGCTGGGTGTGGCCAACTGGCGAAGAGCTGCTGTTCCGCTTCGGGAAGGAGGAGGGCGACTACTGGGACTATCACGGTCAGGAGTTCCCGTTCATCGGCTTTAACGAGCTGACCAAGCAGCAGTCGGGTGAATTCTACGAGATGATGTTCTCCTGCCGGCGCTCATCGTTCAGGCCGGAGAACTATCCGCGGGATGATGGCTCGTTACTAAAGCCGATCCCGCTGGAGACATTCAGCACGACGAACCCGTTTGGTATCGGCCATACCTGGGTGAAGAAACGCTTCATTGAGCCTGCACCCCGCGGCACCATCATTCGCGAGACGCAAAAGGTGTTCAACCCGCAGACCGAGCGAGAAGAGGACGTGACGCTGACGCGCGTTGCGATTCATGGCTCGTTCAAAGAGAACCCATATCTCGACCCGCAGTACATCGCCACACTGATGGCCATCAAAGACCCGAACCGCCGCAAAGCGTGGGTTGAGGGCTCCTGGGATGTCACCAGCGGCGGGCGCTTCGACCATCTGTGGAATGCCTCGCATCATGTCATTAAGCCATTCCGCATCCCTGACAGCTGGACGGTTGACCGCTCCCATGACTGGGGCGAGTCGAAGCCGTTCTCCAACCTCTGGTGGGCGCGTGCCGACGGCACCGCCGCAGAGTTGCCAGACGGTCGCCAATTCTGCCCGCCTGCCGGATCGCTGATCCTGATTGGTGAGTGGTACGGCTGCCCACCTGACGAGCTCAACAAGGGGCTGAACATGTCATCCACAAACGTCGCCAAGGGTGTAGCGTGGGTGGATAAGCGGCTGGTGGGCGAAGAGCTGGCTGTACCCGAAGAGATAAAACTCAATGGTGTGACGCAGGGGCAACTGAACATCATGCCCGGTATCTGCAAAAAGGTTGTTCCCGGCCCGGCTGACGGTGCCATCTACAACACCGGCGATGACGAGCTCTCCATTGCCCAGAAGATGGAATCGCAGGGCGTTAAGTGGGTTCCATCCAATAAGAAACCGGGATCGCGCGTGAACGGCGCGGCCCTGTTTGCTGACATGCTTGAGGCCGTCATTGAAGGTAAGAAGCTGGAATCAGGCATGCCAGAGAAGCCAGCATTCTACGTATTCGACTACTGCAGGGGCTGGATAAGCCGTGTTCCGGTGCTCGTGCGCGACAGTAAGAACCCTGACGACGTAGATACCCAGCAGGAAGATCACGACTGGGATGGCACGCGCTACGCTGTCCTGCATTCACCGCCGAAGAAAGTCGGCAAAGTCACCAGCCTGAGGCTATAAACCCATGCCTGATATTTCAACACCCAATCTGGACTATGGGAACATGGTGCAGGCGTGGGACATTAACGACGCTCTGATGGGCGGCACGCTGTACATGCGCCAGCTTGGTGAGGCTTATCTGCCCCGCTGGCCGAAAGAGGATAAAGAGGATTACAAAAAACGCCTGGATGTGGCCACGCTTCTTCCTGCCTACGAAGAGACCATCAACCAGAACGTCGGGCGCGTTTTCGCGGAGCCAATCCAGCTGGGCGAGAACGTCCCGGATGCTCTTCGCGAGTTCGCAAAAAATGTGGATCTGGAGGGCAGTCGCCTCGATGTATGGGCGCAGGCATTCTTCAGTCTGGCGATGCAGTATGGCCTGTCACATGCGCTGGTGGACTATCCTCGCATTGACGCTGAACAGGTTAAGACCAAAGCAGATGAAAAGGCTACCGGCGCGCGCCCGTACGTCACTATGTTGAATCCGCGACAGGTGATCGGCTGGAAGTCGAAGATGACCGGGGGCAAGGTTGCGCTCACCGAGTTGCGCATCAAAGAAGTGGTGGTCGAAGATGGCGATGACTTTGGTCAGACGAAAGTCGAACAGATTCGTTACCTGACGCCCGGGAAGGTGCAGATTTACCGCAAGGCTACTGGCGACAATGCCCAGGCGAACTGGACACTGCACGACGAATGGACAACATCCCGTAAGGACATAACGCTGGTCACGCTTTACACCAAGCGCACCGGTTTTATGTGCGGCTCACCGCCACTGCTCAATATGGCGCTGCTGAACGTTAAGCACTGGCAGAGCCAGAGTGAGCAGGACAACATCCTGCACGTTGCCCGGGTGCCGATCCTGACTGTGTTCGGGCTTGAGCAGGGAGAAGAGCTGGTTATCGGCTCTTCCTCGGCAACTCAATTCTCCGATCGGCAGAAACAAGGACTCGAATACGTTGAGCATACCGGCTCCTCCATTGGCGCTGGCAAAGAGTCGCTGGCGGAACTGGTAGAGCAGATGCGCCAGGCTGGCGCGAAGCTGCTGCGTACCGACAACACATCGACCAAGTCTGTAGACCAGACCTCGGAAGAGAAGATGCAGGAGCAGTCGCCGCTCTACACCATGGCAACCAGCCTGGAAGATGCACTCGACAACATCCTGCAAATTATGGCCGAGTACATCGGCGAGAAAGACGGCGGCAGCGTAGATGTCCGCACTGAACTGGATGTCGAATCGAAGGAGTTCAATCCTCCTGCGGCGCTGGCCATCCAGTCGCTGCGTCAGGGTGGTGATATTCGCCGCGTGGACGCAATCAAGTCATTGCAGAAGCTCAACATCATTGATGCGGACGCGGATCCGGATGCGGTGCTGAGTGAGTTGCTGACTGAATCGGCCTCACTGACCGAACCACCGCTTAACGAGGTGTGATATGGCCCGCTCCGTCAACGATCGGTTTCAGGACGAGACGATAGCGCATGGCCTGTATGTGACCCGCTATGGTAATGGCGTCGCCCGGCGCATGGTGGCGCTACTGAACAAGCTGGATGCAGACCTGGCGGCCAGGCTGCTGGTGCTGCTGGATGGCAAGCGTGCCGACACCTACAGTGCTCGCCGCCTCGCTTCGCTGCTGGCTGGCGTACGTGACCTGAACCAGAAGGCTTACGAACCGGTCAATGATGCGCTGGCTCGGGAACTGGCGCGCTACGTTGAATATGAGGCCGGGTATCAACTGGACCTGTTCAGCAGCATTATCCCGGAGCAGATCCTTAAGCATGTGCCGCTGCAGAGCATCGCACCCGAGCAGGTTTATGCCGCAGCAGTGGCGCAGCCTTTCCAGGGGCGATTGCTGAAAGAGTGGGGGCAGAAGCTTGAAGCCGACCGGCTGGACAAAATCACTAACGCAGTGCGCTCCGGTTTGCTCCAGGGCGAAACGGTAGAGCAAATTGTCCGGCGCGTTGCCGGCACGCCGAAACTCAATCGTGAAGACGGGGTGATCAACGCATCCCGGCGCGACCTGGCGGTGGTGACCCGCACCGCTGTGAATCACATGGCCGCCACGGCGCGTCAGGATTTCGCCCAGGCCAACAGCGATATCGTGAAGGCCAAACAGTGGTCCTCCACGCTGGATACGCATACCAGTCAGTGGTGCATCATTCGTGACCGTAAACTCTACACGCTCGACGGTAAGCCGTTGGGGCATGTGGTTCCGTATCTGCGCGGCCCCGGCAAAATCCACTTCTGCTGTCGCTCCGGCGAAATCCTGATTACCAAATCGTGGGAGGAATTGCAGATAGCCTCAGGCGAACTGAGTAGCGCTACGCGTGCGTCGATGGACGGGCAGGTGCCAGCGCATACCAGCTATGCCGAATGGCTTACCCGGCAGCCGTACGCACGGCAGGAGCAGGTGCTCGGTGTCACCCGCGCCATGATGCTGCGTGACGGCAAAATTACCGTGCCGGAGATGTTCAACGACGCCGGGGAGTTCCTGACCCTGGACGAACTGCGACGCGTTGATGCGTCGGCGTTCGAATAACGCAACCCTATCAATATCAGGCTGCCTCTAGGTGGCCTTTTTTATGCCTGCCGCTGAGCGGATGCGACGCGGTGACCGGGTCGGATGACCTATTACCAATGGCCGGAAGGCTGGAGCAAAACAATGAAACTCAAACTTGATGCTAACGGCAATGTGGTCGTTGAAAACGGTATGCCTGTGTACGTCCATGACGACGGCAAAGAGATCCCGTTCGACGCAGCCGCAGCGATGACCAAAATCACCTCCCTGAACGGTGAAGCCAAAACTCACCGAGAGGCGAAGGAGGCGGCGGAAGCCAGTCTCGCGAAATTCTCTGGCATCTCCGACCCGACCAAGGCGCTCGAAGCCCTGGAGATGATGACCAAAATCGACCAGAAGAAGCTGATCGACGCTGGCGCCGTTGACCAGGTGAAGGCTGAGATCACCAAGGTTTACCAGCAGCAGCTGGACGAAGCGAACGGCAAAACCAAACAGCTCGAATCCCAGCTCTACGACGAGATGATCGGCGGCCGCTTCGGTGGTTCGAAATTCATCTCCGAGAAGATGGCGATCCCGGCAGAGTTCGTGCGTTCCCACTTCGGTCAGAACTTCAAAATCGAAGACGGCAAGGTCGTGGCTTACGACGGGCAGGGCAACAAGGTGTTCTCCCGCACCAAACCCGGCGAACTGGCTGGCTTCGATGAAGCGCTGGAATCTCTGGTCGAGTTGCATCCGCAGAAAGACTACATCCTCAAAGCGTCCGGCAACAGCGGCGGTGGCTCCCACCAGTCGCAGCATCAGGCCGGGCAAAAAACCATGAAACGCGCTGCTTTCGACGCCTTACCGCCAGTTGAACAACAAACGGTAATTGGCGGCGGCACGAGCATCGTTGATTAACCGAAAGGAAACCTGAATGTCCAACACCCTCACCGGCCTCATCCCGACTATTTACACCGCCCTGAATCGCGTATCGCGCGAGCAGGTGGGCTTTATCCCGGCGGTGGCTCGTAACGCCAAAGCCGATGCCGCGGCCAAAGATCAGACCGTGACCGCACCGGTGGCACCCAAAACCACCACCGTTGATATCACCCCGGCGGCAACCGCGCCAAACGACGGTGATCAGAACATTGGTACTGTGGACGTCAAAATCACCAAATCCAAAATGGCCCCGGTTAAATGGAATGGTGAAGAGCAGCTTGCCATCGGGCCATCGGGCACTTATGACATTGTCCTGGCTGACCAGTTTTCTCAGGCGTTCCGCGCACTGAGCAACGAAATGGATGCTGACCTGGCATCGCTGGCTTACAAGTCTTCCCGCGCTGTTGGTGCTCCAAAAGATACACCGTTCAGTGTCAAAGACGACCTGTCTGATGCGGCGAACGCTCGCCAGGTACTGACTGATAACGGCGCACCAACCACTGACCTGCGCATGGTACTGGGCGGCGAAGCGATGGCATCCATCCGTGGCAAACAGTCCGTACTGTTCAAAGCGAACGAAGCAGGTACCGATCAGCTTCTGCGTGAAGGCATCATTGGTCGTGTGATGGGCTTTAACCTGCACGAATCCGCCAACATCAAGCGCACTGCGAAAAGCACTGCGGCGGGCTATAAGGTCAACGGCGCGAAGAAAGAGGGCGACATCATTGTTGCTATCTCTGCTGGCACTGGCGGTATTGCTGCCGGGACTGCAGTGAAGTTCGATGGCGATGACAACCAGTACATGGTCGTAGCGGCAACCTCTTCCACTATCACCATCGGCGCGCCGGGCCTGCGCCAGGATCTTGCAGACCAGGCAACTGTCACTGTGCTGAGCGAGTTCGCGCCAAACGTTGCTTTTGACCGTAACGCATTCCTGCTGGCTTGCCGTACCCCGGCCATGCCAAAAGGCGGCGATACCGCTGACGATGTGATGAACGTAACCGATCCTGTCTCTGGTATTACCTTCCAGATCGCGCTGTATCGCCAGTACCGTCAGGTGCGTTATGAGGTTGGTGTGGCGTGGGGCGTTGCAGCCGTGCAGCCTGAGCATTCCACCATCATCATGGGTTAACCACTGGGGCTTCGGCCCCTTTGTTTTCAGGAGGCCCAATGGCCGGATTAACCAAAGAGCAGCGCGCGCAGCGTGATGCTGAGAAGCTTGCCGCGCAGAACGGAGCTGAACATGCTCCTGCCCAGCAGGACCAGCCAGGTATTGAGCTGGTGACTATGGTGCGAGATACCCCAGAGTTCCCCGGGGGCCCGCTGAGTGCTGAGGTACACCCTGACGAAGTGGATAACTGGCTGGCGCTGGACTGGCGTCTGGAGGAGTAACCATGTTGGTTGCCGATCCCCACGTTCCTGGCTTCAACAGTTACGCCAGCGTTGCTGACCTGCGTGCGTTCGCGGCGGGGCGCGGGTATACCGTTCCTGCCGATGACGGCGAGTGCGGCCAGATGCTTATGCAGGCTATGGACTTTCTCGAAGGGAAGGCTTGGCGCGGCCAGCGCTCCAGCACATCGCAGCCGCTGTCGTGGCCGCGCTCGGGCGTGCGTTTCGATGGCGTTGACCTTCCTGATGACTCCATCCCGCAGCGCCTCGTTGACGCACAGTGCCGTCTGGCTATCGAGTCACAGGAGATTGACCTCACGCCGTCGGTCGCTGGTGGCGGGGCGGTGACGATGGAACGCGTCGAGGGCGCGGTGACCGTGCAGTACGAGCCGGGAACCAATAAGGCCTCGCCGTCATTCCCCTGGTTCTATTCCTCGCTGCGTGGGCTAGTGGTGGGCGGCAATCAGATCCGCATCGAAAGGGGGTGACATGCCAATCGACTATCGACGTATGCGCGCGACGGCGACCCGGTTGCTGACCGAGAACGGCAAGACTTACCAGCTTACCCGCGGCGGCGGCACCACCCGCGATCAGTTCGGGAAAGAGGTCACCACTCCGGCGGTTAACGCGACCGTAACCGGTGTCATCACCGAATACTCCTCTCGTGAAATCGACGGCTCCCTGATCGCCACAGGCGACAAGAAGCTGGCGGCCACGTTCGAAACGGAAGTACGCATTGATGACCGTATCGAAATTGACGGCAAAAAGTGGCGCGTGGTGCAGCCGAATCCGGTTAAGCCTGCCGATGTGCTGATCTCCTACAACATCCAGCTGAGGGCGTAACTATGGCTAGTTCAGCTAATCAGCCGTTCCTGGCTGCCATTCAGTTGTTCATAGATAGTTCAAAGCAGGAAGCAGAGGAGGTAGTGCGCCGGACGGGTATTAAAATCCTCGCTCAGCTGGTGGATATGTCTCCGGTAGGCCAGCCTGATATCTGGCAGGTCAACCAGACTGCGACGGCGTACAACACTGCGGTGCGGGAGCATAACGCGACCCTGCGTGATGATCCTGCCAACCTGACCAAATCAGGACGGCTTAAGCGCGGGCTGCGAGTGAACGACTCGATGGACATCAAAAAGCCTGATGGCTATGTCGGCGGGCGCTTTAAGAATAACTGGTATGTGGGGTTTGATAGCCAACCGACCCAGTCCAATGATATACCGGATGCTTCCGGCCAGGGTTCCAACTCCCGCGGTCTGGCAGTGCTCGAGGTGTTCCGGGTGGGGCAGGTCAGCTCGATTTACTTCACCAATAACCTGTCATATGCCCAAGAGCTGGAAAACGGTCATTCCACACAGGCTCCCGGCGGCATGGTGGGCATCACGGCGCTGGACGCCGCGCAGCTGTTCCGTGAGGCAATGAGCGAGGTGCGCAATGGCCGGTGACCAGTCAATGCGGATCGCTGACCTGCTGGAAGGTCGTATCGCGGTTATCTGCTCTTCGCTCGGGCTGCCAGTGGCCTGGCCGAACATCGCGTTTACTCCCCCGGATACTGTGCCTTACGGGCGTGTTTATGTTCTGCCGGCGCAAACCGTGGGGCAGGATCTGGAAGGCCAGTTGCGTACGTACCAGGGCATTCTTCAGCTCAATATCATCGCTTCTGCTGGTAGTGGCGTGAATCAGGCCAGAGGGCTGGCTCAGTCCATCGCTGACGCCTTCCCCGAAGGTCTGCCGCTGGTGGATGGTGACCTGACCGTCTACATCAACGGCCCGCCGCAGGTGCGTACGCCGATACAGGATCGCCCGACCTCCACACCAAACGGCAGTAGCGGCTCCATCACCTACACCACCCCCGTCAGCATGCAGTATCGCGCTGATTACTGACCCGCCACCCGGCGGGTTTTTTATTTCCTCAATTCAGGAGAATGCAATGGCATTCGCAATCCCTAACGGGTCACGTGTGAACGTGGCCAAGGCCTATCTTGCGCCGATTGTCTTTACTGCAGCCTCCAACGCGACAGAATGCGAACTGACCGTTGCCTCGGCTGCCGGGATCCTCGCGGGCGATGTCGTCCAGGTAAACTCTGGCTGGCTCAAGCTCGATAACATGGTGCTGCGCGTTAAGTCTGTCACCACCACCAAAATCGTGCTGGAAGCGTTCGATACCACCGATACCAAGAAATTCCCGGCGGGTACCGGCGCGGGTACTCTGCGCAAAGTCGACTCCTGGATCACCATGCCGCAGGTGATGACGTTGTCTACAGAGGGCGGCGACCAGCAGTCCATTTCTATCCAGTTCCTGGAAGATGATAAGGCCCGTACTATCCCGACGTTCAAAAACGCCGTGGTTCAGGTCTACACCTTCGCCCACGACCCGATGTTGGCGATCTACAAGCGTCTCATCGACCTGGACGACTCCAGCGATACCACTGCGGTATGGTTCCACAACCCGCGCGGCAAAGCGGATCGTTACTACTCCGCCAAAGTATCTTTCCAGCGCGTGCCGCGTACCGAAATCAACGCCGTTGAGAGCAACGAAGCGCGTATGAACTTCGAATCGGATATGCAGATTTATCCGATCGCTGATTCATCCGTGCTGCCACTGGCGTTCCTGACTGACCTGCCACCCACTAAAGCACTCGCAACAGGCGCTGCGCTGGATCTGGCTGTGGTTATGCAGGGTGGTTCCGCGCCATACACCTACGCGTGGAAGAAGGGCAGCACCGCTATCCCTGGCAAAACCGCCTCGACTTTCAACATCCCGTCGGTCGCATCCAGCGATGCTGGTGTCTACACCTGCGAGGTCACCGACGCCGCAGGCAAAACCATTACCTCAGCTGCGTGCACCGTCACTGTCAGCTAACCAACAAGGCCCGGTTCGTCGGGCCATTCTGAGATGAATCAATGACCAAATTCTTCCTAATCCCAAATCCTACCTTTTCCGTTACTGCCAGCATCCCGCGCGCCGGTGCTGACGACGGCAAACTGACCTTCACCTTCCGCCACAAGACGCTGCAGGAACTCCGCGCAATGGACGAGAAGCTGCAAAAAGCAGCTGAAGGCAAAAAGGCAGCAGTAGAGCCGCAGGCCGATTACCTCATGGAAATCGTCGAAGGCTGGGCGCTGCCGGATGAGTTCACCCGCGATAACGTGATCGTCCTCCTGCAGAACTATCCGCGCGCATTCGACAGCATCGGTCTGGCCTACACCAAAGAGCTGATGGGCATCCGCGAAAAAAACTGAGGCAGGTCGCCGCAGCGATGTATACACCGGGACCGACGCTCGCGGAGTTAGCCGCTTTTGGTTTAACGCCTGAGGACGTGGAGGAAGATGTGGGGATCCTGCCATCCGTATGGGAGGCCTTTACTGTCTTCTCCGCAATGGCGACTCAATGGCGCGTAGGCGCGGGCGGTGCGACCGGTCTTGATTACAACGTTCTCCCCTGGGTGTTTCAGTTGCACGGGGTTGAGGATGCGGCGGCCTGCATGGCTGATATTCGAATCATGGAAAGCGAGGCTCTCAAAGTGATGCATAAGGAGACGGCCTGATGAGTGACCAAATCGCCTCGATCACATTGCGTGCTGACGTATCCGATCTGAAAACGGCCAGCAATGAACTGGATAAACTCGGTGAGGCCGCGGCGGGTGCCGTAGGTAAAGCTGATGACCTTAACAGCGTATTTCGCGCTGGCGCTGAGTCTGCGAAGCAGGGCAGTGAAGGCCTCAAAGAGCAGCAGACCGCGCTCAAAGGCCTGCTGGAGAATATCGACCCGGTTACCAAGGCGCTGAACCGCCTGGACGAACAGCAGGCTGCGCTGCGTAACTTCCAGACCAGGGGCTTTCTGGATACCGATACATTCCAGGCCTATAACAAGATCCTGGATGATACCCGGCTGAAGCTGACCGATACCGGCGAGGCAGCAGCGCGGGCCCAGGCCGAACTGGCCGCCACCCAAGCTGCCGAAAAGCAATCTGCCGCATTGAAGAACCTGCTGGGCTCCATCGACCCGACGATCCGCGCGTTCAACTCTCTGGATGAGCAGCACGCGCAGCTGGTGGCCCATTTCGAGGCAGGGCGCATCAATGGCGCTCAGTTTGAGCACTTCAACACCATCCTTAACCAGACGCGTGCGCGGCTCTCTGGCGTGGCTGACGTACTACCTGAGGCATTATCGCGGCAGGAACTGGCCGCGCGGCGTGCCGGTATCTCCGTGGGGCAGTACAGCGCGGCCATGCGCACGTTGCCAGCCCAGTTCACTGATATCGCCACGCAGCTGGCTGGTGGGCAGTCACCGTTCCTGATCCTGCTCCAGCAGGGCGGCCAGATAAAAGACCAGTTTGGCTCAGTGCAGGGGGCGCTGTCCGGCGTCGGCGAATACATCCGCAGCATGGCTGGGATGATTAATCCAACCACAATTGCGCTGAGCGGTCTGGTGGGCACCATTGGCCTGCTGGCTGCAGCCGCTTACAGTTCGTCTGAACAGTTCGATCAGGTGGCGCGCTCTGTCATCATGATGGGTGGCGCTGGCTTCGCCTCAATGCAGCAACTCAACCAGGCCGCTGAAGAAGTGGCTGGCAGGACGAATACTTCCATTAGCTCCACCGTCGATACCCTGGTTGCGCTGAATGATACAGGCAAATATACCGCCAGCCAGATGAAGCAGATCGCCATGTCCATCACCCTGATGGGCAAGGCAGGCAACGATACCAAAACGGCGATGGCCGACTTTGGCAAGATTGTCAGCGACCCGGTGAGAGGGCTGGCCAGCCTGAATGAGCAATATGGCTTTGTCGACGAAGCTATGATGAAGCACATCATCCAGCTACGTAAGCAAAAGGGTGAAGAGGCTGCGGTGGCTGATGCCATCCAGCTGTATGCCGATGTCATGAATAAACGCGCTGAGGAAACCATTAAAGCGACCGACAATATCGGCAAAGTATGGGAAACCCTTAAGAAGAGTGCTTCTGACAACTTCAGTGATATTGGCATTACTGTCCGCGCCTGGGGAAATCAGGTGATCGATATTTTCGATCTGGTTAGAGCCTCGATTAAGGACCTGTTCCTCAATATCACCTCACTGGATGCCAAGTTCACTGGGACCATTGCCGGGTGGGCTGAAAAAATACCTGGTGGTGGCGCAGTAACGGAGTTCCTCGGCATGGATGTCGAGGCCATGAAAAAGGCCGGGGCTGAAGCTGACAAAGAGATCGCGGCGAATAAAAAGCGTTACGACGAACTATGGAAGCGGGTTACTGCTCCTAACGCACAGGCAGCCTATGAGGCTGAAGCTCGAGGGGTACTGGTAAAAGGTGACGGCGGCTCTGATCGTGCATCGAAAAATGCAGTCTCGAAACTTGCCGATGACTCGACCAAAAAGACCAAAGAGGCCAAGGCCACTCTGGATGCTGGCGATCGCACCCTGGAGAACTACCGCGCTCAGGCCAGAACGTTAACTGAAACCCTCGAAACTCTGCGACAGACCGGAGAAACCCACGCCAAAAATACTGAGTTCAGTAAACAGCAATCCCACTTTGCTGAACTGGATGAGGCCGCCAAAACTCGCGCCCTGACTGCTCAGGAGAAATCTCTACTGTCGAGCCGTGAGGCCATTCTGAACGCCGCTAAGGTGGTGGATCAGAAGAACAAGGAAGTCGAGGCCCAGCAGAAGATCAACGGGCTGGCTAAACAGGCTAACAAGTACGTTACGCAGATGTCGGAAAAGACCGATGCTTTGCGGGACGGCGCAGGCCTTAGCAGTCGCCAGACGCAGCGTATGATGGAGGAAGCGCAGTTACGACAGGGATGGCTGAACGGCGGCGGAAAACTGGAAGACGCAGGCTATGAGAAAGAGCTGGCAGCGCTTCGGAATTATTATGCTGAAGAAGATAAGCTTCGCGGCGAATGGAAATCAGGTGCGATCAGTGGCTGGAATGAGTATCTGGATGCTGCTACCAACACCTATGACGCCGTCAAGAATGTTGCCAGTTCAACACTGACGGGATTGAGCGACATGCTGACCGAGCTCATGACGACAGGGAAGGCATCGGTTAAAGAGTTCGGCAAGTCGATGCTTAAGATGATCCTGGACGTGACGAACCGCCTCATGTTTGCCTCTGCAGTGCAGGCCGCAATGGGGTGGATTAGTGGTGGCTCTGGGGCTTCGGCTGGGGGCGGACAATCATTCGCTGTTCCGTCATTCACCCCGAATGCAAAAGGCGGAGTCTATGAGTCTCCGGGCCTCAGTAAGTACGTGAATGGTGTCTATGATACACCTCAATACTTCGCGTTCCATGGAGCATCAAAGTTTGCTAAGGGCGGCGTCTTTGCTGAAGCCGGTGCTGAGGCGATCATGCCGCTAACGCGTGACTCCGCTGGCCGACTTGGTGTCAGGGCACAGGGGGGAGGTGGTGCACAGCCGCAGGTCAACATAGATATTTATATCGATAATAAGGGCAATGCCACATCAAACACATCTGGAGACGGAGGCGCTGCAGCGCGGGCGTTAGGGAAGGAAATAGAAACTAAGGTGGCTGAGATCCTTATGAGAGCAGCTCGAAGTGATGGCCTTCTTGGCAGGCAGTTCCAATCCAAATAGGCATCGTCTTAAATTCTGAGATAGCAATATCAACCATACCTGGTTACATCGATGACTCCCCTGGTTATTATGCTCAAAACCATACTAATCAGGGGATGATAATGAAAAAGGTCTTCATGACTGTGGTGTTAGCAATGGCTCTTTCTGCGTGTGCTGGTAATGGTCCAAGCAACAACGTGCAAAAACAAGCCAAGTATGATGAGCTGTCAAAATGCGATCTGGACATAGAGTTTCCCTCTCAGTCGCCAAAAAATAAAAGGGAATTTGCTGAGTATCTTTCAACTCAGGCACGTAACGCATCTGCGGATCAGTTCGTAATTCAAAAGCGGATAGAAATCCTTCAAATGGTTGGGTGGAATGACTCTGTTGCCGATGCAATAGCGACATGTGGTGCAAACAGAAAAAACATACGGAAAGAGAATGCGTCCAACGTGTTTGAGGCTGTAAAGGCGGGCACGACAGGTGCTGATGAAAAGCATGCTCTAATCGATGCCTACAGTTCGTGGGAATCATATGTGACCAGCCAAACACCTCTCGCCAAACAGGACTTTGATTCCAAGGTCGGCTATTACAAAAACATGTGATTTATCAATGTGATATTTTAACTTCATTGGTTTTTTTCGAAAACACATGGGTTATAAACAGAATGCCTAGGGGAGTTAGATGACTAAAGACAAAGTATTTTGTTTTCTATTTGGTGTGATCGTATCTCTCATTTTTGGAGTTGCTGGGAGTTACGCCGGTTATCTTAAGTTTTCTACAAAAATTGCAGTGCCAAAAACTATATGTATCTTTAATGCACACACTTTTGCTTTGGAGGAGGCTGAACGAGTCCAAAATGAGGCTCTGGGGGTATCTCAAAAACCAGCAAGTGATGGTAAAGAGCCACTAAGACAATTTCAGCAATGCCAAGAGAAAATCGATCCCAAAATTAGTGATGTGGAGTTCGCTAAAAATATGTACAAAGAAATGCAAGCAAATCACGTTAAGTGATTTGCATACTTAGATAGTTATAAGCCCGCTTCGGCGGGTTTTTTTATGGAGCAAATATGGCAGTTGAAACCTACAGCTGGCGCTCGCAGCTTGGTGCCGGGCCTGTCGAATATGGTCAAACGGTGCGAACGGCTCAGTTCGGCGATGGCTACGAGCAGGTTGCCGAGAACGGTATTAACTCCACGGCCATTCAGGTGCCGATAAAACATACCGGCACTGAGGCAGAGGTAAACGCAGTGCGCGATTTCCTTCTGGCTCATACCGTGAAGGCCTTCATCATTACGCCGCCGGGCGAAGAGAAGGGAATGTATCGCGTTGTCGCCGACTCTGTTCGCAAAAACCAGATCAGCAGCAAATTCGCAGAGCTGACGTTCACTATTAAACGGGCCTACGGGGTATACGCATAATGGCACTTGTTGATCAGGCGGCAAAGCTGGCACCGGGCGGCAGGGTCCGCCTGGTCGAAGTGGATGCCTCAGAATTCAGCGGCGGGATCCACCGCTTCCATTACGCACCATTCCCCCATACGCCAGCAGAAATTGATGCGGCGAACGACGACGAGTCGAAGCTGGGGCCGAAGCCAATAATCTGGGCTGGCAACGCATACGAGTTCTGGCCCTTCCAGATGGCCGGGCTGGAGCTGTCAACGGATCAGGCCGCAGAGCCGACGCTCAGTGTTTCCAATCTTGATGGTCATATCACCGCGCTGTGCCTTCAGTTTAAAGACATGGTTAACGCGAAGGTGAGCATCATCGACACCTACGCCGTATATCTCGATGCGGTGAACTTCCCGGGCGGCGTTAACCCGTCAGCAGATCCAACCGCCTTCTCCCTGCAAACCTTCTGGCTGGATACCAAAACGGCTGAAGACGATGAGGTCGTTTCGTGGTCGCTGAGCAGCCCGGCAGACCTGCAGGGGCAGGTGATCCCGACCCGGCAGATAACCTCGCTCTGCGAGTGGGCGCTGCGCGGGCAATACCGCAGCGGTGACGGCTGCACCTACAACGGCACGGCGTATTTCGATGCCAAGGGTAATGCAGTGGCCGACCCTGCATTTGATGTATGCGGCGGCTGCCTGAGCGACTGCCGTAAGCGTTTCGGTGCCGGGCTGGCAGAGCCTAACGCGGCAAACCTCGATTTTGGCGGCTTCCCGGCAACCGTTCTCTTCTCCCGATAACCGGACATCAAAATGAACAAAACCATTATGGCGGCGATCCGCGCGCATGCGCTGGAGGAATCCCCACGCGAGTGCTGCGGCTTCGTCATCCAGTCGGGGCGACGCCAGCGTTACATCCCGGTGCCGAACAGCCACGAAAACCCGACGGAGCATTTCCGCATTGACGGCGAGCACTGGGCGAATGCTGAGGATGCCGGAACCATTATCCGGGTCATTCACTCCCACCCGGGCGACGGCGCACGGCCTATCCCGTCAGACCTCGACCGCCAGCAGTGCAATAACTCCGGCGTGGTCTGGGGCATCTATGCGTCGGACTGTGATGAATACGCAGAAATAACGCCGGACGCCATACCGCTGATTGGCCGACCGTTCATTCTGGGCTCGCACGACTGCTGGGGGCTGGTCATGGACTGGCACGCCACCCAGGGCGTGATACTTAACGATTTCCGCGTTGATTACCCATGGTGGGAAAGCCAGTACCCGGACAACCTCTATTTCGAGAACTGGGAGCGGGAAGGGTTTGTCGAATGCGACCCGGCACCCGGCTGCATGGTCATCATGCAGGTGGAGTCTGCCAAGTGGAACCACGCGGGGATCATCACCGAAGAAGGCGAACTGCTTCACCACCTCTACGGGCAGCCATCCTGCATCACGCCGTATGCCCGGGGTTACTTCAAAGACCGGACCATGATCTGCGTTCGCCACAAAGACTTGCCGCAGGAGATACAGCCATGGCGCGTTTGACCACGATTCGATTGTATGGGGTCCTGGGGGCCCGGTTTGGCCGCGTTCACCGGCTGGCGGTTCAGACTTCAGCAGAAGCTGTAAAGGCGCTATGCATCAATCTCGACGGGCTGGAAAGCTACCTCCTGGACGCCAAAAAGAATGGCATGACGTTCGCAGTGTTTCGCGGTAAACGCAACATCGGCGTTGATGACTTTAAGGCGCTGTCAGGGGACACCGATATCCGCATCGCATCAGTGATGGAGGGGGCCAAAAAAGCCGGCATTTTTCAAACCATCCTTGGTGCCGTGATGGTGGTTGCGGGCATTGTAGTGTCTGGCCTTTCTGCAGGCTGGGCCAGTCCTGTTGGTGGGGCGATGATATCCGCTGGTATCGGCATGATGGCTGGCGGCATTTACCAGATGCTCTCACCACAGCCCAAAGGCCTGCAGGGGCGCGATGACCCGGACAACAAACCCAGCTATGCCTTCGGCGGTGCAGTGAATACCCTGGCAATGGGTAACCCGGTCGCATTGCTGTATGGCGAGCGCGAGATCGGTGGCGCGATTATCAGTGCGGGGATCTTGGCCGAGGACATCTGACAACTTCTTTCTCTTCAATTAGCACTCAATCGGGTGCTTTTTTTATGGATGCAATATGGCAACGATTACTGGTGCAAAGGGCGGCAGCCAGAAGCAGCACACGCCTGTAGAACAGCCTGATTCAGCCCAATCCATGGCGCGTTGCCGCATGCTGCTGGCGCTTGGCGAAGGTGAATTTGCTGGTGGGCTGGATGCGACCCGGATCTTCCTGGATGGCACGCCGCTGGGCAACGCCGACGGCTCAATGAACTTTGAGAACGTCTCCTGGGATTTTCGCCCCGGAACGCAGACGCAGACGCCGATCCCCGGTTTTCCCGCCGTGGAGAACGAGACAAGCATCGGCGTATCGCTGACGAAGGCAACTCCCTGGACCCGCGCTATCAGCAATACCCAGATTGATGCGGTGCTGGTGCGCATCGGTATCACCGGTCTGCAACTGCAGGAGAACGACGGCGATATCGTCGGAACGACCGTCGCATACCACATTGACGTTGCGGTCGATGGCGGGGCTTACCAGACAGTGCTCACCAAAACGGTAACGGAAAAGCTCAGTTCACTGTACGAACTGACGCACCGCATTAATCTGCCTAAAGCTACTACTGGCTGGCAGATCCGCGTGGTCCGCGATACTGCCGACAGCGCCAGCCAGATGCTGCAGAACAAAACGCAGGTGCAGGCCATCACCGAGGTCATCGACGCCCGCCTGCGCTACCCGCATACCGCGCTGCTGTATGTGTCGTTTAACGCTAAAGCATTCAGCAACATCCCGAAGATATCCTGCAAGCCGAAAGGCCGGGTGATCCGCATCCCGCAGAACTACGATCCAGACACGCGGACGTACATCGGCACATGGGACGGTACATTCAAGTGGGGCTGGACCAATAACCCGGCGTGGATCTGGTTTGACGTGCTAACTGAGCCGCGCTTTGGCCTTGGCCGCCGGGTCACGGTGGATATGCTCGATAAATGGGAACTCTACCGCATCGCTCAGCGCTGCGATCAGCAGGTGCCGGACGGGAAGGGCGGTACCGGCACAGAGCCGCGTTTCATGTTTGACGTCTATATCCAGTCGCAGGCCGACGCCTGGCAGGTGATCAAGGATATCGCTGCTGGATTCAACGGCATGACGTTCTGGGGCAACAACATGTTCAATGTTGTCTCTGATATGCCGGCAGATACCTCGAAACTGCAGATCCTCACCCGCGCATCAGTGGTGGGCAAGCCGACCTATTCCAGCGGCAGCGAAAAGACGCGATTCTCGAGCGCGCTGATTAACTTCAGCGACCCGGATAACCATTATCAGGACCGCACCACCGCAGTAATGTTTCCTGAGTTGGTGAAGCAGTTCAAATTTAAGCAGACTCAGCTTACGGCCATCGGCTGTACGCGGGAGAGCGAGGCGCAGCGCCGTGGCGGATGGGCGGTTTATTCTAACTCGCTGGACCGCATCATTACATTGCAGACCGGGCTGGACGGCTTCGCCTATGTACCGGGCACGGTGTTTGCCTTTGCTGATGAGCGCGTCTCAGGGCGGGTTTATGGCGGGCGCGTCATGGACTATAACGCCGGGCTTAAAGCGGTAACAACTGACCGCGGTACCAGCGCAGTGGCGGGCGATACACTGATGATCCGCACCCTGGGCGGTATTGTTGAAAGCCGGGTGATCCAGGCGGTCAACGGTACGCAGTTGATTGTGGACAAAGCATTCACGGCAGCGCCAGCGCCAAATGCCGTCTTCGTTATTGATGCCGGTCAGTTGCGCCTCCAGTATTTCCGCGTTACGAACCTGGCTTTTAACGACGAGGAGAACACCTATTCGATCACCGGCGCAGAATACAACGCATCTAAATATGATGCTGTGGACCACAATGCCCGGCTGGATATTCCGCCGATCAGCCTCATCCCCACGGGGGTTGTATCACAGCCCGGCAATATCGTGGTGTCGAGTTACGAGTCGGTGCGCCAGGGCCAGCGCATAGCGACGCTGACCGCATCCTGGGATGTTCCGCTGGATAAAGCAGGTAAGCCTCAGGCCGATGTGATCGCCTATCAGGCTCAGTGGCGCCGGAACGACAGCGAGTGGATAAACGTCCCTCAGACAGGCCTTCGCAATATTGAGGTACCCGGCATTTTTGAAGGTGATTACCTGGTGCGGGTCCGGGCGATAAACTCAGGCGGGGCGTCCAGCCTGTGGGCAACGTCAACGCTGACACACCTCAAAGGCCGGGTGGGTGATGTTCCAAAGCCAGTGAATTTCCGCACTACGCCATTGCTCTGGGGCGTGCAACTGGATTGGGATTTCCCTGCGGGCACCGGCGATACGCTGCAGACAGAAATTCAGTATTCCACGGCATCAACCGGTGCGAATCCCATGCTGCTGGCTGGCGTGCCGTATCCCCAGCAAATATACCAGCAGTTGGGCCTGAAAGCCGGGGTAGGGTTCTGGTACCGGGCGCGGCTGGTCGATCGCACCGGCAACAAGTCTGCCTGGACTGACTTCATTCAGGGCAGCAGCAGCTCGGTTGCCGCTGATTACCTGGTGGATATCGATAACCAGATCAAACAGACCGACGCCTATAAGAACCTTGTTTCGGACATCACGGATCTGGGTGATGATCTAAAGTCTGCGCATGACGACATCAAGACGGTTACGACGGAATCGGCGACGACGAAAGCAGGTCTGGCGCAGGAAGTCACGGACCGAAAGAAAGCCATCACCGACGAGGCCGCCGCGCGCGGGCAGGCGCTGCTGACCGAGAAGAACGAGCGTCTGGCGGATATCAGCAACGTCAACCAGACGATTCAGACCAGCACCGAATCGCTGGCGCAGCAGATCGCCCAGGTATCAGCTGGCACCGGCTCGCAGTTCGATCCGGCCAAAATCTGGTATTTCGATACATCAGTCGAGGGCTGGTCCGGGAACGGGACACCGACCATTGTCGATGGCTGGCTTCGTCCTGCTAACCATGCATCTGATCCTTGGGTGTCATCACCGGGCTCGCTGGGCATAACAGCTGCTGCTTATCGCTTTCTGAAGCTGCGCATCAAGAAAGTGGGTACTCCCGCCTGGGTGGGGGAAATTCGCTGGCGCAACACGGCTGGTTTCAACGACACTAACCGGTTCACCGTGGCGGAGCCCGCTTATAACTCTGACGGCGTCGCCACACTTGAGTGTGACGATATCCCCTGGCTGGCCGACACGACGATCAACCAGATTCGACTGGACCTGTCCACGAAACAGGACGCGACGAACTACTTTCTGATTGACTGGGTGGCAGTCGGGCGGCCAACGCCGGGAGCCGGGATGGCGGCGCTGCAGCAGGAAACGGCGGCGCGCGTATCAGGTGACCAGGCGGAAGCCACGGCGCGCGAGACACTGGCGACGCAGATCCGGGGCGGCTATACCGGTGACGACCCGTCAAAACTGGCATCGGGGCTGCTGTATACCGAACGCCAGGCGCGCATCACCGCGCAGGAAGCAGAGGTGACAGAGCGGAAGAAGCTGGAGTCGACCGTCAACGCTAACCAAGCTTCCGTTACACAGGAGCTGGCGACGCTGACAACTGAGCAGGATGCTCAGGCCACTACGCTTTCGGGACTGCAGGTTACCGTCGGCAAAAACACCGCTGATATCACTACGGTCACCAAAGCCGTTGCTGATAACAATAAGGCGCAGACCACCGCGCTGGCTGCGGTTAAGGCCACGACTGACCAGAATAAGACGGATATCAGCACGGAAACCACGGCCCGCACGGATAGTGACAGCGCGCTGGGCCGCCGTATTGACAGTCTGAAAGTTGATGTGGACGGCAACACGGCCAGCCGGGACGCCGGGATTATCGGCAACGTCACCAATGCGCTCGCCAACTTCACAGCGTTCTCGGATCAGCGCGTCACGTTCGCTGTTGGCGAAACGAAAACGATGGCCGAGATCACCGACGTCAGGAAGACCTCTGCAGACGCCACAAGCGCCGTTGCGGAGCAGGTCACCTCGCTTAAGGCCACGGTTGAGCAGAACGGCCAGACCAACGCTGCCGCCATTACGCGCATTGATAAAGCCGTTACGGATCTGGAGAGCGCCACGGCGACCAGCATTCAGCAGGTCACGGCATCGATTGGGCAAACCAACGCCAACGTCCAGACGACAAGTCAGGCTGTTGCTGATATCAATGGTAAGCTGAGTGCTCAGTGGGGCGTAAAAGTCCAGGTCGAAGCGAACGGCATCAAACGTATCGCGGGTATCCAGTTGGGCATTGATGCCTCGGGCTCTTCTAACTTCCTCGTCAGCGCCGACACGTTCGCGGTGTATAACCCGACGACTACCGGACAGGAACTGGTGTTTGCGGCGACCGGCGGGCAGATGTTTTTGCGATCGGTGTTCATCCAGGATGGTTCTATGGATAACGCCAAGATCGGCAATTACATCCAGTCCAGTAACTGGGACGGGACCGGCAACGTTGGCTGGCATATCAATAAATCCGGGTATGCCACGTTCAACGGCGTGACCGTTCGCGGGACGATCTATGCCACTGACGGGAGTTTTAAAGGCAGAGTTGAGGCGACCAGCGGGAGCTTCAGGGGCACGGTTGAAGCGACATCTTTCATTGGAGATGTAGCCAACACTGGGGTATTCCCCGACGCCACCGGCAGATCAAACGGCATCGCAACTGCGACCGTGAACATGTATTACACCGATTCCAGCAATAACGGACTCGGCAAAAACGCCGTTGTGGAGGCGATGATCTACGTGCGGGGGATTACAGGTGCGGTCACGGCCACCGTGCAGATGGTCATTGCAGGCAACATCCGCACGATTAACTACGATGTCCCCATTGGTGGGGTATGGCTCACCGCCCGACATGCGGCGTCCGGCATGGGCGGCCAGCGTATCGACGCCAGCATCACCGTTACTTCCAGTAATGCGTCGGTCGGTGTTACTGCCCCGACAATGACGGTAACGCGCGGCACCGGCTCTTTCTCCTCCTGATCCTCATAACTTCACCTCAATAACCCGGCTCCGGCTGGGTTTTTCATTTTAAGGACATCACGAATGGCAACGATTGATGACGATTTAGCGAAATCCGTCACGGAAGGATTTCGCCAGGCGCAAATTGATATCGTCAACCAGGACCTGATTTTATCGGGTACCGGTGACGTCACAGTAACGCTGGCTGACGGTTCGAAAAAGACCGGCCCGAGCTGGTCCAAGCTTATCACCGCAGCTAACGCGGCAGGAACCAGCGCCGCTGCAGCCAAAACCAGTGAAACGAATGCTCTGGCGTCAAAAAATGCAGCAGCACAAAGCGCCACGAACGCGGCAACGTCTGAGGGTAACGCACTCGCTTCGAAGAATGCCACCAAGACCTCAGAAACCAACGCCAAAACGTCTGAGACGAACGCGAAGACTTCAGAAAATAACGCCAAAACCAGCGAAACTAACGCCGCAACATCACTGGCCGCCGCGCAGTTGCTGACCTCTGTACCTTACGAAGAGGCTCCTTTTCCTGACGTCTGGTTGCCGCTCAATGATGACATGCGCCTGTTGGCGGGGTACGCGCCTTATGACCGGCTGACGATTTCCGGGCAGATTCTGGATCTGGCATCAAAGTCAGCGACCTTCACTCGGTTAACCACCGGAACGTATATCGACAAATGCGGTGTAATGCAGACCGCCGCTATTAACGAGCCACGATTTGAGCGAGAAGGTTTGTTAATGGAAGGGGTTGGCACTAACTTATATACCTACTCCGAACAGTGGGGGACGGGTTCCCGAGTCACCACGACAAATAACAGCGGTGATTCTCCTCGCGGCGACAAGACGATGGCGCTATTGGTTGAGGATACGGCTAGTGCGGAACATTATGCGCAAGACCGTAATATCGTCTTAACGTCCGGGACGATATATTGTTATTCTGTATTTGTTAAAGCTCATACAAATTCTCGTCTTTTATACTTACGGGTTGCAACTGGAACCACTGCTGGAGTTTTCTTTGATCCCGTTGCAGGAGCATTCGTTGGCGGTGCTGTCGGTGCCCATTACCTGGACCGTGGATTTGATGATCTTGGGAATGGCCTTTATCGTGTCTGGATGTCGCTCACCGCTGGAGCGACTCAGAGTAGCGTTTTCCGTCTGCAATTAGCAAAAGATGGAGTAACGGCAAGTTATGCCGGTGATGGCGTATCCGGTTTATATATTTGGGGAGCTCAATTAGAAGCTGGACCTGTCCCTACCTCGTATATTCCAACTGAGGGATCCACAGTCACCAGAGGGGCAGATTACTGGAATCTGCTACCTGAGAATGTGGGATATAAAACGTTAGCAACTAAATTTAAACGTACTGTAGCTTTTGAAGTTGTAGTAAAAGGTTTTGGGCCTTCTGCAAGTAACTACGTTGATATAGTTCGTGTGGCTGGTAGCAACAATGACATTATTTGCCGACTCAGCTCGGCAAATAGACTTACGTCATATAGGGATGGAGGGGGGGCATTTGTATCTTACATCGCTAATACCCCAGGCGTTCTCGTACATAAAATAGATGGGGACGAATATTCCTTGTTCTTTAATGGGAGTACTGCTACTAGAACGCAAGTCCCGGTTAGCAACACAACATCGGCATCGGCTATTTCAAACACAACAGGCCCGTCAGGCACTACTTTTGTTTATCACATTCGCAACTTCCGTATTTGGCACCGACTATTAACCCTTAATCAAATTAAAGGACTCCGCTAATGAGAGACTTATTTCTGCGCTTTACTGACGCTAACGAAATGCGAACGCAATTAAGCGCGGCGGGGGTTATGGATGATGAGGGGCAGTGTGGTTTACATCACCCGAATATCAGTCTGGATGTGGTTGGAGTTATTACCGTGCCCGGAGAAATTCTAAATCCAGGACAAGAAAACGAAGTTATCAAATACGTCAGCCTGCCCGGATTTCACGCCAATTTGCGCGTGACAGACGATTCGCTGGAACTGGCATCGTTAGATGCCTTTGGGGTCTTCCCTGACAGCCCGTACCGGGTATGGGCATAAGGAGCACAACATGGCAAACAGAAAAGATACTATTAGCCTGGCCGCTGCGGACATCTCTGGGCTGAAGTCAGCTGCACAGCGGGATGTCGGAACGTCCTCAGGAAACGTGATGGAGGTCGGTGCTTTTGGACTGGGCAGCAGTAATTTGGCGAGCATCAACCAGGGTGATCGTAAAGGATTTGGGGCTTATAACGCCAAGATGCTGCTGGGCGGCATCGACAACAATACTGCAGTGCTGGGCATGCCCTTTGATGCCTCAACCGCATTTCAGTTTTGCTTCCCGGCACGCCTTGATGTGCCGCCTGAGTTATACCTGCGGCTGCTCAGTTCATCTCCAACGTATGACGGGAAAATCTGTAAGGTATATACCGATTCCAATACCACCAAAGCAGCCGATGGCACGTTAAAGTCAGCATCCCCAATCGTCAAAGTTTATGCCGATGGCTCTTCGGAAACGAACTATGAATCTGAAGGCGTGACCGTAACGCGCCAGGGGGAAGGCGTTTATCTCATCACGGGCTGTCTCGGGCTGAATGCTGATGCAGCGTGGGGTGGTATCGATGGCGGGTTTGATATCCCCAAAGACCGCAATCGCCAGCCGCTGATCTGGCTGGATTACAAAGTGAACCCGGACGGTTCAGTGCTGGTGAAAACGTATCATCGGACTCACCCGGGCGCGCCGGAGTTCGCCCGTAACGAACGGGAAGGTTTTAACGAAGGTGACCCAATCGACATTCCAGCGGATCAGTATGTCTCCATCCGCGTGGAGATGCCGGTGGACAGCATCTGGAATGAGCGCCAGCTGGAGGCCGCGGCTGCTATGGCTGAAACAGTCCCAGAAGAACAGCCGGATGTTCAGCCATAATTATCATCAGCCGTATCTGCGAACAACTCAAGATAGAAAAAAAGCCCGCACGGGAGCGGGCGTAACTCCCTAAGTGTTGTTATCAATCCCGCGTTCAGGGCGCAGGTTATTAACGTATCGGCAGCATAAGCCATTACTTTAGGTAGATAGCATTAGCGCTTCGTTTAAAATCATCTAAATTTAATGAAGTTGAATCCCCCTGTGCGGCGGGGCAATCCAGTTAACTGCTGAATGCAGATATGCTTGCGGCTCGTGTGACTGATAACGAGTCACCGGGAGACACCCGGCACCTGTATCAGGGTAAGCTATATGTTTGTGCTGATTTCATTTGCCTGCTTAATCGGCAGGCATTTTTTACAACTTTGAGAAGGAATCTCTGATGGCGGGAGTTGTTTTGTTAGCCGTTTTGTTTGTGCTTATCGTGTCGGGTCTTATCGGTCTTTCCCGGGCATTATTAAATATCTGGTGCGGTCCGGAGCAACATTAACTCGTTCAGGATGACGCGTGGCTCTACCCTAAACTGCGAGCGCTGCTGGTTCATTGCATTTGGTCATGTTTGTTAGTCAGTGCTTTTAAGCCTGGCTACAAAAACATTAAGAAATGTTAATCATTGCACCTTTATTTATAACGAAACTATGTATGATGTCAGTTCAGCCAGCGCCGTGAGGGTCATACCTGTTATGAAATTTCTCTGTCCTGTATGCAGAAGTAACCGGTTCTTTTTCACATCCTTCGATCCCATACAAAATCTGCCACACGGTGCGTTATGTTCTGTATGCGGAACCCGGCTTACTACGCGCTCCATCCTTCCAGCGTCGCGCAAAAGGCGCTGGCCTAAACAAGTGGTTTAGGCTTCTTGTGATACAAAGCTGACCACCTGAAGCGTCGCGAGGTCTGCTAAGAGCGAAAAGCGGACGCCCGCATAGCGTAAACAGGCGTCCGATATTTTGAAGTGGGCAGATTACTTAACCCGCTTCCCCGTTTCGTCAATGACCTTCTCGCCATCCTCTTTGGTAAACACTCCTTTCTGGCCTTCCGGTAGAATATCCAGCACTATTTCTGAAGGACGGCAAAGACGAGTGCCAAGCGGCGTAACGACAATCGGCCGATTAATCAGGATCGGATGTTGAAGCATGAAATCAATCAACTGCTCATCACTAAATTTCTCTTCATCAAGTCCCAGTTGTTCATAAGGCTCAACATTCTTACGCAGCAATGCACGTACCGTAATTCCCATATCTGAAATAAGTTTAATCAACTCATCGTGGGTCGGGGGCGTATCGAGATAATAAATTATCGTCGGTTCGTTGCCGCTGTTACGGATCATCTCCAGCGTGTTGCGTGAGGTGCCACAGGCTGGGTTGTGATAGATGGTAATGTTGCTCATATCAGTATCTCATTACAAAGTGACAGAGAGCCGCCACGCCAGCGCGGCCAAGGTGACAAACAGCACCGGCACAGTCATGACAATGCCGGTACGGAAGTAATATCCCCAGGTAATCTTTATATTTTTCTGGGCAAGCACATGCAGCCACAGCAGGGTTGCCAGACTGCCAATCGGGGTGATTTTCGGGCCTAAATCGCAGCCAATCACATTGGCATAAACCATTGCCTCTTTGACGACGCCGGTCGCCGTACTCCCGTCAATCGAGAGCGCGCCAATCAGTACCGTCGGCATATTGTTCATCACAGACGACAGAAACGCAGTCATAAAACCGGTACCAAACGTGGCAGCCCATAAACCTTTGTCTGCCAACATATTGAGTACGGCAGAAAGATATTCAGTTAGTCCTGCGTTACGCATACCGTAGACGACCAGATACATGCCCAGCGAGAAAATAACGATCTGCCATGGCGCACCGCGCAGGACTTTCCCGGTGTTGATGGCATGGCCTCGTTTCGCCACCACAAACAACACTGCTGCGCCAGCCGCCGCTATCGCACTGACCGGGATCCCCAGCGGCTCCAGAACAAAGAAACCGACAAGCAGCAATAACAGGACAATCCAGCCCGCCCTGAAGGTTGCCGGATCCTTGATTGCACTGGCAGGCTTCTTCAGCAGCGAAACGTCATACGTTGCCGGAATATCCCTGCGGAAGAAGAGATGCAGCATGACCAGTGTGGCCGCAATCGCTGCCGCATCCACGGGGATCATCACGGAGGCGTACTGCGTAAAGCCCAGACCGAAGAAGTCTGCCGAGACGATATTCACAAGGTTAGAAACAATGAGCGGCAGGCTGGCCGTATCTGCAATAAATCCTGCGGCCATGACAAAGGCCAGTGTCGTGCCCTGGCTGAATCCCAGTGCGAGCAGCATCGCAATTACAATCGGCGTCAGGATTAGTGCGGCGCCGTCATTGGCAAATAACGCAGCAACAGCAGCCCCGAGCAAGACTATCCAGGTAAACAAAAGGCGGCCACGTCCGTTACCCCAGCGGGAGACGTGCAGTGCGGCCCATTCAAAGAAGCCGGACTCATCGAGCAACAGGCTGATGATGATGACCGCAATAAATGCCGCTGTCGCGTTCCAGACGATATTCCAGACAACGGGAATATCAGCGATATGGATGACTCCAGTACCCAGCGCCAGCGCAGCTCCGATACTCGCGCTCCAGCCAATACTCAGGCCTCTGGGTTGCCAGATCACCAGTACCAGCGTCAGTAAAAATATACTCCCTGCCAGAAGCATCTCAGACTCCATCATATATGGTTATGTATATGTATTTTCCTGCCTCAGCAGGAGGTGCAGGCTGATTTATCCAGCCATTCACGCACATCCTCGCGCATACACTGCCAGGACGTTGTGATTGTCTCAGCTGCCCACGCCGGTATGTGGGGTGACAGACGATAGTGGATCCATTTGCCTTCACGACGGTCAAGAACCAGCCCAGCATCGCGAAGGATAGCCATATGTCGCGAGATTTTGGGCTGCGATTCGGAGGTGGCCGCGCAGATATCGCAGACGCACAGTTCACCGGTCTCCCGGAGAAGCATGATGATGGCGAGCCGGGTTTCATCCGACAGGATTTTGAAAAGCTGAACAGGTTGTAGCATTTTTCACTCCGTTCCCTTTAGAATATACATATGATAAATCATATATGTTAACTTTGAAATCATCTACTCTCTCTGGAGGAGAAAAATGGAACAATTTCCTGCCCTGAACACCGAATGCTTTGATCAACACATCGCTGAACGCCTGCACCTGCAGGAGCCGCCACGGATTCTGATCCTGTATGGCTCAGTAAGAGAGCGCTCCTACAGCCGCTTTGCCGCGGAAGAAGCCGGTCGCCTGCTGACGGCAATGGGCGCGGAGGTAAAACTCTTTAACCCCTCCGGTTTACCCCTGCCGGATGATGCTCCGGACACGAATCCTAAAGTCACAGAGCTACGCGGTCTGGTCAGATGGTGTGACGGGATGGTGTGGAGTTCTCCGGAACGGCACGGGGCTATGAGCGCAGTTATGAAGGCGCAGATCGACTGGATACCCTTAAGTGAAGGCGCGGTTCGTCCTTCACAGGGCAAAACACTGGCAGTAATGCAGGTTTGCGGCGGCTCCCAGTCCTTCAATGCAGTAAACCAGATGCGTATTCTGGGCCGCTGGATGCGGATGTTTACGATCCCCAACCAGTCTTCTGTGGCTAAAGCCTGGCAGGAATTCGATGAAAATGGACGTATGAAACCTTCGTCATGGTATGACCGCATCGTCGATGTAGCCGAGGAGCTGTTTAAAATCACGCTGCTGCTTAAGGGACAAACCGGCTATCTTGCGGATCGTTACAGCGAGCGAAAAGAGAGCCATCAGGAGCTTTCATCCCGTGTCAATCAGGACAAAATATAATGCCTTTTCTTCGTTAATCCATACTGCATGAGCTTAACAACGTCCGCTATTGGCACACAGCGGACGAAGTGTACGAAGCGGTGCGTACCTTCAAATCTTACAAACGGATTGATGGCAATTTTGCCAAGGTGGGTGTCGTTGTAGAGCGGCGGGTGTGATTTCTGGAAGCGGTTACGCAAAGTTTCAATGGTATGGTTTTTATGTCTCCTAGCGGTTTTTAGGTATTAATTGTGTGAAATGTGAGCATTATGAGTGGGTGTATGGTGTTTCTGTGAGAAATTCTTCCCCAAAACGATATGCAACCTACTGAATAGCATGGAGTTGTATTGGTAGCGGAAACGGTGCAAATCAACACTTCAATTGCAACTTATCCCTTTGTTTTCAATTAATAAAAATGCCATTTGAATAGTATGCTTCGCCCATATCTTCGGCGGCGGCTACGCGGCGGGCTATTACGCTTATCTCTGGACGCAAATGCTGGCCGACGACGGCTATCAGTGGTTCGTGGAAGAGGGTGGACTGACCCGCGAAAACGGGCAAAAATTCCGCGAGGCGATTTTATCCCGTGGGAACAGCACTGATTTAGCTGAACTTTATCGCGCGTGGCGCGGGCACGATCCGAAGATCGAGCCGATGCTGGTTAATCGCGGGTTGAGTGCGTAGGGCTTTTTCAGGCTGGAAACAGAACCGGGCGCGATGCCCGGTTTTTTTGTCCACTTACACCCAGTCGTCGTTATGATTCGCGATAGCCCACGATATTGACCCGCTGGCGACTATTATACCCATGGTGAAACCGAAGGTCAGGAAATGGGCCAAATCATTACTCGTATCTGGAATCTGACCCAGGGCGATGATATTTGCGACAACGTTGAGGCAAAAGTAATCAGTGATCCATTACCACCACCAATATGAGCACTAAGAGCTAATTTCCAATTAACTGTTATCTATAACATCCCGCGCCACTGGCCTCGTCGCCAATGGACGGCGGTAAGTTGGAATTATCCGCGAGGTCAGGCCAACCCCTTTAAGCCCCGGCATTTAGCCGGGGCTTTTTCGCATCTGAAATCCCCATACCTGGGACTATAAGCGCATAGCACAACGCAGCACGCGGACAACGTCTGAAGGTAAGCAATATGCTTGTGATTCCGTAGGGCGATTTTGTCCCGCGGGAATCGTACTGATTTAGCTGAACTTTATCGCCAGTGGCGTGGGCACGATCCGCAGATTGAACCGATGCTGGTGAATCGCGGGTTGAGTGCGTAAGCGCTTTTTCAGGCTGAAAACAGAACCGGGCGCAATGCCCGGCTTTTTCACCTGAAAGATGCATCTGCCAGCTCAGTTGAACCTTCTGTTTATCCTCTCGCCTCGCTCGATATAACCATAAGCATGCCTTATATTTTAAAGGTGGCGATTTGCCGCATATGCCAACAGGAGTTCAAAATGAAATCCAATGAGCAAGGTTCAAACAGAGATCAATCTAAGCAGTCTCAAAAGAACCCGAAAGATGACCAGTCCAAACAGAAACCGGGTAAGTCTAAGTAGACTCTCATAACCAAGTTTGACGGAGGTTTTATGACCGATCGTCCAGATTACGTTGATCCTCTTCCTGATGATGAACCGCTTCCTGATGATGATATTCCTGACACACCTGATGTGAATGACCCGCTGGTCGAGGATGACCCTGATATCACCAGGAGACCGCTATAAAAATTTAATAACCGCCTTCGGGCGGTTTTTTATGTAAAGCGTGCACAGCTATGTTGTCTAAAGGTAAAAGATTAAACTGGAAAACAATGCACAACGGGAGTGGCTGGAGACGTAATGGATTTTTCCCCTTTTATGCACGCATTAGCGGCACTTATTGTCCAGTGTCTGTGCGGTCTGAAATGGAATCGGTGGGGCACGGGCGGGGCGTTGGGTTCGCTGTGGTTTGTTGCCCGGGAACAGACTCAGGCTGAATACCGCTGGATTGCCCTGTTTGGTCACGGCAAGCGCGCCAATATGCCGTGGTGGGGCGGGTTTGACTGGCATGTCTGGAACGTCGCCAGCCTGCTCGACTGGCTGGTGCCGGTGGTTGCCTGCACCCTTCTCTGGCTTTTATCCCGCGCCTGGCAATTTAAAAGAGCAAACAGCCCGCAGCTATAGCGCAACGTTGTTTAGTCTTTATTTATCTTCCCCATGCTAGCTTATTTACGATCCGCAGCCTGGTATGGAATACCGGGTCCGTAGATAGCAAAATACAAATCTATCCATGCAAGCATTTACCGCCAGTCTCTGGCGGTTTTTTTTGCTTATCAGCCGCAACATGAATTTTTTTCAACACCAGTGAATTTTTCTCGTTTGCCGTCAGTCCGACACTGTGACATCTTTTTTAGACATTTAGCCGTCCAGAAGGCTAAAACTTCAAGAGATGAATTATCACTGTCGGCAACTACCTGGCGGCAGTTAAAGGAGAAAATCATGCAGCGACAACACGCCCCGTACCGTGCCGATGTGGTAGGCAGCTTCTTACGTCCCGACGCCATCAAGCAGGCGCGGATCCAGTTCGCCAGCGGTGAGATTAACGCGCAGCAGCTGCGTGCGGTAGAAGACGAGGCGATTCGCCACGTGGTTGAACAGCAGTGCGCCTGCGGCCTGCAGGTGGTGACCGACGGCGAGTTTCGTCGCGCCTGGTGGCACTTTGATTTCTTCGACGGCCTGCAGGGGGTGGAGCGCTACGAATCTGAGCAAGGCATTCAGTTTAACGGCGTGCAGACCAAAGCCCACGGCGTGCGCGTCACCGGCAAACTGGGCTTCGGCAGCCATCCGATGCTCGACGACTTCCGCTATCTGCAAAGCATCAGCGGTAATGCCCAGCCGAAGATGACCATCCCAAGCCCGAGCGTGCTGCATTTCCGCGGTGGGCGTAAAGTCATCGACGCTACGGTCTACCCGGATCTGGAGGTCTACTTCGACGATCTGGCGCAGACCTGGCGCGATGCTATCCACGCCTTCTACGACGCGGGTTGCCGCAATCTGCAGCTGGACGACACCGTCTGGGCCTACCTCTGCTCGGACGATCAGCGCCGTCAGATTCGTGAGCGGGGTGATGACCCGGATCAGCTGGCGCGTACCTATGCCCGTGTGCTGAACAAGGCGCTGGAGGGCAAGCCGGACGATCTGACCATCGGGCTGCACGTCTGCCGCGGCAACTTCCGCTCGACCTGGATTTCAGAAGGGGGCTACGAGCCGGTGGCCGAGATTCTGTTTGGTACCGTCAACGTCGATGCTTTCTTCCTCGAATATGACAACGATCGCAGCGGCGACTTTGCCCCGTTACGCTTTATCCGTCCGGGCAAGCAGCAGGTGGTGCTGGGTCTGATCACCACCAAAAGCGGCGAGCTGGAGAACCCGGAAGGGGTGAAAGCGCGTCTGGAAGAGGCGGCGAAGTATGTCGCGAAAGATCAGATCTGCCTCAGCCCGCAGTGCGGCTTTGCCTCCACCGAAGAGGGGAACGCCCTGACCGAAGCGCAGCAGTGGGACAAGGTGCGTCTGGTCACGCAAATCGCCAGCGAAGTCTGGTAACCGCTTCTCACAGCGTTGCATTAATAAAGTGCAACGCTGTGCCATTCTGATCCGCGCCTGCTTCAAAAATCCTCTCCAGCCCACTGATTCTGTTCTCTATTCGATCTGGCATCCTTTTTGCTCTGTCTCATCCTGAATGCTTTTTCTGCGTCCACGCCGTAACGGACGATTTCGCACAGCGTTTCTTTTCAGGAGTGAAAATTATGCATCGTCGTACCTTGTTAAAAGCTTTTGCTTTGTCGGCCTCTGTGGTGGCCATGGGGATGAGTTTCAGCGTGCAGGCCGCCGACACCATTAAAATTGGCATCATGCACTCCCTCTCCGGAACGATGGCGATTTCCGAAACGCCGCTTAAGGACGTGGCGCTGATGACCATCGACGAAATCAACGCCAAAGGCGGCGTGCTGGGTAAAAAACTGGAGCCGGTGGTGGTGGACCCCGCCTCCAACTGGCCGCTGTTTGCCGAGAAGGCTCGCCAGCTGTTAAGCCAGGATAAAGTGGCGGCGGTGTTTGGCTGCTGGACCTCGGTGTCGCGTAAATCGGTCCTGCCGGTATTTGAGGAGCTGAACGGTCTGCTGTTCTACCCGGTGCAGTACGAAGGGGAAGAGATGTCGCCGAACGTCTTCTACACCGGGGCAGCGCCTAACCAACAGGCTATCCCGGCGGTGGAGTACCTGATGAGCGAAGACGGCGGGGCGGCGAAGCGCTTCTTCCTGCTCGGCACCGACTACGTCTACCCGCGCACCACCAACAAAATTCTGCGCGCCTTCCTGCACTCTAAAGGGGTCCAGGATAAAGATATCGAAGAGGTCTACACCCCGTTCGGCCACAGCGATTACCAGACCATCGTCGCCAGCATCAAGAAATTCTCTGCCGCAGGCAAAACCGCGGTGGTCTCTACCATCAACGGCGACTCCAACGTACCTTTCTATAAAGAGCTGGCGAACCAGGGCGTAAAAGCTACCGAGGTACCGGTTGTCGCCTTCTCGGTGGGGGAAGAGGAGCTGCGCGGCATCGACACCAAACCGCTGGTGGGCAACCTGGCGGCGTGGAACTACTTCGAATCGGTGGATAACCCGGCCAACCAGACCTTCGTTGCGGCGTACAAAAACTGGGCCAAAACGCAGAAGCTGCCAAACGCCGATACGGTCGTGACCAACGATCCGATGGAAGCCACCTACGTAGGCATCCACATGTGGGCCCAGGCGGTAGAAAAAGCGGGCACCACCGACGTGGATAAAGTGCGTGCGGCGATGGCGGGCCAGTCCTTTAAAGCCCCGTCGGGCTTCACCCTGACCATGGATGCCACCAACCACCATCTGCATAAGCCGGTGATGATCGGTGAAATCGAAGGCAATGGCCAGTTTAACGTGGTGTGGCAGACCGAAGCGCCGGTACGCGCCCAGCCGTGGAGCCCGTTCATCGCCGGAAACGACAAAAAACCCGATACGCCGATTAAAACCGCCAGCAACTGAATCCGGATCAGAGAGGTAAAGCCATGAACGTCATGCGCACGATCTTCGCTCTCGTATGGCTTGCCGGACTGCTGCCAGGGATGGCGCAGGCAACGGACGCCGATAACTTTGTTGCCGCCAGCCGCAGCCAGCAGGCCGTTCTGCTGGAGCAGTGGGCCGCCGCGCCGGATCCGGCCAGGCTGCCGCTGCTGCGGGCGTTGAAGCAAGAGAATGTCGTTGTCGACGACGACAAACACGCTTTTACCCGCCAGGCGGGCGGGTTAATCCCCCTCGGTGATGCCGCTCAGGCGCAGGGCTTACCTAAAGCGGTGCGTCTGACCAACCGCCTGAGGGTGCTGGCCGCCACCGCGCTCGCGACTCATCAGCTGACAGGTGACAGTGTCACCGAAAGGCTGGCGGCGGCGCGCCAGCTTCAGCGCGATCCCCAGCCGCAGATGCTGCCGTTTTTACAACGCCAGCTGGCAAGTGAAAAGGACGATGGGGTGCGGCAGGTGCTGAGCCTCGCCGTCGCCAGTCTGCAACTGACCAGCCCGCAACCCGCGGTGCGCAAGCAGGCGGTGACGCTGCTGGGAGAATCGAGCGACCCGGAAGTGCAGGCCCGCCTGCTGCCCTATACCCACGCCCAGACGGAGCCGGATGGTGAAGTACGCGAGGCCGCGGCGGAAAGCCTGCGCCAGATCCAGCATCGTCAGACGATAAGCGACCTGCTGGGGCAGGCGTTTATGGGGCTGTCGCTGGGTTCCATTCTGCTGCTGGCCGCGCTCGGGCTGGCGATCACCTATGGCTTGCTGGGGGTGATCAATATGGCGCACGGGGAGATGCTGATGCTCGGGGCTTACGCCACCTGGCTGGTGCAGCAGGCGATGGCGCAGTTTACCCCGCAATGGCTCACCTTTTATCCGCTGGTGGCGCTGCCGGTGGCGTTCATGCTGACGGCGACGGTAGGTATGGCCCTTGAGCGCACGGTGATCCGTCATCTGTATGGCCGTCCGCTGGAGACGCTGCTCGCCACCTGGGGTATCAGCCTGATGCTGATCCAGCTGGTGCGCATGCTCTTCGGGGCCCAGAACCTCGAAGTGGCGAACCCGGCATGGCTCTCCGGCGGCGTGCAGGTCTATGCCGGCCTGATCCTGCCGTGGAACCGACTGGTGGTGCTGGGCTTTGTACTGCTGGTGCTGTTTTTCACCTGGCTCATCCTCAACAAAACCCGTCTGGGGCTGAACGTGCGGGCGGTAACGCAGAACCGCAGCATGGCCGCCTGCTGCGGAGTGCCCACCGGGCGCGTCGATATGCTGGCTTTTGGGCTCGGCTCCGGGATTGCCGGGCTCGGCGGCGTGGCGCTGTCGCAACTGGGGAACGTCGGGCCGGAGCTGGGTCAGGGCTACATTATTGACTCCTTCCTCGTGGTGGTACTCGGCGGTGTGGGTCAACTGGCTGGCAGCGTGGCGGCCGCCTTTGGATTGGGGATTTTCAACAAGATCCTTGAGCCGCAGATGGGTGCCGTGCTCGGCAAAATCGTGATTCTGGTGGCGATCGTTCTGTTTATTCAGAAGCGCCCGCAGGGGTTATTTGCACTGAAAGGGAGGGTAATTGACTGATGAGCCAGCCACTGACCTTAACGCTGGCGCGCAAGGCGCCGCGCAGCGTACCGATACTCGGCGCCGTGATTCTGGCGGCACTGCTGGTGCTGCCGTTTCTGGCGCTGCTGCCCGCCAGCCATCCGCTGGCCGTTTCGACCTGGATGCTGACCCTGGTAGGCAAAATTCTCTGTTACGCCGTTGTCGCCGTGGCCCTTGATCTGGTGTGGGGCTACGCCGGGATGCTCTCGCTCGGCCACGGTCTCTTTTTTGCCCTCGGCGGCTACGCCATGGGAATGTACCTGATGCGTCAGGCCGCAGGCGACGGATTACCGGCGTTTATGTCGTTCCTCTCCTGGAGCGAATTGCCCTGGTACTGGTGGGGCACCCAACATTTCGCCTGGGCGCTGGTGCTGATTGTGCTGGTTCCGGGCCTGCTGGCGCTGCTGTTCGGCTGGTTTGCCTTCCGCTCGAAGATTAAGGGGGTCTACTTTTCGATCATGACCCAGGCGCTGACCTTCGCCGGGATGTTGCTGTTCTTCCGCAATGAAACGGGCTTTGGCGGCAACAACGGGTTTACCGGATTTACCACGCTGCTGGGCTTTTCCGTGACCGCCACCACCACGCGTATCGGATTGTTTATTGCCACCGTGCTACTGCTGGCCGCCTCGCTGGCGGTGGGCTATGCGCTGGCGAAAAGCAAGTTTGGTCGCATTCTGACGGCGGTGCGGGATGCGGAAAACCGGCTCACCTTCTGCGGCTACGATCCCCGCGGTTTCAAACTGCTGGTCTGGACCCTGTCCGCCGTGCTGTGCGGACTGGCCGGGGCGCTCTACGTTCCGCAGGTGGGCATTATCAACCCCGGCGAGATGTCGCCTACCAACTCCATCGAAGCGGCGATCTGGGTGGCCCTCGGCGGACGCGGAACCCTGATCGGCCCGGTAATTGGCGCGGCATTGGTCAACGGCGCAAAAAGCCTCTTTACCGTGGTGATGCCGGAGTACTGGCAGCTGTTTCTGGGGCTGATCTTTATTGCCGTCACGCTGTTTTTACCGCGCGGGGTCACGGGCCTGTTACGCAAAGGAGATAAATAATGCAGCCAGCCGAAGCGTTATTTACCCGCCAGCTTCCCGGAGATCGTTACCGCGATCAAACCGACCCGGTGTTGCAGCTGGAGGGAATCAACGTCAGCTTTGACGGGTTTAAAGCGCTTACCGATCTGTCGCTTAATATTGGCGTGGGGGAGCTGCGCTGCGTGATTGGTCCCAACGGCGCCGGGAAAACCACCCTGATGGATGTTATCACCGGTAAAACGCGGCCCCAGAGCGGGCGGGCGATTTACGATCAGACAACGGATCTCACCACCCTCGACCCGATAGCCATTGCCCGCCAGGGCATCGGGCGCAAATTCCAGAAGCCAACAGTGTTTGAGGCCCTGACGGTATGGGAAAACCTTGAGCTGGCGATGAAAGGGGATAAGTCGGTGTGGGCCAGCCTGCGCGCCCGGCTGAGCAGCGAGCAGGGGGACCGGATCAACGAGATGCTGAGCCTGCTGCGCCTCGGCGGGGAGCGGCATCGCCGGGCGGGGCTGCTGTCCCACGGCCAGAAGCAGTTTCTGGAGATCGGCATGCTGCTGGTGCAGGAGCCGCATCTCCTGCTGCTCGATGAGCCGGCCGCGGGGATGACCGACGCCGAAACCGAGTATACCGCCGAGCTGTTCCGCACCCTGGCGGGTAAACACTCCCTGATGGTGGTGGAGCATGACATGGGTTTTGTTGAAACCATTGCCGATCACGTGACGGTGCTCCATCAGGGCCGGGTGCTGGCGGAGGGGTCGCTGCGCGACGTGCAGGCCAACGAACAGGTGATTGAAGTCTATCTTGGACGCTAAGGAGCGCGGATGCTTAAGGTTAATGAACTCAATCAGTATTACGGCGGGAGCCATATCCTGCGCGGGGTCAGCTTTGAGGCGCTGCCCGGCGAAGTCACCTGCCTGCTCGGGCGCAACGGTGTAGGTAAAACTACGCTGCTGAAGTGTCTGATGGGGCTGATCCCGGCGCGCAACGGGGAGATCCTCTGGCAGGGAAAAAATCTCACCCAGGCAAAACCGCACCAGCGGGTGCAGGCGGGCGTCGCCTATGTGCCGCAGGGGCGGGACATTTTTCCCCGCCTGACGGTGGAGGAGAACCTGCTGCTCGGCTTATCGCGCTTTCCGGCTCGCGAGGCGAAGCAGGTGCCCGACGAGATCTGGCGGCTGTTTCCGGTATTACAGGAGATGAAGCAGCGTCGGGGCGGGGATCTTTCAGGCGGACAGCAGCAACAGCTGGCAATTGGCCGGGCGCTGGCCAGCCGTCCGCAGCTGCTGATTCTGGATGAGCCGACAGAGGGGATTCAGCCGTCAGTTATCAAGGAGATCGGCCAGGTGATCCGCCAGCTCGCCAGCCGGGGAGATATGGCGATCCTGCTGGTGGAACAGTTCTATGATTTTGCCGCCGAGCTGGCTGACAGTTATCTGCTCATGTCCCGGGGAAGCATTATCCAGCGCGGGCGCGGGGAGAATATGGAGCAGGAGGGTGTCCGCGGTCTGGTCGCAATTTAACAGGGTTGTTTTGCACAATGTTATACTATAACATCCTCACTCACTTAAACGGAGTGAGGATATTATCTTGGCAGGACATATTGGTAAGTTTGCAATAACTCTGGGGGCGCTGCTGGTCAGCGGCCAGCTGTATGCCCATTCCCACGGACATCAGATGACCGAGGCGGAACAAAAAGCGGCTAACGGCGTGTTTGACGATAAAGATGTAAAGGATCGCCCGCTCTCAAACTGGGATGGCGTCTGGCAGTCGGTCTACCCGTTTCTGCTGAGCGGCGATCTCGACCCGGTATTCAAAAAGAAGGCGGAGAAAGACAAGAGTAAAACTTTTGATCAGGTAAAAGCCTACTACCGCACCGGTTACGCCACCGACGTAGAGAGCATCGGCATCGAAAATAATGTGATGGAATTTCATCGCGGGAAAAAGGTCGCCAGCTGCGAATATGTCTCTAGCGGCTACAAGATCCTGACCTACGCTTCCGGTAAGAAAGGGGTGCGCTACCTGTTTGAATGTAAGGACGCCAGCAGCCAGGCGCCGAAATTTGTCCAGTTCAGCGACCATATTATCGGCCCGCGCCAGTCCAGCCATTTCCATATCTTTATGGGCAACACCTCCCACGAGGCGTTATTAAAAGAGATGGACAACTGGCCAACCTACTATCCAAACGAAATGTATAAAGAGCAGGTCGTTGAGGAGATGTTGCACCATTAATTTCGGTGCGAGATGTGTGCCGGGTGGCGGCTGCGCCTTACCCGGCCTACGAATATTTCGGAATTCATTAATACTTTCTTCAAGTTATGTGTGCTTATATCTCATCCTGTAATGCTAATAAAAAATTACTGATGGGAGGGGTATGTATTTCAATGATGCAATCATTACTTCTGTGCAAGCTGATAAAATCCTTGCTCTTAAGTTTGATAAGGCGGTAGCAGGCGTCAAGGATAACGTCACCTCCACTCTTAAGCAAATGGAAGGTGGTGTAACCCGTGCATCGTATTATATATCTTGCTTTTTAGAGAATTATCAGGATGTATGTGCGAAACTTAAGCATGAGGATGTAAGGTTTATCTCTGGTCTTATTCAGTTATATAAAGATCGAGATGTTATTTTTGAAATGATTAGACTGTATATAGAAATTCATTTTAAAAATAAAACAGAAGGGCGTATTCAACATATCCTTCGCAAACTTGTTAAAGCTGGTGTTTATCTATCAACAACAGGCACGACGAACCGGCTGCTCACTATTTCTGTAGCAACTGCGATCTGCCAAAGCTACAGTTTTCATGCCATAGTACACGGGCGACTAAGTCAAGCCAGATCGCTGATTCTAAAAGGAAGCGTAACAGCTACAGCAGTTTCGCTCAGCGTTTATGGTTTAGTTCATGAAGCAGCGCTTTGTGCTGATAATCTTAAGATTTTTAATGCATTTTATTATCAAGCGCTCTATACGCGTAAACTTGAGATGATGTATTTCATTATCGAGCCATTAATTACCCGTAGCCCCTATCTAAACCCCATGATTATATCAGATGATGAGCTTGTTGATTTAATCGTCAGGCTAATGAGGTAAATTATGCGGTTCTTAAAAAAATGGTTGAAAGAAGAGTTTATCCTGTTTCTATGGGGATGGGGATGTTGTTTATCAATTGTTGTATTTGCTATGTTCGCTGTCTCTCACTTTCCTGATGTTGCCATCGAGTTAACAGGATTATTCATTTTATTTCTTATTGGTTTTCACGTTTTTCTCTGGTTTAAATTTAAAAAATGATAGAGAGGATATAAAATATGTCTAACCCCGCACATTTATGGCTTACGGATGACAACGGTTCACCCATAGTTGGTCCTTGTCTTATGCCTGCCCGACTTGGTTCTATTGAACTGCGGTCTGTTAGTCATCATGTTTGGTTACCCTCGGATCCAAATACGGGTAAACTAAGTGGGACCAGACTTCATACTCCTGTAAAAGTCCAGAAAGAGTTTGATAGAACGACGCCATTGCTGTTTCGGGCACTTTGCGAAGGCCGTACATTAAAAACAGCAACGCTTAAGATGTATCAAACCAACGACGCTGGAATTGAGGTAGAGTATTTCAATATTGTCATGGAAAACGTCAAAATTTGTGCCATTACGCCGAATTTGCATCCCAGTGGTATGACAAGCACGCACCTTGAAGATATTGAATTACGGTATGAAAAGATTCTGTGGAAGTACATCGATGGAAATATTCTCTACGAAGATAGCTGGAACCATCGTGTATTCGCGTAAAATGTGAACATTAAGCACCAGTGTTATTCAGACTGGCCCGGCAAGCGCCGCGTCGCCGGGCGCTGCTCTCAAGCTACACGAGGTAATTCAACCCACGCCTTCACCCGCATCCCGCGTAAAATCATCATCCACGCCAGCACGATGGCGATCATCATTATCACAAACAGCGACCAGTGCGGGAGATGGGTCAAAATTAGGCCGGTGATCATCGGGTTAAACGCCGCACCCAGCCAGCCAAGGGCCTGGGCGGAGAAGTAGCTCGCTTTCATGCCCGGCGGGGCGATATTATCGATCAACATATATTCACCTGGCGCATATATAATTTCGCCGATGGTAAACACCGCCGCGGCAATCCCCCAGTAGACCAGATTCTCGCCGGAGAGCATAAACCCAGCCAGACCCAGGACGAAAAATAGGGTACCCAGGGTCATCAGCGGGCGAATATTACGTGCCGACAGTTTGCGACCAATGATGTATTGCAGGGAGACCACCAGCGCGGCATTCACCGGCAGCACCACGGCCACCACCTTTTGGGCAAAATCGCTGTCGTAATCGGCCGCCAGCACGTACTGAGAGATACAGCTGGCGAATGAGCCGCCCACATAGGAGGCCAGCAGCCCGGAGAGGGTATACCAGAACAGTGCCCGGTCACGAAGCAGCACTGACGGCTGCCACGGCACCGGGGCGTTTTCACCGTCGGCCGCCACGCTTTTTTGCACATAGCGCTGAACTAAAACCAGCGGCAGCGCAGCGCAGAAGGCGGCAACCCAGAACGGCAGTTGCAGGCTGTACATCACCAGCAGCGTGCTCAGCGGCGGTCCAATGGTCCAGCCAATGTTCAGAAAACTGTAGTTTAGCGAGAAAACGCGCGCCTTTTCTGCCGGGCTCAGCACATCGGAAAACCAGGCTTTCAGCACCGTGGAAAAGACCGAATAGGCGCAGTTGATCAGCGAGAATGCCAGCACCACCATGACTGCATTATCTACCAGCGGGATCGCCAGGAAGCCCAACGCCACTGCTGTAATGGCGATCAGCATATAGCGGTTTTTATCGAATTTGTCGGCCAGAATGCCAAACCCTAAGCTGAAGACCACGCCAATCGTCAGGGCCACCGTCAGGGCATAACCAATATTTTCCACGCTCATGTTGAAGACGCGGGTTAAATAGATGGTCATAAACGGCAGCGTAGCGCCGCGGCCAATGGTGAGTAATAGCGATGAGGCCAGCAGCGCTGCGGTTGAACGCCTGAGAGACTGTTTCATTTTCCTGCCCGACAAATGCATGTGAATTTTTGTAATATCTATCAGGATTACCACGCCATAAGCATCTTGTATAGCACCCAATTTATCCCTAAGTGCTTTGCCTGCCTGTCAGAATTAATGATCTGTTCCTCGCCCGTTTTTTTCGTTACTTTGATAAGTGTTTACAAAAATTTAATAAACAGGGGCAGGGTATGACGCGCAAAGATGGGCTGCTGGCGTTGCTGGTCGTGGTGGTCTGGGGACTGAATTTTGTAGTGATCAAAGTCGGGCTGCACAATATGCCCCCGCTGATGCTGGCCGGTTTACGCTTTCTGCTGGTAGCCTTCCCGGCGCTCTTTTTTATCGCGCGCCCGAAAATCCCGTTTCGTCTGTTGCTGGGCTACGGTCTGACCATCAGCTTTGGTCAGTTTGCCTTTCTGTTTTGCGCCATCAACTTCGGCATGCCCGCCGGGCTGGCTTCCCTGGTGTTACAGGCTCAGGCGTTCTTCACCATTATCCTGGGGGCGCTGGCGTTTGGCGAGCGGCTGCAGGGCAAGCAGCTGGCAGGTATTGTCCTGGCGGTGGTCGGGGTGCTGGTGCTTGCCGAAGCCAGCCTCAACGGGCAGCACGTCGCGCTGCTGGGCTTTTTACTGACCCTGGCGGCAGCGTTCAGCTGGGCCTGCGGAAACATTTTCAACAAAAAGATCATGCAGCTGGAGACGCGTCCGGCGGTGATGTCGCTGGTGGTGTGGAGCGCGCTCATCCCGATTGTCCCCTTTATGCTGGCCTCCTGGCTGATGGATGGCCCGACGGTCATGCTTAACAGCCTGGTCACTCTCGATGTCACCACCATTTTGTCGCTTTTCTACCTGGCCTTTGTCGCCACCATTATCGGCTATGGCATCTGGGGCTCGCTGCTCGGACGCTACGAAACCTGGCGGGTGGCGCCGCTGTCGCTGTTAGTGCCGGTGGTGGGGATCGCCAGCGCGGCGCTGCTGTTGGATGAAAAGCTCGGCGCATTGCAGCTTGCAGGGGCGGTTCTGGTGATGGCAGGGCTCTATATTAATGTCTTTGGTTTTCGTGTGCGCCGGACGGCGCGGGTGAGAAGCTAAAAAAAGCCCCGCGCGGGGCGGGGCAAAACGAATTAATTGTGCTGATTGTAGTACGGCACCCCTAATTCGTCTGATTTGTCGCTGCCTGCGCCCATATGGTTAAAATCGTGGGGCGACTGACCGTTAGCGGTCGGCAGAATCATCGTGTCACGGCTGTGTGGCTGCGGCACGGATGGCGTTTGCTCCGCAAAACTCTGGCCTGAGACCAGCACCAAAGCGGTAAAGGCGGCGGAAGCGAATAGTTTCATGATTTCCTCGATACGTCTTAGAGCCTAACCCACCAGGCTCTTAATACAGGCGATTAGCAGTTACAGTGATTGATCGGAAGCAGATACCGGGATTCCCCATGCATATTGGTAATACGGTATTTATGCGGCGGCACATCGAAGTAGTTCTTGAACGTGCGGGTCAGGGTCTGTTGCGATTCAAACCCGTAACGCTCAGCCAGATAGAGGATCGGCTCGTTACTTTCCTTCAGCTTCTGTGCGATTTCCGTTAATTTGCGGCTGCGGATGTACTGGCCTAATGAGTGGCCGGTCTCTTTTTTAAACATCCGTTGCAGGTGCCATTTTGAGTAACCTGAGCGCTCAGACACTTTTTCAAGCGAGAGCGGTGACTCCAGGTTATCTTCGATCCAGTCCAAAATGCTATGAATAGTGATGGCGTCAGTATTGCGTCTGGACATCGTCATACCTCTTTCTGTTTACGGCAGGATTTTCTTAAGCAAATGCTCAAGAGTTGCCACTTCGTCTGCCGTTAAGTTTTTTGTTAGTTCCTGGTGTAGCTCTTGTCCTACTAATTGATGACATTGTTCACACATGTCCGCGCCGTTGCTGGTCAGTTGCAACAGCACGCCGCGTTTGTCATTCGGATTCGGGCGGCGTTCAATCCACCCTTTGCAGACCAGCCGATCGATCATTCGTGTCAGCGCGCCGAGGTCCACAGATAAGATTTTCTTCAGCTCAACCGGGGTAATACACACTTCGCAGCGCACAGAGCAGAGCACTTTAAACTGCGTTGCGGTGATATCCAGCGGCGACAGATAGTCATTGAGCAGGCGATCTTTCTTCTGGTTAACCATATAGATAAGGCGACCCAGCGGAATGATTTCGTTGAAGAGGTCACTGGTGCTTTTCACAATGGTTGCCCTGGCAAGTAGTTTAATCACGGCAGATATTATTGCTCAGGCAACTATAAGTCAACTGAATGCATTTGCTTATGACACGATTTGCTAAAGTGATTCAGCTCACGTTTTTGCCCGTTTTGCCCTTCTATCTATCACCAGAATAAATTGATTTCGTAACGAAAATATTACTTACGATGTGTGCGTAGCTGAAACAGGCTGTTTAACCTTATACTTGCCCGGTTATATTTGGATAAGGACAACTCAGTAAAATGGTTGATTTAATTAAAGCAATTGGGCTTGGGCTGGTGGTACTGCTGCCGCTGGCTAACCCGTTAACTACCGTTGCGCTGTTCCTGGGTCTGGCGGGGGATATGAACCGTGAGCAACGTAATCACCAGTCGCTCATGGCGTCCGTGTATGTCTTCGCGATCATGATGGTGGCGTACTACGCCGGGCAACTGGTGATGAACACTTTCGGGATCTCTATTCCCGGCCTGCGTATCGCGGGTGGGCTGATCGTTGCTTTTATCGGATTTCGAATGCTGTTCCCGGCGCAAAAAGCGACGGATACCACCGACGCGCAGGACGCGCTTGAGGAGAGGTCGGGTAAAGAGGTGCCGAATATCGCCTTTGTACCGCTGGCGATGCCAAGCACCGCAGGGCCGGGGACCATTGCGATGATCATCAGCTCCGCCTCAACGGTGCGCAGTGGCAGCGCCTTCCCGGAGTGGGTAATTATGCTTGCGCCGCCGCTGATCTTCGCCCTTATCGGCGTAATCCTGTGGGGCTGTCTGCGCAGCTCCGGCGCCATTATGCGCTGGGTGGGTAAAGACGGTATCGAAGCGATCTCCCGTCTGATGGGCTTCCTGCTGGTCTGCATGGGCGTGCAGTTTATCATTAACGGCGTGCTGGAAATTATCCAGACCTACCCCTAATCATTGAACCGGGTGGCATTCCGCCACCCGGTCGCCTCGCTAGCCGTGATGGGGCTGCTCTTCCAGCGTGACGGGCCATTTGCGGAAAATCAGTACCGACCAGATTAACGCCGCCAGCGCCGGTATCGCCCCCAGATAGCCAATTGATGCCATCGACAGATGCAGGCTTATCTGATTCCCCACCAGCGCACCTGCGCCAATCCCCAGATTGAAAATGCCGGAAAAGAGCGCCATCGCTACATCGGTGGCATCGGGTGCCAGCGCCAGCACTTTAACCTGCATCCCAAGACCAATAATCATGATCGCCACGCCCCAGACCAGGCTCAGCAGCGCCAGATGCATTTCACTCCCGGAGGCGGGAAGCAGAAGCAGCAGACACGCCAGCAGCAGGCCAATGGCGCTGCTGACAAGCGTAGAGGCGTGACGATTGCCGAGCTTACCGAACAGCAGACTGCCAATAATGCCCGCGCCACCCAACAGCAACAGCAGTACCGTGGCAAAGCGGGCGCTGAATCCGGCAACCGACTGCACAAACGGCTCGATATAGCTGTAGGCGGTATAGTGGGCCGTCACCACCACGACCGTCAGCAGATAGAGGCTCATCAGCGCAGGGCGACGCACCAGCAGCGGCAGGCTTTTCAGGGAGCCGGAGTGCTCGCTCGGCAGTTTCGGCAACAGTTTGATCAGACACAGCAGAGTGAACAGCGCCCCGAGGCCGATAATGAAAAAGGTGGTACGCCAGCCAAAATATTGCCCGACGATGCGGCCCAGCGGGAGCCCGAGCACCATTGCCAGCGCGGTGCCGGTCGCCAGCAGGCTCAGCGCCTGGGCGCGCTTCCCGGCCGGGGCCAGGCGGATGGCCAGCGAGGCGGTAATCGACCAGAAAATGGCGTGGGCAAAGGCAATCCCGATCCGGCTAATCACCAGCACCGTGAAGTTCCACGCCAGGAACGACAGCACATGGCTGGCGATAAACAGCACAAACAGGCCGATCAGCAACGCACGGCGCTCAATCTGGCTGGTGAGCAGCATAAAGGGGAGCGACATCAGCGCCACCACCCAGGCGTAGATGGTGAGCATGATCCCCACCTGCGCCGTCTCCATGCCGAAGCTGCTGGCGATGTCCGAGAGCAACCCGACCGGAACGAACTCAGTGGTGTTAAAGATAAACGCGGCGACGGCGAGCGTCACCACCCGTAGCCATGCGACCCGGCGGGAAACTGTGTTGGTTGTCATAGGAATGTCAGGGATTGGTTACGTATATGAGGTGTTTTGATCTTAAAACCAACATTGGTGGAAATACAATCATTTTGTGATGCAGATCTCACTATGGTGGCAAAGTAATCGCTGGTGGAATCGGTTAATTTCCATGAATATAGGATGCAACATTAAGTTAACAGTAGGTAGAGCGATGCAGGAAATTGAGTTTTATCTCGTTGATGCGTTTAGCGATAGCGCATTTGGCGGTAATCCGGCGGCAGTGTGCCCGCTTGCGGAGTGGTTACCGGACGAGACGCTGCTGAAGATGACGCAGGAGCATAACCAGTCGGAGACCGCCTTTTTCGTGCGCCATAAAGGTGGCATCGAACTGCGCTGGTTTACCACCCACGGCGAGGTTAACCTCTGCGGTCACGCGACGCTTGCCACCGCCTGGGTGTTGTTTAACGAGATGGACTATCCCGATGCCCGGGTCCATTTTGATACCGCCTCCGGCAGGCTCACCGTCAGCCGCGACGGCGACTGGTTAACCCTCGATTTCCCGGCCTGTCCGACGGAGGCCCAGACTCCACCGCCAGAGATGCTCCACGCGCTGGGGATTGACCGCTACGTCGAGGCCCGTAAGGGACGTGCCTGGGTGCTGGTGCTGGAAAACCGTCAGCAGGTTGAGGCGGTTACGCCTGATATTCAGGCCATGACTCCCGGTGAGCACAAAGTGTCGATTACCGCCCGGGGCGAGGGCGAATACGATTTTGTCAGCCGCTTTTTCTCGCCGGGCGTGGCATTGTGGGAAGATCCGGTCACCGGCTCGGCGCATACCATGCTGATCCCCTACTGGAGTGAAAAGCTGAACAAAACCTCGCTGTTTGCCCGCCAGGTCTCTGCCAGGGGCGGCGATGTGCGTTGTGAACTGAAGGGCGACCGGGTGCTTATGAGCGGGAAGGCATCGCTCTACATGAAAGGTCATCTGTTTTTACGCTAATAACAAGGGGTAACCCAATGAAAGAAATACAATTCTATCTGGTCGATGCGTTTAGCGACCGCGCATTTGGTGGGAATCCTGCAGCCGTTTGCCCTCTGGAGGCGTGGCTGCCGGATGAGGTTCTGTTAAAGATGGCACAGCAGCATAACCAGTCGGAGACCGCTTTTTTCGTGCGCACCGATAGCGGTTTTGAGCTGCGCTGGTTTACCACGCTGCATGAAATTAACCTGTGCGGTCACGCCACGCTTGCCAGCGCCCACGTGATTTTTGAGTATCTCGACTACCCGCACACGGAGATCGTCTTCTCAACCCGCTTTGTCGGCGAACTGCGGGTTAAGCGCAGCGGCGACTGGCTGACGCTGGACTTCCCGGCATGGGGTTGTGAGGCGGTGGAAAATCCTCCCGAACGGCTGTTTAGCACCCTGGGTATCCGCGAGGCGAAAGAGGTGCGGGCAGGGCGCGATTATATGGTAGTGCTGGAAAACCAGCAGCAGGTTGAGGCCCTAACCCCGGATATCGACGGCATGATGCCGCTGGGTAAGATGGTCTGCGTCACCGCCCCGGGGGATGAGTATGACTTTGTCAGCCGCTTCTTCTGCCCGGGCGAAGGGGTGGCGGAAGATCCGGTTACTGGCTCCGCCCACAGCATGTTGATCCCTTACTGGAGCGAGAAGCTGGGGAAAACCGCGATGCAGGCTCGCCAGGTCTCCGCCCGCGGGGGCGATCTGCGCTGCGAGCTGAAGGGCGACCGGGTATTGATTGGTGGCCAGGCGGCGCTCTATCTGAAGGGCACCGTGTTCCTGCGTTAGCATCATAAGCCCGGCGGCGCTGCGCTTGCACGGGCCTACAAAACCCCGCAGGCCGGGTAAGGCGCAGTCGCCACCCGGCAAATTCCATGCCGCACTCGCCGTAGGCCGGGTAAGGCGTAGCCGCCACCCGGCAAATTCCATGCCGCACTCGCCGTAGGCCGGGTAAGGCGTAGCCGCCACCCGGCAAACAGGCCGCACCAATCACGCCAGCGACGCCCCCCCGCACAGCACCAGCTCCTGCCCGGTGACGGGCGCAGCCTCGGCGCTCAGCAGATAGCTTACCATTGCCGCTACCTCTTCCGGGGCGATCAGCCTCCCCATCGGCGGCACTTTTGGCGGCGATGCTTCCCGACCTGGCGCGCTCAGCATCGGCGTCTGGGTTGCCCCCGGCGCGACCACGTTGGCGGTGATCCCCCGCGGCGCCAGCTCTGCCGCCCAGCTGCGCACCATGCCTACCAGCGCCGCTTTGGTGGCGACATACTGCGACCGGCCCGCGGCGCCGCGTGAGGTACGGCTGCCGATAGCCACCAGCCGCCCACCGGCGCTCATCCGTGGGGCAAAGTGGTTGAACAGGATCTCGGCGGCGTGAATATGCAGCCCCCACAGGCGGGCGCTGACTGCCGGATCCAGCTCACCGAGCGGGGCGGCAGCCATCATCCCTGCGGCATGAACAATCGCCTGTGGCACCGGAAGGGCGTTGAGCGCGGCAGTAAATGTGACAGTGTCACTTATATCGACGCTCAGGCTGGTGAAGTGCGGATGGGGGTTATCCACACCGCGACGACTGATCCCCGTTACCTGCCAGCCCTCGGCCAGCAGGCGGTTTACGATCGTTTCGCCGATGCCGGAGCTGGCTCCCGTGACGATGGCTGAACGCATATCACCCCTCCAGCAGCGCGCGCGGCACTTTAAACACCGCCTTACGCACGGTCATGGGTTCATCCACGGCACACAGCGCCTGATGGGGTTCCCCGGGCAGAAACACCGCAAAATCACCGGCGCGCAGGGTGATACTCACCGGATGCACCGCACCGGGAGCGATAAAGAGATCCGGCTTGCGCTCCTCGTCGTTTGCCTGGGCCAGCGACTGCATGCCGGCGTTAATGATCTCTTCGCCGTCCAGCACCACCTGAATATCGGCCCACTGATGGTGATATTCGGTATGGCGCTGCGCCTGCGGCTGGGTCTGCGCCGGGCCGATATGGCAGAACCACGGGCAGCCTTCCGGCTGCCAGCGTCCATCATCCCGGGCAGCAAGTGCCGCCAGGGTGCACTCGGGGCGACGGAGGATCTCACTGAGAGCGCAGGGCAGCCCTGCCAGCGGCAGGGCGTTAAGGTGACCGATAATCATTGTTGCGACTCCTTCACCCATTCCGGCGATACGCGTACATATTTGATCGCCTGACGGAAATATGTGTAGGCGATATGCAGCGTACCGTCGGAGCTCTGCTTGATGCTGGGATAGGAGAACTCACGATTGAGCTTCTCCAGCGAGTTGTTGGTCATGCAGTAGCCGTCGCCTTCATCGAGATTGCGCTGCCAGGGCCAGCTTTTCCCGCCGTCGTTGGAGATCGCCACCGTCATCGGCGCGCGCGGTGCGCCCCAGAACGCGGCGCGGCCATCGGTCACTTCCGGCTCTTTACGCCCGTCGCCGTCGTCGATCTCGTCATACAGCGAGGCGCGGCGTTCCAGCGCTCCCGCGGCGCTCATGTGGTTAAACACCAGCGCCAGCTCGCCGCTGGCAAGGGTGGTGACCTGAATCGACGAGTTGTTGTTCGGCAGCTCAGTCGGCTCCGGCACCGACCAGCTTTCGCCGTTGTCCAGCGACTGGCTGATGTAGATATTATCCGCCCAGCGGCTGCGGTAGAGCGCCACCAGATTGCCGTTTTTCAGCGCCGTAATGTTCATGTGCACGCAGCCCAGGCTCTCCGGCACCTCGACATCGCGCCAGCTTTTCCCCTGATCTTCAGAGATTTTCACCGCGCTGATGTCGTCATTACCCACCCATTTCTCACCCGGACGGGTGCGGCAGTAAAAGACCGGCAGCAGCCAGTTGCCGTTATCCAGCACCACGATCGGCTGGCGAATAAAGGTGCCGGGCTTATCGAGCAGGGTGGCGATCTCCCCCCAGCTTTTGCCCAGATCCTCAGACTTGCGGTAGCGCACGATGGCGGTATCCTGGTTGCCGGAGATCTGCGCGGTCCACAGCAGCCACAGCACGTTGTCCGGGGCGAGGAACAGGACCGGGTTCTGCTCTGAGCGGCTGGCGTCGTCGGAGAGCTTCACCGCCGCGCTCCACTGATTGCTGCCGGGGGCCAGGCGCGACCCCCACACCGAAATATCAGCGATCCCTTCCTGGGTGCCGCCGAACCAGACGCACATCAGGGTGCCATCCGGCAGCGGCAGCAGATTGGCTGCGTGGTTCTGCGGGCAGGAAGAGGGCAGCATCGCCGTTTCCACGCGGGCATCCTCTGGCTGCGGGCGAACAATCCCGTCACGGGTTACGGTTACAGACATATCAAACTCCATTATGTTGAACAGGGGCATGCGCTTTGCGATCCGCTTTATTCGGGATGATGCGGTCGAGAACCATAATCACCGCCGGGGTGATCAGCGCGATGTACATATTGTTAATACCAAACGGGTCGCCCAGCAGATACCACAGCGAGGTCATCACGCAGGCGCCAATCAGGCCGGCGTTGGCACCGCGGGTGCTTTTGAAGAACGGAGCGTAGAAGGCGATTACCGCCACCACCGAAATCGACAGACGAATGGCGCGGGTGAAGAACGACAGCTTCAGCACTTCTGGTACCAGCAGGACGAAGATCAGCGGCAGGAAGCCAATCAGCAGCGACAGCCAGCGGGTCGCTTTAAACTCCTGCTCCGGGGTCGGGTTGCGGTAGGGTACATAGAAATCTTTCACCACCAGCGAAGCGATAGCCAGCGCCACGGTACTTACGCTGACGAAAATCGAAGCCACAAGTGACGTTGTCACCAGACCGGCCAGCCACGGATTCATATCCTGCAGGAAGATCGGCATGGCGTAGAGGCTGTCGATCTCCGGGTGCAGATACTTCGCCGCCACGCCAATCACCGCAATCGCCAGGGCAATCGGCAGGCAGAAGAAGAAGGCGACCCAGGTGGAGCGTTTGGCCGACTTCACATCTTTAGTGGATGAAATCGCCTGGATAACAAACTGGGTACAGAAGATGGAGCCGATGGTGCCAATCAGCCAGGCAAAGATGGTGCTGGCGCCGATGTTGCCGTCCCAGGTCCAGTAGTAGCTCGGCATCTGCTCAATCATTGGCGTAAAGCCGCCGGTTTTAGAGAGCGCGAAGCCCATGATGATCAGGATGCCGAAATATTTCAGGGCGCTGTGCAGCAGCGTCACCCACGCCACCCCCTTCATGCCGCCAAAGGCGAAGTAGAAGGTACTGACAACCGCGGTAATAAAGGCTGCCACCGGCAGGTTGACCTTCAACACGGTGGAGATCGCCGCCGCGCCGGAGACATAGTTGCCGACGTTTACCAGCAGCAGGGCGTAGATCATGATGATGGAGATGATGTTTTTGGTGCTGGTGCCGTACTTCTCGGCAATCGCCCCGGAGATGGTGATTTTGCCGGTGTTATAGATGCGCTTCACCAGCAGCAGGCCGAACAGTGGGAAGCCGATGGCTGCGCCAATCACTGACCAGGAGGCGGCAAAACCATCCTCGAACGCCGCCTGGGCGGTCCCGATGGTGGACTTGGCGCCGATATATTCAGACATCAGCAGGATCCCGACGATAAAGGCCGGCATCGCCCGGGAGCCTTCCATAAAATCACCGGTGTTTTTACTGCGTAACCGGAAGGTCAGCCAGGTGGTAAACAGAATGTAGACAATCACGATGCCTACGATGATCAGGGTATCTTCAGCGGTAAAATTGTTCATCTTTGCCTCTCTTCAGGGCGTAGGAAACCTGGGCACACCTGGTGCCCGGTATTCTTATGGACGAAATCAAACGCCGGTTACTGCAGTGACTTCGTCACTATCTGGCGGATCTGTTCAGTCTGTTGCGCATCGAAAGCCACCGCGTAGCGGCTTTCACCCACCTCTTCGCCCATCACCTGCAGCGCTTTTTTTACCGCCGCCGGAGAGAAGGCCACTTTATACAGATTCGTGCGCAGTTCGGTCACGCCATCCTGCGCCCTACGCGAGCCCTCAACATCGCCCGCATGGAAACGCGTCCAGATGGCGTTGATCGCCTCCGGCGCCACGTTCGCCAGCCCGGAAATACAGGCCGAACAACCTTCAACATAGCCCTGATGGATGAGCGAGTCGGGGCCGTTGAGCACGTCGAAATCGTCGATATCCGCTACGGCTTTCAGGAATCCGCTCAGGCTCTCGTAGCTGCCTGCGCTATCCTTAATGCCGATGATATTCGGGTGTGAAGCCAGCACCCGCGCGGTCTGCGGCTCAATGGTATTGCCGGTGCGCGCCGGAATGTTGTAGAGAAATACCGGCACTGTCAGGGCATCGGCGATAGCGGTGTAGTGGGCGATCAGTTCCGCCTGGGTTAAAGGTACAAACCACGGGGTGATAACCGAGACGGCATCCACCCCCAGGGATTCGATCTGCTTACCGAGACGAATAGTGGCGCGGGTGGAGATCTCCCCGATATGCGCCACCACCGGCGCACGCCCGGCGACCTCCTCCACGCAGGCGCGGGTGACGGCCACTTTTTCCTCTTCGGTCAGCACGAAAAACTCCCCGTTGGTGCCGCCACAGAAAATGCCATTACCCGCCGCCAGCTGACGCTGGATCTGGCGTTTCAGCCCCGGCAGATGCAGGGCGCCATCCTCGGTAAAGGGGGTGACGATCGCCGTCAGCACGCCTTCAATCTTGTTACGCATTGTTCACTCCTTCGATATTAACGTTCGGGGAACAGGGTCTGGTAAATACCCTGCACCTCGGCATGGCTGACCTGACGCGGGGCATTGTTCATCAGGCGTTTTACGTTCAGGGCGGCATCGCTCAGCGAAGCGATATCATCCCGCGGGACGCCCAGCGTCTCGAGGTTGTCCGGGAGGTTGAGGCGGCGCACCAGGGCAGCAAACCACTCCACCAGCGCGTGGGATTTCGCTTCCACCGACAGGGAGGTATCGGCGCCAGGCACCAGATCCCACACCTGGGCAAATTTTTCCACCGCGTCCGGGCGCACCACGCGCATGCAGGGCGCTAACAGGATGGCGTTCGCCACCCCATGCGGCAGGTGATATTTCCCGCCCAGCGGATAGGAAAGGGCATGCACCAGATGGGTTCCGGCATGGGCGATGGCCACGCCGCCGTAGTAGGATGCCCACAGCATTTCGAGCTTCGCCGCCAGGTTGTGCGGCTCGGCGCAGGCGGTTTCGATGTTATTGACCAGCTTGCGCAGACCTATCAGCGCTGCGTTATCGCTCACCGGGTTCGCGACGGTGGCGGTAAAGCACTCGATCAGGTGGCACAGGGCGTCGATCCCGGTCGAGGAGGCGATGTGCGGCGGCATGCTGGTGGTCAGTTCCGGCAGCAGCGCCACGTAATCGGGCAGCAGTACCGGGGAGATGATGCCGATTTTGGTGCTCTGCTCGGGTATGGCGAGGATCGCGTTCGGCGTAGCTTCGGAGCCGGTACCGGCGCTGGCCGGGATCAGCAGCGATGCAAGGCGCGTGTTGGGTTTTTCACCCGCCAGCAGCGCATCCAGACCCGGCGAGGCCGGATGGCACAGCACGGAGAGCAGTTTCGCTACATCCAGTACGCTGCCGCCGCCTACGCCCACCACCAGATCAAAAGCGGTATCGTTGATGTCAGCCAGCAGAGCGTGAACGTCGTGATGCGTGGGCTCTGGCGGCACGCGCTCAATCACGCTGACGCTGCGGTTATCGGCTTCCAGCAGGGCGCGGATAGCTCGGGCGGCCTCCAGACGGGCGATATTACCGTCGGTGACCAGTAAAAGGCGCGACTTGCCTGCCAGCAGGGGCGCGAGGGCCGGGATCGCACCCGCACCGCTGATTATCGTACTGTTAATGGTTAACACATTGCTCTCCTGTTGCTGTGTCTGTGATTGATTTCGCTCAAAACAGGCAATCACAGTCATCGTGTCTCTAAATTTATAATTTATTCGCAAACTTAATAACTTGATCTTGCTCACATATAATCAATCATGATTGAATATAATCATTAACAGGAACGACGAACCTTTGGGGATGAACGTGAACAACCTGAACAGAGAGATCGTGGTGATCGCTGACGACTTTACCGGTGCCAACGATGCGGGGGTGAGCCTGGCGCTAAGCGGCAAAAAAGTCAGCGTGGCGTTTCAGACGCCTTTTACCGACGACACCGATGCGCTGGTTATTAATAGCGATAGCCGGGCGATGAAGGCATCAGAGGCGGCTGAAAAACTGACGCGGTATGCGACCGACGTTCACGCGGCCAAATGGCTGATTAAGAAAATTGACTCAACGCTTCGCGGCAACCCGGGCGCTGAAGTGGAAGCGCTGCTGAGGCTTAGCGGTAAGGGCCAGGCGATTATCGCCCCGGCATTTCCGGCCGCCGGGCGCACCACCGAAGAGGGCCTCTGCCTGGTGAACGGCGTGCCGGTGACGGAGACCGAGTTTGCCAGCGACCCGAAAACCCCGGTGCGCCACGCGCAGGTAGCGAAGGTGCTGGCGGAGCAAACCCGGCTTAAAAGCAGGGTGGTCACGCCGGCGGAACTTGCCACGGCGCTCACGAGCGATGCGCGTCTGGTGATTGTGGATGCGCAGACCGACGCGGAGCTGGATCAGATTATCAACACGGCGTTTGCCTGCGATGAAAAGCCGCTGCTGGTGGGCTCTGCCGGGCTGTGCGATGCCCTGGCGCGCCGTCTTGCCACGCCGCGCCAGCTGCTGGCGGTTATCGGTTCGATGAGCGAAATTGCGCAAAAGCAGATCCAGCGCGTGCGCGGGCAGCACAATGTCAGCACGGTATTAATTGATATCAATGATGTGTTTAACGGGACGATGGCGGGATACCAGCAGCAGATCGCCCGGGCGCTTGCGGCAGGCCAGCACTGCGTGGTGCATACCTGCGCCGACACCCAGGCGCGGCATCAGATAGAGACGCTCTGCCAGCAGCGCGGATTAAGCCGCGCGGCGCTGGGGGAGACCATCAGCGCCTTTCTGGGTGCGCTGACGCGTAATGCGCTGGAGACCCGCCGCCCGGCGGCGCTCTATGTCTCCGGAGGCGATGTGGCGATGGCGGTTGCCAGCGCGCTCAACGCACAAGGTTTTGCCATTCGCGGACAGGTGGCGCAGTGCGTGCCGTTCGGTCGTTTTTTGGGTTGTCGCTGGCAGGGGCCGGTTATGACCAAAGCGGGCGGTTTTGGTACTGAAACCACGCTGCTTGAGGTTTTGCATTTTATCGAGGAGAAGATGAGTGACTAATATCATTGCTGTAACGATGGGTGACCCGGCGGGCATCGGCCCGGAAATTATTATCAAATCCCTGACCGAGGGTGAGCTCTCCGGTGCGCCCGTCGTGGTGGTGGGGTGCGCCCGCACTCTGCAACGGGTGCTGGAGAAAGGCATTACCGCCCCGGCAGAGTTACGTGTGATTACCCGCGTCAGCGAGGCGCAGTTTGGCCCGGCGATCGTTAACGTGCTGGATGAGCCGCTGGCGGAGCCCGAGGCGTTACAGCCAGGCGTCGTGCAGGCGCAGGCGGGGGATCTGGCCTACCGCTGCGTGCGTCGCGCCACCGAGCTGGCGATGGCGGGGGAAGTGAAAGCCATTGCCACCGCGCCGCTGAACAAAGAGGCGCTGCATCTGGCGGGCCACCACTATCCGGGCCATACCGAACTGCTGGCGCACCTGACCGACAGCAAAGATTACGCGATGGTGCTCTATACCGATCAGCTGAAGGTGATCCACATCACCACCCATATCGCGTTGCGCAAATTCCTTGATACCCTCAACCAGGATCGGGTAAAAACCGTGATTGGCATTGCCGATACCTTCCTTAAGCGGGTGGGCTACACCAATCCGCGTATTGCGGTGGCCGGGGTTAACCCGCACGCCGGGGAGAACGGTCTGTTTGGTGACGAAGAGATCAAGATTGTCGGCCCGGCCGTTGAGGCGATGAAGGCGAAGGGGCTGAATGTGTTCGGGCCGTGTCCGCCGGATACGGTGTTTATGCAGTGCCACGAAGGCATGTACGACATAGTGGTGGCGATGTATCACGATCAGGGCCATATTCCGTTAAAATTACTCGGTTTTTATGACGGGGTGAACATCACCGCCGGGCTGCCGTTTATCCGTACTTCAGCTGACCACGGCACCGCATTTGACATTGCGTGGACAGGTAAAGCGAAGTCTGAGAGCATGACGGTTTCTATCCAGTTAGCGATGCAAATCACACGGGAATAATATGAAGGGATATAGCCGGTTAGAACAGATAATGGACTACCTGAAAGGGCACAATCTGGTGACAGTGGATCAGCTGGTGGCGGCAACGGATGCCTCGCCTGCGACCATTCGCCGGGATCTGATTAAGCTCGATCAGGAGGGGGTCATCAGCCGCACCCATGGTGGCGTGACCCTGAACCGGTTTATCCCCTCCCAGCCCACCACCAGTGAAAAGATGCAGCGCAGCCTGGCGGAGAAACACGCCATCGCCTGCGCCGCCGCCAGTTTTGTTAAAGCCGGTGACGCGGTGGTGCTCGATGCGGGCACCACCATGATTGAACTCGCGCGCCAGCTGACCCATCTGCCGCTGCGCGTCATCACCAGCGATCTGCATATCGCCCTGTTTCTGTCAGAGTTTAAGCAGATTGAGGTGACGATCATTGGCGGGCGCATCGACGATTCCAGCCAGTCCTGCATTGGCGAGCATGGCCGCCGCCTGCTGCAAAATATCTGGCCGGATATCGCCTTTGTCAGCTGTAACGGCTGGGATCTGGAGCGCGGCATTACCTCGCCGACGGAAGAGAAAGCGGCGCTGAAGCGCGATCTGATTGCCAACGCCCGACGCCGCGTACTGCTCGCCGACAGCACGAAATATGGCGCCTGGTCGCTGTTTAATGTGGCGCACCTCAACTCCCTGACCGATATCGTCACCGATAAACGTCTGGATGAGAATGTACAGCAGACCTTAAGCCAGCTGGATGCCACGCTGACCTTAGCCCCTTAAGGCTCAGGGCAGGCGGGCGATATTGGCCTTAATCACCTCTACCGAATGGCGGAACTTCTGCTGCTCCTCTTCCGCCAGTTTTAATTCAATGATCTGCTGGACTCCGCTCTGGGCCAGCACCGCGGGCACGCCAATCGCTACCCCATCAACGCCATACTCACCCTCCAGAATGCAGGAGATCGCCAGTGCCCGGTGGCTGCCGGTGAAGATATTGCGGCAGATTTCAGCGATAGTGGCGGCGATGCCGTACTCTGTGCAGCCCTTGCGGGCGTAGATCTCAAAGCCCTGTTTGCGCACGCGTTCGGCCAGCTCGTCAAAATCCAGCGTCTGGCCGGTATGGCGTTGATACACCTCGGCAATGGGTGAGCCATATACCGACGAATGGGACCAGACCGGGAACTGCGTATCGCCATGCTCGCCGAGGATAAAGGCGTCGATGCTCTGGGCGCCGATATCCAGCGCCTGCGCCAGGGTACGACGCAGACGGGTGGTATCCAGCCAGACGCCGGTGCCGATTACCTGATTACGCGGCAGGCCGGAGAGCTGCCACACCTGCCAGGTGATGATGTCGCACGGGTTGGTGGCAATCAGAAAGATGCCGTTAAAGCCGCCCGCCATCATCTGCGGGACAATGTTCTTCACAATGCTGGCCGTGGCGGTTAATTCATCCAGCCGCGTCTGTCCTGGCTTCAGGGCGCCGCCGGAGACGGTGATCACCGCGATATCCACATCGGCACAGTCGCTCACCTCGCGGGTGGAGATGCTCATCATGCCGGGCATATAGGCGGCAGCATCCGCCAGATCCCAGGCGTGGCCTTCACTGCGGGCGTGGTTAATATCCACCAGCAGCAGCTCTTCGCAGATATTTTGATTGAGCAGGGCATACGCCGCAGAGGTACCGACATTTCCGGCACCGATAATCATCACTTTACGGGCTTTGGTGTTCATTGTTTTTCCTGAAATTTAAACCGGCAATAAGCACCAAACTAACGCTGCCGGGGCAGGTGGCGCAATGGTCAGGCGCAGCTATAAGTTAAAAATATGCCGTTGCGTTTGTCGGCCAGCGTTATGGTGGAGAAAAACGACAAAAGGAGCCTGCCATGTATTCCATTACCTCTGAATCGCCCGCCCATCCCGACATCATTAACCTGATTGCCGCCCTGGACCGTTACCAGAGCGCGCTCTATCCGGCAGAGAGCAACCATCTGCTGGATCTGACCGGGTTGCCCGACCACGCCCTGATAATGATGGTGATCCGCGATCGCCAGCTTAACGCCGTCGGCTGCGGGGCGATCGTGCTGAACGGCGATGGCAGCGGCGAGATAAAGCGGGTCTATATCGATCCGACCCATCGCGGACAGCGGCTGGGTGAAACGCTGCTGGCGGCGCTGGAAGATGAAGCGCAAAGCCGGAGCTGCCACACCCTGCGGCTGGAGACGGGGATCAAGCAGCTTCCGGCCATCCGGCTCTATGAACGCTGTGGCTACCAGCTGTGCGAGGCGTTTCCTCCCTATGCCCCCGATCCCCTGAGCCTGTTTATGGAGAAGCTGCTGGTGGCTGACCTTCGTTTAGCAGCGCTATAAACGCTTCCAGTTGCCGGGTCATCGCGCCCCGGCGCCATACCAGCCAGGTGGTGAGCCAGCGCCAGTTTTTCGCCAGCGGCCAGGCAGCCACCTGGTGATGTCCGGGCATACTTTCCAGCATTGAACGGGGCATCAGCGCAATGCCCGCCCCGGCAATGACGCAGGCCAGCATCCCGTGATAGGACTCCATTTCGTGGATGCGCCCTGGCGTGGCGCGATCCGCGTGAAACCAGCTCTCGAAATGGCGGCGATAGGAGCAGTTGGCGCGAAAGGCATAGATATCGTGCCCGCTGATGTCGGCGGCCCGCGCAACCTCTGGATGACCGGCAGGCACCACCAGCATCATCTCCTCCCGGTAGACCGGCATGCCCTCCAGTTCCGGGTGGTTTAATGGCCCGTCCACAAAGGCCGCGCTCAGCGTCCCTTCCAGTACCCCGTCAATCATTGTCCCGGAAGGGCCGGTCGCCAGCGCAAACTGAATGCGCGGGTAACGCTGGTTAAACTGCGCCAGCGAGGCCGGGATGCGCACCGCCGCGGTGCTCTCCAGCGACCCGAGGGTAAACAGTCCCTGGGGTTCATCACCGGCCACCACCATCCGCGCCTCATCCACCAGGGCGAGGATCTGTCGGCTGTAGCGTAAAAAATTATGCCCTGCGGGTGAGAGGCGCAGCCGCTGGTTCTCGCGGATGAATAGCGCCACACCAAGATCGGCCTCCAGCTGTTTGATGCGGGTGGTCAGGTTTGAGGGCACGCGATGCACTTTCTGCGCGGCCTGGGTAATGCTGCCGGTCTGGGCGACGGCGTTAAACATCTCCAGCTGGGTCAGATCCATATCGTTCTCGTTTCGTGAATAAGGTGGTTATTATTATTCATTTTTAAGAAATAGCAGATCGCGCCACACTGTAGCAACTGTTAATACACGGAGCCGATCATGACTACACCTTCTGCTACCCATGCCCTGTCCATTAACCCGGCAAACGGCGAAACCCTGGCTGTCTGGCCGTGGGCGACCGTCACCGAGGTTGAACATGCCCTTGCACAGACCGATAACGCCTTTCGCCTGTGGCGCAACGTGCCGGTGGCGACGCGTGCGCAAAAGCTACGCGATCTGGGCGCCGCGCTGCGCAATCGTGGCGAAGAGATGGCGCAGATGATCAGCCGGGAGATGGGCAAACCCATCGCCCAGGCGCGTGGGGAGGTGGCGAAATCTGCCGGGCTGTGCGACTGGTATGCTGAACATGGCCCGGCCATGCTCAATACCGAGGCAACCCAGGTAGCGGACGCGGTGATTGAGTATCGTCCGCTGGGGCCGGTGCTGGCGGTGATGCCGTGGAACTTCCCGCTGTGGCAGGTGCTGCGCGGTGCGGTGCCGATTATTCTGGCGGGTAACAGCTATCTGCTGAAACATGCTCCGAACGTGCAGGGTGCCGCGAACCTGATCGCGGCAATTTTTACCGATGCCGGATTCCCGCAGGGGGTGTTTGGTCAGTTGAACGCCACTAATGACGGGGTAAGCCAGATGATCGCCGATCCGCGCATCGCCGCGGTCACCGTGACCGGCAGCCTGCGTGCCGGGGCCGCCATTGGCGCCCAGGCCGGGGCGGCGCTGAAAAAATGCGTGCTTGAACTGGGCGGTTCCGATCCCTTTATTGTCCTCAACGATGCCGACCTGGATCTGGCGGTAAAAGCGGCGGTGACCGGACGCTATCAGAATACCGGGCAGGTGTGCGCGGCAGCCAAGCGCTTTATCGTCGAGGCGGGTATTGCCGATGCGTTTAGCCGTCGCTTTGTCGAGGCCACCGCGGCCCTGAAGATGGGCGCGCCTGAAAACGAAGAGAACTACCTTGGTCCGATGGCGCGTTTCGATCTGCGAGACGAGCTGCATCAGCAGGTGCAGGCGACGCTGGCCGAAGGGGCGACCCTGCTGCTGGGCGGCGAGAAGATTGCCGGGGCAGGGAACTACTATGCGCCGACCGTGCTGGGGAATGTGACTCCAACGATGACCGCGTTTCGTCAGGAGCTGTTTGGCCCGGTAGCGGCGATTAGCGTAGCAACCGATGCCGATCACGCGCTTGCCCTGGCTAACGACAGCGATTTTGGGCTTTCGGCGACACTCTTTACCGCCAATCCAGAGCTGGCCGACCGCTTTGCCCGCCAGCTTGAGTGCGGCGGGGTGTTTATCAACGGCTACAGTGCCAGCGACGCCCGCGTGGCGTTCGGCGGGGTGAAGAAAAGCGGATTTGGCCGGGAGCTGTCGCACTTTGGCCTGTATGAGTTCTGTAATGTGCAGACGGTGTGGAAAGACCGGGTTTAACTTTGCTTCCATTGTTCCGCCGGGTGGCGCTGCGCTTACCCGGCCTACAAAACCCGCAGGCCCGTGCAAGCAAAGCGCTGCCTGGCGCCTGTCATCATTCTGAAATAGTTCTGTCATTTTCACTGCGTAGACTCGCCCACGTCTAAGTCCTTGTTAATGAAGAAATCATGAACTTAATGCAAATTTTTCGCCGCATTACTCCCCGGAAGTTTGGTTTGCTGGCGGGGATCTTCTGTATCATCGGCCTCTTTTCCGCGCTGCAAATCTCTTCATCGGTCTTACTTTCCGTCTCCCTGCGCGATGCCCAGCGCAACGAACAGCGCAACCAGATGGCCTGGCTGCAACAGGCAAAGGTCGATCAGGCCCGCATCTCGTTGCTGGCAGCAAGCGATCTGCTTAACCGTGCGGGAGTTTATTTTATGCAGGATAAAGAGACCGGATCCGACGGCAGCTGGCACAGCCTGATGGATGAGGCGCAACAGGCGCTACGTGATTCTCAGCAGGCCTGGCAGGCGTGGCAGGCGATGCATCCGCCACGGGATGAAGCACTGCTCAACAGCTACCAGTTGTTTTTCGACGCTATCCGTGAGCAGGCCGACGGACTGGTCAACGGTCAATCGATCGATGCCTTCTTTGCCGTACCTGCCCAGGCGTTTCAGGCCGATTTTAATGACAACTATGCCCGCTATCAGCAGGCCAGCGCCCAGCGCGCCACGGAGGGGCGGCAGCGGCTGACGGCCAGTCTCTCCGGTCTGCAATCACTCTTTCTGCTGGCCCCGGTTGTTCTGCTGGGGATTGCGGTTGCGGTGTGGTTTGCCATGTCCCGCTGGGTGATCGTCCCGCTGCGTCGTCTTATCGCCCATATTAATCTGCTGGCGGCGGGGGATCTCTCTTCACCGCTACCCACCGTGACCCGGTTTAACCGCGAGATTGCGCAACTAGGCGGTAGCGTGGAGACGCTGCAACAGGGCCTGCAACAGCTGGTGACCCAGGTCAGCGAGGCGACCACCTCGATGGTGACCAATATTGGCTCGCTGGCGCAGGGCAATCAGGATCTCTATCAGCAGTCTGCGCGTCAGGCGCAGGAGTTGAAAGAGGTGACCGCGCATATTGCCGCGCTGGAAACCCACGTCGAGGGAAACAGCGGCTATGCAAAACTGGCAAGCTCACGGGCGGACGAGGCGCGGGAGATGGCGGCAGGGGGAGACCGGATGATGGAGACGGTCAATGCCTCGATGGCGGCCATCGTGGAGCGCTCTTCGGAGATGCGCGGCATTGTGGCGATCATCGATAATGTGGCGTTCCAGACCAATATTCTGGCGCTGAACGCGGCCATTGAAGCGGCCCACGCCGGCAACCAGGGACGTGGATTCGCCGTGGTGGCGCGGGAGGTGGGGCTGCTGGCGCGTAAAAGCAGTCACTCGACCCAGACCATCCAGCAGTTAATTAACCACTCGTTGCAGGGCATTGAGGATGGCTCGAAAGCCGTCACCCGGCTGGAGGATAACCTCCAGCAGGTGATTGGCCTGGTGGGTAATCTCTGTAGTCTGCTGAATGAGATCTCCGTTGCCACCCTCAGCCAGGGCGAGAGTATTCACCGTATGACCAGCCAGCTCCAGGCGCTGAACCAGGTGGCTCGCCAGACCGATGCGCTCGTCAACACCGCCTCCGAAGCCTCCCAACGGCTCCATGATGAATCGGGCCTGCTGTTGCAGGCTGTCTCGCGGTTCCGACTGCCTGCCTGACGCCATCCATCAGCCTCTGTTATACTCGCAGGCCGTTTTTGGCCTGTGAGCAAGGAGCAACCGATGGCTGCGAACATCAATAATCAGATGCTGGACGCCATTCTGGCGCAAGTACGTCCCCTGTTGGGCAAGGGTAAAGTCGCCGATTACATCCCGGCGCTGGCCTCGGTCAATGGCAACAAACTCGGCATTGCCATCACTACGGTGGACGGGCAGCACTTTCAGGCCGGTGATGCCACAGAGCGTTTCTCCATTCAGTCGATTTCGAAAGTCCTGAGCCTGGTGGCGGCGATGCGTCAGTATGACGAGGATGAGATCTGGCAGCGGGTGGGGAAAGATCCCTCCGGTCAGCCGTTCAATTCGCTGTTGCAGCTGGAGATCGAACAGGGCAAACCGCGTAATCCGTTTATTAACGCCGGGGCGCTGGTGGTATGCGACATGCTGCAAAGCCGCCTGAGCGCACCGCGCCAGAGAATGCTGGAGATCGTGCGTCAGCTCTCCGGCGTCAGTGATATCGGCTACGATTCCGCCGTTGCCCGCTCGGAGTTTGAACACTCGGCGCGCAATGCGGCGATCGCCTGGCTGATGAAGTCGTTCGGCAATTTCCATAACGATGTGTCAACGGTGCTGCAAAACTACTTCCACTACTGCGCCCTGAAGATGAGCTGTGTCGAACTGGCAAATACGTTTCTTTTTCTGGCTGCTCAGGGTTATGCCCCGCATCTGTCCGAGCCCGTTGTCACGCCGATGCAGGCCCGGCAGGTCAATGCGTTGATGGCGACAAGCGGGATGTATCAGAATGCCGGTGAGTTTGCCTGGCGGGTGGGGCTGCCTGCGAAATCGGGGGTTGGTGGCGGGGTAGTGGCGATCGTGCCTCACGAGATGGCGATTGCGGTCTGGAGCCCTGAACTGGACGACGCGGGGAACTCCCTGGCGGGCGTCACGGCGCTGGAACACCTGACTCAGCAGCTGGGGCGTTCAGTCTATTAAGCACTGCCTGTGCCGTCTGGCTGACGGCACAACTGATAAGCACTGCTAACTGGATGATGATAGTTATCCCCTTAATGTGATATACATTAATACCAAACTTTTAACATTCATCCGCGTGGATGTGTATTCAATGTTAAAAGCAACCCTATGGATTGATATTGCATGTCTTCTGCTTACGCCAGAACATTCACACTTTTTCAGCCGCACAGTCCGTTCCGAAACGCGGCGGGAATAGTGGTATTGACCACGCTGTTCTATTTTATCGGCGCGCAGCTTCGTCTGATGGAGTCGCTGTCGATGTTCTGGCCGCTGAATGGCGTGATGGCAGGGGTGTTTGCCCGCTACGCTTACCTGAACCGGCCTCGCTATTACGTGATGTCCTATATCGCCATGCTGGTATACGACGCCATCACCACCGACTGGGGCATCTCCTCGCTGGGTATTAACCTCTCGAATATGGTGTTTATTGTCACCGTAGCCCTGTTGGTCCAGCGCGACAAGCGACTGAAAAATCGCACCCCGGATCCGGTGAATGCCCTGCGGCTGTTTAACTATTGTCTGGTGGCTGCGCTGCTCAGCGCCCTGCTCGGAGCGGCGGTGGCGGGCGGGGTGGACAGTCGCGCCTTCTGGCCGCTGGTCGCCGACTGGTTTAGCGAACAGTTTTCTACCGGGGTATTAATTGTTCCCTGTATGCTGACCATGACCTGGCCCACGTTCAACCGGGCCATAGGTGCCAGCCATTTGATGCCGGTGGTGTTGCTGATTATCTCGGTGATGGCCTCGGTCGCAATCGGCGGGGCCGGTGCGCTGGCGTTTCCGCTGCCGGCGCTGATCTGGTGTGCGGTGCGCTATTCGCTGCCGGCAACCTGCCTGTTGACCTTTGTCACCGGGACGGTGGAGATCACCCTGATTGGCAACTCCATCATCACCATCGTGGCAACCACGCCGCTCACCACCCCGATGATGTTCTCTGCCCGTCTGGGGATCGCTACCCTCGCAATCTGCCCGGTTATGGTCTCGGTCAGCATGGCGGCGATCAATTCCCTGATCCGCCAGGTTTCCCTGCGTGCCGATTACGACTATCTGACTCAGGTTTACTCCCGCTCCGGACTGTATGAGGCGCTTAAAAATGTTGAAGGGAAGCGCAAAAGCCCGCGGCTGACCGTCATGCTGCTGGATATCGACTATTTCAAAAGCATCAACGACAACTATGGTCACGAATGTGGCGATACCGTCCTGGCCGCTTTTGCGCGCAAAGTGCAGGAGACGGTGGGCAACGCAGGGCTGGTGGCGCGAATGGGCGGCGAAGAGTTTGCCGTGGTGGTGAACTCCGCTTCAGCCGGGCAGGCATATGCTCTGGCGGAGCGTATTCGTACCACGGTTGAACAACATCCCTTTAACTGGCGGGGGCAGACGCTGTTTTTAACCGTCAGTATTGGTCTGGGCAGCGGAAGGTCGGAGCTGTCACAGCTCACAGAGGTGTTTAATCGTCTGATGACAGAAGCGGATGATTATCTGTATCGCTCGAAAAAAGCAGGCCGAAATCGTACCAGCGCCCGAATGACAGAGATAAAAACTACCGAACAGGCGGTAGCGCCTTCGGAACAGCTGTAATCGTTTGCCAGGGCGTGACCACGCCCTTCACCATATATTCACGAAACTGATAAATGCCTTGATACAAAATTTCAACGTCAATAATATAAAAGGGTGATTATATCGGAAAAATCGTGTGATGAACGGAACTGACAGACTCAGTAAATCCCCTCGCGTGCCTGGCAGTCGGTTTATCAAACGCATGTATCTGATGCGAATGCTTGGAACCTTTCTCTGCTTTATCCCTATTCTCTCCGTCCTGCTGGAACAGCAACGTTCCGTCTGGCTTATGGGATTGCTGGCTATCAACGCCTTTGTCTGGCCAACCCTGGCCTGGTGGCGCGCCCGGCGTTCTCCGACGCCGCTCTTTACCGAACATCAGAACCTGGTTTTAGACGCCGGGGCAGGCGGCTTCTGGATCGCCATGATGGCGGTCAATCCGCTGCCTTCCGTCGCCATTGCCACTATCTTACTTGCCGACCGGCTGGCGGCGGGTGGCTTCCCGTTGATGAAAAAGGCCGGGGCGGTGATGGTGGCGGTCTTTATGGGGAGCTGGCTGGCGCAGGGAATGGCGCTGGTGCCGTGGGTGTCGCAGCGCACTCTCTATGCCACGCTGCCGTTGATTGCTATCTATACCGTGGCGCTCAGCGTGCTCACCAACACTATCGCCGTGCGGCTGCGCTTTAAATCACGCGAGCTGGAGCGTATTGCGATGATGGATCCGCTGCTGGACATTGCCAACCGGCGTCTGCTGGAGGAGCGTATCGATCATGAGCTGCATAAATTGCAGCAAACCTGCCACGATTCGGCGCTGATGTTTATCGATATCGATAACTTTAAAGAGGTCAACGATCGCTACGGCCACAAGGTGGGAGATATGCTGTTGGTGACAGTGTCACAAATTTTGCATATCGCCAGCCGTCAGAGCGACACCCCGGCGCGACTGGGTGGGGACGAGTTTGTGATCCTGCTGCCCGATACCACCCTCGACGAAGCGCGGATAGTCGCTACCCGCATTATGGATGCGGCAGCGATTATCAGTGACGTCGCGGAAGAGGCGGTCCATTGCACAATGAGTATTGGCATTGCCTGCGCCACCCGGGAGATGGGAAATGTTACGGACTGGTTACAGGCTGCCGACGCCGCACTGTATCAGGCGAAACGCGATGGTAAAAACCGCATATTTGCCCACTAACTGGCCTCAGTATGCGCTAAGCTTTTAAAAAGCCTGACGTCCGGAGTCTGTATGAAATCACCCTCACTACCCAACAATGAAGCAAAGCGTCTCAGTGCCTTGCGTGAATCCGGGCTGCTTGAACCAGAAGATCACCCGACCTACGCGCGTATAACCCGGCTGGCAAGACGCGTGTTTGGCGTGCCGGTGGCGATGATCAATCTGGTTGACGAGCACGTTGTGGTCGTTAAATCCACCGATGGTGGCGACCCGACCAGCCTGCCGCGAAATCTCTCTTTTTGCGGCCATACCGTCCTTAGCGATGCACCGCTGGTGATCCCCGATACCCTTGACGATACCCGCTTTGCCGATAACCCCCTGGTTACCGACGATGATCCTATCCGCTTTTACGCGGGTTATCCGCTGCGTCTGCCCGGTGGGGCCGCGGTGGGGTCGCTCTGTATTATCGATCACTATCCACGCCCTTTTTCGCCTTCTGACATTGAGGCGCTGGCCGACCTGGCGGCACTGGTGGAAGCGGAGTTTGCCGCCGCCAGCGCCAGTATCACCGACCCGCTGACCGGGCTCTACAACCGCCGGGGCTTTCATCATCTGGCGACCTATGCCATTCGCGCTGCCCGCCGTCGGGCTGAGCCTTTAACCCTGGCCTGGCTGGATCTCGATCGTTTTAAGCAGATAAACGCCCGGTATGGCCGCACAGATGGCGACAACGCCCTGAAGGCGATGGCCGGTCTGCTGAGCTCCACCTTTCGTGAAGCCGACGTGCTGTCGCGCTACGGCGGGGATGAGTTTGCCATCCTGTTTGCCAACAGCGACGAAAAGGGGGCATGGATCGCCATGCAGTTTTTAACCGAACAGGCGGCGAACTGGAACGAGCATGCCGAATATCCGTGGGCGCTATCCTTTTCCTGGGGCGTGCGCGAGTTCGATCACGACCGCGACGATCTCAAGAGCTGGCTGACCACTGCCGACCAGATGATGTACTCCATGAAACAGCAGCGAGGTACCGGATGTTGAGAAGGGAGAAGTAAACCCCGCAGGTGTTCTGGTCTACAAATTCATATAGATCCTGTCACAATTCACACTGGAATTGATCAAAACCGGGGTTCGTGGTCGTAAAGTTTGATAAGTTATCGTACCAATCTTATCAGGCTGTATGACTAATCATTACAAGGACCCCATTGTGAACACACTAAACCGTCGTGATTTTCCCGGAGCTCTCTATCCTGAACGTATCATCCAGTTTGGTGAGGGCAACTTCCTGCGTGCGTTTGTTGACTGGCAGATCGATCTGCTTAACGAGCATACCGACCTGAACGCCGGTATTGCGATTGTGCGCCCCATCAAAAGCGATTTTCCGCCTTCGCTGAGCACCCAGGACGGCCTGTATACCACCATCATTCGCGGCCTGAACGAGCAGGGCGAAGCGGTCAGCGACGCGCGCCTTATCCGCTCGGTGAACCGTGAGATCAGCGTTTACGATCAGTACGATGAATTCCTGAAGCTGGCGCATAATCCAGAGATGCGCTTTGTCTTCTCTAACACCACGGAAGCGGGGATCAGCTATCACGCCGGGGATAAGTTTGAGGATGCGCCTGCGGTCAGCTATCCGGCAAAACTGACCCGCCTGCTGTTCGAGCGTTTCAGCCATTTCAACGGGGCCGCCGATAAAGGCTGGGTTATCGTGCCGTGCGAATTAATTGACTACAACGGTGACGCCCTGCGTGAGCTGGTGCTGCGCTATGCTCAGGAGTGGGCGCTGCCTGCGGCCTTTATCCAGTGGATCAATGACGCCAATACCTTCTGTTCCACCCTGGTTGACCGTATCGTCACCGGCTATCCGCGCGATGAAGTGGCAGAGCTTGAAGCCTCTCTGGGCTATCACGATGCCTTCCTCGATACCGCTGAACACTTCTATCTGTTTGTGATCCAGGGGCCAAAATCGCTGGCACAGGAGCTGCGTCTCGATAAGCTGGCGCTGAACGTGCTGATTGTTGACGACATCAAGCCATACAAAGAGCGCAAAGTGGCGATCCTCAACGGCGCACATACCGCGCTGGTGCCGGTGGCATACCAGGCGGGGCTGGATACCGTGGGTGAAGCGATGAACGACACCGAAATCTGCGCCTTTGTCGAAAAAGCGATTCATGAAGAGATTATTCCGGTGCTGGATCTGCCGCGCGATGAGCTGGCCTCGTTTGCCAGCGCGGTAACGGGCCGTTTCCGCAATCCGTATATCAAACATCAGCTGCTGTCGATTGCCCTGAACGGCATGACCAAGTACCGGACCCGCATTCTGCCGCAGCTTCTGGCGGGGCAGCAGGCCAGCGGCAAACTCCCGGCCCGTCTGACCTTTGCGCTGGCGGCCCTGATCGCCTTTTACCGTGCGGAACGTAACGGCGAAAGTTATCCGGTGCAGGATGACGCGCACTGGTTAACCCGTTTCCAGCAGCTGTGGACGCAGCATCATGACCAGCAGATCAACACCCGCGAGCTGGTGACCGCGGTACTGAGCGTCAGCGAGCATTGGGAACAGGACCTGACCCAGGTGAGCGGGCTGGTAGAACAGGTTGCGCAGGATCTGGATGCCATTCTGCATCAGGGCATGCGCGCCGCCGTCAAACCGCTCTGCTAAGCCATGGAGCCTCCCTCTCTCCTGACGGGAGAGGGGGAGCGCCCGCATAGGTTATCCTGACCGGTTACCTTTTTTAGTTACAACATACTTTAATCTCTTTTTATTCGAGCAGGATGAAACACCGTGCGGTCTGAACAGGCTTAGCAAAACGACAGCATTTTTTAACAAACTTGCAACCGTGATAACGATCACGTTTAATAGTCACCGCTCTTTTTTCCCGATGAAGCTGACTATGATCGTTCGACCCCAACAGCACTGGTTGCGTCTTATATTTGTCTGGCACGGTTCCGTGCTGACCAAAATCTTTTCCCGCCTGTTCCTCAATTTTTTGCTCTCCATCGTGGTGATCCTGATGTTGCCCTGGTATACCTCGCTGGGCATCCGGCTGACGGTCGCGCCGTTCAGCATTCTTGGGGTCGCCATCGCAATCTTCCTCGGTTTTCGAAACAACGCCTGTTACGCCCGCTATGTTGAGGCGCGACAGCTGTGGGGGCAGCTGATGATTGCCTCGCGCTCCCTGTTCCGGGAAGTGAAGAACACGCTGCCGGACGATCCGGCGTTAGGGGAGTTTGTCCGCCTGCAGATCGCCTTTGCCCACTGTCTGCGCATGACCCTGCGCAAACAGCCCCAGGCCGGGCAGCTCTCAAAATACCTGTCAGCAGAGAACCTGCGGGCCGCGATGGACTCCAGCTCCCCGGCGAACCGCATCCTGCTGATCATGGGGGAGTGGCTGGCGGTAAGACGCCGCAATGGTGAACTGTCGGATATCCTGTTTCACAGCCTGAATATTCGCCTGAATGATATGTCCACGGTGCTGGCGGGCTGCGAGCGGATCGCCAATACCCCGGTGCCGTTCGCCTACACGCTGATCCTGCACCGTACGGTCTACCTGTTCTGCATCATGCTGCCGTTCGCGCTGGTCAGCGATCTGCACTACATGACGCCGTTCGTCTCGGTATTGATTTCCTATACCTTTATCTCGCTCGATACCCTGGCGGAAGAGCTGGAAGAGCCGTTCGGCGTCGAGAATAATGACCTGCCGCTGGATGCCATCTGCAATGCGATGGAGATTGATTTGCTACAGATGAACGACGAGCAGGAGATCCCGGCGCGCAAACTGCCGGACAAGTATTACCAGCTGACGTAATTTCCCGGGTCATCGGGCCGCCTTTTGTATCGCAGTGTATCTGCGCGCGAGCGCGATACACCGCCTTGCAAAACGGCCAAATCTGCACATATTCGCCATACATCAGGGTGATGAGATAAGCGGGTCGAATAGCTGACCCGGAGAAATCACCATGATGAACAAACTGGCTTACTCAACCCTGGCCTTAACCCTCTCATTTGCCACCGTATCCGCCTGTCAGGCCGAGGCGGCAGGCAGCGATTATCACGCGGCCTTTAAGCAGATCCACCAGATTGACGCAGGCGATCTGAATATTGGCTATGTCGATATCGGGCCGAAAAACGGCGAACCGGTGATCCTGCTGCACGGATGGCCGTACGATATTCAGAGCTATGCCCAGGTGGCTCCCGCGCTGGCGGCAAAAGGCTACAGAGTGATCGTCCCGTACAACCGCGGTTTTGGCACCACGCGTTTCCTCTCCTCTACCACCCCACGTAATGGCCAACCGGCGGCCATGGCGAAAGATGTGATTAACCTGATGGACGCCCTGAAAATCAAACGCGCGGTCTTTGCCGGTTACGACTGGGGCGCGAGAACGGCGGATATTGTGGCGGCGCTGTGGCCGGAGCGCGTGAAATCGCTGGTTTCGGTGAGCGGGTATCTGATTGGCAATCAGCAGGCGGGGGCGAAACCGTTGCCGCCGAAGGCCGAACTGCAGTGGTGGTATCAGTTCTACTTCGCCACCGAGCGCGGTGAGAAGGGGTATGCGGCCAACACCCACGACTTTGCGAAACTGATCTGGACCCTGGCATCCCCCGGCTGGAAATTCAGCGATGCGACCTTTAACGTCAGCGCCAAAGCGCTGGATAACCCGGATCACGTGGCGGTGACCATCAGCAACTATCGCTGGCGTCTTGGGCTGGAGCGGGGTGAAAGCCGTTACGACAGCGATGAGCAGAAGCTGGCGGCCGCACCGACCATCAGCGTGCCCACCATCACCATCGAAGGTGATAACAACGGCGCACCGCATCCGGAGCCTGCGGCGTATGCGGCAAAATTTACCGGCAAGTATCAGCATCGCACCTTTACCGGCAATATCGGCCACAATCCGGCCCAGGAAGATCCGCAGGATTTCGTCAAAGCGGTGGTGGATGCGGACAAGTTATAAGCCAGCTATGCTATTTTTTTGCCCATCGCTGAAAAACAGGAGCTTAGGGTGGAGACAACCGATCACATTCTTGTCGTGGATGATGACAGAGATATACGCGAGCTGATCGTCGATTACCTGGTGAAGTCCGGCTATCGCGCCACGGGTGCGGCCAACGGCAAGGAGATGCGCGCCGTGCTCGACAGGCAGGCCGTGGATATGGTGGTGCTGGATATCATGATGCCGGGGGACGATGGCCTCACGCTCTGTCGCCAGCTGCGCAGCGGTCAACATAAGGATCTGCCGATTTTGATGCTGACCGCGCGCCATGACGATATGGATCGCATTCTGGGCCTCGAGATGGGCGCAGACGACTATGTGGTTAAACCCTTTGTGGCGCGTGAGCTGCTGGCGCGGATCAAAGCGATACTGCGCCGGTTTCGCACGCTGCCGCCCAATCTGCAGGTGACCGAAGCCGGACGGATCATCGCCTTTGGCGACTGGCAGCTCGACACCAGCGCCCGTCATCTGCTTGACGCTACCGGGACCATCGTGGCGTTGAGCGGGGCGGAGTACCGTCTGCTGCGGGTATTTGTCGATCATCCTCAGCGCGTATTAACCCGCGATCAGCTGCTTAACTTCACCCAGGGGCGGGATGCAGAGCTGTTTGAACGTTCAATCGATCTCCTGGTCAGCCGGGTGCGCCAGCGCTTAAATGAGGATGCGCGCACACCACTGTATATAAAAACAGTACGTAGTGAAGGCTATGTCTTTTCGATGCCCGTCAGCATTATTGAGGCCAAAGAATGAGGCTCTGGCCGCGCTCGCTTCATTACCGCCTGCTGCTGATTGTCCTGCTGGGGTTGCTGCTCGCCAATGGTCTGAGCCTGACGCTGGTGCTGGCCGAGCGGATGAGCAGCGCCCGGCACGTGATGCTCGGCAATCTGGAAGATGATGTTTCCACCAGCGTGGCGATTCTGGACAGGCTGCCGGCCAATGAGCGGGCGCAATGGCTCCCGCGTCTTGAGAGGGGAAACTATCGTTATCTATTGGGGCCAGGGGAGCCGGGGGCACCTCCGGCCGATGCCCGTTCACGGGATGCAGTCCGGACCCTGACGGAGACGCTCGCAACCCACTATCCGCTGCGCTTCACGGCGGTGCCGGGGCCGGTTTCGCACATTCAGGCCCACCTGACGCTAAGCGACGGCTCGCCGCTGACGCTGGATCTCACCCCCCGCATGCCCCCGGTCGCCCGCTGGCTGCCGGTGGTCTTTGTGATCCAGCTTTTGTTGGTGGTGATCTGCGCCTGGCTGGCGGTGCGCCAGGTGGTGCGGCCCTTTACCCACTTTACCCGGGCAGTGGACACGCTCGAACCCACCAGCCCCAATCCGCTGACGCTCACTGAGCAGGGGCCGCTGGAGGTTCGTCAGGCGGCGCGCGCCTTTAATGCCATGCAGGCGCGGATCCAGGCGTCGCTGAAGGAGAGGGCGCAGATCCTGGCTGCTATTTCCCACGATCTCCAGACGCCCATTACCCGTATGCGGCTGCGCGTGGAGATGGCCGATCAGCCGGATCTGCGCGACAAGCTCACCCAGGACCTGGACAGCATGACGCGCCTGGTGCGCGAGGGAATAGACTACGCGCGCTCGTCCGGCGTGGCGCCTGAACCGGTTCGTAATGTCGATCTTTATACCTTTATTGATACGCTGGTCTGTGACTACAGCGATACCGGCAAAAACGTGCAGTTCTCGGCGGCGAGAAACCACATGCCCTTTGCAACCCGTCCGCAGGCGCTGCACCGGATCCTCACCAATCTGCTGGATAATGCCCTGAAGTTTGGCGATAAGGCAGAGGTGACGCTGACGACAGGTGATAACAGAGTGCAGATTGCCGTGGAGGATAACGGGCCGGGTATTCCGGAGCATGAGCTGGCGGCGGTGTTGCAGCCCTTTTACCGGGTGGAGTCTTCCCGTAACCGGGAAACCGGGGGGACGGGGCTGGGGCTGGCGATAGCGGCACAGCTTACGGGGCAGTTGAACGGGGAGTTGCAGTTGGTGAACCGGGCTGAAGGGGGGCTTTGCGCACGGATAACGTTGCCGATGGTTTGATTTTGTACCCTATCGCCGGGTGGCGGCGTTGCCTTACCCGGCCTACAACATAGCGATGCTAAAGCAATCGAATCATTACAGTAGGTTAAAAGACATACAGCGACGCTCGTGTCCGGCTGAAAATCGCTGAGGCGTTGACCGCAGGCCGGGGCGAGGCGGCGAGCCCCCCTGGCACGTTCACCGGTTCCTTTGTACCAGAGGAGCAAGGAACGTAAGGTGAACGGAACCACCTCGGTAGCCACATGTATACCCGTACCCTTCATCACGCCAATTGTACCGCAATGTATCTCCGCTCAACGCCCATACATCACCTGTCAAAAAACCCTATCCCTCAACACACCGCAAACACATCCCCACGCTGTAATGGCCTCACTATCAACTGGTAAGTGAGGTGTTTATGTTTCTTGTGATCGCATTTTTAGGCGGCATGGTCAGTCTGCTCAGCCCCTGCACGCTTCCCGTTATTCCTCTGCTGTTCGCCGGATTCCGCGGCCAGCGGCGTCAGCTTGTCGCTATGCTGTGCGGTATGGTGATGATGTTTACCCTGGTCGCCAGCCTGATCGCCGTCGCCAGCGACTGGGTGGTGAGCGCCACCATCGTGGGACGCTGGGTGGCGCTGGTGCTGCTGAGTCTCGCCGCCCTGGCGTTGATCTTCCCATCTTTAGCGCAGCGTATCGCCGGGCCAGCGTTACGCCTCGGCAATATGATCAATTCCCGGAGCAACTCTACCCGCGGCTTAGCCTCGGCGGTGCTCGCCGGGCTGGCGGTCGGGCTGCTGTGGTCGCCCTGCGCCGGACCGGTGTTAGGGGCCATTCTCAGCCTGAGTCTCGCGGGTCATAGCCCGATTGCCACCGGCAGCCTGCTGGCAGCGTATGGCAGCGGCTGTGCAGTAATGCTCGCGCTGCTTGGCTTCAGTGGGCAGGCGCTTATCGCCCGCCTGAAAGCCAAATCGGGTCTGATGGAGGGGCTGCGAAAAACCGCGGGGGTGATGATGCTGATGTCCGTTGCGTTTACGGCGTTTGGTCTGAACAGCCTCTTTCAGGGGGCAAACGGGCTGGCCGACCGGCTGGAGAAAACGCTGCTGCAACTGGCGCCAGGGAGCCAGACTCCGCCGACCCTTCAGCCGGTGGCACAGCCGGTCACCACCAGCGCGATGCCCTCTCTGGAAGGTGGTACAGGCTGGCTCAACGGCGAGCCGGTCAGCCCGGCGTCGTTAAAAGGCAAAGTGGTGCTGATCGACTTCTGGACCTGGGACTGCATTAACTGTCAGCACTCGCTGCCGTACGTTCGCGACTGGGCCAACAAATATTCGTCACAGGGTCTGGTGGTGATCGGCGTCCATACCCCGGAGTACCCGTGGGAGAAACCGCTGGCCTCGGTGCAAAAAGCCATTAACAAATGGCAGCTGCCGTACCGGGTGGTGACTGACAATAACTATAAAATCTGGACCGCCTTTGGCAATCGCTACTGGCCTGCACACTACTTCTTCGATGCCAAAGGGCAACTGCGTTACGCCTCTTTCGGCGAAGGGAATACTGACAAGCAGGAGCAGGTGATCCAGCAGCTGCTGAAAGAGGCAAAAGCGTAGCTACGGTGCGCGTCGGGCGATGATAAACAGCCGCGGAAAGGCCAGCAGTATCTGCCCGTTTTCCTGAAGTGGATACTGCTCCTCCAGCAGCTGATGATAGCGATGCAGATAGCGCTGCTGCTCACTCTCATTGAGATCCTGAAGCCACGGACGCAGGCCGGTGGCGCTTACCCAGTCGACGATCGCCTGGTGGGAGGCCATCTGGTGATAATAGGTCGTACGCCAGATATCCACCTCGCAGCCCGCCTCGGTCAGGATATCGTAATAGGCATGGACGCCGGGGAGCGCTGCCCGGCCGCGATCCGGATAATCCTGTTCAAACGCCACCTCACGCATCAGCACGTGGGTGGGCTCCAGGTCGTTATCCGGCATCTGGATAGCCAGTACGCCGTGCAGTTTCAGCATTGAGACCAGATGCGGCAGCAGCTCATAGTGATTCTCTACCCACTGCAAGGAAGCATTGGCGTAAACCACGCTCAGGGTGCGTTCGGGACGGTAGTGGCGAATATCCGCCTCAATAAACCGACAGCCTGGCAGGGTGGCTCTGGCTTCTGCGAGCATGGCGGGCGAGGTATCGACGCCGGTTATCTGCGCCGTGGGCCAGCGCTGCTGCAACAGCGCCGTGCTGTTGCCCGGTCCGCAGCCGAGATCGACCACATCGGTAACGTTATCCAGCGCAATCCGGGACAGCAACTCTAAGGCGGGGCGGGTGCGCTCCGCGCCATATTGCAGATACAGGCCAGGGTTCCAGTCGGTCATGCGGGCATCTCCAGTTTGCTCTTTTCTGAAGTGTAGATGATGAGGTTTCAGACATGACAGAAATCCCTTTCTGTCGGTGCGCGGATGTTAGACGATCTTCTTCAGAGCGACGTGGTAGAGCAGCATGATGGTTTTGCCGTCGACGATAGTGCCATCATCAATGGCCTGGAGCGCCTGTTCTATCGGCCATTCCAGCACTTCGATATCTTCACCTTCGGCCTCGATACCGCCCCCTGCGCCGGTGCGATCCCCAGAGTGATATTCCGCGATGTAGAAGTAGAGCTTCTCGGTGACGGAGCCGGGGCTCATAAAGGCTTCGAACACCTTCTCCACCTGGTCAATCTGGTAGCCAGTCTCTTCTTCCACTTCGGCTTTGATGCGCTTTTCCGGGGCCATGTTATCAAGCAGGCCTGCGGCGGTTTCGATCAGATAACCGTCGTGACCATTTATATAGACCGGAAAGCGAAACTGGCGGGTGAGGATCACCGTTTTTTTTTCGCGGTTATAGAGCAGGATGGTTGCGCCGTTTCCCCGGTCGTAGGCTTCGCGGTTCTGACGCTGCCACTCCCCGTTGCGACGACGCAAATCGAAGGTATATTTTTTGAGTGTGTACCAGTCATCTGACAGCGTTTTGCTGTCGAGAATGCGTACTTCTGCACGAGTTGATTGCACGATGCCTCCTGAATAGGTAGATTGACCATCATAGTCTGCACATTCGTGCAATATCAAGATCAAACATGCAGCCTCAGGAATCTCTCATGCTCACCCGTCAACGCAAACAACTGATCCTTGAAAAACTGAATACCGAAGGGGAGGTGCTCTCTAAAACCCTCAGCATCGAATTTCAGGTGTCCGAAGATACCATTCGCCGGGATCTGCGCGAGCTGGCAGCCGAGGGGCGTTTACAGCGGGTGCATGGCGGCGCGCTGCCGGCATCTAAGGCGGTATCCAGCTTTGCCGAGCGCAGCCACCTTGGCATCGACGCCAAAAAGCGGGTGGCGCAGAAGGGGGTTGAGCTTATCTCGCCGGGACAGGTGGTGATGATTGATGGCGGGACGACCACGACCGAGCTGGTTCGCTGCTTGCCGGCGGATCTCTCCTTTACGGCGGTCACCCACAGTCCCGGTATTGCGCTGGCGCTGGTGGACCATCCCCGGGTTGAGGTGATCCTGATTGGCGGGCGTTTGTTTCGCCACTCTATCGTCACGGTGGGAGCCGCCGCGATTGAGGGTATCGAACGTATCCATGCAGATCTCTTTTTCATGGGAGTAACCGGTATTCACCCGGAAGCAGGGTTAACCACCGGTGATTATGAAGAAGCGTGCATCAAGCGTGCATTTTCCGGCAGGGCCGCCGAAACGGTGGTGCTGGCGTCGCCGGAGAAGATAAATACCGCTTCACCCTTCCTGATTGGCGAGCTTTCACTCATTAACACCGTAGTAGTTGAACCGGATACCGACAGTCGCTGGGTTGAGGCGGTGGTTGGGCAGGGCGTGTCGGTTGTTAAAGCGTGATACGGAAATGCTGATCGCAGGAAGAGCGTAGCCGTATAAGCTACGCTTTTGCAGTAACCTGTTCATGACTAAGGACTGCGTGATGCTGCAAAAAATCAGCCTTCTAACCCTTGCCTGTTTACTCTTCACCGGCTGTATGTCCATGTCCGGTGAGGGCACTTCACCCGAAGAGAAGAAGTTTCGTAAAGTCGAGGCCGCGGCGAAAGAGTGCGCCGAGATTGTGAAAAACCAGACTATCGAACTCACCGCCGAGGGCAAAGACGCCGACACCCGCTGGACGACCCTCGACTATGTGGGGCCCGATCAGCGTACCCGCACCGTAGAATATCGTACCTCGTCAGTGCTGGATAATGGCGAACCGGGCAGAGCGTGGCAAAGCTGTATGTCGGATAAAAAAGCGCTGGTGCCTGAGCTGAAATTATAAGGTCAGGCCAGATGGGGGAGAAAAAAATGCCGGCAGCCATCTGCCGGTTTTTTTTGCTATGCGGCCCGGCTTACAATATACTAAAATACATTATATAAATATGTATATTTATGGGTGCATATCGTGACTACGAATAGCGATATTCAGGATGCAATGAAACAGGCGGCACTGGGGGCTGCGGAGCTTTTGCGCGGTTTGTCCAATGCCGACAGACTGCTGTTGATGTGTCAGTTAAGCCAGGGGGAAGCGAACGTCGCGCAGCTTGAAGAGGCGGTGGGGATCCGTCAGCCCACCCTGTCCCAGCAGCTGGGCGTATTGCGGCGTTTAAAGCTGGTGGAGACCCGACGTACAGGTAAACAGATTTTCTACCGGATTGAGGATCCGCGGATCTTCACGCTGCTCAACACCTTATATGACCTCTATTGCCCACAGAAAGGTACCGATCATGATCGTTGATTTCGCTCACTTTACGCCGTTGAGTAGCCTCGCGGGGGGGATGTTAATCGGGCTTGCCGCCATACTGCTGATTCATTTCTGCGGACGAATCGCCGGGATCAGCGGCATTATGGCGGGGATGCTGACGAAACAGACCCGTAACGAGGGGTGGCGGATAGCCTTTTTAGCCGGTCTTATCGGTTCACCTCTGCTGTTCAGCCTTTTCTTTCCCTTACCTGAGATAACGGTTCAAACCTCGTGGCCACTGATTATTGTGGCGGGCCTGCTGGTGGGCGCCGGGACGCGTCTGGGATCCGGGTGTACCAGTGGGCACGGCGTCTGCGGACTGTCGCGTTTTTCCAGACGTTCCCTGGCGGCCACGCTGACCTTTATGGCGGTCGGTATTATTACCGCAACGCTGACCGGTTTCTGGCTCGGTTAAGGAGGAGATATGTTAATGGTCATTGCCGCGTTTCTGTGTGGCCTGATTTTTGGCGTGGGTTTGCTGATAAGCGGGATGGCAAATCCGGAGAAGGTGCTTGGCTTTCTGGATCTCTCTCAGCCCTGGGATCCCTCTCTTGCCTTCGTGATGCTCGGGGCGATTGCGGTGGGGACAGTCGGCTTCAGGTTAGCTAAAGGCAAACAAACGTCGTTTTGCGGGGCGCCGATCCGGCTGCCGGAGAATAACACCGTAGACCGCGCGCTGCTGATGGGCGCTGTTCTGTTCGGCCTGGGTTGGGGGCTGGCGGGTATTTGTCCCGGACCGGCGCTGGTCTTACTGGGTACGGGCGCAGGGAAGGGAGTGCTGTTTGTGTTGTCGATGCTGGCCGGAATGTGGTTCGTGAACAAGGTCCGGCCAGCGTAACACCGCGATTCAGGACATTGACTCCGCTTCTGGCAGAACAAGGGAATTGAGGACATGGTCCTGCCAGATCCCGTTTATCTTGAGGTAGGAGTGGGCATAGCCCTCTTTGACAAACCCGAGGCTGGCAAGCAGTTCTACTGCTGCGCGCGTTATCAGGAAGATGGTTTGCCATAATCCGGTGAAAGCCGTAATGCATCTGTACATAATCCAGAGAGTCTTTAAGCGCCTCTTGCATGAGTCCTTTCCCCTGATGAGCGTGGTCGAGAGAGAAACCGAGATAGCACGCCTGGAAAACCCCAAAGATAAAATTGGTGAAATTAATGCTGCCGATGATGTTATTTTCACCTTTTAACGTGAAAACGATTTGCAGACATTTTCTTGCTTCATAATCTTTCTGCGCACTCGCAATCCGTTGGGACACGCTATCCAGTGTGAAATAGTCTTCATTACGCAATGGCTCAAAGGGCGCGAAATGTGAGCGATTTTCCAGCAGGAAAAGCTGGAATCTTTCTGCCCGGTCGGGCGTCAGTAGCCAGACATCTGTACGTTGAGTGGAAAATAACTTCATATGTATATCTAATTAACATTGTGGTTACATCTATTGTACTGATTACAAGATTGATTTTCAGCTGACTTCAACCTACTAAAGTTAGACTGGTAACCCTGACCCGATTTGCCCGATCCTGTCAGGTCATTCCTCCCTCATCCAACTGTATAAAGAAAGAGAGCGCTATGAAACTCTATGTATATGAGCATTGCCCGTTCTGTATCCGCGCGAGAATGATCTTTGGTCTTAAAAAGGTGCCCTTCGAGCTGGGCGTAATAATGGAAGGGGATGTCGAAACGCCAACCCGTATGGTGGGCAGAAAGGTCGTGCCGATCCTGCAAAAAGAAGAGGGCGCTTACATGCCGGAAAGCATGGATATCGTCCATTATGTCGATCAGCTTGACGGCACGCCGGTGATTAAAGGTGAATGCGATCCCCTGATTGAGGCCTGGTGCAAAGAGAACACGCGCACCGTCTTTAACCTGGCGATCCCACGTTTTACCCGGGCAGATTTTCAAGAGTTGTCCACCCCAGCCGCGCGCGAAGCCTATACCCAGCGTGAGATAAAAGCGTTTGGCGATCTGGAGGCATTATTGGCCAATAGTCAGGCCTGTATCGATACGCTGGTGGATGAACTGGCTAAAATCGAGCCTTATCTGCGTGCCAGACACCCGATAAGCATCACCGATTTTTACCTTTTCCCGGTGCTGAACTCGCTGACAATTGTGAAAGCGTTCCCGTATCCGGACTACCTGAGCGGCTATCTGGACCACGTTGCGACGTCCTGTAACGTACCGCTGTTTACCGATAAGGCGTTGTAATTGAAGGGGGGCCGCCCCCGAACATATTAAGCAGGTTTACCCAGCGCATTTTTGGCTGCAACACAAACCGGGAAGTGTTATACTGTATATAATTACAGTATAGGGGGTGCATAATGGCTGTTGAAACAAAATATGTTGTCGTAAGAAAAGGTGAAGAGAAAATGACATTTGCCAGTAAGAAAGAGGCTGACGCTCACGACAAACTGCTCGACCTCGCAGAAGCGTTCACCGACTGGCTGTTGCAAAGTGACATGCAGATGGATGAAACGCAGGCTGAAAATCTGGGGCTCTATCTCGCCGAGCAGAAAGAGGCCGTGCAGCATATTCTGCGTACCAGCAAACTTCCCGATCTTAATGCCGCAACAGCAGCAGAGAAAGCAGCGTCAGATGAAGGTGGCAGTAAAAAAATCAGAGCAGTTAAAGCTGCCTGATCAACACATCATCGCTGAGCCTGTCGCCGCAAGCGGGTAACTGCTTGCGGTTTTTTTTGTCATATGCCAGGCACAGATGGGTAAATGTGGTGAGGAAGGCAGGAAGCGGGCAGAGCATTAACATAATCGTCATCGCCTGGACCCGTTTCTCGCTTAACTACAGAAGCGGCCAGTTTAAGCGCGGTGCGGTAAGTCGCTCATTATCTCTTGTATTTCATTGAACAGTCTTGCCAGATGGAAACCATCGCAAACGGAATGATGGACCTGAACGGCGAGCGGCAACAAGGTCTTTCCATCCTGTTCGTAGTATTTGCCAAAGGTGAACATGGGCGCGAAAAAGTTCTTCATGTTTGCAACGTTGACATTGAAACTGGTAAACGTTGCCCAAGGAATAGCCGATACGAAAAATATATTGTCCGGTGACTCGCCCTTAGGCCAGTAAGAAAGGTTATTCCCGTAGCGTGCAACGTCCTCAGAATAGGTTTTTTGGAAGTGCGCCATATTGCCATCGTAATAACTCCATATTGATGAGAATGTCTCCGTTTCATTATGGAAAATGGTGTAGCTCGGATAAACTTCCTTCCATATAACCAGTTCATCGTCCTTCATAGCCATACGAAACTCGGTATGCCTGTTTACCACCTCAGAAATGATGGAGATGATAGTAGGGTAAAACTTCCAGCCAACATCTTTAATATGTTTCAGCAGATCGGTGATGTCTAAATTAACGGTCTGGTTAATGGTGCTCTGAGCAAAAGACTGAAATACCGCAAAATGTTCCTTCCTGGCCCAACGAGATAAGTCAACAGGCGTATATTCTGGGATTGTTTTTTTCATTTTTCACCCTTTGATTAGCGATGTAATTCAGCGTTCAGCTAAGATTTTTCCATGATAAACCAGCATATCTCATTATCACTCTGATATGCATCGGTAAAGTGAGGCTGATTGCCAGTTACGTTAAGAAGAGCGGTGGCTGCGACGGTACCTTAAAGATTGCTGCGCAAAGCGCTCCTTTTAAAGCTGTCTTCTGCGCTTCACTGAGTACATCACTTCGTCACTCTTTTTGATCATTTCGTCAAGCGACGAATAGTGGCCCTGATCATTGTGCAGAACGCCAGAAGAGTAATTGATGTTATAGGGTTTACCTGATTTTTCGTTGTAATCGTCCACTCCCCGACGAAGCGCATGCAAAAAAGCTTCCGTAGCACTCCGGGTGGTAATGAGCACGGCGAATTCGTCCCCACCCAGCCGACCGGCAATATCGCCGGGATTGAGGAACTGAAACAACAGTCCTGAGAAGACTTTCAGAACCTCATCGCCTTCAGCATGTCCCCAAAGATCATTGATAGGTTTGAATTTATCCAGATCAAAAAAGATAAGACTGAACGGTGTATTACGCTCAGTGAGGGCGCGGAACCGTTTTTCTCCTGTCCGGTAAAAACCCCGCCGATTCGCTATTCCGGTCAGACTGTCGGTCATCGCCATGCCGATGACCTGAAATTCATCCTCAACAATGAAAGCCAGATCCTTGAGTGAAGCAATATCCTCGTCGTTAAAGCTGCGGGGGATGGTATGAATGAGGCAAAGCGTACCTGCCACTTCTCCGTCAGGGAGATGCACCGGATAGCCAGCGTAAAATCTGATGTAAGGTTCACCGGTGACCAGGGGATTATCATGAAAACGCTCATCAACAGATGCATCGTTAACGATAAAAGCGCCATCCTGCAAAATGGCATGCCCACAGAATGAGATATTACGTGGCGTTTCCCGGACACCGAGACCCTCGCATGCAATCAACCATTGTCGCTCGCGATCCAGCAGGCTTATCAGGACCACAGGTACCTGAAAGATTCGCCTGGCAAGCCGGGTAAGACGATCAAAACGCTCATCGTCTCTGGTATCAAGCAGGTCTGCGAGATAAAGCGACTTTAGTCTTTCTTCTTCATTTTCCGGTATGCCGGGGAATTTCATAGAACCTCAACGACTTATGCGCGTTTTTGATATTTTCATCTACACCACAATATTCTTTAGCTGAGTATAGGATAAGCAGAAATTACCCGCCTGTCTGGACACTGATATCTGTTTCTGTCGGGGCTTGTCAGATAAAGAACCGTATCCATTTTTAAAAATGGGGACTCGTTCGCGAAGATAGAGAAAACGCCCGCCTTTACCGCAGGCGGACGATCTCTCTTCTGTTTATTTCGAAGGCAGCAGACACTGTATACCCCGGCGGTTGCACCGCAGAAAAAAGTCCGGGACAGTGCCTCTGACGGGGAAGGGCGTCAAAGAGAGGACAGAGACATTTATTTCGCGGCTTCCTCAATAAGTGTGGCTACGTCCTGAGGATGAGAAACCATCACGACATGAGATGCCCCTTTGATCACCACGGTGTGCTTTGATCCCGCGCGTTCAGCCATAAAACGCAAACTTTGGGCAGGGATATTTTTATCGCCATCACCATAAATGAAGTAAGAGGGCACTGTTTTCCAGGCGGGGGCTCCCGATTTTTCAGTTAATGCTGCTTCGGTCACGGGTCGTTGTCCTGCCGCCATCAGCGCAGCTTTTTCAGCTGACACGTCATGAGCGAATTGCTGGTGGAACTTCGACTGCTCAATGGACAGATCGACATTACCATCAGCCAGCTTAACCGGCGTGGAAAGCGCCTCGCCAAGCGTGCCTCCGGGGAATTTCCCCGCCAGTTCAGCGGCAGCTTCACCCGCGTCAGGAGCAAATGCGGCGACATAAACCAGTGATTTAACATTTTTCGTTTCCCGGGCTGCGTTCGTTATTACCTGGCCGCCATAGGAATGTCCGACAAGTACCACAGGTCCTTTAATATTGCTCACAACAGAAGAGACGTAAGCCGCATCAGTCGAAACACTGCGCAGCGGATTAGCCGCTGCAACGACGTTATACCCATCTTTTTGCAGGATACGGGTGACATCATTCCAGCTAGATGAGTCAGCAAAGGCTCCATGAACCAGGACAACAGTCGGCTTTGCGGTTTCGGCGAAAGCACTGGCAGACAGCAGAGCGGTAGCAATAGCGAGGGAGGCAGCAAATTTAGACATGATAGTTTCCCTTTAACTCAGTTGATGAGGTATGCGTATGATGGATGTGGCCTGTATGGAACAGGCCACCTCGTTAGCCGCGAATAAAGCCCAGTACGTCAGCATTAAAGCGGTCGGCCTCTGTCTCAGCCAGACCATGTGAGCCGCCGGCATATATCTTCAGTGTGGCGTGCGCAACGATCTCAGCGGCGCGGTGTGCTGATGCCTTAATGGGCACAATCTGGTCATCGTCACCATGAATAATCAGAGTAGGGCGATCAATCTGCTGCAGATCGCGTGTGTAGTCGACCTCGGAGAACTCATGGATGCAGTCATATTGTCCTTTAATACCTCCCTGCAGCCCGATCCTGCGAAAGTTTTCCCGCAGCCCGTCATTGGTTGGTACATGGTCGCGATTGAAGCCATAGAATGGAATGGTCAGGTCAAAGAAGAACTGAGCACGGTTTTTAGCCGTTCCTTCGCGAATGGCATCAAATACCTCCAGCGGAGTGCCGTCGGGGTTAGCATCCGTCCGGAGCATCTGAGGAGGTACTGCGCCAACCAAAACAACTTTAGCTACACGGGAAGTACCATGACGACCGATATAATGTGCAACTTCGCCACCCCCTGTGGAATGGCCTACTAAAATCAGGTCCTTCAGATCCAGTGCTTCAATAAGTTCGGCCAGATCGTCAGCATACCGATCCATATTGTTGCCATGGAATGTCTGGTCCGAACGCCCGTGGCTGCGCCGGTCATGAGCGATGACTCTGAAGCCATTCTGGCTGAAGAAGAGCATCTGCTGATCCCAGGCGTCTGACGATAACGGCCATCCGTGAGCAAAGAGGACTGGCTGACCTGAACCCCAGTCTTTATAGAAAATGCCAGTCCCGTCTGTCGTTGTGAATGTGGACATATCGTTCTCCTGTTATGAATTGTATGTTGCTGCGCAATTGATTTGTGCACGACTTGTTTGTGTGTGAATTAATCTGGCATTACTTTTTGTTGTTGTCAATCGCTTGCAATTAAATCGTACACAAATTATTTTAGAAGGACTGGAGGACATATGACTAAAGAGATAAATACCGGGGATTTACTCCCGGATGTGCACGGCATGCTCTGCTTCTCGCTATACTCCGCGGGACATGCGTTTACGCAGCTCTATCGCCCAATGCTCGATAAGCTGGGATTAACCTATCCCCAGTACCTGGTGATGATCACGTTGTGGAATCAGGATGGACGCACAGTGAAGGAGCTGAGTGGAATACTCTTCCTTGAGTCCAGCACGCTCACGCCTTTACTTAAGCGGCTGGAGAGCGCGGGGTTGATCACCCGGACACGCAATCCGAAGGATGAACGTGAAGTGCTTATTCATCTGACAGAGAAGGGGGATACACTGAAAATTGAGGCCAGCAATATCACGCGCTGTATTGTGGATACCCTTGGAATGGATGCGGATGCAGTTGCTGACATTAAATCATCAGTCGATAAGATCCGCGATCGGCTACACCGGGCACAGAGACCGGACAACTGATGATGCGATAAAGGCAATAGGGTCCTGTATAACATGAAGTTGTAGGGGGATATCTTCTGGTATTCATCCGGGGGATAAACCCTGAATAGCGACCGGACCGTTTCTTTGGACAGGTGAACATCGTGCAGTTCTGCGAGTTTTTCACCTGCAAGCGTCGGCCCGAAGTCGGTATAGCGTTCTCGGATAATATTGAGTGCGTACCGGGCAAGACCATCAGGCGTTAGCCATACCTGGTGGGCCAGTTTCACGGTAACGCGACAGAAGGCATCTGCACTGACGATCGGAGATACCCAGCCGCTGCGCGACCATCTGAGTGGTCAAACGCCGGTCGACAAAATCCAAAACGAAAAACACAGCTGAATGTGCCATCATCGGAATCCATCGATGCTGAATCTTACTGTGAACTGCCCAGACCGGACATTATAATTTTGCTATCACCATGTTAGTGCGCATAATGTATATTATGTTAAATGCGATCTATGGCAGCAACGCAGACGTACCGGGCCTCGTATTACGCGCCCAGCTTTATCCCCTCGCCTCAACTTCTCATTCATCACCGTACACTCCGACACACCTCAAGCACTTTTTCTCTTAGCCATCGATGACCGGGATCTTTTTCCATTCTCGGATGCCACATCTGCGACACCGTGATGGCACGGGTCTTGAACGGCAGTTCGAATACATGCAGTTGCTCTGTCATCTGCGGGTTTTGCAAATACAACGCCGGAACCATGGCGATAAGATCCGATGCCAGCGCCACGGACAACGCCGTCGGAAAGCCAGGCACCACGCTTGCTACCTTACGCGACAGACCTGACTCCGCCAGTGCATCATCCACAAACCCATGTAATGATCCATTGGGCGCGGCCACCACATGGCCCCAGGCAACATAATCCTTTACGCTGATTTCCGGTAACGATGCCAGCGGATGCGTCTTACGCACGGCGCCGACAAACCGGTCCTGAAAAAGTCGCTGCAGGCGAATTTCCGGCCCCATATTGCCCTGGACGCCAATTTCCAGATCGACCAGCCCCTCGCGCAGATAGCGCGACGTTTTTTCAGGCTTGGGCGCAAAACGGAGACAGACATCCGGGGCGGCCTCCGCCACCGCGGCAATCAGCGCCGGGCCAAACGCGACGACAAATCCATCGTTGGCCCGGATAGTGAACAGGCGCGCCAGACTTTCCAGCCTGAGCGTCTCCATTGACGGCTGCAACACTGCCCTCGCCTCCTGAACCGCATTTCTGGCGCGATCCCGGGAGGCTTCTGCCCAGGGGGTCAGCACCATATTTCGTCCGGCCCGCACCAGAATCGGATCGCCTGTCACCTCGCGCAGCCTGTTGAGCGTGCGGCTCATGGCAGATGCACTCAGGTTTAAGCGCCGTGCAGCACCGGCCACGCTCGCTTCTGCCAGCAGAATGTCGAGGGCGACCAACAGATTAAAATCGGGATCGGACATAATAAACCTCAGATAAGGCGTTCGGTGCAATGATTAAGTGTAAACCATGCGTCTTCCGCCTTATATACCTCGTGCTTATAGTTTCGTCATTAAACCCCCCTTAAGGAGTTCAGATGATGACGCTATTTTCAAACCAACCCGGTGATGAGGGGCTGCCTGGCCCGGCGCGCGCCCGGGTGATGATCGCCGTAATGATGACCACCCTGATGGGGGTGTTTGATGGCACCATGATCAACATTGCCCTGCCCTCTATGGCGCAAGCGATGCAGGTGCCTGCAAGCTACGCGGTCTGGTTCGCCAACGGTTATCTGCTCTCTGCGGCAATGACGTTGATGATTTTCGCCTCCCTCGCGACGATCTATGGCACTCGCCCCATTTTTCTGTCAGGGCTCGCCACCTTTACGCTGACCTCACTGGGCTGCGCACTGGCAACTACCCCAGAAATGCTTGTAGCAATGCGTATCCTGCAGGGGATCGGCGGCGCGGCGACGTTAAGTATTGCTCCGGCGATCCTGCGCGGCGTTTTCCCGGGACGACTGCTTGGCCGCGTGCTGGGTCTGCATGCCCTGCTTATAGCATCCAGCACCGCCATTGGCCCGGTGCTGGGCGGCACGATACTGGATACCCTGAGCTGGCAATGGTTGTTTGCCATTAACATATTTCCGGGAACCTTAGCCTTGTTGCTGGCTTTCAGGGCGCTACCCGGAAAAACAACGTCCGGCAAAACTGCGTTTGACCTTCCTGGCGCGCTGCTGTCAGCGACCCTTTTGGGGGCAATGATTATGGCGGCGAACAGCCTTCACCAGGTGGCGGTCTGCTGGGGGCTTCTCGCCCTGTTCAGCACGATGCTGTTTATCTGGCATATTCGCCGCGCCAGGTCACCCATACTGCCGCCCGTTATATTCAAGAACGGACGTTTCACCCTCGCGGCATTAACGTCACTGGCCTCTTTTGTCAGCCAGGGGATCACCTTTGTTGCGTTGCCTTTCCTGTTTCAGAGCGTATATGGCTACAGCCCCGTTGTATCCGCGCTGCTGTTCGTGCCCTGGCCTATAGGTATTGTGCTGATCGCGCCCCACGCCGGCCGCTGGGCAGACACGGTTTCTGCGCCGCTGATCTCGACTCTTGGGCTGGCCATCTTTGTTGTGGGGTTGATTCTGCTGGCGATGCTGCCCGCCTCGCCTTCCGTATGGGATATCTGCCTGCGTAGCCTGGTTTGCGGCATCGGATTTGGATGTTTTCAAAGTCCTAACAACCGGGAAATGTTGTCGAATGTTGCTCGCGAACAGGCAAGCTATGCATCCGGGGTATTATCCATTGCCCGAACTTTCGGGCAGTGCCTGGGCGCCGCTGTTGTAGGTATCCTGCTGACCCTCATCTCGCCGGTAACCGGCCAGACGTTAAATGAACGGGCTGTCCATTTCGCCCTGTGGGTCGCAGTTGCTGCGTCTGTCGCTTCAGTGTTGTTTAGCCTCAGCCGACTGCGCAGAACGCATGCGTTTTCGTTGGGAGGAAGCAATCGTTAATCTTCTCAACTAGACTTCTTAGCGGCTGTACGTCTTTAACTGCGGACGCAGCCCACTTCACTCAGGTTCTTTTATTCCCCGAGAGGTCTATCATGTCATTTGTTACCACCAACGATGATGTCAGTATCTTCTATAAAGATTGGGGTCCTAAAGATGCACAGCCCATTTTCTTCCACCACGGCTGGCCATTAAGCGCTGACGACTGGGATAACCAGCTGTTGTTCTTTTTAGCTGAAGGTTTCCGCGTTATTGCCTCCGACCGTCGTGGTCATGGCCGCTCAAGTCAGGTCAGCGATGGACACGATATGGATCACTACGCCGCCGATGTGTCTGCCGTTGTGGAACATCTGGATCTGCGTAACGTTGTCCATGTTGGTCACTCCACCGGCGGCGGACAGGTTGCGCGCTATGTGGCGAAATACGGTCAACCGCAGGGTCGCGTGGCGAAAGCGGTTTTAATCAGCGCCGTACCGCCGTTAATGGTGAAAACGCCGGAAAATCCAGGCGGTACACCGTTGGAGGTTTTTGATGGATTCCGTAAAGCGCTGGCCGCAAACCGGGCGCAATTTTATCTCGACGTGGCGACGGGCCCCTTCTACGGCTTCAACCGAACGGGGGCTGAAATATCCCAGGGGACTATTCAGAACTGGTGGCGGCAAGGGATGATTGGCAGCGCGAAAGCGCACTATGAGGGTATTAAAGCCTTTTCCGAGACGGACCAGACCGACGATCTGAAAGCGATCACCGTGCCGGTGCTTATTTTGCAGGGTGATGACGATCAGGTGGTGCCTTATAAGAATGCCAGCCTGCTTCAGGATGAACTTATCAGCAACAGCACGCTGAAAGTTTATCCAGGCTATCCTCACGGGATGCACACCACGCACCCTGATACGATCAACAAAGACTTACTCGATTTTATCCGCAGCTAAGTCAATGATTCGGGTGGCCTTCGCCACCCGTTTTACTTCCGCGCCCCTTATAAGGAGGCTTTTAACCGTGCGACCGCCTCTTGCAGATTTTCATCCGTGACGCTGACGTATGACATGCGCAGCGTGTTGTGATCCGGCTCGTTACAGTAGAAGAACTCCCCTGGCACGTAGACCACGCCGTTGTTGAGGGTCTTTTTCAGCCACTCGGTAGTATTCATCTCATATTTAAATTTCGCCCACAGGAACATGCCGCCCATCGGTTTGTGGAACGTCAGGTGATCGCCCATTTCGCGCTCCACCGCCTGGCAGAGGATCTCGCATTTGTGTTTATAGGCGTCACGGATCAGCGCGATTTGTCCCGCCAGTCGTCCCGTGGTGAGATAGTGATAAGTGAGCGACTGCGACAATGTGCTGGTGTGTAAATCGGTGGCTTGCTTGAGGATCACCACCTGACGCTTCACCCAGTCCGGCAGCACTAACCAGCCTACCCTTGCCCCCGGCGCGAGGATTTTTGAAAAGGTCGAGGTGTAAATCACGTTATCGCTGCACCCCATCTCTGCCGCCCAGGCTTTTAATGGCGTGAAGGTGTTGTCGGTAAAATTGATTTCGCCGTAGGGATCGTCTTCGATAATCACAAAATCGTAGCGCTGCGCTAACTCCACCAACTGCTTGCGGCGCTGCTCTGTCAGCGTTACGCCGCCTGGGTTGCCAAACGTCGGTACGATGTAGACCGCCTTAATCGGCGTGGTCTTAACCAGCGCTTCGAGCTCATCAACGATCATCCCTTCGCCGTCGGTACCCACCGACATCAGGTTAGCCTCGGCTAACTGCAGAACCTGCAGGGCCGCGAGATAGGTTGGACGTTCAACGACAACAATGTCGCCCGGATTGATCAGCGCGCGCGCCAGAATATCCAGTGACTGCTGGGAACCGGATGTGACAACCACCTCGTCGATACCGCAGCGGATCCCCCTGCCGCTCAGCAGCTGGCAGATTTCGCCGCGCAGTTCCGGGCTACCTTCGCTCAGACCGTACTGAAAAGCATCCTTCCAGGTGCTGGAGAGCACCTTTTCCATTGCCATTTCCAGCCCTTCGCGATCGAAAAGATCCGGATTGGGAATGCCCCCGCCGAGTGAAATCACCCCTTCCATCTTGCTGTGTTTTAATAGTTCTCTGATCGCCGATGACTGGAGGTTTTGTACTTTGTGGGCAATTTTGTTCTGCGACATCTCTCGTTATCCTGGTTTGTTGTCTCCCAATCTAAGTATCACATGTCGGCGGGTTTGATAATCACTTTCTGTGGCAGAAAAGCGAGGAATAACAATTGCAGAAGCCGGAGCACGACGGCTCCGGCAGTAAGGTTCAGAACTCGATACGGGCGCCGAAGTTATAGCGGCGGCCTTCCAGCATCGAAGACTGGTTGTACGAGGTGCGGTAAATCGGGTTTGCGTCAAACAGGTTATAGATGCCGGTCATTAACGTAACGTTCTTGTTCAGATGGTAACGTGCCCCTAAATCGACCAGCGCGTAGGCTTCTGTTTCGCTGGATTTACCGATGTCCGGTGAGGTGCTGCGCCAGCTCGCTTTGCTCCATAACTCCAGGTCGTTTAGCGCCTGCCATGTCAGAGAGACGTTAGCCATGCTTTCCGGGAAGTCGCTCAGGGCGTAACCCTTATACTCGCCGCTCTGCTGTTCGCTGTGAGTCCAGGTATAGTTGGCATTGGCTCTCAACGATGAGGTGACCTGCCAGTCGCCGTTCAGCTCCACACCGTAGATTTCGGCATCGCTGACGTTGAAATACTGGAAGACAGAGTCAGCGACGTAACCATTATACCTGCACTGCTGCGAGACCGACGCGGTGCAAATGACCCGGTCGCTGATTTTGTCCTTGAATTTGGTGTAGAAGACGGTCGCGTCCAGCGCCAGCGCATCCTGCTGCCAGTAGACCCCAAGCTCGGTGTTGACGCTCTCCTCCGGTTTCAGATCGTCATTACCGATGCCTATTTCCGAATAAGGATAAGCCCCATACACGCTGGTAAAGCCGGCATTATTCTGGCGCAGATCCGGTTTTTTATAGCCCGCCGACACACCGCCCTTCAGCGCCCAGTTTTCATCAAGGGTCCAGTTGCCGTAGAGCTTAGGCGTGACGTGATAACCAAAGTAGCTGTCGTGATCCAGACGCGCCGAGGTCGTTAAGGTGAAATCCGGGACGATCATCCACGCATCTTCGGCGAATACCGCCCAGCCGTTGCGCGATATTTCGCTCACCGGCGTTACGCCCGGCGCCTCTTTATCTTTAATGCCGAACTCATCATCCAGCTCATTGCGGGTAAAGTTGATGCCCAGCGTCAGCTTGTGGTCGCCGAGGGTAAAGGTGTTGGCGCTGTTCGCCTCGTAGTTTTTCTGGGTAATAAACTGTGATGCCATTCCCGGCACGCGGTACTCGGTTTTCGCTTTCTCGTAGCTGACGAAGTTCTTCACCTCCAGTATGTCGCCATACCAGGCGTGCTGCGACAGCGAAGCCGCGTCGCGGTCGAAGCCCCAGTACCACTGTTTATCGTTATGCGTTTTCTCCTGATTCCCTTTCGTAGCATTCAGATCCCAGAGCTGGGTCTCCGTTGGCGACAGGGCGATCGTCGCGTCCAGGTTGCCGGACTGATGCTTTACAAAACGCTCGTCGTTGACGCTGTCATCGTCGCGACGGTCGAGATAATCCGCGGCCACGCTCACCCCCAGTTTACCGGGGATCACCGGGCCCATCACAAAGGCATTGGTCTGGTTGGTGTTGCCGTACTCGCTCTTCTCTTGCAGGAAGTAGTTATCCTCCAGGACGCCGGTCCACTTCTCCAGGTTGTACGCTTTTTTAGTGATGACGTTGACCACGCCGCCGATGGCGTCAGAACCATACAGGGATGACATCGGCCCACGGATCACTTCGATGCGCTCGATGGCGGCCAGCGGTGGCATAAAGGCGGCCTCGGTACCGATATGGTGGCCGTACGGGCGGGATTCGCGGGTGGCCTGTTTGATGCCGTTCACCATGTAGGAGGTATAGGTGGAGTCCATCCCGCGCATCTGGACATCGCCAGTCGCCAGGCTGCCGTGGCCGTTACCCACCAGAAGACCCGGCATCTCGCGCAGGGCTTCGGTGACGTTCTGGTTAGAGCGGGTGTTCAGCTCCTTTTCATTCACCACCGAGATGGTTGCTGGTGCCTCGCGACGCTCCTGGCTGAAGCCGGTCGCGGTCACGACCAGCTCATCTTCGTTGACGGCGGTGGATTCCGCGGCGAAAACGGCCGCAGGAAGATTTGCCAGGGCGAGCGAAACCGCCACGGCCATGCGTGTCTGCTTTATCACAACAGGATCCTTAGAGCTGGGTTAAATCAATCTTGAGCACGTAGTCAGCTTTGTGAGCTTTCTCATCCTGCTTGACGCTGGCATAGAGCGTGCTGGCATCGGCAGACAGCACCAGGCTGTTTGGCATCGCCGTGGTTTTAATGGTGTGTTTCAGGTGATAAGTGGTCGCATCGATCACGCTAATCTGGCGATCGTTACGATGGGTGACGTAGACCTCTTCCCGCGCCGGGTTATACAGCACGCCAACGGAATTAGGAGTCGGTACACGATGAAGCAGCTTGCCGGTGTCCAACTGCACAACCAGCAGATCTTTGGTGTTGGTGTCGGCGATATACCCCATCCCTTTGCCACTGTTTAGTGCGATATTCAGGAAATAGTGCTCCGGATCGGCAGGATCGACCTTCACGCGGCTGAGCAGCCTGGATGTTTTAGCATCCAGCGCGATCAGCTCCCCGACGCCAGACACGACATACACCTTGTCGCCCGCTTCATCTACTGCAAACCCGACCGGCTCAAGTTTTTCAAGGGTTTGGGCCAGGGCCTGCTTCTGGGTATCCACAACCCAGAGTAACCCTTTATCCTTACGCCCTATCCCGGAGACATAAAGACGCTGATGCTTTTTATCCAGCACCACTTCACGCACGTGCACACGATTTTCTGGATCTGACGTGTCGCTCAGCTGAATAGTTTTAATGGCTTTATCAGTACGGGTATCGAGCAGCGTGACCGACCCTTCCAGCGAATTACCCAGATAAAGGCGATGATTTTCTTCGTCCAGCGCGACGGCGAATGTGCGACGTTCCGTGGGGATCTTCGCTTCAATTTGCAGCGTCTGCGCCGCCAGCTTAAAGACCAGTCCGTCCGTTTTGTCTTTATCAAAGGAAGGCGCTGACGCGGCATAAAGGGCCTGCTGGCCCTTATCGTAGGCCAGCTCGTACACGCCGTGCCCAAGTGGTTGGGTGACGAAATCTTTCTCGGTAAAGGTTTTAGCGAGTGCAGCGCCAGAGTGCATTGCCAGGGAAATGGCGACGGCACACAGAGTTTGCTGTATTAGGGCAGAGGTAATATGCATGTCATTTTTCTTTACAGTTGCTTACGTAAAGACAAATGATAATGAAAATAAATATCATTAACAATTGCAAATGGAGTTTGATACCCTACCAATTTTTGTACCGATTTAATCAAAGCGGCTTATTCTCGCCGCCTGGCTTACCAGACCGCGGAAAATCGCCTCGCTTATCTGTTCCGGAAAATCCGCTGGCAATTCCGCCCTGACGGTGGCGATCGCCTCATCTGTCCGGTCGGCCATCTCTTTCATCAGCCTCCGGGCGATCTCCTGCGAAAAGCCTGCGTGCGCAGCGGTACTGATAAAGTGACGAGGCTGGATCATCGCGAAATGGTACTGGCGGTTTTTGCCCTGCAATGCCATGGCCATCTTCGCTTTTTTGGCCGGGATACTCCCTGCCTCAAACAGCGGAAAGGCCGAAATCACATCGTATAACGGGGCCATGCGAAACGAAGAGTCCGCTTCGATAAACAGGCTGAAATTCTTACCGTGACCATCAATCGCGGCCAGCATCCAGAACAGGATCTGCGCTTTGAAGAACATCTCCCGATCCTGCGCTGCCAGGCGGGAACCGAGCAGCAGTTTCATGGCATCGGCGATGCCCGGCCCGCCGTGGGACTCATACTTCAGTGCCGGAGCGATGCCCAGCGCCTGACAAAAATCTTCCTGCGGCAGGCGCATCAGCCACCCGCTGCGGGCCCAACGGCGATCGAAGCGTTCAATAATCAGCACTTTTTTGCGACTAAAGGTGGCCATTTCGGCATGCGCTACCGGAAATCCAAAGGCTTTTGCGATCCGTAAGCAGAGCCACTCGTTTTCACAGCTCTCGCTGAGATCGATATTGTTCTGCTCTATTCTGCCGATCGGTAATTTGAATATATGGCTGGTTGGTGTACTACCCTGAGGCCGCTGCCAGCGATCCTGATACCATAGCAACGCCGTTTTCTCCTGCGCCCCGGCCAGCGAAATGCGAAAATCGGCCCCCTCTTCGCTCATCCCTAACGGGGCCATCTGGTAACCCTCCAGCAAGGAAGCAATCTGCTCGTCATCCAGCGGTTCGGCGACGATATCCATCACCGACGGGATCTCCAGCCCCGGTGGATAGAGCTGAATGGCACCCACGCAGTCTCGTCCGACACTGGCGAGCAGATCAAAGGGATGTGCCGTCTCAACCTGAAAACGGGCCTGCATGCGGGCGATTATCGCCTCTGAGTCTGGCAACAGGTTGCTGAAAAAATTGAAGACCTGCTTTCCGCGGATCCTCCCGTGCTGGAGCGGCAAAGAGAGCGAAATGGCACGTGCGCCAGGCTCTGCCAGCCACTCGGGCGCATACTGAAATGACATCGCGCCGCTGCCATCACGATGCAGCGTACCCACCACTTCGCCATTCATGGCAACAGTCAGACGTTGAGCGCGCATCGTTTACCACTCCTTTGTCCAGTTGGCATGATCGGGCAGCGTCGAGCCTCTTTTCACCACATGAAGTTCCAGATCCAGCGCTGAGAGAATTTTGAACAGGGTTTCCAGCTTGGTGGATTCAGGTTTGTTCTCGAAATCCGATACCGTGGTTTGTTTAATGCCAACCTGTTCAGCGGTCTCCGATTGCGTTAACTTATTGACCTTACGCTGATCTTTGACAGCCTGCGCCAGTGCGCCTGCCGAGGTCACTTTCATGCTTACCCCCTATAGCGGATATTCAAGGAAAATCCCCTACAGGGGATAAAACAAGAATAACCCCTCTGGCGGTTAAATTCAATTTACTCCCTTTAGGGGATAAAAAAGGGACGGCTACCTCTTTTTTCTGATAAGCGATGATTCAGGGCACAATGTTTAGGTTTGTTTAAAAGTAAAGGCACATTGTATGTTGTAACTATTGAGTTCTGTTTACAATATACCCTAGGAGAGGAAACTAATACTCCATTATTTATATTCCCGCAGCGAGAAGCTATCGGAATTAAATATCCGAATCACTAATTAACACGCCAATGACACTAAGACAAAAGTGCCAGAAAACAACAGAGATCATGAAGAGAGCAATCCAGCAAACTAACGAAACGGGCAAGGCTTATTTAAAGGCCCGGTTAAGCATTATTATCGTTTAACCGAAACGGATCCCATAAAAAAAGCGCCACCAGCAGACAATGATTTTGTTCATCTTTTTAACTGCCGAAGCCGGACATTGCTGAAAAACGCCGCGTAGCGCCGGAAACTCAGGCTATCATTGATGAATAAGACAGTGATTTTTTCTCATTGAAGACCAGGATGTCAAAATATAACGGGTGAACTCCGGGGTATTCCTGTTGCCCTGTTTCGCTGCTTACAAAATATGTAGGGAGGATGATTATGGTTGAATGTTATACAAAAAATAATACTCGCTATTTTCTAAAAATTTATTTTCTGCCATAGGTGTGGGTAATTAAAAAAAGGCCAATGAATTTAAACGCGCTGGCCAGGTATATTTAAAAAGGCCCATAAGGGAGCAATGTATATGGCGATATTCAGGTCATTCTGGCAGGCAGGATTCGAAGGCGCTGATTTTATCACCCGGGCGGGTCATCCCCTTTCAATGGATAACGCAACGGCGCATGACGTACGGCATGCCGAGGATTACCGCGCGCTTAAGCCCTTCAACATGCACACGGTAAGAGAGAGCGTCGGCTGGCGACTTGTCGATAAATCAGGTGGTTACGACTTTACTACCGTCGCAAAAAAAATGATGTCGGCAAAAGAGAGCGGTATCCAGATTTGCTGGACAATCTGTCATTACGGCTTTCCCCCTCATCTCGATTTTTTCTCAACAGAGTTTGTCTCTCGCTTCGCCCACTTGTGTGGCTCGCTGGCGACGTTTTTGCGCCCCTGGTATGAGGAGCCGCCGGTCTACTCACCCGTCAACGAAATCTCATTCACAGCCTGGGGCATTGCGGAAGGATTGTTTCCTACCTCCCCTCCAGGCGTGGGCGAAAGCGAGCGGGTCAAGCGACAACTCGTTCGTGCCGCCATAGCCGCCTGCGACGCCATTCTGGCGGCCGATCCCAGAGCGCGAATTTTACATTGCGACCCGTTAATCCATCTGATTTCACCGGATGACGATCCTGCAAATATTGAGCAAACCGAGGCGTTTCGTACCGCGCAGTTTCAGGCGTGGGACATGCTGACGGGCAAGCATGAGCCTGAGCTGGGTGGCCATCCGCGCTATCTGGATCTGCTGGGCGCCAATTACTACCACGACAATCAATGGATGATGGGCAACAACCAGCGCCTGCCGTGGCATCTGGGTGACGGTCGGCGACGGCGATTGCACGGAATGTTGCAGGAGACCTGGGAGCGTTATCGCCGCCCTATTCTGCTTGCCGAAACCAGCCATGTAGGTAGCGGGCGCGGCGCCTGGATTAACGATGTCGTCTCAGAGGTGGCTCAGGCGCAGCTGGCCGGCGTAGAGGTTGCGGGCATTTGCCTTTACCCGATTATCGACCGCCCCGACTGGGAGAATAACGCAAACTGGCATCACTCTGGCTTATGGGATGTGAGGCCCGACAAAGAGCGAGAGCTGAATGCCGTTTACGCCCGGGCTCTTAAACATGTCCAGACCCGGCTGGAACACTTTCACCAACTAACTGGCGTCACTACCTGCACCAGCACAGAGGTATCAGGCATGAAAAAAATCTATGTTTTTAGTCATCTGCGCTGGGATTTTGTTTTTCAGCGCCCGCAGCATCTGATGACACGGCTTGCTCAGCACTATCAGATCGTCTTTATCGAAGAGCCGCTGCATTCCGTTGGAAAACCAGAGCTGAAGATTTCCCAACCCGCGCCGAATGTGACGGTCATTCAGCCGCAGACACCGTCAACAGAGCCGGGTTTCCATGATGGACAGATCGCCTGGCTGGAAACACTGCTGGCGGAGATACGCGAAGAGGATGAAACCCCGGTCGTCTGGTTCTACACGCCGATGGCCCTCCCTCTGCTGAAGGTCTTTGCCCCCGCCGTTGTGGTGTATGACTGCATGGATGAACTGGCCGCCTTTGAAAAAGCGCCCCGCCAGCTGTTGCAACGTGAGTCAGCCCTGCTGACGCGGGCGGATATTGTCTTTACCGGCGGGCCAAGCCTGTATGCGGCAAGAAAAGGACGCCACCCGAACATTCACTGCTTTGCCAGTAGCGTGGATGCGGTGCATTTTGAACAAGCGCTGGATCGGGCCAATCACCATCCTCTGCAGGACACTATTCCGCACCCGCGCCTGGGCTATTACGGCGTAATTGATGAACGTATGGATTTGTCGCTGATCGCCGCCCTTGCCGATGCGCACCCGGAGTGGCAAATCGTGATGGTTGGTCCGGTGGTGAAAATAGACCCGTCAACCCTGCCGCAACGAAGCAATATCCATTACCCTGGCATGCAGCCTTATCAGGCCCTGCCCCATTTCCTTGCCGGGTGGGACGTCTGCCTGATGCCGTTTGCGCTGAATGAATCCACCCGCTTTATCAGTCCGACGAAAGTGCTGGAATACATGGCCGCGCAGCTTCCTGTGGTGAGTACCGCCATCGCTGATGTTGAAAAACCCTATGGCCACATTGTGGCGGTCGCCAGGGATCATGCCGCCTTTGTGGCCGCCTGCGAAGAGGCGCTGGCATTGTCTGAGGAAGAACGCGCTTCGCAGCGGCAGATCATGCAAAACATCGTCGCCAGCACCTCCTGGGACACAACCGTGCAAAAAATGCATGAGCTGATTGGGCAGGCGCTCTCTCGTCATCAGGCGCAGGAGACGGCGACAACGGATGCCGGAGGCGAGGATGTCTCACCTCAGGCAGTTTTACGCCTCATTCCCCCTGCCAGAACGGGTTCAGAAGTAGAGCCATGCTTAATTCTGGGTGCCGGGCCAACCGGCCTGAGCGCGGCCTATCATTTTGGCGAAGGGGCAACCTTACTGGAGCGTAATGAGACGGTGGGAGGCTTGTGCCGCTCGGTTCAGGACAAGGGATTTACCTTCGATTATGCGGGACACATTATGTTTTCCGCCGATGAAGAGGTGCTGGCGTTATACAACATCTTACTGGGAGACAATATTCACTGGCAGATCCGCGAAGCCTGGGTCTATACCGACGGCGTCTATACCCGTTATCCCTTCCAGGGATCGCTTTACGGCTTGCCGGCCCCGGTGATCAAGGAGTGTATCCTGGGGGCCATCGAGGCGCGTTACGGTACCGGGTCAGAGGTGAAAAGCATGGCCTCGACCTGTGGCAATAATGCCGAGACGCATCGCCGCCATCATCATGACTGCTGCGCCGATGGCGCGGTGCCGGACTACACCAGCACAGGCCAGAACCTACCGCCGGAAGGCAGTTTTGAAGCCTTCATCTATGAAACATGGGGCAAAGGGATCGCCCGTCATTTTGCCATTCCCTACAATAAAAAATTATGGACGGTGCCACTCTCAGAGATGGAGACCTCATGGCTGGGCGGACGCGTCCCCTTGCCCGATCTGGACCAGATCATCGAAGGTGCGCTGGGCGAAACGGCGAAGCCTATGGGACCCAACGCGCGTTTCGGCTACCCCCTGAAAGGCGGTTTTCAGGCGCTGATGTCCGGCTTTGTGCCGCACATAAAGGGCCGCATTGAGACCGGCGCCGAGGTCAGTAAAATCTACGTTAATCAGCATATTGTCGTGCTCTCTGACGGCAGGCAGTACCGCTATGAGCAGATGATCAGCACGCTGGTGCTGCCGGAGCTTATCCGCCTGATGGGCGACGAAGTACCGCCAGAAATTCGTAAAGCCGCAAAAGCCCTGCGCCATGTCTCCGTCCGCTGCGTCAATCTGGGCGTTAATCGTGACACCCTGACGGATAAACACTGGATCTACTACGCTGGCAAAACCGTATTCCACCGTATTTTCGTGCAGGGCAACGCCAGCCCGTTCTGCAGTCCGCCGGGTGCGTGCGGCCTCACCTGTGAGATAAGCTACTCCCCGGACAAACCACTGCCCGCTGACGGCCAGGCGCTGATCGACAGATGTATTCAGGAGTGCATCGAGGTGGGGATCATCTCGGAAACCGATGAGATCCTCACCAGCAACCAAATCGATATTCCTTACGCCTATGTCATCTATGACCAGCAGCGTAAAGAGAACGTTGAGATGATCAGAAAATGGCTGTTGCTGCACGGCATCACGCTGGCCGGACGTTACAGCGAGTGGGAATACTACAATTCGGACCATGCGTTTATCGCCGGAAAGGCGGCGGTTGAGAAAGTTCGCCAGTCTGCGTACCGCCACTCCGTTTCATAGTGGTGACAGTGTCACGAAACGTAATAAGAGGGCACAAAATGTGCCCTCTTTCCGTTTACTCAGCCGGTAACCCGTTCGCCAGCGTGGAGAAGTAGCGCTGTTTCTGCCACTCCGCACGATTACCGATGACGTACAAGCGTTGTTTCGCCCGGCTGACTGCAACATTGAGCAGATTAGGCCGGCTGGCCGCCCATGATTTGGCGCCGGGCCGCTGAACATTTCCCCCCAGGACAAATATCACAATGCTGGCCTCTTTACCCTGAGTGGTATGCACTGTGCCGGTCTTTTGAGTGTCAAACCCAAGTTCAGACGCCAGCTGGGATAATTTCTGCGCACAATCTTTAAACGGTGAAACCAGGAAAATATTGTCTGGCTTTACGCCATGACTATCCCGCAGGCCCGATAACAACCTTCTGACCGCTTCACCTTCCTCTGCAATCCAGTTACCTTCACATGCCTTGCCTTCGACATCAATCCAGCAACTTTCCGGCAAGGGCAAGGGTACCGACTTTTTCCCATGAACCATGAGACCGTCATAAGCAACCGCATTACTGACGGTGAACATCGGATCGTCACAGCGGCGATGAACGCGAAGCGGACAGCCAACCCAGACCTGCCCATTATCCGGGTCAGGTAAAAGCGTGCCCAGATCCATCGTGTGATCGGCCAGGATTTGTGCCGACACCATTCCCGGCCACCAGCACGCTGAAACGCCATAATGCTGCGCCAGCGCCCCTTCCACGACTTTAGCGATCCCGCTAACCGGTTCCAGCTGCTTTGGATCGCCTACGACAACCGTTCGGGTTGCACGCCAGATGGCGCCTGCGGCCTGCTGGGGTAACGCCTGACCCGCTTCATCAATAAGCAGCCAGCCAATCGCTTCCCTGCCGATCCGTTTAAACATGCGCGGGACGGAAGCAAAGGTCGTTGAAATAACGGGAACGACAAGCGTGAGGGAATTAAGCGCCAGCTCAGCCTGCTCCTCTGACAAATTCTTGCCTTGTAGCCAGTTGCTCACCAGATTGATGTTGCTGATAAACGGCTCCGGGTGATGCTCAATAAAGGCCCTGTGAACATCCAGTGCGGCCAGGAACAACGCCTGTCGGGCTTTTTGCCACGCGCCGTCCGCCCAGGGCGCGGACTTCTCTCGCACCTCATCGCTGGCATGCGGATCGGGCCAGACATCACCCAGTGCCGATTTTGCCTCTTCTGACCGCGCTTGCGTTGAGATAAGCTCCAGGTGCATCTCGCTCAGAGCACGATCAATCTCCTGCAACTGCCGCGTCTGGTCCGTAACGCTCTTCTCTGCCTCCTTCTCTTTGCGTTCGAGGGCATCCCGTTCGGTCTGGTATATCTCCATCTTTGCGCGAAGGTGATCGCTCTCCTGGGTTAAACGATGATAACGCTCCCGCCATTCACGATGGGCGCGTCCCCATGTGGAGATCCAGTCCAGGAAGGTGGGCTTATGGGAACCATGCTGTTCCAGGCGCTTGCCGGCAGCCTCAAGCTGCCCGCTCCATTCTGCAAAACTGGCCTGATGCTCGATTTTTTCAACCTGGATCTTCGCCAGCGACTCCTGAGCCTCTGTCAGTTGGTCTGCCGACAGTGTCCGGGCGTCGCGCTTTTGCAGAATGCGCTGATGAATCTTATCGATCTGTTGATCCAACGTTGCGTAGTCGATCAGCTGCTTACGTATGGCCTCTTCCCGCTCCTGCGCCTGTTTATAATTCAATTTCGCCTTATCCCAGGAGATGGCCGGTTTTCTTTTCCCGGCTTTTATCAGTCTGAGATGGTAAGCCAGCCCTTCTCCCCGCTGAGGCGTGAACGTATCAGGAGGCAATAACGGCGTATTCTTATTCTCTTCCGGTTTTCTCCACCAGAACACCTTCATAAAGGTGTTCCTGTTGCCTTTGTTGCCCAGTCTGGCCGCCAGCAAACCCCAACCCGGCTTACCGATCAGTTCAGAAACCAGATCGGCAAAATAATCACTTTCGCGATGCACGCTTTCCGGCACGGCGTCTGCGCCGGGCAGTTCAAGTGAAATATTTTCCACTGCGCCGTTATTTGCGGAGGCAACGACAATCGAAGACCCCTTTATTGCAGGATGCAGAGGATAGTAAGGGTATCTGTCGTCCCCAAGGATGAGCATATTTTTGCCCGCGAAGACCTCATCTTCATGGCGAATCAACCTCCCGGCCCGGTGCGTCACCACCGCGGCAACCACATCCCGCAATAAGGTGGTTTTCCCTGTCCCGGGAGGACCATTCACGGCAAAGATACCGGCTTGATCGGCGTGGCGGCGCCAGATCTCGTTAACCGCCAACTGTTGGCTGAAAGCCAGAGGATAAGGCGAAGGCCAGGCGCCCGCAGGCGGTTGCGTGGGAAGCAATCGCTGAAAGGCGAGCCGTAAACCCTCAGGAGAACGTAGATCGATACGCGCTCTGTCAGGTTCAGAGACAGCACGCATATACTCAACGAATCCCGGTCCTGCATCGTTTTGCTGCCAGGCGTGACCAAGATTACGCAGCTCGCTGATATAAAAACTGTTTAATAAACCATCCTGAACGGGATCAACCCTCTTTTCTTTATCTTTGTTATCCGGTGTTGGCTCCTCCCCGGCGGGCTTCGGTGCCTTAACCTGGATACATTTCACAAGACAGACAAACTCAGATTCCAGGGTTGAGTGCGGGAAAAGCGTTTTATCAACCACCAGCGCCACCAGCTTCTGGATCCAGTCGATATCCGGGCTGTACCCGTTAGCCTCTAAAAGCGAGGCTTCATCGGCTATCCATTGCATAAGACGCAGGGTTAAGGCATCGAAACCGGCGAACCCACTATCAACAAGAGGAAGGGTATCGCCTGGAAGGGGTAAGTCGGAGAAATCCACGGGAACGTTGTTCTCAAGCGCCGCCACGCCATCCTTATGATGCAGGATTTGACCGGCAGCCCATGCGGAGAGCGACAGCATAAATGTCTGATATAGCGGTATGCCCTGCTCATTGAAGCTAATATCAAAAAGCCGACTGTTGACACGTCCCCTCTCTTCAACGACATCATCATGCGCGCCAATCTTCTCTTCCAGTTGCTGAGAAAGCGCCGTGGCATCATAAACACCGCATTGCGCGGTATAGAGCCAGACTTTGTCATCCTTAAGAGGTTTATCGGTGTGTCTGGTATCACGCCAGGGGAGATTGCCACCTTGCGCAATTTTATAGGCTGGCCGGAACAGATCGTCGGGATTATCTTTGTCGAGTTTCTGAGGCGTGAGCGCCTCGACCGCTTTCCAGAACTGAAAAATGTGTTGTGCCTGCATCTGCTGTTGAAATACCTGAGTAGGAGGTGATCGTTCGGCTGTTTGGCGCATTGCTAAGCAGCAAGAGTAAAATACTTACGCGAACAAATAATACCCCTGGTAACAAATGGGTCAACCTTGCAGACAACAGAAGAACGCTATAGTCAACTGAACCCTAACACATTTTTCGCTGAACAATTGAAACCCAGGGGGACAGACAACAGGGTCACAGCATTGACTTCCCTCCGAATAGAACGACAATAAACGTACCCGGCGACATTCGTATAACTGGAGCTTATCATCGCCTGTTCACGTCGTTCTCAGCTTGCCACTCACCTTAAGCGCTCCGGTGCGCTCATCGCCGCGCTTTTACTGGTCAGTTGCAGCTCAACTCCCCCCAAATCTCTGGTGACGCCGCTACCGCCGGTGGCGAAACAGCCCCTGCCCGATAAAACTGCGCGCCACGAGCCGGTGCGCGGCGTCTGGCTGGCTACCGTCTCCCGTCTCGACTGGCCGCCCCAGGCGTCAGTGAATGGCCGCAGCGCAGAGTCGCGGAACGCCATGCAGCAGAAGGCCCTGACCGATAAGCTGGATAACCTGAAAAACCTCGGGATCAACACCGTTTTTTTCCAGGTGAAACCGGACGGCACAGCCCTGTGGCCCTCTAAAATATTGCCGTGGTCCGATATGCTGACCGGCAATATAGGAGAAGATCCCGGGTACGATCCCCTGCAGTTTATGCTGGATGAAGCCCACAAGCGTGGGATGAAAGTGCATGCCTGGTTTAACCCTTACCGCGTCTCGACCAATATTCGCCCGGGTACGGTCGCCGAGTTGAACCAAACCCTGAAGCTGAATCCACCCAGCGTCTTTGTCCTGCATCGGGAGTGGATCCGCACCGCGGGCGATCGCTTTGTCCTCGACCCCGGCATCCCGGAAGTCCGGGACTGGATCACCAGCATCGTGGCGGAAGTGGTGTCGCGCTATCCGGTCGACGGCGTGCAGTTTGATGATTACTTCTATGCCGAGTCCGCAGGCTCGAAGCTGAATGACAGCCAGACCTATCGCCAGTATGGTCAGGGTTTTGACTCAAAAGCCGACTGGCGGCGCAACAATACCCAGCAGCTGATTACCCAGGTGTCGCGGACCATTAAACAGCTAAACCCGAACGTGGAGTTTGGCGTCAGCCCGGCAGGCGTATGGCGTAACCGCTCCCACGATCCGGCCGGGTCCGACACCCGGGGTGCGGCAGCCTATGACGAGTCTTTCGCCGACACCCGCCGCTGGGTGCAGCAGGGTCTGCTGGACTACATCGCTCCCCAGCTCTACTGGCCTTTTGCCCGGGATGCGGCGCGTTATGACGTGCTGGCAAAGTGGTGGGCCGGCGTGGTGAAACCGACCCATACGCGGCTCTATATTGGGGTGGCGCTCTATAAAGTGGGCGAACCCTCGAGCAAAGAGCCCGACTGGACGGTGAAAGGCGGCGTGCCGGAGCTGAAAAAACAGCTCGATTTGAATGAATCCGAGCCGAATATCGACGGCACGATTTTGTTCCGCGAGGACAATCTGAATCAGCCCCAGGCACAGGATGCGGTGCGGTATTTGCGGACGCGTTGGGGATCGTGATGCAGAGGCGGTTGTCCGCCTCTGCTACAAAGAGACTGAGCGCTTAAGTTACAGGCGTTCAACAACCTCAAACTCTTCAGCAATCAGCGCCATATCCTCCGAAAAAGAACCTTCCTGCGTAAAGAAGCGCTGATGCTCTTTGCGCCAGTACTCGAGACTTAAATCGCCTTCGCCCTCTTTACAGGCAAACTCTGCGGTGACATCACAAAAACGCACCAGACGCGCTGAAACCAGCCTGACAACGCAGGCTGGTCGCGCTTGCCCATCCACGATAATGATGTAACCACCAATGGTGGAGCTCGCGCCTTCTTGCTGATAAGAGGCCAGGGAGCCACAGGTGGCTGTTTTTATCCCCTTTCTGATCAGGTCTGCAAGCTCGCTGGCCAGTGCCGGGCTGTCACCCATCTGCCAGACAGCCGCACCTGGATACTTCACCGTTAATTCATCAACTGCGGTCATAAAATCCTCTTAATCGCCTATGAACATAATGCCGGGGGCGCTGCGCTTGCCCGGCCTGTAACGGCACTATCGCGAGCTGAGCGCAAGTTTAGCGGCGAAGGCTAAAAACAGACATCCTGTCGCCCTGTCCATCGCTTTAACGACGCCGCTTTTTCTCAGGATGGCCGAGGCAAAGTGGGTGGTTAAAATCAGCGTGACCGACCAGAGCGTACCGATTGCTACGTGAATAGTGACAAGAATAAAGGTCCATATTACAGGAGAATGCCCGGCTGGAATAAATTGCGGTAAGAAAGAGAGATAGAAAATGCCCATTTTGGGGTTTAGCACATTTCCCAGCATGCCTTTGATAAACCAGTTCCCACTGGCAGCGATATTGTTCTCGCCATGACTGAACGTTGAGCGAGGACGCCTCAGCAACTGTACGCCCAGCCAGCACAGGTACGCGGCGCCACAGAATTTGAGTAAGGTATAAGCCAGCACAGACACTGCCAGCAGCGCACCCAGACCGAATGCGACAAGCGCACCCCAGATGAAACAACCCACATCAATACCCAGCGCAGCCTGAAAGGCTTTTTTACCGCCTTCCGCGCAGGCGGTGCGCAGAATGAGTGCCGTATCCAGGCCAGGCGTCAGGGTAAGTAAAAGCGCAGCGAAAGAGAAAGCGAGAAGTGAATCGGTGACAGACATGTTGTTTATCCGAAAGAGTGGATGCTATCCACTTTACGCCTTGCGATCAACCTCTTAGATTTGGGGAGAGTTCATATCAGGTAGTAGCCACAGAACGACCGTTGGTCTATTGTGAAGGTCATAACAACCCGTCGGGAATAATGCACTATGGATAATCCCTTACTTCAGAAAGCGATCGTTGCCTTTATTCTTGTGCTGTGGGTTGTGAGTGAATTCAGGGCTAAAGCCAAAAAACAGCATTCTGATCCTGCCATTGCAGAAGCAGATGCCAGAGAACGCAACGCATGGCGTTATTTAATATGGGGCTTCCGGGCAATTCAGATTGCAGCAATGGTTTATCTCTTCACATTATTGCTCCAGTTTTTACTGGCATAAATTCCAGTAAGATTGAGGCAATAATCGGTCTGTAATGTCGACGGGTAACGTTGCTGGTTTCCCGCTTTTCTTGTACCCTTCCCCGCTTTCAGACCTTTAATAATAACCGGACGCATATGACCGCTCACCCTTCCAGAGATCCGCTGCACGGCGTCACCCTTGAGATGATGGTTAACGCCCTCGTGGCGCGCTATGGCTGGGCGCAGCTGGGCAAGCTGATTAAAATCAACTGCTTTAACAGCGACCCCAGCGTCAAGTCCAGCCTCAAATTTTTGCGCCGCACGCCCTGGGCTCGCGCCGAAGTCGAAGCGCTCTATCTGGATTCGCTGGAAGATACCGCGCCGGCCAAAGCCGACGACGATACCTCCAGCCCCTGGGAGAGAGCCCGGGCTAACCGTTAAGGTCGACGCAACAGCACGATACTGCGGCCCGCCAGCGGGAAGTCACTATCCGGGGTGATAGCCTGGCCCAGGTTGTCATCCTGTACGGTACTTAGCTCCAGCACCCAGCCACCCTCGCCGCAATCCGGGATACGGAACGGTACCGCAGCCTCGTATGGATTGATCAGCAGCAGCACCTCCTGCCAGATCCCGTTTGCAGCCTCTAAATCGGCCCGGGTCAGATAGAGCCCAAGGGTAGTGCCTTCATCCCAGTGTTCTGGCAATTGCAGGCCGCCACCCGCGTTGTACCACAGGATCTCCATCCCATCACGCCAGTTCTCGCGGCGTAACAGCGGCTGGCGGGTACGCAGCTCAATAAGATGCCGGGTAAAATTACGCAGCATCTCGGCGCTTTCCGGCAGATCCTCCCAGTGCACCCAGCTGATCTCGCTGTCCTGACAGTAGCCGTTGTTGTTCCCCATCTGGCTGCGGCCAAACTCATCCCCCGCCAGCAGCATCGGCGTACCGTGAGAAAAGAGCAGCGTGGTGAGGAAGTTGCGCTTCTGCTGTTCGCGCAGGGCGTTAATCTGCTCGTCGTCGGTAGGCCCTTCGGCGCCATAATTCGATGACCGGTTATCATTGTGGCCGTCGTTATTATCTTCCCCGTTCGCCTCGTTGTGCTTCTCGTTATAAGAGACCAGGTCGTTCAGGGTAAAGCCGTCATGGGCAGTGATAAAGTTGATGCTCGCCCACGGACGGCGCCCGCGCTGGTCGTAGAGATCGCCGGAACCGAGCAGACGTGCGGCAAAGTCCGAGGAGACGTTATCCCCGCGCCAGTATTCGCGCACGGTATCACGATACTTGTCATTCCACTCGCCCCAGCCTGGCGGGAATCCCCCTACCTGATACCCGCCAGGACCGATATCCCACGGCTCACCAATCAGTTTCAGCCGCGAGAGCAGCGGATCCTGCATCATGGCATCGAAAAAGCCCCCGCGCTGGTCGAACCCTTCCGGCTCGCGACCCAGAATGGTACCGAGGTCAAAACGGAAACCGTCGATATGCATCGATTCGGCCCAGTAGCGCAGAGAGTCCATGATCATCTGCAGCACACGGGGATGGGAGGTATTCACCGTGTTGCCAGTCCCCGTGTCATTCACATAGTAACGATGCTGGCCTGCAATGGTCCGGTAGTAGGAAAAGTTGTCGATCCCCTTGAAAGAGAGCGTCGGGCCCAGCTCGTTGCCCTCGGCGGTGTGGTTATAGACCACATCCAGGATCACTTCGATACCCGCATCGTGGAAGGCGCGCACCATATCGCGGAATCCCTGGATGCCGTTCGGACCGTAATAGCGGGATGCCGGGGAGAAGAAGTTCAGGGTGTTATAACCCCAGAAGTTTTTCAGCCCCCTGTCCAGCAGATGTTGATCGTCCGGGAAGGCGTGCACCGGCAGCAACTCCACCGAAGTAATGCCGAGGCTTTTGATGTAATCGACAATCGCTTTATGCCCCATCCCTTCAAAGGTGCCGCGCAGCTCAGGCGGAACGGCCGGGTGAAGCTGGGTAAAGCCCTTCACGTGGGTTTCGTACAGAATGGTTTCAGACCACGGCACCGCCGGGCGATGCGGATCCTGCCCGTCAAATACCCGGGGGTCGATAACCCGGCATTTCGGCGTAAACGGCGCGCTGTCGCGGGTATCAAAGCTGAGATCGAGATCGTCATGCCCCAGCTCATAGCCAAAATGGGCGGCGTTCCAGTTCAGCTCGCCGGTTAATGCCCGGGCATAGGGATCGAGCAGCAGTTTATGCGGGTTAAAGCGGTGGCCATTTTCGGGATCGTAAGGACCATACACACGATAGCCATACAACGCGCCCGGCTGCAGATCCGGAACGTAGCCGTGCCACACTTCGTGAGTGTATTCCGGTAGCTCCAGGCGGGCAATTTCATGCTGGCCCGTCGGATCAAACAGACATAGCTCAACGCGTTCGGCACAGGCCGAAAAGAGCGCAAAATTGACGCCTTTGTCGTCATAGTTTGCGCCGAGCGGGTAACTCTGCCCCGCCTCAATCTGATAGATCTTATTATTTGCCATAACATCTCTCCCTCGAACCATCATCATTAGCCGCAGGCCAGTAACACCCGCCAGCAATCCTGTGCATCATGTAACTTCAGGCTTTCGCCCGGTATAAAGATTTCACCGCTGAAACAGTCCTGATAGCGACGCCCGGCCAGTTCAGCAGGCAAGACAACCTCCGTATCGCCCCACAGTGCCGCGCCGGTCAGTGGAAACGTCTGTGCGGCGCTGGCAAACGCCAGCCGTGGGGCGACCACGATCAATACGTCGTCGTCATCCACGCGAGCAAAGGCGATGGCTTTATCCGCCCTTTCCCCCCGGCTCAGCAACGCGACATAGCTGCCCAAGCGGAACAGCGCCGGTTTACGCTGGCGCAGATTCAGCAGCGTGCTGGTGACATACACCTTAAGCTGGCCGTCGAGCCAGCTCGCCTCACGGGAGGCGGTATGCAGATCGGCGCTGTTGAGCTGCTGGCTGAGCTGCGCGAAATCCGGCTCGCGGCGGTTATCGGGGTCGACGAGGCTAAAGTTAAGCCCCTCGCTGCCCTGATAAACATCCGGTACGCCCGGAGCGGTCAGTTTGATCACCGTCTGGCTCAGGCTGTTTACCAGCCCGGCGCGGATAAACGGGCGTAACGAGGTGCTGAAGTCGCGCAGAAAATCCTGATTGTCCGGCGAGAGCAGATGGCGGGCATACTCCAGCACCACCGTCTCATAGGCTTCGTTGCTGTCTACCCAGTCGGTACGCAGCTTGGCCTCGCGCAGGGCTTTCTCCACAAAAGCCAGGAAGCGCGCTTCCAGCGCATTCAGACCCGCCGCATCCTGGGGATCGAGTGCGGGTGGCCAGACCCCCGCCAGCGCCTGATATAACATCCAGGTGTCAGCGGCTCGCGGCGCGGTGCCATCGTTCAGAAAGCGGACATGGGTCTGGTTGAGTTGCTGCCAGCGAGCCACGCACTCGGCCCATACCTCCGGCGCTTCGGTCAGGGTATAGAGCCTGGCGCGGGCATCTTCCCCGCGCTTGGTGTCGTGGGTTGAGGTGCCCGAGAGCGCATCCGGCTGGCGCTCACGTCGCGCCGTCATTTCGGTATGGAAACGCGTCAGCGAGAAGGCGCGCGGCACCGGTTCGGCCCCGACTTCGTTAAGCGCCAGATCCATGTGCTGGCGGAAAAAGAGCGTGTCTTCAACGGATTTCGCCATCAGCGGCCCGGTCAGCTGCTGGAAGCGGGTGCGGAACTGGCTGGCGGTGTCGCGGGCCTCATCGCTGACCTCGCCGGTCAGGATACGGGTTAACAGCGTGAGCGCGCCCGGGTCGGCGTTAACGTGGGTCAGCACGTTTTGTAGCAGCCGGATATCCGCGCCGGACATCCCCTGCGCGGTGCCATAGGTGCGATAGACAGGGAAGGCCACCAGCAGCTCCCGCAGCGCCAGGCGCAGCAGCTCTTCATCAATCGCCACGCCCTCCACCTGCGCCAGTTTTTTGGCCAGCGTCAGCAGCGTGGAGAACTCCCCGGCGAAATTGCGATCCACCATCAGCAGGCGCGCCGCACGCAGTTCAGCGTGCATGTCCACCGGGCTACCCACCACCGCGTCGTAAGCCTGACGCAGGCTGTCGATTTTGTCGTCATCCACCAGCACTTCCGAGAGCGAGGCGATGAATTCATACCCGGTCGTGCCGGAGATGGGCCAGTCTGCGGGGAGGTTCTCCCCTTTACTGAGGATCTTCTCTACCGTGATGTAGCAATCGGCTCCCGCCTCCTGCCGCAAACGTTGCAGGTAAGCGCGCGGGTCGGCCAGACCATCCACATGATCGATGCGCAGCCCGTCCACCGCCCCCGACCGCACCAGGGCCAGGATCAGGGCATGGCTGTCATCAAAGACCGCGTCGTCCTCAACGCGCACACCCACCAGACCGGTGATCTCGAAGAAGCGCCGCCAGGAGAGATCCCGCGGGGCGTCGCGCCAGCTGCTGAGCCGCCACGGCTGCTGGTCATGCAGGCGTGCAATCGCCTCAGGCTCGCGCAGGTTCAGAACCTCTTCCTCGCGCCCCATCCAGCTCTCCGGGGTGAGCGGATAGAAGTTGTCATAAACGGCCAGCGCCGGTTTACCGGTGTTGGGATCGCGCTGGATGCTGATCTCCCCGTTTGCCAGTACCACGTCAAAGTCATCGCCCAGAAACGGCAGCGTCAGGCGGCGGGACCAGTCGATATCAAAGTGACGGGCATAGCGGCTCTTCTCGCCATGTTCAATCACATCACGCCACCAGGCGTTTTCCAGCGAGGTGGACATATGGTTCGGGACGATATCGAGAATCAGCCCCAGGCCAGCCGCCTTAAGGGCACTGACCAGCCGTTCAAATCCGGCGCGGCCACCAATGGCCGGGTCGATCTCATTGGCGTCGGTCACGTCATAACCGTGGGTCGAATCACGGGCAGCGGTAAAAATCGGCGAGGCATACAGATGGCTGATGCCAAGTTGTTGCAGATAGGGCACCAGACTGGCGGCACGATCGAACGTCATGCCATTACGAAACTGGATACGCCAGGTCGCTGTGGGGATCATCAGGTTGGTTCTCCAGGGGCAAAGCGGACAATAAGGGTGTCGGGCCGTAATTCGGTATGGATCTCAGGCCAGGCAAAGAGGGTTTCACCCGGCAGATCGGGCAACGCCTCCGTATGGCCACCGACGTTAAACGCCAGCGACAGGGTTCCCCGTGGAAACGTCCAGGTGACTGCCACGCAGCCGGGTGCCAGGTCCAGCACCTTGCCCCCACCGTTGCGGGCGGTTGCCAGCAGCGGCACAATCACCTGCTGACGCAGCTGCAACAGGTGACGGGTAAAGCTCAACCAGCTTTCCCCCTCCGGCTGGTTAACTTTGTCCCAGTCGAGTTTCGATCGTGTAAAGGTCTCCAGCGCGTTCGGATCGGGCACGCCCTCCTCCTGGTGGCTGGCATGGTCGGCGAACTCCTTCGCCCGTCCTTCCCGTACCGCCCGCGCAAGATCACCGTGAAAATCGGTAAAGAAGAGGAATGGCCGGGTTTCGCCGAACTCCTCGCCCATAAACATGAGCGGGATATGCGGCGACAGCAGCAGCGCGGCCAGCAGCACCCGGGTGCGATCCTCTCCGATAAGGGAGAGCAGACGATCCCCCTGCGCCCGGTTCCCCACCTGGTCGTGATTCTGGATAAAGTCGACAAAGGCCACCGGCGGCTGGTCGATGCTTTTAACCCCGCGTGGCTCCCGGTCCCGGGGAGTGATTTCGCCCTGATAGGCAAACCCTTCCGCCAGCGCCCGGGCGACCCATTTTTCCGGCTGATGCGCAAAGTCCCGGTACCAGGCGTGGGTTTCCCCACTGGCCAGGACGTGAATGGCATTGTGCAGATCGTCATTCCATTCGGCGGTGTAAAGCGACGGGGAGCCATCCTCACCGTAAGGATGCAACGAGATAATGTTGCGGTTGTCTTCGGTGGTGAGATGGATCGGGCGATCGGTTATCTGCGCCCGGATGCGTTCAGCAATTTCAACCAAGATATGTTTTTCAGACGAATCTGCAATGTGATCGATGGCGTCGAAGCGCAATCCATCGAAGCGGAACTCCTCCAGCCAGTAAAGCGGCACGCCGATCATAAACTGACGCACGGGGGCTACATCGTAGGCGATGCCATTTCCCCAGGGGGTCATTCGCTCCGGATGGAAAAAGTCCGGGGAGAGGCGCGGGAGGTAGTTCCCCTCCGGACCAAAATGGTTCAGCACAATATCCAGCACCACCGACAGCCCCAGTCCGTGAGCGGTATCCACAAAGGCTTTCAGCTCATCTGGCGTACCGTAGGCGCTGTGCGGGGCATAGAGCAGCACTCCGTCATAGCCCCAGTTGCGATTGCCTCCGGCCTGCGATACGGGCATCAGTTCAATCATTGTGATGCCCAGCGAGGCCAGATACGGCAGCTTGTCGGCTGCCGCGCGGAAGGTGCCTTCCGGGGTAAAGGTACCGATATGCAGCTCATAGACCACGCTCTCTTCCCAGCGTCGGCCCTGCCATTCAGTATTGCGCCAGACATAGCTGTCGGGATCGCACACCAGCGAAGGACCGTTGACATCCCCTTGCTGGGCGCGGGAGGCGGGATCCGGCACCGCAGTGCCGTCTGCCAGAATATAACTGTAGGGTGAACCGGGTTTGACGTAGTCAACCGTCAGTTCAAATCCGCCGTCACCGGTCGGGTGCATCGCCAGCGTTTCGTCGTTGAGGCGCAGGGAGACCTGCTCCTGACCGCTGGCCCATAGATGGAAGCGAACCGTGTTAGCATCAATGTGTTCACAACCCCAATACGTAATAGATTTAGCTGTCATTCCACCACCTCGTTTGACCCGTGTTCCTCAGGGTGCTTAACGTTTATCGTTACGCAGAGGGAAAAAGAGAAAGTGCGGCGGCAATCCGCCGCGCATGCACATCAAGCATAGACCAGGAAATTAATGTGAGATGGGTCACGACGAAGCGGCAGGAAAAGGTGTGGTCAGGGTATCGCCGGGTGGCGGCTGCGCCTTACCCGGCCTACGAACGATAAAACTGCAGGCCCGGCAAGCGCAGCGCTGCCGGGCAATCAGACATTGCCTTATGCTGGTTCCGGAAGGCGGAAGCTGGCAATACTTTGGGTGAGGTGTCTGGCTTGCTCTTCCAGCGAAGCCGCTGCCGCCGCAGACTCCTGCACCAGCGCGGCGTTCTGCTGGGTCACGCCATCCATTTCGGTCACGGCCTGCCCTACCTGACCAATGCCGCGGCTCTGCTCTTCGGACGCCACCTGAATCTGTTCCATCAGCGCGTTGACTTTGTTCACCGAGGTGATGATGGCATGAATGACCTCACCCGAGCGATTCACCAGCTGCGAACCGTTTTTCACGCTGGAAACCGACTGGGCGATGAGGTTCTCAATATCCTTCGCCGCCACGGCGCTTTTCTGCGCCAGAGTGCGCACTTCAGTCGCCACCACTGCAAATCCACGCCCCTGAGTTCCGGCGCGCGCCGCTTCAACGGCGGCATTCAGCGCCAGAATGTTGGTCTGGAAGGCGATGCTGTTAATGACGCTGGTGATATCTTCGATGCGCTGAGAGTTGGCGGCGATGGTGTTCATGGTTTCGATCACCTCGCGGGTCACGGCCTCCCCGGTACGGGCGTTGTTTACCGCATCCTGCACCAGCTTACCTGCCTGGTTGACGTTCTCGGTATTATTGGCAACCGTCGCGCTCAGTTGCTCCATGCTGGCGGCCGTTTCCGTCAGGGCGGCAGCCTGCTGCTCGGTACGGGAAGCCAGGTCGATATTGCCGGAGGCAATCTCCTGCGAGGCGTGGTTAACGGTATGGCAGGCGGCACGTACCTGAGAGACGGTATCCAGCAGGGCCAGACGCATCTCCTCCATCGAGCCCATCAGCAGGTCGATCTCATTGTTCGATCCGGTTTTCTGCGGTACCGCTTCCGTTAATTTACCGGCGGCGATCTGGCTGCAGTGCTCACGGGCAAGATGAATCGGCGCGAAGACAAACCGCTTCATCAGCACGCTCACCCCGATAATGACCACCACAAACAGGGCGGCAAAAGCAATAATGATGGTTAAGCCGGATGAAAACTGCGTCCGCGCATCATCATTTAACTGTTTCGCGTATTTCTGGTGCACCGACAGCACCTGATCGAGGACAATTTCGTACTGGCGGTCGAGGCCAGAAATCTGCGGGATCAGCGCATCAAACTTTGCCTTGTCATGGGCGGAAGCCGCCTCAATCAGCGGCACCAGGCCACGATCGCGGTAGGCCAGCCAGCCGTCATTATAGTTTTTCACCAGCGGCGCTTCGTCCGCCAGGCGGGGGGCGTCATTAAACGCGGCGAAGGCGCCATCGGCTTTGGTCAGAGCCAGCTTAACGGAGGCCAGCTTCTCATCGAGACCGGTGGTGTCGCCACTTTCCACCTGTTTCATATACTCCATAACCCGCACGCGCAGGGTACGGCTATGGTTAATGGGATCGATAATGGATAACACCACCTGAATCTCTTTATTCACGTTATCCAGGGAGTTGTTGCTTTTAATGGCCAGCCAGACGTTAGTTGCGGCACTGGCGACAAAGAAAAACAGCAGGGCAAGCAGGATGGCAAGAGACGACTTTTTTAATGACATAAATACCTCAGAAACAATACGGTCTGAGGTATTATCGGCAGCGCAAAATTAACATTGAGTTAAAGTTATTTATTAATAAAAAAGCCGAAAAAACATTAAATTTATTAAAATCACTGCATTACAAAATATTTGCTAATAATTTAACCTGCGAAGCATTGTAAATATTCAACTATTTACCCAATCCTTATTGCTGAATATTTAATCGCTCAGGAAAGGTGTGCTGGACAACTGCGGCCAGTGGATCTCTCCTACCCCGTTTAATTTTGGCCGGGAGAAGAGAAAGCCCTGAAAACGCTTAATGCCAGCCGACTCCAGCCAGCACCACTCGTCGATCTTCTCAATGCCCTCGGCCACCAGCGCAATTTCAAGGTCTGTACAACAGCTGATAATCGACTTCACAATTGCCTGCTTCGGGCCGCTCAAATGGATGTCGCTGACAATCTCACGGTCGATTTTGAGCTTATCCGGCTGGAAACGGGTTAACAGCGACAGCCCGGCATACCCGGAGCCAAAATCATCGATCGCCAGGCCAATACCTGCCGCCCGAAGCTGCTTAATGGCGCTATTAAACTGGTTGAACCCGGAGATCATTTCGTTTTCGGTGACTTCAATCACCACCTGCTCCGGCTGCAGGCCGTGGATGAGGATCTGGTCCATCAGAAAATCAACAGCACCAGGGACATTCACCAGCGACATCGGCAGCAGATTGACGGCGATTTTATGATTGCCGATGCCGATTTTCTCCGCCAGGGCAAAAGCATATGCCTTCGTCTGGAGATCCACTTCGTACATTTTGTCCTGATCGATGGCGCTAAAGAAGCGTTCCGGACTTCCTCCGTCGTTACCGCGAATTAACGCCTCCAGCGAGGAGATTTTCCCCTCGGTGGGTTCAATAATGGGTTGCAGGGCAAACTGGCAGACCTGATTTTCGATGAGCGCGTTGATGCCTTGCCCAAACGGGGCATGCTCCGGGGCCAGTCTCCATCTCTCCGGCAGGAAGACCGTCCGGTCGCGGGTGGGCTGTTCCCGGGTAATAAACGACTGAATAAACTTGAACACCCGATCCTGCGCTGCCAGATAGTAGTCCAGCTTGCTGTAGCGCAGCACCGATGAGAGCACCGATTTCTGGCTATCAACCAGCAGGTCGAAGAGTAGCATGCCGACATTTTCGAAGCGTCTGTGCGGGCCATAATCGCGCATCAGCTCTACCACGCTGTGATGGCGTTTGTCGCTACGGATCTTACAAAACAGTTTTTCAATGACCTCTTCCGATCCTTCAAGGATCTGCAAAAAGTCGACGCCGTTAAACAGCAAAATGCCCGTCACATCCAGGGCGGAATTCCGCTGCCTGGCTTTTTCAACAAGTGAAATAAGAGATAATGATTGGCAGGATGGATTTAACTGGCTTTTATAAATAAGAGTCGTCAGCACAGCTAGTGTTCCTGGTCGAATGTTAGGGCTTTTAAGCTATTGTTTAGCATAAATTACATTCGTGGCCTAATAGTATTACGAGGATATATTCAGAAAAGATCGATTCGGCTCAAAAATAATCAGTGTGAATGCTTATTGGTGCCATAAAGTAGAGAAACATCCTTGTTGTTGCAGACAGACATGCCGTCCGCGGCACGTTCAGTCAGTCCTGTTTGCGTCAGATTTGCGCCATCCCGCCGTCCACAAACAGCTCGACGGCGTTGATGAAGCTGGCGGCATCGGAGGCGAGGAACGCCACCGCTTTCCCCACCTCTTCCGGCTCGCCAATACGCCCCATCGGTACCGTAGCGGCTAAGGCATCAAACAGCCCCTGCCGCTGATCTTCTGGCACCAGTTCTCCCAGCCCCGGGGTTTTAATCGGGCCCGGGCTGACCACGTTCACCCGGATACCGCGCCCCTGCAAATCCAGCGCCCAGGAGCGGGCGAAGTTTCTTACCGCCGCCTTGCTGGCGCTATAGACGCTGAAGTTAGCGGTACCTTTAATGGAGACCGTGGAGCCGGTCAGGATCACCGAGGCTTTGTCGGTCAGCAGCGGCAGCGCTTTTTGAACGGTAAACAGTACGCCGCGGACGTTGGTGGCAAAAATGCGGTCGAACTGTTCTTCGGTTATCGCCCCCAGAGGCAGCATATCGCCCCCGCCGGCGTTCGCGAACAGCACATCCAGCCGCCCGGACTGTTCGGCGATTTGGGCATAAACGGTATCAAGATCGGCGAGTACGGAGGCGTCGGCGCGAATGCCGGTGACCTGCCCGCCGAGGGTGGCGATGGCGTTGTCCAGCTCCGCCTGGCGGCGACCGGTGATATAGACCTTCGCCCCCTGGGCTTGCAGCTCTTTTGCCGTTGCCAGACCGATGCCGCTGGTGCCGCCGGTGACGAGTGCGATTTTACCTGTTAATGCTGTGTTCATTTTGCTTTTCCTTCCACATTGTTGGTGTGGAAGCACTGTAGCCCTTGCGGCATTAGTGAAAAATTAGCAAAAATGGAAATCACTTTTTCCCTGTGGGAATAATCTCTGTGGCGGAGCGCCCCTCTATGGATCAATTACAGGCCATGCGCGCCTTTACGCGCGTGGTAGAAACCGGCAGCTTTACCCGGGCGGCGGACTCACTGAATATGCCCATCGCCAGCCTCAGCAAGCTGGTGAAAGCGCTGGAGGCCCATCTGGACGTGCGGCTGCTGCAACGCACAACCCGCCGGGTGACGGCGACGCCAGAGGGCCAGGACTATTACGAAAAAGCCCGCCGGGTGCTGATTGATATCGAAGAGATAGACACTTCTTTCAGCCAGGCGAAACAGCAGCCCCAGGGGCACCTCCGCATCGATGTGGGCGGCTCTACGGCGCGAGACGTGCTGATCCCTGCGCTGCCGGATTTTATACGCCGCTACCCCGCTATCCGTATCGATCTTGGTGTGGCCGACCGGCCAGTGGATCTGATCAGCGGCAACGTGGACTGCGTTATCCGCGGCGGCGCGCTGGAGGACTCTTCGCTTATTGCCCGGCATATTGGCAATGCAGAGATGGTCACCTGTGCCACACCGGGCTATCTGAAGCAGTACGGGATCCCCGCTTATCCGGAGGAGCTGCGCAACGGCCATAAGTTGGTAAGTTACCTGTCGCCAGTAACCGGACGCGCCGTGCCGTTTCGCTTTACCCATGAGAATGAGATCCGCGACATTAATCTGGTGCATCATATAGGTGTGAACGAGAGCAACGGTCATCTGGCGGCAGCGGTGGCCGGGATGGGGATAATACAGACGTTTCGTTACTCAGCAGGCGCACTGCTGGAAGCGGGCACGCTGGTAGAGATCCTCGACAGGTGGCGTCCGCCGCACTACCCGTTTTACGTGGTTTATCCGCAAAACCGGCATATGACGCATCGTCTGAGGGTATTTATCGCGTGGCTGGCGGAGGTCTTTCCCGCCGCGGTGAAGGGATAGCCGGGCGCAACGCCCGGCAGGACAATCAATTCAGCTGATAGTCGAGGGTGATTTCCGCTTTCAGCAGCTGTGAAACCGGGCATCCCGCTTTCGCTTTCTGGATAATGCCGTCAAACTGCTGCGGGTCGATGCCCGGAACGGTTACTTTGCTCTGCAGAGCGACTTTGCTGATGGTAAAACCGCTGTCGGTTTTATCCAGAGAGACATCTGCATTGGTATCAATGGAATCCGCAGTATAGCCCGCCTCACCCAGCATCAACGACAGGGCCATAGAGAAACAGGCCGCATGCGCAGCACCAATCAACTCTTCCGGGTTGGTGCCTTTTTCCCCTTCAAAGCGGGTGTTGAAGCCGTAAGGTTGCTGATTAAGAACGCCGCTCTCAGTCGAAACCGTCCCCTTGCCGCGTTTAATATCACCAGACCAGTGTGCTGAACCGTGCTTATGAATTGTCATTCTTGCTCTCCTTGTTGGCTTACAAAGCCTTCAGTATAGACCACGCTGAAGAGAGAGCCCGAAAGTGTGATATATCAGGATTAATCTGTGAAGTCGGAGAGGTTATGACTATTGCAACCAGGATTTTTCCGTGTAATTTAAATCTGTCTACAATAATATTTAATTCGGGGCCAACTGACACAGGATTATTTTTAAGGAGTCTAAAGAATATATTCTATTTTCTAAGATCATGAAAAAGCATGATTTTATGACAGCAATATTTCTGAGAGGATTCTTAAACACAGCGGCAAAAATATTTGTCATTCTGAATATCACGATGTTTTTGCGAGCCGGACCATTAAACAGAAAACGACACGGAGGCAACATGTTTAATTATTATTCTGCAAATACGACATCCGCACAGCCGGAATTGGTTAACGCTATCGCACAGGGTTTACGCGCTGAAATGGGCGCGGTCACTGAAGATGACATTTTAATGGAACTGACAAAGTGGGTAGAAGCCTCAGACAATGACATCCTCAGTGATATCTACCAGCAAACCATTAACTACGTCGTAAGCGGCCAGCACGACAGTTTCTGAAAACCTGCTATGCTGGAGAGGCAACCTTAAGGGTTATATTTCGATCACCTTATCACTATCAACAGGATGGAGGAGTCAATATGAAATCGAACCGTCAGGCACGCCATATTCTGGGAATGAACTACAAGGTGTCTAACCAGCGCAAAGTGGTCATTGAGGGAGGCAGCGAAACGCAGGTCACCCACGCCACCGGCAGAAAACGCCAGCAACCAAAGTAAGTTCTCCCTAAAGATCCCCGACACCATCGGCAAAACCGATGGTGTTTTTATTTGTATGTTGCAGTTTTTAACATTCACCTCCTCTATACTATGCGCCTGACATCCCCTGCGGGCACGACAGCGACAATGATCAACACCAGTGCCAGGGACGGATTTCCAAAAAATTAAGTGAGTAACATGGACAACAAAGCCAAAAAAAATCGCTCCCTCTATATTCCTTACGCCGGTCCGGTACTGCTGGAGTTTCCCCTCCTGAACAAGGGCAGCGCCTTCAGCATGGAAGAGCGCAGCAACTTCAACCTGCTGGGCCTGCTGCCGGAAGTGGTCGAAACCATTGAAGAACAGGCCGAACGCGCGTGGATCCAGTACCAGGGATTCAAAACCGAGATCGATAAACATATCTACCTGCGCAATATCCAGGACACCAACGAAACCCTCTTCTACCGCCTGGTGCAAAACCATCTCGACGAGATGATGCCGGTGATCTACACCCCAACCGTCGGCGCCGCCTGCGAACGTTTCTCGGAAATCTATCGCCGCTCACGGGGCGTGTTTATCTCCTATCAGAACCGTCACAACATGGATGACATTCTGCAGAACGTCTCCAACCACAACATCAAAGTGATCGTCGTAACCGACGGGGAACGTATTCTGGGACTCGGCGACCAGGGGATCGGCGGAATGGGCATTCCGATCGGTAAGCTGTCGCTCTACACCGCCTGCGGCGGCATCAGCCCGGCCTACACCCTGCCAGTGGTACTGGATGTGGGTACCAATAACCAGCAGCTGCTCAACGATCCGCTCTATATGGGCTGGCGCCACCCGCGCATCACCGACGACGAGTACTATCAGTTCGTGGATGATTTCATCCAGGCGGTAAAACACCGCTGGCCGGACGTACTGCTTCAATTTGAAGATTTCGCCCAGAAAAACGCCATGCCGCTGCTGAATCGCTATCGCGACGAAATCTGCTCCTTTAATGATGATATTCAGGGCACCGCAGCGGTAACGGTCGGTACGCTGATTGCGGCCAGCCGCGCGGCGGGCAATCAGCTCAGCTACCAGAAAATCGTCTTCCTCGGCGCCGGTTCCGCCGGGTGCGGCATCGCCGAGCAGATCATCGCCCAGACCCAGCGCGAAGGGCTCAGCGAAGAGCTGGCGCGTTCCCGCGTCTTTATGGTCGACCGCTTCGGCCTGCTGACCGACGCCATGCCGAACCTGTTGCCGTTCCAGACCAAGCTGGTGCAAAAGCGCGAGAACCTCAAAAACTGGGATACCGATAACGAAGTGCTTTCACTGCTGGATGTGGTCCGCAACGTGAAGCCGGACATTCTGATCGGCGTTTCCGGCCAGACCGGGCTCTTCACGGAAGAGATCATCCGCGAGATGCATAAATACTGCGCCCGCCCAATCGTGATGCCGCTGTCGAACCCGACCTCGCGCGTGGAAGCCACCCCGCAGGACATCATCGCCTGGACCGAAGGCAATGCGCTGGTCGCCACCGGCAGCCCGTTTGCGCCAGTGGTCTGGAAGGACAAAATCTACCCCATCGCCCAGTGCAACAACTCCTATATCTTCCCGGGGATTGGCCTTGGCGTTATCGCCTCGGGTGCCTCGCGCATCACCGATGAGATGCTGATGTCCGCCAGCGAAACCCTGGCGAAGCACTCTCCGCTGGTCAATAACGGTGAAGGGCTGGTTCTGCCGGAACTGAAGGATATTCACGTGGTGTCGAAAGCGATCGCTTTTGCGGTGGGTAAGATGGCGCAGCAGCAAGGGGTGGCGGTGAAAACCTCTGCTGACGCCCTGCAGCAGGCGATTGACGAGAACTTCTGGAAGCCGGAATACCGCAGCTACCGTCGGACTTCGATCTAACCTCCTGCATCGCCGGGCGGCGCTTACGCTTGCCCGGCGAACCGACCGCACCTTACCTGCCCCGCGTCACCCACCAGAACACCAGCGCCAGCAGGCTGACCATCGCCCCCAGCAAACAGACCCCCTGCCAGCCCAGAAGAGCCCAGGTAAAAGTGGTGCCAATCGCCCCCAGCCCGCTGCCGACGGCGTAAAACAGCATATAGAGGCCAACCAGCCGACTGTGCGCCTCTGGCCGGGTGCGAAAGATCAGGCTCTGATTGGTGACATGCAATGCCTGACCGCCCAGATCGAGCAACACGATGCCGATCACCAGCGCCCACAGCGACACCTCCATCAGCGACAGCGGCCACCAGGCAAGCAGCAGCGCCAGAAGCGCCATCGCGCTGGTGCGTTGCGCCAGTCCCCGGTCGGCCCACTGCCCGGCCCGCGCTGCGGCAAGGGCACCAATTACCCCAACCAGCCCAAACGCGCCAACGGCGGTATGGGAGAAATTAAAGGGTGGCGCGCTCAGGGGCAATACCAACGCGCTCCAGAAAATGTTGAACGCTGCAAACATCAGCAGCGCCAGAATGCCCCTGACCTGTAAGACCTTTTCCTGACGAAGCAGCGTCACCATTGAGGCGAGCAGACGCGGATAGCTGAGCGTACCGCTAACCGCGGGTGTGGCAGGTAGCCCTCGCAGCAGGGGGATCGCAAGCATTAGCATCAGGCCCGCTGCGCAGAAATAGACCCCGCGCCAGCCTGCGAGGTCACTCACCCCTCCGGCGAAAACCCTCGCCAACAGTAAACCGATAAATACCCCGCCCTGCGCCGCCCCCACCACACGCCCCTGCTCGTGAGACGCAGCCGCATTCGCCGCATAAGCGATCAACCCCTGGGTCATCGCCGTACCGAGCAGGCCGACAGCCAGCATCGCCGTCAGCAGCACAGGCGCGGATTGTGCCATCCCCACCGCCACCAGCACGGCCACCAGTGCCAGAAGCTGGATCATCATCAATCGACGGCGATCCATCCCGTCGCCCAACGGCACCAGAAAGAGCAGCGCCAGCGCACAACCGGCCTGGGTAGCAGTGACAACGCCGCCGACCGCCGCCTGGCTGATAGCAAAATCCTGCGCCAGCGCATCCAGCAGCGGTTGTGCGAAATAGACATTCGCCACGCTCATTCCGCTGGCGATTGCGAAGAGCCATACCAGGCTACGCGACAGACCCGCAGGTTTCGCCTCCCCTGTCGATAACGCCATTTCCACTTTCATGCTCTCACATCCTCTCAATTGGTTTTAAAGTAAAACCAAATAAAGGCTAGATGATGTGGTTTTAAAATGCAACCAACTAACATTCCTTGCTGAAAGACACCTTCCCCGCTACACTCGCTTCATCCATCAACCCACTGAATAAAAAGGAGGCTAATTATGCTGTGCAATGAAATCTTTGATATTTCATTCCACCTTGGTGATCGCACCTGCTCAAGCGTTATCGGTTTCGTGCTGCGATAACTTCGGCTTGAGCGAAGACACCTAAGACATCCCTTCTCTCGGGCTTACCGGGTTATCGTCAGCGTTGATTGACGAGGCATTTCCATGCCTGTAACTCTTGAGTAAGCAAATGAGCACATTACTGACTGCACTTTCTCTTCGTGTTGATACCGCCTTTGACACGCTGTTTAACGACCTCACCTTTAGCCTGAAAAAAGGCGACCGCATTGGTCTGCTGGGCGATAACGGCTGCGGCAAAAGTACCCTGCTGAAGATCCTCGATGGCACCGAAACGCCGCTTTCCGGCACGGTGGCGCTGGCCGGCCACTGCCTGATGGCGCGGGTGGAACAGCATCTTCCGGAGACGATCTATCCGTTAACCATGCTGGATGCGGTGCTGGCGCAGCTGCCGGTAGCCGAGCGTGAAAGCCTGCGCTGGCGGGCAGAAACGCTGCTGGCGAGCATGGGCTTTACCCCGGACGATATGGCGTTGCCCTCGGCGACCCTCAGCGGCGGCCAGCATACCCGTCTGCTGCTGGCGCGGGCGCTGATTAGCGAGCCGGATCTGCTCCTGCTCGATGAACCCAGCAACCACCTGGATCTGCCTACGCTGCTGTGGCTGGAACAGTTCCTCCAGCGCTGGTCCGGCAGCTTTGTGCTGGTGTCTCACGACAGACAGCTCCTGGATGCCGTTACCAACGGCAGTTGGATCCTGCGCGACAAAACGCTGCACTACTTCGCCCTTCCCTGCACCCGCGCGCGTCAGGCGCTGGCAGAGAAAGACGAGAGCGACGCCCTGCGCCATAAAGCGGTACAAAAGGAGATCGACCGGGTCACCGCCAGCGCGAAACGGCTGGCGACCTGGGGCAAGGTCTACGACAACGAAGATCTGGCTCGCAAAGCCAAACAGATGGAGCGCCAGGTAGAGCGGCTGAAGGAGAGCCAGACGGCGCTGACCTCGGGCAGCCCCTGGACCTTAACCCTGCGCGGCGATGCCCTGCGGGCCGACCGTCTGCTGGAGATCGACAGGCTGGGTGTGGCGCCTGCTCCAGGGCTGCCGACGCTCTTCTCGGTAGAAAACGTCCGCTTAAAAAGCGGCGATCGGGTCGCCATTGTCGGGCGTAACGGCTGCGGTAAATCCTCGTTAATGCGGCTTATCTGGCAGCAGATTATCGCCAGTGCAAGCCACGCCGGATTGACTATCCATCCGCGCGTGACGCTGGGCTATTACGACCAGACCCTGCATCAGCTGGCGGATGACGCCACGCTGATTGATGCTCTGGAGCCCTTCGCACCGAACATCCAGGATCGCAAGATGGCGCTGATCTCCGCCGGGTTCGCCTGGGCGCGTCACGGGCAAAAGGTCAGCACCCTCAGCGGCGGAGAGCGTTCGCGCCTGCTCTTTATTGGCCTGACGCTGGCCCGCTTCAGTCTGCTGATGCTTGATGAGCCAACCAACCATCTGGATATGGAAGGCAAAGAGGCGCTGGCGGAGACGCTACAACAGTTTGAAGGCGGCGTGCTGCTGGTCAGCCACGATCGGCAGTTAATCAGTCAGAGTTGTAACCGCTTCTGGCTGATAGAAAAGGGCCAACTCAGCGAATGGCACGATGCCGACGCGGTGTTTGCCCGGCTGCGTGAGGAGAGCGGATTACAAGCCCAACCGGTCCCCGCTACCCCGTGCGTCAGCCAGGCTGAACCCGCTGACGATCTGTTGGAGCGGCTGATAATGCTGGAGAGACTGCTGGAAGAGGATCTGCTGCGTAAGCCTAAACATCAGAAGCCGCAGCTTCAGGCGCAGTGGTTGGAGGAGATTGCCGCGCTGACGGCGCAGCTGTAGGAGATCGCCCGGCGGGTAGCCGCCGCCGGGCAATTTTTACTTCGGCTGACGGGTTTTCCAGGCATCCCATGCCTGTTTGATCTCCTGCTTCGCGGTGGCGGCATCGTTAAAGCCGTTCAGTTCCACCGACTTGCGCCCTTCCGGCAACTGCTTGTAGACGCGGAAGAACGACTCCAGGCGCTGCTGCTCAATCTTCGGCAGATCGCTCAGCTCTTTGATGTCGTCATAGGTCGGGTCAATTTTGCTGGCTGGCACCGCCACGATTTTGTCATCTTTCTCGCCGCCATCGATCATCTTCAGCACGCCAATGGCGCGGAGTTTAATCAGGGTGCCCGGGGCCATCGGCGCGCGGGTGTAGAAAATCACATCCAGCGGATCGCCATCCCCCGCCAGCGACTGGGTCAGCGAGCCGTAGTTTGCCGGGTAAGCCACCGGCATCGACTGGAAACGGTCGGCGATGATAAAGCCGGTTTTGGCGTCGGTTTCATACTTAATGATCCCGCCCGCCGGAATTTCGGTGACGGCGTAGAACTCTTCCGGGTTGTTGTCAGGCTGAGGGAATTCGAGGATGTTTTGCGCCTGTACGGAAGCGGACAAAAGAACGCTCACTGCGAGAAGTTTTTTTACCAGATGCATTGTCTTTTTAACTCTTCGGTTATTGAGAAGACAACACCTTACGGTCTGGTTATGTCAGAAACATTACACATTTACTGCAGAAATAATAACCACTCTATTATTATGCCCATTACTCATTTTGCGCGACCCGGGCCGCAAAAAATCAATTAAATTATTACATTATGTTGCTATGGCCTTGTCACAATCATTAAATAACCTAATCCTTAATGGGTATTTCGTTCTGTCGAACCTGCCCCGCAGATCCGCAATATGAAAATGGAGAAACATATGAAAGCTGCTGTCGTGACCAAAGACCATCAGGTAGAAGTGACCGAGAAAACCCTGCGCCCGCTGAAACATGGGGAAGCGCTGCTGAAGATGGACTGCTGCGGCGTCTGCCATACCGATCTTCACGTCAAAAACGGCGATTTTGGGGATAAAACCGGGGTGATCCTCGGGCATGAAGGCATTGGTGTGGTACAAGAGATTGGCCCGGGCGTCACCTCGCTCAAACCAGGGGATCGTGCCAGCGTGGCATGGTTTTTCGAAGGCTGTGGCCACTGCGAATACTGTAACTCCGGTAACGAAACCCTGTGCCGAAACGTGAAGAACGCCGGTTACTCTGTGGACGGTGGGATGGCGGAAGAGTGCATCGTCACCGCCGATTATGCGGTAAAAGTGCCGGACGGCCTGGACTCCGCCGCCGCCAGCAGTATCACCTGCGCCGGGGTAACCACCTATAAAGCGGTAAAAGTCTCTGAGATTAAGCCTGGCCAGTGGATCGCTATCTATGGCCTCGGCGGGCTGGGGAACCTTGCGCTGCAGTACGCCAAAAATGTGTTCAACGCCAAAGTGATTGCGGTTGATATCAATGATGAACAGCTGAAACTGGCCGAGAGCATGGGCGCCGATCTGGTGGTTAACTCCCGCACGGAGGATGCCGCGAAATTCATCCAGGAAAAAACCGGCGGCGCCCACGCTGCGGTGGTAACGGCGGTGGCGAAAGTGGCCTTTAACTCGGCGGTAGATGCCGTTCGTGCCGGTGGTCGCGTGGTGGCCGTTGGCCTGCCGCCGGATTCAATGAGCCTTGATATTCCACGTCTGGTACTGGATGGCATTCAGGTGGTGGGCTCGCTGGTGGGCACCCGTCAGGATCTGACCGAAGCCTTCCAGTTCGCCGCCGAAGGCAAAGTGGTGCCGAAAGTGGCGCTGCGTCCGCTGGGGGATATCAACGCCATCTTTAAAGAGATGGAGCAAGGCCAGATCCGTGGCCGTATGGTGATTGATTTCCGTTCATAACTCTCGCATGCCCGGCGGCGCTTCGCTTGCCGGGCCTACGGCCACAACACCCCGCTATCCACTTCTGCACCGTAATATGAAACATATCCTGCCGCCGCGGTCCTCGCGAGCGTTAACCGTTTGATGTTAACCCAGGGAACCATTTGGTATGGAGCAACGAGACGGCGATATTATTGCAAAGCATACAGCCTCGCGAATAAACCGTGTAAACTACCTTTAGTAGACACTGGCGCGAGGACAATATGGTCGTTAAACGGTTAAGAAAAGAGGATCGACGGGTACAGTTGCTGGAAGTGGCACGTGGGATCGTGCGTCAGCAAGGCACCGAGGCACTGACGCTGGGCTATCTGGCCGAGCGGGCAAACGTCACCAAGCCCATTCCCTACGATCACTTCGGCGATCGTGAAGGATTGTTGATGGCGCTGTATCAGGATTACAGCGATCGGCAGTTAAAAAAATTCCGTGAAACGCTGAATGTCGATAATAAAACCCTGGAAAACACCGTCAGTTTTTTCAGTGCCGCCTATATTGATTGCGCCATCAGCGCCGGGCCAGAGACAGGCCCTATCGCTGCTGCCCTGTCCGGCTCCCGGGCGCTGCTGACATTTCGGGAAGCCTGCGTTGCCGAATGTGCAGACTGCCTGCGCATGGCGCTCTCCCCCTATATCACCCTGAAAGGGGTGCAGGGTGAAGCGGCGCTAACGGCCATTATCGGTGCGGCGGAGGCGCTTAGTACCGCCGCGAGCAACGGGGCACTGGCCCGTAACGTCGCAGAAGATATGCTCTGCGGCGTGATGTTTGGCGTACTGAACACCTGTGCCGACAGCACAAAATGAATGGTGTTGCCGGATTGACATGTAAGTTACCAATAGTAATATAAGTTACAGGTTAACTGCGTGCTGAGGTGGTTATGTCTGTAACACATGTCATAGATAATGCGCTGATCGTGACGGCTCATCCTGTCGAAAATTCGTTATCCCACACACTGGCGGCGCGAATTGCTGCCCGCTTACGTGAACAAGGTACGCAGGTCGAGATTGCCGATCTCCACGCTGAAGCCTTTACACCGGCAATGCTGCGTCCCGATCTTGCGCTGTATCACCGGGAGACCAGCGCCCCGCCTGCCGATATCCGGCGTGAACAACAGCGCGTGGAGCGGGCAGATATGCTGGTGTTTGTCTTCCCGATCTACTGGTGGTCCGTTCCGGGTCTGCTGAAAGGCTGGTTTGATCGGGTACTCACCCTGAACTGGGCGTACAAGGTGGGGGAAGATGGTCGGATTGTGGGTAACTTACGTGATGTACCGGTACGCCTTGTCGCGACGGCGGGCAGCGATCTCAAGGGCTTTGATAAACACGGATATTCGACGGCGATACGAACCCAGTTGGTTGAAGGCGTTTTCGGTTTTTGCGGCCTGAAGGATGTCACGCTGGATATTCTTTACGAGGCAGACACTGCCTCGTCAGAGCAGGTTGAAGATTTCCTGAAAAACCTCGAAAGCGTGATGTGAATGCTTTTTGCCGGGTGGCGCTTCGCTTCCCCGGCCTACAAAAGCCAGACCGGGGAAAACGTAGGCCCGTGCAAGCGCAGCGCCGCCGGGCAGCTGCGCGCACGTTGCTTAGGCTATCGCCTGTGCGTTAGCCTCTCCCCGCCGCGATTTCAGACGGCCATAAATCAATAGCGACGACATGGCGCAGAATGAAAGCAGCGCCGCCGGTAATGTGACGTAACTCCAGCTATAGCCCAGGGTAATCATCATCCCGCCAAAGTACGCCCCAATGGCGCTACCGAGATTAAACGCCACCTGCCCGCCTGCCGCACCGAGCATCTCCCCGCCCTGCGCATTCTGCAGAAGGAGGATCTGCAACGGTGCCGACAACGCAAACAGCCCGGCACAGCAGATAAAGCCCATCACCAGCGAGGCCGCAGGGAATGCACCGAAGGCAAACAGCAGCAGCAGGGAGAGAACAATGACCAGATCGGTGAAGGCTGCAATCCGCAGCGGGCTGTAGCGCCCGGACAGTTTGCCGCTAAAGAGATTCCCCAGCACCATGCCGAGCCCCATCAGCATCATGATCGCGGTCATGACCCCTTCGGAAAAGCCCGACACGTTGATCATGAACGGCTTAACGAAGCTGAACCAGGCGAAGACCCCAGCGTTGCCGAACATGGTGGCGGCAAAGATAAACCAGGGCTCCGGCTTTTTCAGAAAGAGAAACTGCTCCCGTAGACGGGTCTGCGTCTTATCGAACGTTTGCGGCACCCACAGGGCGACAGAGAGCAGCACCAGCAGATTGAATGCAGCAATCAGAAAGAAGGTATAGCGCCAGCTGAACTGGTGCCCAAGCCAGGTGCCAAGCGGTACGCCGGCAAGATTGGCGACCGTCATCCCGGCAATCATCCCCGCTACCGCCAGCGTCACTTTGCCCGGGGGCGCAATGCGGGAGAGAAGAATGGTGCCGACGCCGAAGAACGCACCGTGTGGAAAGCCGGAGACCAGCCGTCCGATCGCCAGCATGGTGTATGAGCTGGAGAAAGTAAAAATCGCATTGCCGATCAGACAGAGTGTTACCAGAAACAACAGAATGGTTTTAAGCGAAAACTTGCTGGAAAAGAGCGCGATAATCGGCGCGCCAATCACTACCCCGAAGGCATAAAATGAGATCATATTCCCGGCAGAGGGAATGGTAATGCCCACATCCCGCGCCAGCTCGGTTAATACACCCATAATGCCAAATTCGGCCATCCCCAGACCGAACGTGCCAAGCGCTAACGAAAACACCGTCTTTTTCATACCACAGCCACTTGTTAAAAAATTGCGACAGACATTATTGAACAATCTTGTATGGTGAGCCAGTTCAAATCGCGCCGCTGGCAGCTTCATCCATTATTTCGGGTGGGGTGTGAATATTTTCCACCAATCCCCCTGTCGGTGATTACACTTCAAAGTGTTATGTCACTCCGTCCCGGCAGAATCCCTGAAAGGAACGCATCATGGCAGATAAAAAGAAAAGCAAACCCGTTGCGACTAACACGCCTCCCGTCCCCCTTAAACGCAAGGAGTATGAAAAAGAGCTGCATCGCCTGCATGAGGAGCTGGTAACGCTTCAGCGCTGGGTAGTGAGTAAGGGCCTGAAGGTGTGCGTCGTCTTTGAAGGCCGCGACGGCGCCGGCAAAGGGGGCACGATCAAAGCTCTGACAGAGCGCGTCAGCCCGCGCGTATTCCGGGTGGTGGCGCTGCCCGCCCCGACGGAAAAAGAGAAAAGCCAGCTCTACTTCCAGCGCTACGTCCCGCATCTGCCCTCGGCGGGGGAAATCGTGATTTTCGACCGCAGCTGGTACAACCGCGCGGGGGTGGAACGGGTAATGGGGTTCTGTACGGAAGAGCAGGTAGAGAAATTCCTCGACGGTGCGCCCATCATTGAAAAAGCGATGGTCGATGCGGGCATTATTCTCATTAAATACTGGCTGGAAGTGACGCCTAAAGAGCAGGAGCGTCGTCTGCGCGACCGCATTAACGACGGGCGGAAAACCTGGAAGCTCTCCCCAATGGACATTAAATCCTTCACCCGCTGGGATGATTACACCGAAGCGCGCGATGCGATGTTCGCCGCCACCGACACCGCCTGGGCCCCGTGGTTTGTCGCCCGCTCCGAAGATAAAAAGCGCGTGCGGCTGAATATTATCTCGCATCTGCTGTCGCAGATTCCCTATAAAGATATTCCAGAAGAACCGGTGAAATTACCGAAACGAAAAATTGGCAAAATTAAGCCGACCGCTTATCCGTTCCGTTATATTAAAGAGAAGTTCTGATTATCGCCCTCCCGGTTCTTTATCGGGAGGATGCAATTTAATTATTACAGACGAAGCTAAATTGTCTTTATTCTTCAGGATGGATATGACATTGCCCGTAAAGAAGAACTAACTCATGGAAACAAGTATTAAGGAAAAGAACGCCGGTAAGGAGCATTAAACCCGCTCCGGAAAACCGTCCGGAGCGGGGTTCTTCCCCGTAGGCCCGCGCAAGCGCAGCGCCGCCGGGCAACAGAGCACCTTACTTCATCCCTTCACTCACATCTTTTTGCGCTTCCATACGCTCTACATCCCGATACCAGCGAGGATGGTGTTTCTGCGCCCAGCGGCGGCTCACCTTCCCTTCGATCATCCCTTTAATCGAGCCTTTAACCCAGAACGCCATATACATATGGATCAGAATGGCGTGGATCAAAATAATGGCCGAGGTCGCATGGATCAGCAGGCTATAGCGCACCACCTGCATCGGGAAATACTGGGCAAAGTACGGACGCCAGATAATGACGCCGGTCACCAGCAGCACAAAAATCATGCTCATGATGGTCCAGAACATCATCTTCTGCCCGGCATTGTATTTACTCACTCGCGCAACTTTATGCTCGTTGCCCTTCAGCACCTCAACAATACCCTTCAGCCAGGGAATATCCTGCTTGTCCGGGATGTTGTGATGCACAAAACGCACAAACATAAACATCAGCGCCACGAAGATCAGCACCCCGAAGAACGGATGCAGAATACGGCCCATCTGCGGGGTGCCGAAGGTCTCCGTCAGCCATTGCAGGGTTGGGAAGAAGAACGAAATCCCCGACAATGACACCAGGAAGAAACAGATCACCACCGTCCAGTGACAGGCGCGGTCGATAAACTTCGTGCGCACAATCATTTTCGATTTAGTCATGATGTTCCTCCTCATCGTCATCCACCTCTTTATTCGGCCCGATACCCACGTAGTGATAAATCAACCCGGCAAAGGTGGCGATAAAGCCCGCCGCAGAGAGCGGCTTCAGCGCCCCTTTCCACAGATTGATGGAGGTATCGATCGCCGGGTCCTTCGGCAGGTTGTGATACAGCGCCGGCTGGTCGAGATGGTGCAGAACATACATCACGTGCGTCCCGCCCACCCCTTGCGGGTTGTAAATGCCCGCGTTGGGATAGCCGCGCGCTTTCAGCTTATCGACCCGCTGCTGCGCCACCTCCAGCATCTCCTTCTTGGTGCCAAAGTGGATGGCCCCGGTCGGACAGGTCTTCACGCAGGCGGGCTCCTGGCCGACGCTGACGCGATCCACGCACAGGGTGCATTTGTAGACCCGGTTATCCTCTTTATTGAGGCGCGGCACGTTGAACGGACACCCGGCGATACAGTATCCGCAGCCGATGCAGTTCTCTTGCTGAAAATCGACGATACCGTTGGCGTACTGAATGATCGCCCCGGCAGACGGACAGGCCTTCAGACAGCCCGGATCCTCGCAGTGCATACAGCCGTCTTTACGGATCAGCCACTCCAGCTTGCCGTTCTGATCGGTTTCGCTAAAGCGCATCACCGTCCAGGATTTGGCGCTCAGATCCGCCGGGTTATCGTAAACCCCAACGCAATGCCCTACCTCGTCGCGGATATCGTTCCACTCGGAACAGGCCACCTGGCAGGCTTTGCAGCCCACGCAGGAGGAGACATCGATAAGCTTTGCCACTTCCGCTTTGTAATCCCGCGCACGAGGCGCGGGGGTAAAGCCGTTAGTGGCGGAGCGTTTGATGACGTCTTGTGTTTCCATCGACATTTATTCGCTCCTTATGCTTTCTCGATGTTGACCAGGAACGCCTTGTACTCTGGCGTTTGCGAGTTGGAATCCCCCACCGATGGCGTCAGGGTGTTGGCGATATAGCCTTTCTGCGCCACCCCTTCAAAGCCCCAGTGCAGCGGAATACCCACGGTTTCCACCTGCTGACCGTGAACGTTCAGGGCCTGCAGACGACGGGTGACCACCGCCACGGCGCGAATGAACCCGCGCTGGCTGCTGACCTTAATGCGATCGCCGTTGGCAATCCCTTTGGCCTTCGCCAGGGTTTCGCTGATCTCCACAAACTGCTCCGGCTGGGCGATGGCGTTCAGTCGCGCATGCTTGGTCCAGGTGTGGAAATGCTCGGTCAGGCGATAGGTTGTGCCGACGTACGGGAACTTGTCTTTCTTGCCCATGCGCACAACATCTTCCTGATAGACACGCACCACCGGACTGGAGACCACGTTCGGGTGCAGCGGGTTGGTGCCGAGCGGCGTTTCCATCGGTTCGTAGTGTTCCGGGAATGGCCCTTCCGCCAGCTTGTCGATGGCAAACAGACGTCCCAGCCCCTCCGGCTGCATGATAAACGGCCCGGTGTTGCTGCCCGGCGCGGCGGTGTTGAAGTCCGGAATATCGTTCCCGGTCCACTTCGTGCCGTTCCACTGGATCAGCATCCGTTTTGGATCCCACGGCTTGCCGTTAATGTCCGCCGAGGCGCGGTTATAGAGCACGCGACGGTTAAGCGGCCACGCCCAGGCCCAGCCCAGCGTATTGCCCAGCCCAGACGGATCGGCGTTATCGCGGTTAGCCATCTGGTTGCCCTGCTCGGTCCAGCTGCCGGTATAGATCCAGCACGACGATGCCGTGGTGCCGTCATCACGTAGATGAGCAAAGCTGCTCAGCAGCTGGCCTTTCTTCGCAATCAGCACGCCATTGGCATCATAGAGATCCGCCAGTGCAACGCCGTTGTTCTCTTTCGCCACCTCTTCCGATTCCGGGTGATCCGGCTGTTTGTAGTGCCAGTTCATCCGTAGCAGCGGCTCAACGCCCTTCCCGCCTTCGGTGCGGTACATCTCACGCAGGCGATGGTAAATCCCGGCCAGAATTTCACCGTCGTTACGCGCTTCACCCGGCGCATCCTGCCCCTTCCAGTGCCACTGTAACCAGCGCCCGGAGTTGGCGATGGAGCCGTCTTCTTCTGCAAAACAGGTAGACGGCAGGCGGAACACCTCGGTCTGAATCGACGCGGTATCCACATCGTTCATCTCGCCGTGGTTCTGCCAGAAGTTCGAGGTCTCGGTCACCAGCGGATCGATCACCACCATGTACTTCAGCTTGCTGAGGCTGGCGACAATCTTGTTTTTGTCCGGGAACGACGCCACCGGGTTGAAGCCCTGGCAGATGTACCCCGTGACGTCGCCCTTCGCCATCATGTTGAAATACTTGATGACGTCGTAAGCCTGGTCCCATTTTGGCAGCCAGTTAAAGCCCCAGTCGTTCTCCTCCTGCGCCGCATCGCCGTAGAACGATTTCATCAGGCTGACGAAGAACTTCGGATAGTTGCTCCAGTAGTTCACCTGGTCCGGCAGGGTCGCTTTTGGGGTGTTCGCCGTCAGATAGGTTTGCAGATCGGTCTGTTTTTCCGACGGCAGGGTCAGATAACCCGGCAGACTGGTGGAGAGCAGCCCCAGATCGGTGAGCCCCTGAATGTTAGAGTGACCGCGTAATGCGTTTACGCCGCCTCCGGCCATGCCCATGTTGCCGAGCAGCAGCTGGATCATCGCCATGGTACGGATGTTCTGCGCCCCGACGGTATGCTGCGTCCAGCCCAGCGCGTAGAGGAATGTGGTGGTTCTGTCCGCAGCACTGGTGGAGGCCAGCACTTCACACACTTTCAGGAAGTCCGCTTTCGGCGTACCGCAGATGTTCTCCACCACCTCCGGCGTATAGCGGGAGACGTGCTGCTTCAGCAGGTTCCACACGCAGCGCGGATCGGTCAGGGTTTCATCGCGCTTCGCATAGCCGTTTTCATCGAACTGATAGTTCCAGGAGGATTTGTCGTACTGGCGTTTTTCGGCGTCATAGCCGCTGAACAGCCCGTCTTCAAAGGCAAAGTCTTCCCGCACCAGCAGATTAGCGTTGGTGTAGTGCTTAACGTACTCGGCGTTAATTTTGTTGTTTTCGATCAGGTACAGCAGCACGCCGGAGAGGAACGTAATGTCCGTACCGGAGCGGATCGGCGCATAGATATCGGCCACCGATGCCGTCCGCGTAAAGCGCGGATCGACGACGATCAGCGTCGCATCGTTGTTGTTTTTCGCTTCCATCGCCCAGCGGAAACCCACCGGATGGGCTTCGGCGGCGTTACCGCCCATCACCACCACAACGTTAGCGTTTTTGATATCAACCCAGTGGTTGGTCATCGCACCGCGACCAAATGTTGGAGCAAGACTTGCTACCGTTGGTCCGTGTCAGACGCGCGCCTGGTTGTCTACCGCCAGCATGCCGAGTGAGCGCACAAATTTTTGCGTCAGCATGCCGGTTTCATTGCTCGCCGCCGAGGCGCAGAGCATCCCGGTGGAGAGCCAGCGGTTGACCGTTACACCCTGTTCGTTCGTCTCAACGAAGTTGGCGTCGCGGTCGGCTTTCATCAATTTTGCAATGCGGGTGAAAGCCTCATCCCAGGAGATGCGCTGCCATTTATTGGAACCCGGCGCGCGGTATTCCGGGTAACGCAGACGGTTGTCGCTGTGGACATAGTCCAGCAGACCTGCCCCTTTCGGGCAGAGTGCCCCGCGGCTGACCGGATGATCCGCATCGCCTTCAATATGATAAATCGACGCTTTAGCGTTCTTCGCGCCATCACCCAGGCTATACATCAATAGCCCGCATCCCACGGAGCAGTATGTGCAGGTGTTGCGGATCTCTTTGGCGCGCAGCAACTTATAGTTGCGCGCCTGAGCCAGCGCCATTTTGGGGGCAAACCCCAGAGCGGCTACTGTTGTCCCGGCCATACCGCCCGCGCAGATTTTAAAAAACTGTCTGCGACTGACGTCCATCGTTGTCCTCGTTAGATCATTGAGAAGTCCGGCGGAAAACTAACAGCAAAGCCCCTGTTTTTTTTGCGGCAAATCAATATCCCTGAAATTAGCCCTCTTAATAGTCAGCGCTGGCGGCTTTTGCTAATGCTAAAGGGTTACTTCGGCACAGATAAATTCGCGGAAGGTACTGAAACAGTGCTATAAATTTGCCCCTTAAATTGATAGCCGGTGGAAATGCGATGGAGAGAAAAAAAGCCACCCTGGTCGGTCTGGCCGCGATCGTGCTCTGGAGCACGATGGTGGGTCTGATTAGGGGCGTTAGCGAGGGATTAGGTCCGGTTGGGGGGGCGGCGGCAATCTATACGCTAAGCGGTTTACTCTGTCTGGTTACGGTGGGTTTCCCCAGGCTGCGACGTTTCTCGCCCCGCTATCTCATTGCCGGCAGCGTGCTGTTTGTCAGCTATGAAATCTGTCTTGCCCTCTCGTTAGGCTATGCCGCCACTCGCCACCAGGCGATTGAGGTGGGAATGGTGAATTATCTCTGGCCGAGCCTGACCATTCTGTTCGCCATCCTGTTCAATAGCCAGAAAACCACCCTATGGGTGATCCCGGGCCTGATCATCGCCCTGCTGGGGGTAAGCTGGGTATTAGGCGGCGAAAATGGGCTGAACCCAACGGATATCGCCCGTAACATCACCTCCAACCCGCTAAGTTACGGCCTGGCGTTCGTTGGCGCTTTCATCTGGGCAGCCTACTGCACCGTGACCAGTAAATACGCCAACGGCCAGAACGGGATCACCCTGTTTGTATTGCTCACCGCCCTGACCCTGTGGCTGAAATATGCTTTCAGCCCGCAGCCGGAGATGGTGTTTAGCGTGCCGGTGGTGATCAAACTTTTGATGTGCGGCGTGGCGCTGGGGTTTGGCTACGCGTCGTGGAATATCGGTATCTTGCACGGCAACGTAACGCTGCTGGCGGCAGCATCCTATTTCACCCCGGTACTGTCAGCGGCACTGGCAGCGGTGCTGCTGAATGCGCCGCTGTCGTTCAGCTTCTGGCAGGGAGCGATGATGGTGTGCGCCGGATCGCTATTGTGCTGGTACGCCACCCGGGCACGTAGGGAGTGAGTTTTGTAGGCCGGGTAAGGCGAAGCCGCCACCCGGCGAAGACTATTCCTGCCCAGCCGCCCGCCGCAACCAGCTCTGCAACAACTTCCCGTCCTGACTCATCTCTCCATCCTGACGCACGCACAGGTAGTAATCCCGGCCATCGTCGATAGGGAGATCGAAGATCTTCACCAGCTCACCGCTCTCCAGATAGGGCGCAATCAACGGTTCGCGCATCAACGCGCAGCCCAGCCCTGCCTGCACGCCCGCCAGGGTTAACAGCCCGTCTTCAAACATCGGGCCACTGCGCCGCAGCGGGCGTTTCACCCCCTGCTGGATAAACCACTGCTGCCAGGTGGCGCGCTCTTCATCATGCAACAGCGGCATCTGTAATAGCTGTTCGGGAGTATCAACATGCCCGTGAAGGCGCAAAAATGCCCGGCTACAGACTGGCACCATCTGCCCGGAGATCAGCTTTTCACTCTGGTAGCCCGCCCACTGGCCGTTGCCGAAGCGGATGGACATATCCGACGCGTCACTCAGGTAGTTGCGGTGGTTGGCGTAGACCACGTTGATCTCGGTCTGTGGGTTAGCGCGCATAAACCCGGGCAGACGCGGGATAAACCACCCCATGCCGAAAAGCGGGATCAGGCTGATGGTCACCTGGCGGGTCTGCACCTGCTCCAGCAGATGCCCGGTGGCCTGGCGCAGCACGTTAAAGGCCGCGCGGATGGAACGGTAATAATCCCGCCCCTGCTGGCTCAGGATCAGCCCGCGCCCCTGACGCTCGGTGAGCGGCATCTGTAAGTATCCTTCCAGCACTTTCAGCTGGTGACTCACCGCCGAGGGCGATATGTCCAGCTCCTGAGCCGCCTGCGTCACGCTTCCCAGCCGCGCTATCGCCTCGAAGGCCCGCACCGCCCGCAGCGGCGGATCGTTCGCCAGTCGGCTCTCGGCAAAGGCCGACAACGCCAGGGATTGTTCTGTTTTATTCATATATTGATCTGTTATGGATAATCCGGTTAATCAGCCATTTATCATCATCATTAAAATCAATCAGATAAAGCAAGCTCCAAAAATCATAAGAAAGAATATATGTGTATTTCACAATTTAATTCAATTATTAGATGTTAGCCGCTGAAAAGAGCAATTTGTCGGGTAACAACGTTGGACACACTCATACAACAACTGATCAACGGCGTGATGCTGGGCAGCATCTACGCGCTGATCGCGCTGGGCTATACCATGGTGTATGGCATTTTGCGCATTATTAACTTCGCCCATGGCGATATTTTGATGGTCGGCGCGCTGACCACTCTGTCGGCGCTGAATCTCCTGACCGGCTATTTCCCCGCCATGCCGCAGCTGTTACAGCTCGGCTTTGCGCTGCTGATCGCCATGACGGTCTGCGCCCTGCTGGCGATGTCCGTTGAGCGCTTTGCCTACCGCCGCCTGCGAAATGCGCCGCGGCTGGCACCGCTGATCTCCGGGATTGGCGTATCGGTGCTGCTGCAAACCGTGGCGATGATTATCTGGTCGCGTAATCCGCTGATGTTCCCGCAGATCCTGCCGATGGACCCGATTGCTATCACGGCGGGCAGCGAGGCGCATCCCCCGGCGATTGTCACGGTCACCGGCATCGTCACCGTGGCGCTGGCACTGATCGTCATGACCGGCCTGTGGCTGTTGGTGGAGTATACCCGCCTTGGCCGGGGTATGCGGGCGGTGGCTGAAAACCCACGCGTCGCCACCCTGATGGGCGTTAATCCGAACGCCATCATCACTCTGACCTTTGCCATCGGCGGCGTTTTTGCCGCACTCGCCGGGGTGATGATGGCCAGCAATTACGGCAACGCCAGCTTCTCGATGGGCTTCCTGCCCGGCATTAAAGCCTTTACCGCGGCGGTGCTCGGCGGCATCGGCAACATTCGCGGGGCGATGATTGGCGGGATCCTGCTCGGGATTATCGAAGCGCTGGGCGCCGGTTATCTCGGCGAACTGACTCACGGCGTGTTCGGCAGTAACTACCAGGACGTATTCGCCTTTATCGTTCTGATTCTGGTGCTGGTCTTCCGTCCGGCTGGTCTGTTGGGCGAGCGCGTGGCGCACAGGGCGTAAGGAGAAATCATGACTGCCATTGAAATCAAAACCCCGGCGGCCAGCGGTAAATTCTGGTCCGGCATGACCCTCTTCGTGCTTGCCCTCCTGCTTGCGCCGGTTGTGGCTACCCAGCTGGGCGGCAACTACTGGGTGCGGGTGATCGACTTCGCCCTGCTCTACATCATGCTGGCGCTGGGGCTGAATATCGTTGTCGGCTACACCGGCCTGCTGGATATGGGCTTTATCGCCTTCTATGCCGTTGGCGCCTATCTGGCGGCGCTTATGGCGTCACCGCATCTCGCAGACGTGTTCCCGATCCTGAACCTCTGGTTCCCGCACGGGCTGCACACCTCGTACCTGCTGATTATCCCGATTGCAGCGCTGGTCGCGGCGGTATGCGGCATTCTGCTGGGTGCCCCGACGCTGAAGCTGCGCGGGGATTACCTGGCGATTGTGACCCTCGGCTTCGGGGAGATCATCCGCATTCTGATGCGTAACCTCGACCGCCCGGTGAACATCACCAACGGCGCAAAAGGCATTACCGGCGTTGACACCCTCAACCTGTTCGGCCTGAAGTTCAGCGGCGTTTACCACTGGTTCGGCGTCAAAGTGCCCGCCCTGTGGCTCTGGTACTACCTGCTGATGCTGGTGATTGTCGGGATCATTTTTGTCTGCCTTCGCCTGCAACACTCACGTATTGGCCGGGCGTGGCACGCTATCCGTGAAGACGAAGATGTCGCCCGGGCAATGGGTATCAACGTGCGCAACTTTAAGCTGCTGGCCTTTGCCATGGGTGCCTCCTTTGGCGGTGTGGCCGGAGCGCTGTTCGGCGCCTTCCAGGGCTTTGTCTCGCCGGAATCCTTCACCCTGCAGGAGTCCATAGCCGTACTGGCGATGGTGGTGCTGGGTGGGATGGGCCATATCCCGGGGGTGATCCTCGGCGCGGTACTGCTCACCGCCCTGCCGGAGCTGCTGCGCAGCCAGGCGGCCCCGGTGCAGCAGGCGCTGTTTGGTTCGGTACTGATTGATCCGGAGATCCTGCGTCAGCTGTTTTACGGCCTGGCGCTGGTGCTGGTGATGCTGGTTCGCCCGTCGGGCATCTGGCCGAAGCGCCACAAGGAGGTAAAAGCATGAGCCTGTTAACCGTGCGCAATATGTCCAAACGCTTTGGCGGCCTTACCGCCGTGGATAACGTCTCGCTGTCGATTAATAAGGGCGAGATCTACGGCCTGATTGGCCCCAACGGCGCGGGAAAAACCACCTGCTTTAACCTCATCACCGGCCTGTATCCCGCTGACAGCGGTGAGTTCGCCATTGCCGATAAGCCCTACTTCCCGAACCAGATCGAAAAGGTAACTGCCGCGGGCATCGCCCGTACCTTCCAGAACGTGCGTCTGTTTAACGAGATGTCGGTGCTGGAGAACGTGATGGTGGGTCGCCACGTGCGCACCCACAACGGACTCTGGGCGGCGTTGAGCCGTCACAAACGCGCCCGGGCAGAAGAAGCTCAGACCCTCGAGCAGGCCTGGCACTGGCTGGCCTACACCGGCATTGCGAAGTTTGCCCACTACCGCGCCTGCGATCTGGCTTACGGCCATCAGCGGCGGCTGGAGATAGCTCGCGCGCTGGCGACCGATCCGCTGCTGCTGGCGCTGGATGAACCCGCCGCCGGGATGAACGCGGCGGAAAAAGTGGCGCTGGGTGAGCTGCTGACCCGTATTCGTGACGACGGCAAAACCCTGCTAATGATTGAACACGACGTCAAGCTGGTGATGGGGATTTGCGATCGGCTCACGGTGCTAGATTACGGCAAAACGCTGGCCAGCGGTACCCCTGACAGCGTGCGTCGCGACCCGGCGGTGATCGCCGCCTGGCTTGGAGGCAATGCCCATGTCTGAATTACTGAAAGTGGAACGTCTGGACGTGCATTACGGTGGTATCCAGGCAGTACGGGATGTCTCCTTTAGCCTGGGTGAAGGCGAACAAGCCACGCTCATTGGGGCTAACGGCGCAGGCAAAAGTTCCACCGTGCGGGCCATCACCGGACTGGAGCGTTTTGGCGGCAACATCGAATTTAATGGCAAACCGATCCGCAAACAGAAAGCCGAAGCGCTGCTGCGCGACGGGCTGGTGATGGTTCCGGAAGGCCGGGGCATCTTCGCCCGCATGACGGTGCTGGAAAACCTGCAGATGGGCGCCTGGCTCCGCCGTGACACTGTCACCGTCCGGCAGGAGATGAACGCGATTTTCGAACGTTTCCCGCGTCTGGGCGAACGCCAGCACCAGCTGGCCGGACTGCTCTCAGGCGGGGAACAGCAGCTCTTAGCCCTGAACCGCGCCCTGCTCAGCCGCCCGCGCCTGCTGATCCTCGACGAACCCTCGATGGGCCTGGCGCCCAAAATGGTCGAGAACATTTTCGCCGTCATCGCCGGACTGCGCGAGCGCGGCGTGGCGTTGTTGCTGATCGAGCAAAACGCCCGGCTGGCGCTGGAGGTGACCGATCGGGCCTGGGTGATGGACAGCGGCAGCATCGTTCATCACGGCGAGTCCAGGGCGATGCTCGACGACGACCAGATTGCACAGATTTATTTGGGCGAAATGCCCGCTTAACACACCAACCAATATCAGGGAAAAATAATGAAAACCATTAAAATCAGCGCGCTCAGCGCGGCCATTGTGCTCAGCGGATTTGCCTCTACCGGCGCCTGGGCCGCCGACAGCGAAATCGTGGTGATCGGCCTGGCGGGTCCGCTGACCGGCCCGTCTGCCCGTATCGGTAAAGATCTGGAGAATGGCGCGCAGCTGGCGATTGACGATATCAACAAACAGCACCCGACCATCGGCGGCAAGGCGGTGACTTTTAAGCTGCAGTCGGAAGATGACCAGTCGGATCCGCGCACCGCCGTGGCTGTGGCTCAGCGTCTGGTGGATACCGGCGTGGCAGGCGTAGTCGGCCACTGGAACACCGGCACCAGCATCCCGGCGGCCCGCGTCTATCACGATGCCGGTATCGCTCAGGTGGCCCCCGTTGCTACCGGTCATGCCTATACCAGACAGGGGTTCGACACCAGCTTCCGCGTGATGGGCCACGACGATGACGGCGGCCAGTTTGCCGGACAGTACGCGGTAAATACCCTTAAAGCCAAACGCATCGCGGTCATCGACGATCGTACCGCCTTTGGTCAGGGCCTGGCGGATGAGTTTATTAAATCGCTGGAAGCCCAGGGCGTGAAGATTGTTGACCGTCAGTACGTGGACGACAAAACCGTCGACTTTAGCGCCGTACTGACCGCCATTCGCAGTAAGAACGCCGATCTGATCTTCTTCGGCGGCGTGGACAGCCAGGCGGCACCGCTGGCACGTCGTATCAAACAGCTGGGTATGAAGACGACCCTGATGGGCGCTGGCGGCTTTGTCAGCCAGACCTTCCTGCAGCTGGCGCAGAAAGAGGGTGAAGGCGTTGTCGCGCTGGAGCCGGGCCTGCCGGTGGATCAGATGCCGGGCGGCAAGACCTTCGAGCAGGCATACCAGTCCCGCTACCACACCCATATTGAACTGCATGCCCCGTTCGCCTATGACGCCACCCGCGTACTGGTTGCCGCGATGGAAAAAGCCGACTCGGTTGATCCGGCAGAGTACCTGCCTGCCCTGCGCGCCATCAGCTACTCCGGCGTCACCGGGCAGATCGCCTTTGACGATCAGGGCAACCTGCAGGCCCCGTCTTTCACCGTCTATAAAGTGGTCGATGGCAAATGGCAGCCGCAGACCGTGCTCGGCGGCGCAAAAGCTAAGTAACGCAGTGAGGCAATGTGATGAGTGATAATAATGAGCTGGGCATTCTTGCCCGCCGCAAAATTGAAGCAGAAATTATTAAACCAATTTATGAAATCCTGGTGCGTGAGATCGGCAAGTCCCGCGCCCAGGCGGTGATTGGCGAGGCCATTGGGCAGGCCGCCATTAATGCGGGCAAAGAATTTGCCCGCAAGGAGCCAAACGGCGCGGACGTGAAGAGCTTTATTGCTCTGCAGTATCTGTGGGAGAAGGATAACGCTCTCGACGTGAAGGTGATCGACGCCGACGACCAGCAGTACAACTACAACGTGACCCGCTGCCGCTATGCCGAGATGTATCACGAGATGGGCCTCGGCGAGATCGGCCATCTGCTGTCGTGCGCCCGGGATGAGAAATTCATCGTCGGCTACGCGCCGGACGTGGAGCTGACCCGCACCACCACCATTATGCAGGGCGGCGCATGCTGCGACTTCCGCTACCGCAGCACGAAGGACAAAGCATGATCCGCGTTAATGCAGACCGTTTATGGTCTACGCTCGAGACGATGGCGCAGATCGGCGGCACCCCCGCCGGCGGGGTGACCCGCCTGGCGCTAAGCGAGGAAGACCGTATTGCCCGCAACCTGCTGCGCGAGTGGGCACTGGAGGCCGGTTTTAGCTGCGAAGTGGACAGCATGGGCAACATGTTTATCCGCCGCGCCGGTAAAAACCCGGCGCTTCCCCCGGTGATGACTGGTTCCCACGTGGATTCCCAGCCGCTCGGCGGCAACTATGACGGGATCTACGGCGTGTTGGCCGGGCTGGAGCTGCTGCGCACCCTGAACGATCGTCAGGTAGAAACCGAGCGCGATATCGTGCTGGTGAACTGGACCAACGAAGAAGGCGCGCGCTTTGCCCCGGCGATGCTCGCCTCCGGGGTCTGGGCGGGTCAACTTTCCGAAGCCTTTGCTTACGCCAGGATGGACAGCAAACAGATCACCGTTCGCGACGCCCTTGAGGCCATCGGCTATCGTGGCCCACGCCCTGCCCGCGCCTTCCCGATCCACGCCTGCTATGAGCTGCATATCGAACAGGGGCCTATTCTGGAAGACGAAGCCATTGATATCGGCCTGGTGCGTGCGGCGATGGGCCAGCGCTGGTTTACCCTTACTCTCGACGGGTTTGCCGCACATGCGGGCACTACGCCAATGCACAGCCGCCGCGATGCGTTGACCGCTTTTGCGGAGCTGGCGCTGAAGGTGGAGGCGATCGGTTATCAACATGCCCCGGACGGGCGTGCCACCATCGGCATGGCGAACGTGACCCCGAATTCACGAAACGTCGTCCCGTCCCGGGTGGTGTGCAGCGTAGAGTTCCGCCATCCGCTCAGCGAGGCGCTGGAGGCGATGGAAACCGCGCTGCATCAGGCGGCTGCAGGTCTTTCGGCGCGTGGCGTGAGCGCCAGCGTCGAGCGCATCTTCGACTATGCACCTGTCGCCTTTGATGAAACCTGTCTTGTCCGAACGGAACAGGCTGTGGCCGCGCTGGGCTATTCATCAAAATCGATGGTATCCGGCGCCGGGCACGATACCTGTTACGTCAGCAAAATCGCGCCTGCCAGCATGATCTTTATCCCCTGCGTGAAGGGCATTAGCCATAACGAAGCGGAAAAGATTCATCCGGAATGGTCAGAAAAAGGGGCCAATGTGTTGCTGCATAGCGTGTTGAGTGCGGCGCAGGAGTCATAAACAGGCACTTTCCCCGGCCAACGGCCGGGGAACCATTAATCGAAAACGCTTGCAGTATGTTGTAACTAATTGCGGTTATTTCCCCAGCTTCGACAGCATCTCCGGGCGCATAAATTTATGGATCACCAACATAAAGATCACCGACGGCACCAGCAGAATCAGCGCCGTAATGGAGGACATCTGATAATTTCCCGACATGCTGGCGGTATAGAGCAGTATTGGCAGCGTGTTGATCTCCGGCGCGCCGACAAAGAACGTGGCGGTAAACTCATCCAGCGACTCAAGAAAGACAAAGATACTGGCGGCAATCAACCCGGGGGCGGCCTGCGGCAGGATGATATGGAAAAAGGTGTAGACCGGCCCGGCGCCCAGATTGCGTGACGCCCGCGCCAGCAGCGGATCGAGCGCCGAGAACGCCGCGACGCTTATCCAGATGGAGTACATCAGCCCGTGCACGCTGTGCACCAGCACTACCCCGGCAATCGTCCCGTTCACCCCCCACTGGTAGAACAGCCGCGCCACGTTCATATAGACCGTCAGGTTCGGGAAAGCCTGCGGGATCAAAAACAGCAGCATAAAGAAGGCGCGGCACGGCATGGACCGGTGCGAAAGTGCGTACCCTGCCGGGATTGAAATCAGCAGACACACCACCACCGACAGAAGGGCTATCAGGACGCTGATGGACAACGAACCGGAGACGTCACTGTAAGGGCTAAAAACCTGCCCCCAGTACTTCAGCCCCCACTGACTGGGCAAGGTGTGCGGGAAAAACCAGCTCTCCGCCACCGTCCAGATCAGCAGGTTCAGCAGCGGGCCAAACAGCGCCAGCACCAGAAAGGTGAGCAGCAGGGTTTGCAGAATAAAGCTACCGCGAACTCTATTAAACAGCGTGTTCATCAGGGGTTTCCTTTTGCATTCAGGCTGTGGCGCAGATAGAACCAGGACATCGCGGCGCACATCAGGTACGAGATGACCCCCATCGCATTGGCAACCGGATAGTCGCCATAGGAGTTGACGCGAAATGCCATATCAACGGTCATCATTGTTGGGGCGCCAGTGCCGATCATCAGAGGAACTGACAACACCGACATCATGGTGACCGTCGATAACACCATCGCGATGCCAATGGTCGGCAACACCTGGGGCAAAATAATGTCGAACAGGATACGCACCCGGGAGGCACCGAGGTTTTTCGCCGCCAGAATATGGGTAGACTCCACCGCCGCCATGGCGCCGCTAATCAGCAGCGTGGTAAAGGCCATCTGTTTCCAGACAAAGGTAATAATGATCCCGCTCCAGCCCAGCAGCGAGGTGGTCTCCATCGGCGTCATTACGCCGAGGGCAACCAGGGTATTGTTCATCAGGCCGTTTTTTGCCAGGAAGGTCCGCATCATCTGCGCGGCAACGATGAATGGGATAAACAGCGGCAGGCGGTATAAAAAGGCCAGCGCTTTAACGAGACGACGACAGGGCGAGAGCACAATCACGGCGGAAATAATGATGGAGAGCAGCGCCAGGATCGCCAGTGAAACCAGCACAATGATCAGGGTAAAGAGAATATCGTTCGAATAGAGGCTAAACACTTTTTCAAAGTGCGCCAGCGTCAAACCTGTTTCATGGGTAAAAGCCGAAATAAGCGAATAGCCCAGCGGCCAGAGAAAGAAGATGCCAATCATCAGCGTCGCCGGAAGAACCAGCAGGAAAGCGTTAAATGTCTGTCGCATGAATAATCACCGCTAAAGGTGCCTGGCAATATTCTGCCAGGCACGCCATACCCTCAGTTCGAAACCTGGCTCTCATAACCTTCTTTGATAGCGTCAAAGTAGGGTTTGAGAGGGAAACTTTTGCCGTTCTCCGCTAAGGTTTCTGGCGAAATTTCCGCGAACAGCTTCTGCCACGTCGCATCATCCAGCGCCCCCTTCACATATTTCGCGTCGATGCCCGGGTACCAGTTAAATTGCTTCACGATCCCCTCCGCCTGAATCTCCGGGCTGGTAGCCAGCTCGATAAACTCCTGCGCCAGTTTTGCCTGGGTGGCTTTGGCCGGGATGACGTAATACATTGGCTGCCCCGGCATACCGGGTGCGATTAAGGTAAGCTTGATGGACGGCGGCAGCTTGCCCTGATCTTTCCAGCTGTAGAACATATCCACCCATACCGGCCCCATAGCGATTTCGCCCCGGCTGAGCATATCCAGCGTCCCGGCATTGCCCGGGGTAAAGGTGACGTTTTTATTAAATGCTTTCAGCTTCGTCCAGGCCGGGCCCCACTCTTTTTCAACCCCTTTATCATACGGCAGCGCGGTAAGGCGCTCGGCTGGCGTGCCATAGGCGTAGATCCAGCCCACCACAAAGCTCACGCCTGACATACCGTTTTTGATGCCGTTATAGCCGAAGGCTTTGGGATTTTTTTCCGACCACTGCACCAGCTCGTCATAAGATTTCGGCGGAGTGGTGATGAGATCGCTGTTGTAAGCCATCGCCGTCTGGCTCAGGAACATAGGCATCACGTAGCCGTCAACGTTGACCCCCAGCGCGTTTTTAGCGTTCTCTGCGGTGGTCATGGTGCCGGTTTTCACCGCCTGGCGGTAATTCTCAAGCAGCCCTTTCTCTACCAGCTGGCCGCCTGCGGCCTGATGGACCACCGCCACATCTATATCCCAGCTTTTCGCGCTGCTCTGCGCCTGCGCCGTCAGCTTTTCAACGATCTTATTTGATCCGGCATCGCCGGGCCCGGTGCCGACCACCTGCACTTTTACTCCCGGATGGGTGGCTTCAAATTTCGGCCCCAGCCAGGTTTTGACGTAATCCACCATATTCTGGTCCCCGGCGGTGGCAACGTTAAGTACCGTTTCGGCATGCGCAGCGTGCAGGCAGCCCAGATAAAGTGCGGCAGTGATAGCCATTTTTGTTTTTACGGACATGATTGATCCCCAGAAAAGTGTGTGTCGGTTGGCATTACAAAGCAGGTTCAAAGGCATGGAGCGCAGCATCAGGCACATGCAGCACCACTGGCGAACGGTCAGGCCAGCATGTTGCTGAGTCTGCGAGTAAGATCTTTCCACCACAGCGCACGCTGTGCCGGTAGTGATGACCTAAGAAGGCACTCTCCTCAACAATCCCTTCGAGGGTTAATCCTCCCGGCGCGGACGGCAGTGCGGCATGCATGGCGATATCGGCGCTGCGAAAATAGAGCGTTCTCCCCTGCCCCTCATCAGGTGTGATGCAGTTATCCGCCCCCATAAAATCGGCGACAAAAGGCGTTGCCGGGCGGTGGTAAATTGCCTCCGGGGTGCCGATCTGTTCGATGCGACCGTTATTGAGCACGGCAATTCTGTCGGCCATCACCAGCGCTTCCTGCTGGTCGTGAGTGACGATCAGCGAGGTGAAGCCGAGTCTCTTTTGTAGCGCTTTGATCTCATGGCGCACATTGAGGCGCACTTTGGCATCCAGGTTCGACAGGGGCTCATCGAGCACCAGCACATCGGGTTCAATTGCCAGCGCCCGGGCCAGGGCAACCCGCTGACGCTGACCGCCAGAAAGGGCCGTTACCTTTATTTCCGCATAACCTTCGAGGTTAATTATTTTTAATAGCGCCTGCACCCGACGGGTTATTTCCTCTTTTTTAACGCGACGGACTTTTAATCCGTAACCGATATTTTGCGCGACCGTCAAATGCGGCCACAAGGCATAACTCTGAAACACCATGGTGATATTTCGCTGTTCCGGGGAGCTATGGGTGATATCCCGGCCATTAATCGCCACGGTACCGGAGTGCACGGGTAAAAAACCGCATAACGCATTGAGCAGTGTCGTCTTTCCGCAGCCAGAGGGGCCGAGAAGCGCGATCATCTCGCCCTTACCGACCGCCAGATGGATATCGTGAAGGACAATATTATTCCCGTAGGCAACTTTCAGTTTATCTATTTGCAAATAACTCACGCACGATCCCTTAATTCTTTCACGTCGCCGATGAACACGTGTTCATTTCTTTGTAAAAAAAACGCAACGTTCCAGCGCCATTATGTGCGCCTACTGTGTCGTCTGTTTGTGACAATTTGATTAAGTCCGCAAAAATTTTGGTGAGGCGAAATGAAAATAGATATTCTGGGTTGCGGCAGTGCTTTCTCCCTGCTGAATAATACGTCGGCAATCCGGGTCATCGATAACGCGGGCTATCAGCTGCTGATTGATTGCGGGCCAACCATTCCCCGCGCCTTATGGCAACGGGGACTGGACGTAAACGACATTGATGCCCTCTTTTTCACCCATATCCATCCGGATCACTGCACCGGGCTGACGGCGCTCCTTAACCACTGGAAAAGTTTTCAGCGAACGAAACCGCTGATTATCTGGTCACAGCCTGCCCACCGCCCGGCACTGCTTGAGCTGGCAAACCTCGCGAACTGGCCGGATACCGGGCTCTGCTTTGCTATCGACTGGCGCGACAGCACGCCGAAGTGGCGCTGGCGGAACTGGCTCCTGCGGACCGCCTTTACCCATCACGAAATCCCGAACCTGGCCCTGCGGATTGAGGCGCCGGGCGCCACCCTGTTTTACAGCGGCGATGGCCGCCCGACCCCGGAAAGTATTGCCCTGATGGCGGGAGCCGATCTGGCCTTTCAGGAGTGCGCCTCGGCAACAGCGCTGCCCGGCGATGCCTCGCATGGCGATTTCCCCGACTGCCTGGCGCTCTTTACCCGGCTCAAACTGCCTGCGCTGGGCCTCTATCATTGCCACGACAGCGCCCGCCCCATCCTGGCGCAGGCCTGTCAGCCCCACCCTGGTCTGTTCGTCAGCGAAGAGGGCATGACCTTCGAGCTGCCCCTTCGCCGGGGAGAAACGCTGTGAGCGACGCCCCTCGCAAGCAGGCGGTGACCGCCGAGGATGTGGCGAGAAGAGCGGGCGTTTCCCGCGCCGTGGTCTCCCGCGCCCTGAGCAGCAACGGCAGCATCTCCCCCGCCACCCGGGAAAAGGTATTACAAGCCGCCCGGGAGCTCGGCTATCAGGTGAATTTTCTCGCCCAGGGATTGAACCGCCAGCGGAGCCAACTGATTGGGGTGATCGTCGCCCGCATTGGCGATCCCTTTCGCAGCAGTCTGCTGGAGGGATTACTGCATGAGATCCAGCGGCGCGGCTACCAGGCTCTGGTGAGCGAGATCACCGGCGAGGAGGATCTGGTTAACACTCTGCGACGCTTCACCCAGTTTCGCGTCTCCGGGGTGATAGTCACCTCAGGCAGGCCGCCGGAAGCTATCGTGAATGAGTGCGTCAGCCAGCAGATCCCGGTGGTCGGTATCAACCGCCCTCCCGACATGCCGTGGGTGGATTTTATCTGCTCGGATAACCAGCGCGGCGCACAGCTGGCTGCCGAACAGCTCTGGCACTCCGGGTGCCGTCGCTTCGGCTGGCTTAATCACCCGGCCTCCACCTGGGCGGGCGTGATGCGGGGCGAGGCATTTGTCCATGCGCTGCAACAGCTGGGGGTCGACACCCTGCGCCAGCTCAGCTGGCTCGCCGCCCCGACGGAGGGTTACGATGGCGGGCTGGCCACAGCCCTGGATTATCAGGCCGAGCTGCCGGAGGGAATTTTCTGCGCCAATGCGCAGCTGGCCTGCGGGTTTCTGGATGGGATGCGCCAGCGGGGCAAATCGGCCCCGCATGATTTTCATCTGATTGGCTTCGATAACACGCCGCAAAGCGGTCAGTTAAGCTATCAACTGACCACGCTGCATCAGGATGTCGCCGGGATCGCGCGCCGCGCCCTGACGCGGCTGCTGGCGCGGGCGCAAAACCCGCACCAGCCTTCGCAGGTGGAGTGGGTGAAGGTGGAGCTGGTTTACCGGCTCACCTCCCCCCGGCCCGAAGGGGCTTAGCCCCCGTCGCGCGGTACCTTCGCCAGGCTAAACCAGATCCCGACGGCCAGCAGCAGCAGCATCCCGCCTGCGCTGCCCAGCGCCACGCTGTGCGAGGTGATAAAGGCTGTTTTCGCTGCCTCAATCACCGATTCAGCAAGGGCTGGCGGCAGATCTTGCGCGACCTTCACCGCCTCGCCGATGGAGGAGGACGCGTGATCCGCCAGGCTGGCATTCAGCCCCTGGGGCAATTCAATAGACGCCGAGAAGCTGCGGGTCAGGAGCAGGCCAAAGATCGCGATCCCCAGCCCGGCCCCCAGCTCATAGGACATGGTTTCAATCGCCCCGGCAGCGGCGGCTTTCTCTTTTGGCGCGGCGGCCATAATGGCCGAGGTCGAGGCCAGCAGCGCGCTGGCGGCGCTAAACCCCAACAGCACCATCAGGCTCCAGGCCTGCCACTGCTGGGTGCTGAAGTCGAGCATCGACAGGCCAATGAAGCTGAGCGCACTCAGGCCCATGCCGCCGGTCGCCACGATCCGCAGCCCCAGACGCCCGACCAGCACCCCGGCGATCGGCCCGCTGAATCCACTGGCGACCATTACCGGCAGCATAAACATGCCCGCGTCAAAGGGGGTGAAGCCGTGGACAAACTGCAGCTCCTGGGCCATCAGCAGCTCAAAGCCCACCAGGGCGATCATCGCCGTCATCGCCATCACCACCCCGCTTAAAATAATTCGATGGCCGAACAGCCGCAGGTCGATCATCGGCGTGCGGGCGCGAAGCTGAATGCGGATAAATGCCAATAGCATCATTGCCCCGGTCAGCAGTGTCCCCGCCACCAACCACGGCGATATCGCCCCTTTAAGCGCGGTTTTGGCGCTGTAGACCAGCAGCAAAATCGCCACAATCAGCATCAGGGCATGGGTGATGTTAAGCGGCTGCTCGGGTCGGCCCTGCTGGGCGGGCACAAAACGCGCCGCCAGGGAGACCACCAGCAGCACGATGGGAACGTTGATTAAAAACACCGCGCCCCAGTAGAAGTGCGCCAGTAATATGCCGCCAATCAGCGGGCCGAAGGCCGCCCCGCCAGATCCCACCGCCGCCCAGACGCCGAGGGCAATATTGCGCTGGCGCGCATCGGCAAAGAGCGTGCGGATCCCGGCGAGGGTGGCGGGAATGATCATCGCCGCCCCGATGGCCAGCAGCGCCCGCGCCGCAATCAACCACCCGGCGGAGGGCGCAAACGCCGCCGCCAGCGACGAGAGGCCGAACAGGCTACTGCCCAGGATCAGCAGGCGTTTAAAACCGATACGATCCCCGAGCGCCCCCATCGGCAGCACCATCCCGGCCATCACCAGCGAGTAGATATCAATGATCCACAGCAGTTCATTGCCGCTGGCATCCAGGGTCATACTCAGCGTCGGGGCGGCAACGTGCAGCACCGTGGCGTCAATTGCGACCGGGATATAAACGAGCACAATAATCACTAACGCTACCCACTGACGAATCATAATTTTCCTTATTTGACCAAAACTGGACACATGTCCAGATTGCGATCCTACGGAAAGTTGAACGCATGTCCAGCTTTTTGTTACACTCGTGATCCCCCAGTTGAGAGTGAAAAAAATGAGCTATCTGAGCAAGGATGAACGGCGGGAAGCGATCCTGCAGGCGGCCATGCGCGTGGCGCTGAGCGAAGGCTTTACGGCGATGACCGTCAGGCGGATCGCGACCGAGGCACAGGTGGCGACCGGCCAGGTCCACCACCACTTTTCCTCCGCAGGCGAACTTAAGGCGCAGGCTTTTATCCGCCTGATCCGCACCCTGCTGGATGCCGACGTGGTGGCAGAAAACGCCAGCTGGCGCGAACGCCTGCATTCCATGCTCGGCAGCGACGATCGCAGTTTTGAGCCCTATATTCGCCTGTGGCGCGAGGCGCAGCTGTTAGCCACCCGGGACGAGGAAATAAAAGGCGCTTACGTATTAACTATGGAGATGTGGCATCAGGAGACGGTGGCGATTATTCGCGCCGGGGCAGAAGCGCAAGCCTTTACGTTAAAAGATCGGCCCGAAAATATTGCCTGGCGCTTAATAGGCCTGGTTTGCGGCCTGGACAGCTTTTACGTGTTATCCATGCCGGAGATGGATAAGACCGCATTTAATCAGCATCTGGAAAAATTAATCACCCTCGAACTCTATTAATGATTAATTTCGTTTAACTGTTACGATTTGTAACACATTAAGCGAGCCCACTTTTCCCCTCCCAGGGCAGTAGCTCGCTTTTTTTATCTATTCTTTTCAGAAGACTCCCAAAAACTTCCTACAACCTTCATCAAAATTTCAGACTTCCGTCTGATTGTACTTCTCTTTCTGCCGTTCGGATAAGCAAGAGGATAATATGTCGCAACAAACTGAGAAGAATAATCATTATCTTTTAAGTAACTGGAAACCGGAAAATCCTGCTTTTTGGGAAAATAAAGGCAAGCCGATTGCGCGACGAAATTTGGTTATCTCCGTGGCCTGTTTGCTACTGGCATTCTGCGTCTGGATGTTATTTAGCGCGGTGGCGGTCAATCTGAATAAGGTCGGTTTTAATTTCACCACCGACCAGCTCTTTATGTTAACTGCCCTGCCATCTCTCTCCGGCGCAATATTACGGGTTCCCTACTCCTTTATGGTGCCTATATTCGGTGGCCGTTACTGGACGGTATTAAGTACCGTCATTCTGATTATTCCCTGCGTCTGGCTGGGTATTGCGGTGCAAAATACCGCTACCCCCTATTCGGTATTTATTATTATCGCCCTGCTGTGCGGCTTTGCCGGCGCCAACTTCGCCTCCAGCATGGGCAACATCAGCTTTTTCTTTCCCAAATCGAAACAGGGCAGCGCGCTGGGTATTAACGGCGGGCTGGGCAACCTCGGCGTCAGCGTGATGCAGATGGTGGCCCCGGTGGTGATCTTCCTGCCGATGTTTACCTTTCTCGGGGTACATGGCGTGCCGCAGGAGGATGGCTCGTCCCTGTTTCTGGCGAACGCCGCCTGGATCTGGGCCCCGCTGCTGCTGCTGGCAACCGTTGCTGCCTTTTTTGGCATGAACGATATCGCCAGTTCAAAAGCAACCATCGCCAGCCAGCTGCCGGTGCTCAAGCGCCTTCATCTGTGGCTGTTGAGCCTGCTCTATCTGGCGACGTTCGGCTCGTTTATCGGCTTTTCTGCGGGCTTCGCCATGCTGTCGAAAACCCAGTTCCCGGACGTTAACATCCTGCATCTGGCCTTCTTCGGCCCGCTGATTGGCGCGCTGGCCCGCTCCGCTGGCGGGGTGATCTCCGACAAGCTCGGCGGCGTGCGCGTCACGCTGGTGAACTTCATCTTTATGGCAGTGTTTACCGCCCTGCTCTTCCTTACCCTTCCAGGCTCCGGTTCTGGCAGCTTTACCGCCTTCTATCTGGTGTTTATGGGGCTGTTCCTTACCGCCGGGCTCGGCAGCGGCTCGACCTTCCAGATGATCGCTGTCATCTTCCGGCAAATCACCGTCTATAGAGTGAAACTGCGCGGCGGCACGGAAGAACAGGCGCAGAAAGAGGCTGTTACCGACACCGCGGCCGCGCTGGGCTTTATCTCGGCGATTGGTGCCGTGGGCGGCTTCTTCATTCCCAAAGCCTTTGGCACCTCGCTGGCGTTAACCGGCTCCCCGGTGGGGGCGATGAAGGTCTTCCTGGTGTTCTACATCGTCTGCGTGTTCGTCACCTGGCTGGTGTATGGCCGTCGGCAAAAGCACGTCAAATCATAACGATATTCAATATTTTGTGAGCAGTGTAACCCCGGGGTGGTGCGTCGCCCCGTCAGGAGAAATGTCATGAGTAAATTGTTGGATCGCTTTCGTTATTTCAAACTCAAAGGCGACACCTTCGCCGATGGACACGGTCAGGTGATGCACACCAACCGCGACTGGGAAGACAGCTATCGCCAGCGATGGCAGTACGACAAAATTGTGCGATCCACCCATGGCGTAAACTGTACCGGCTCCTGTAGCTGGAAAATCTACGTCAAGAACGGGCTGGTGACCTGGGAAACGCAGCAGACCGACTATCCCCGCACTCGCCCCGACCTGCCGAACCACGAGCCGCGCGGCTGCCCGCGCGGGGCAAGCTACTCCTGGTATCTCTACAGCGCCAACCGCCTGAAGTATCCGCTGGTGCGCAAAAATCTGATTGAGCTCTGGCGCGAGGCGCTGGCGCAGCACAGCGATCCGGTGCTGGCCTGGAACGCCATCCAGAACGATCCGCAAAAGCGCCAGAGCTACAGGCAGGCCCGCGGCCACGGCGGGTTTGTCCGCTCAAACTGGAAAGAGCTGAACCAGCTTATCGCCGCCGCTAACGTCTGGACCATCAAACACTACGGCCCGGACCGGGTGGCGGGCTTCTCGCCCATCCCGGCGATGTCGATGGTCTCCTACGCCGCAGGCACCCGCTATCTCTCCCTGCTGGGCGGCACCTGCCTGAGCTTCTACGACTGGTACTGCGACCTGCCGCCTGCGTCACCCATGACCTGGGGCGAGCAAACCGACGTACCGGAATCCGCCGACTGGTACAATTCCAGCTATATCATCGCCTGGGGATCGAACGTGCCCCAGACCCGAACCCCGGACGCCCACTTCTTCACCGAAGTGCGCTACAAGGGCACCAAAACCATCGCCATCACCCCCGATTTCTCAGAAGTGGCGAAACTCAGCGACCAGTGGCTGGCGCCGAAACAGGGCACCGACAGCGCCTTAGCCATGGCGATGGGCCACGTGATCCTGAAAGAGTTCCACCTCGACAACCCGAGCGACTACTTCCTTAACTACTGCCGCCGCTACACCGACATGCCGATGCTGGTGATGCTCGATCCGCGGGAGGATGGCAGCCTGGTGCCGGGTCGGATGCTGCGCGCCTCCGACCTCGCCGACGGGCTGGGTGAAACCAACAACCCGGAGTGGAAAACTGTCGCCTATACCACCACCGGCGATCTGGTGGTGCCGAACGGCTCTATCGGCTTCCGCTGGGGTGAAAAAGGCAAATGGAACCTCGAGCCGCTGGCGGCAGGCCAGGAGACCGAACTGGCGCTCTCTCTGCTGGGCACTCACGACAGCGTCGCCGGGGTAGCCTTCCCCTACTTTGGCGGCAATGAGAACCCGCATTTTCGCAGCGTGAAGCAGGAGCCGGTGCTGGTGCGCCAGCTGCCGGTGAAAACGTTGACCCTTGCCGATGGCCGCCAGCTGCAGGTCGCCAGCGTCTACGATCTGATCCTGGCGAATTACGGCCTCGACCGCGGGCTGGAGGATAACCTCGCGGCCAAAGATTACGCCGAGATCAAAGCCTACACCCCGGCGTGGGGAGAGCAGATCACCGGCGTACCGCGTCGTCATATCGAGCAGATCGCCCGGGAGTTCGCCGACACCGCCCATAAAACCCATGGCCGGTCGATGATTATCCTCGGCGCCGGGGTCAACCACTGGTATCACATGGACATGAACTACCGCGGGATGATCAACATGCTGGTCTTCTGCGGTTGCGTGGGTAAAAGCGGCGGCGGCTGGTCGCACTATGTCGGCCAGGAGAAGCTGCGCCCGCAAACCGGCTGGCTGCCGCTGGCCTTTGCCCTCGACTGGAACCGCCCGCCACGGCAGATGAACAGCACCTCGTTCTTCTACAACCACGCCAGCCAGTGGCGCTATGAGAAACTCACCGCCCGGGAGCTGCTCTCCCCCCTGGCGGACGCCTCGAAGTTCACCGGCCACCTGATCGACTTTAACGTGCGGGCCGAGCGGATGGGCTGGCTGCCCTCCGCCCCCCAGCTCAACCTCAACCCGCTGCACATCAAGGCTCAGGCCGATGCGGTTGGCATGTCGCCCCAGGAGTACACCGCCCAGGCGCTGAAATCGGGCGATATCCGTATGGCCTGCGAGCAGCCGGACAACGGCAATAACCACCCGCGCAACCTGTTTGTCTGGCGCTCGAACCTGCTCGGCTCCTCCGGCAAGGGGCATGAGTACATGCTCAAGTACCTGCTGGGCACCGAAAACGGCATTCAGGGCGACGATCTGGGCACCACCGATGAGGTGAAGCCGGAAGAGGTGGAGTGGCAGACCGCCGCCATTGAGGGCAAGCTGGATCTGCTGGTGACGCTCGATTTCCGCATGTCCAGCACCTGCCTCTTCTCCGATATCGTCCTGCCCACCGCCACCTGGTATGAGAAAGACGATATGAATACCTCGGATATGCATCCGTTTATTCATCCCCTTTCCGCCGCCGTCGACCCGGCATGGGAGTCCCGCAGCGACTGGGAGATCTACAAGGGCATCGCCAAAGTCTTCTCTGAGGTCTGTGTCGGCCACCTGGGCACTGAAACCGACGTGGTGTTGCAGCCGTTACAGCATGACTCCCCGGCGGAGCTCTCCCAGCCGTTTGACATCGCCGACTGGCGCAAAGGTGAATGCGATCTGATCCCCGGCAAAACCGCGCCGACTATCGCCGTGGTGGAGCGTAACTACCCGGACACTTACGAGCGCTTTACCGCCCTCGGCCCGCTGCTGGACAAGCTCGGCAACGGCGGGAAAGGCATCTCCTGGAACACCCAGGATGAGGTCGATTTCCTCGGCAAGCTCAATTACGTCAAGCTCGACGGCCCGGCGAAAGGTCGGCCGCGCATTGAGACGGCCATTGACGCCTCGGAAGTCATTCTCGCCCTCGCCCCGGAAACCAACGGCCAGGTGGCGGTCAAAGCCTGGGAAGCGTTGGCGGAGTTCACCGGGCGCGAACACAGCCATCTGGCGCTGAACAAGGAGGACGAGAAGATCCGCTTCCGCGATATTCAGGCCCAGCCGCGCAAGATTATCTCCAGCCCGACCTGGTCCGGCATTGAGAGCGAGCATGTCTCCTATAACGCCGGGTACACCAACGTCCACGAGCTGATCCCGTGGCGCACCCTCTCCGGGCGTCAGCAGCTGTATCAGGATCATCTCTGGATGCGCGCCTTCGGCGAGAGCCTGGTGGCCTATCGTCCGCCGATTGATACCCGCAGCGTCAGCCATATGCGCGCGATCCCGCCGAACGGCTTCCCGGAGAAGGCGCTCAACTTCCTGACGCCGCACCAGAAATGGGGCATCCACTCCACCTACAGCGAAAACCTGCTGATGCAGACCCTGTCGCGCGGCGGGCCCATCGTCTGGATGAGCGAAACCGACGCCCGGGAGCTGGGCATTGAGGATAACGACTGGATAGAAGCCTTCAACGCCAACGGGGCGCTCACCGCCCGGGCGGTGGTCAGCCAGCGCGTGCCGCCGGGCATGACCATGATGTACCACGCCCAGGAGCGCATTCTGAACATTCCAGGCTCAGAAGTGACCGGACGGCGTGGCGGCATTCATAACTCCGTGACCCGCGTCTGCCCGAAACCCACCCATATGATTGGCGGCTACGCCCAGCTCGCCTACGGCTTTAACTACTACGGCACCGTAGGTTCTAACCGCGACGAGTTCATCATGATCCGCAAAATGAAAAACATTAACTGGCTGGATGGCGAAGGTAACGACCAGGTACAGGAGGCGAAAAAATGAAAATACGCTCACAGGTCGGCATGGTGTTAAATCTCGATAAATGTATTGGCTGTCATACCTGCTCGGTGACCTGTAAAAACGTCTGGACCGGGCGCGAAGGGATGGAGTACGCCTGGTTTAACAACGTCGAAACCAAGCCGGGCATCGGCTACCCGAAAAACTGGGAGGACCAGGGGGTGTGGCAAGGCGGCTGGATCCGCGGCATTTCCGGCAAGCTGACCCCGCGGCTGGGCGGCAAGCTGGGGGTGCTGTCCAAAATCTTCGCTAACCCGCAAATGCCGCAGATCGACGATTACTATGAGCCCTTTACCTTCGACTACCAGGATCTGCATCGGGCCAAAGAGAGCGAACATCTCCCTACCGCCCGTCCCCGCTCGCTGATTGACGGCAAGCGCATGGATAAAATCAAGTGGGGGCCAAACTGGGAGGAGCTGCTGGGCGGCGAGTTTGAGAAACGCGCCCGGGATCGCAACTTCGACCGGATGCAGAAGGAGATGTACGGCCAGTTCGAAAATACCTTCATGATGTATCTCCCCCGCCTGTGCGAACACTGCCTGAACCCAAGCTGTGCGGCGACCTGCCCGAGCGGCGCCATCTACAAGCGTGAAGAGGACGGCATTGTGCTGATCGACCAGGACAAATGCCGCGGCTGGCGCCTGTGCATCAGCGGCTGTCCGTATAAAAAAATCTACTTCAACTGGAAGAGCGGCAAGTCGGAAAAATGCATCTTCTGCTATCCGCGTATCGAATCGGGCCAGCCGACCGTCTGCTCGGAGACCTGCGTCGGGCGCATCCGCTATCTCGGCGTCCTGCTCTATGACGCAGACCGTATCCAGGAGGCGGCCAGCACCGAGCATGAAACCGATCTTTACGAACGTCAGTGCGACGTGTTCCTCAATCCGAACGATCCGGCGGTGATTGAAGAGGCGCTGAAACAGGGCATCCCCCAGAACGTGATTGATGCTGCCCAGCGCTCCCCGGTCTACAAACTGGCGATGGACTGGAAGCTGGCCCTGCCGCTCCACCCGGAATACCGCACCCTGCCGATGGTCTGGTATGTTCCCCCGCTGTCACCGATCCAGTCTTACGCCGATGCCGGTGGCCTGCCGCAGACCGACAGCATCCTCCCCGCGGTGGAAAGCCTGCGCATTCCGGTCCAGTACCTGGCGAACATGCTCAGCGCGGGCGATACGGGCCCGGTACTGCGCGCCCTGAAACGCATGATGGCGATGCGCCACTATAAGCGCTCCCAGACCGTAGAGGGGGTGACCGATACCCGCGCTATCGAAGAGGTGGGTCTGAGCGTGGAACAGGTGGAGGAGATGTACCGCTATCTCGCCATCGCCAACTACGAAGATCGCTTCGTGATCCCGACCAGCCACCGGGAAATGGCCCGGGACGCCTTCCCGGAGCGCAACGGCTGCGGCTTTACTTTCGGTGACGGCTGCCACGGCTCCGACACCAAATTCAATCTGTTCAACAGCAGCCGCATCGACGCTATCAACATCACCGAGGTGCGCGAACATGGGGAGGGAGAGTAATGCAGATCCTCAAAATTATCGCCCTGCTGATTGAGTACCCGGACGAGGCGCTGTGGGAGAGCCGCGACGAAGCCCTCGCCCTGGTGGCGCAGGACGCGCCGAGGCTGATGCCGTTTGCAGAGCACTATCTCGATGCCCCGCTGCTTGACCGGCAGGCCGAGTGGTGCGAGGTATTCGAGCGCGGGCGTGCCACCTCGCTGCTGCTGTTCGAGCATGTTCATGCTGAATCCCGGGATCGCGGCCAGGCGATGGTCGACCTGATGAACCAGTACGAGCAGGCCGGCTTGCAGCTCGACTGCCGCGAACTGCCGGACTATCTGCCGCTCTATCTGGAATATCTGAGCATCCTGCCCGAGGCGCAGGCGCAAGAGGGACTGCAAAACGTGGCGCCGATCCTGGCGCTGATTGGCGGGCGATTAAAACAGCGGGAGGTGATGCAGTATCAGCTGTTCGACGCCCTGCTGAAATTCGCAGGCAGCAAGCTATCAAGTGACAGTGTCACGCAGCAGGTGGCAGGCGAAAAACGGGATGACACCCGCCAGGCACTGGATGCGGTCTGGGAAGAGGAACAGGTGAAGTTTATTGAAGATAACGCCACGGCCTGCGACAGCTCGCCGATGCAGCAGTATCAACGACGCTTTAGCCAGGACGTCGCACCTCAGTACGTGGACGTCAGCGCCGGAGGCCCAAAATGACACACCATCTGAACGTCTTTTTCTTCGATATTTACCCCTACATCTGCGCCGCGGTCTTTTTCCTCGGCAGCTGGCTGCGGTATGACTACGGCCAGTACACCTGGCGCGCCTCCTCCAGCCAGCTGCTGGATAAGCGCGGCATGAACTGGGGCTCTAATCTGTTCCACATCGGCATTCTGGGAATTTTCTTCGGCCACCTGTTCGGTATGTTAACCCCGCACTGGATGTACGCCTGGTTTTTGCCGATGGCGGTGAAACAGCAGCTGGCGATGATCGCCGGGGGGATCTGCGGGGTGCTGACGCTGATTGGCGGCTCGATGCTGCTCTACCGCCGCCTGTTTAACCAGCGGGTGCGGGCCACGTCGACCACGCCGGATATCGTCATTATGAGTATATTGCTGACCCAGTGCGTGCTCGGCCTGACGACCATTCCGTTCTCGGCGCAGTACCCTGACGGCAGTGAGATGCTCAAGCTGGTGGGATGGGCCCAGGGGATTGTCACCTTCCGCGGCGGTTCATCGGAGATGCTGAGCGGCGTGGCTTTTATTTTCCGCGTCCATCTGGTGCTGGGGATGACCATTTTCCTGATCTTCCCCTTCACCCGGCTGGTACACGTCTGGAGCGCGCCGTTTGAGTACATTACGCGGCGTTATCAGCTGGTGCGGTCGCGAAGGTAGCCCCCAGCCACGCCGGGTGGCAGCTGCGCCTTACCCGGCCTGAAAAGCGCACCACACCGTAGGCCGGGCAAGCGCATGCGCCGCCCGGCGTTGCAGGCTATTTCCCCGCCTGCGGATGGGTTTCAAACCCGGCCATCACTGCCGTGAGTTCCGCTAGCGTAAAGCCGTGCTTCGGATCATCCACCCCCAGCCCAAATCGCTCCTGCATCACCTGATAAAGTGCTTCTGCATCCGGCAGGTTAACCTGCTCCAGGGCGTGGCCGTCCTGCCAGTGGGTGAAGTGGAAGTTGGTAAGGGTCAGTTTGCCGCCGTCCGGCAGATGGCGGCACATCAGCAGATGATGACGGAAATGGGATTGCGGCCAGTGCGCTGACCAGAAGTTGCCCAACACGTAATCGGCCTGGTATTGCGCGGTGAGATCGAAGTGATACATCGACTGCCAGTGCTCATGGTGGCGGAACTGTAGCACCCAGTCGCAACCGTCGTTGATTAGCCGGTACAGGCTGTGCGGCGTCGCCTGCTCTTCTTCGGCGACCAAACGGATGGGCGCGGTCAGGGTCTGCCCGCCAAAACCGACATCGGCGATCCAGCGTTCGCCCTCCAGTTCCACCAGCAGCAGACGGTGGGTGCGCGGCGGCATCTGGGCCGGATTCGCCAGCACCACCCGCCCCAGCAGGCTGCGCACATGGAATCCCACCTCACGCAGCGCCCGCTCGAATAACCCATTCTGCTCAAAGCAATACCCGCCGCGGCGGGCGGTGACCAGCTTATCCACCAGGGATTGCTCGTCGAGCTGGATTTCACGCGGCAGCACCACATCGATATTCTCAAACGGGACGGCGCTGTTGTGATGCAGGTGCAGGCCCCGCAGGGTGGCGATGTCCGCAGAAACCGGCTGCTGCCAGCCGGTACGGGCGAGATAAGCGGTCAAAAACGGGGTCATAATCAGTTTCCTTTTTACAGTTTCCTTGTTTATAAACTATTTTTCCCCGCTCACGGTGTGAAACGTGCTTTTTATCCCCGCGCCGAGCGCTGCATGATCCCCAGCGCCGTTAACATCAGCACCAGCCCGGTCAGCAGCGTCAGGGTCGCCATCGCCATTCCCTGCCCGACCGATCCCTGTTCGAACTGCCGCCAGATGAACACCGACACGGTTTGCGTGCCCGCAGGGGCGAGCAGCAGCGAGGTGACCAGCTCGCGTGAGGCGATGGCAAACACCATCAGCATCGCCGCCAGCATCGCCGGGGAGACCAGTGGCAACACGATAAAGCGCAGCGCCTGCAACGCCGAGGCGCCATGCACCCGCGCGGCAGGCTCAAGATTCCCTCCCAGCTGGCGCAGCGCACTGCCGACATAGCGCACCGGCCACGGCAACAACAGGCAGCAGTAGGACAGGAGCAATATCGCCCAGCTGTTATAGGGCGAGACCGGCCAGAACGGACGGTTCCACAGCAGGATCAGCCCCACCCCGACCACCACGCCCGGCAAGGCGGCAGGCATCAGGGAGAGCGCATCCAGAACGCCGCGCCCTTTGATCTTCTGCACCACCACCAGCCACGCGGCCAGCAGGCCCAGCACGCCGGTAATACAGGCCGCCCCCAGCGCCAGCGACAGGCTGGTGCCCAGCGCCGACAGCGCATCCCCCTGCTGGCTGAAAAGCGCCGCATAGTGCCCGCCGGTCAGATTATCCAGCGTCACCCCGCCAGACAGGGTTCCCAGCACCCCGGACAGCGCCATCGACGCCCCCGGCAGGATCACCGCGATAAACCCGGTCAGCGCAAAAACAGCGATAACCGGCAGCGTAAAAATCCCGGCGCTGGCGCCCATATTCTCGGTCGGTTTGCCGGTAATGCTGGTCACATCCTGATGCCCGGTCAGCTTTTTCTGCAGCCACCAGGCACTCAGGGCGATAACTACCAGCACCACGGAAAGCATCGATGCGCCCGAAAGATCGATCGGCCAGTCCGCCAGCTTTTTCTCGATATCGGTGGTCAGCATCACCACGCCAGCGCGCGTGCCGAGAGCGGCAGGCACGCCAAACTCTTCAATCGCCAGGGTAAAGGCCAGCAGCATCCCCGCCGCCAGCGACGGCGAAAGCATGGGCAGCGTGATATGCCAGAACGCCCGGCCGGGGCTGGCACCGTGAACGCGGGCCACCAGCGCCAGACGCTGGCCGCTCGCCAGAAGGCTGCGCGACACCGCAAAATAGACCACCGGGAAGATATTCAGCGCCATCACCAGCACGATCCCGCTCCTGCTGAACAGCAGGTCGTTGAGGTTGACTCCGGTGATCTGTTGCAGATAGCCGTTGGTTTGCAGGACCAGCATCCAGGAGAGCGCGGCGATATAGGGCGGGGTTAAAAACGGGATCAGAAACAGCAGATCCCACAGCCTCGGCAGCGGCAGGTTAAACAGCCCGCGCGCCACGCCGAGGGGAAAGCCGATGAGCGCACTGACCAGCGCGACGCCAAGGGCAATTTGTAGCGTACCGCCCAACATGCCCGGCAGTTGCGGCTCCGCCAGTAGCTGGCTGATGCCGCTGAACGCCCCGGAGAACTGTCCGGCGCTGAAGTGCGGAAATACCGCCTGGAGCAGAATAAAGGTGAGCGGAAACGCCACCAGGATCAGCAATAATCCCAGCGTCGTTACCGATAAATATTTAGGATTCACGAAGCCGTCCTGAAGACGGGGTTGCCCCCGTCGCCTGATTATAAGGTGAAGAGCGTGTTGAAACGCTTGAGGATATCGCTGCGCTCGCTGTTGCCATCGCTTTTGGTCGGCAGAATTTTCAGGTCGTTAAGCAGCGGACGTTTGGCCTGCACGTCGCCGCGGGCGGGCATCAGCCAGGCGTCGGCCACCATCGCCTGACCTTCCGGGGAGAGAACGTAATCCACAAAGGCTTTAGCGTCATCCGCATGCTGGGTGGATTTGAGGATCATCATCGGACGCGGGGCAATCACCGTGCCGCTGGCCGGGAAGATCACCTTCAGTGATTCGCCCTGGCTGATGTTGCCATACGAGACATAATCCACCGCGCCGAACACCGCCGCTTTGGCTCCCTGCATCACCGGGGTGACCGCCTGCGCGTTCGGGCCGCTGACGACCATGCCGTTCTTTTTGAGCTCATCAAACAGGCTCCAGGCCTTGTCGCCCATACCATTCTGCAACCCGATCAGCAGATCGAGAGAAGCACCGGACAGCGCCGGGTCCGGGGTGGTGACTTTGTCTTTAAAGGCGGCGGTGGTCAGATCGCGCCACTCTTTCGGTTCCGGGGTGCCGCTTTTGGTGTTCCAGACGATGCCCAGCGCCGAGACGCCCTGGGCGACAAAGTCCTCTGATTTCAGATCCGCAGGCACGTTAGCCGCATTGGCGCTCTGGTACGGCAACAGCCAGCCGCGGTTGTGCAGATCTTCCGCGGTATCCCAGGAAGCGGAGATCAGAATATCGGCCTGCGGGTTAGCCTGCTCCGCTTCGAGGCGGGCCATCACTTTGCCGGTGGTGGCCTGGAAGATATCCACCTTCACGCCGGTTTTCTTTTCAAAGCCGCTGGCCAGGTTTTTGGCGAGCGACCCGGGCCCGGCAGTGTAGACGGTCAGCGCGTGGGCGCTGGAGATCATAACGGACGATAACGCCATGGCTAACAGCACTCCTTTTCTAACGGACATTGTAGCTTTCATGCGAACTCCCCTGAGGTGGTAATCAAACGATCGGCAGCGACGCTGCCAGCAGACAAATGCACGATGCGATCGGCCAGGATTTCAGCCTCCCGGCGGTCGTGGGTAACATAGACGGCGGTGGTGCCGAGCTGGCGCAGCAGTGACGCCATCTCGTGACATAAGGCGCTACGCAGCTCGCTGTCGAGGTTAGAGAGCGGTTCGTCAAACAGCAGCACTCTCGGTTCCGCGACAATCGCCCGGGCCAGCGCCACGCGCTGTTGCTGTCCGCCCGAGAGCCCCGCCGGCTTGCGATCGGCAAAAGCGCTTAAGCCGACGCGATCCAGTGCCTGCGCCACGCGGCTTTCGCGTTCCTGACGCGGAACATGGCGCATCTTCAGCGGGAACATCACATTCTGCGCCACGGTCATGTGCGGCCAGAGGGCGTAATCCTGGAACACCATGCCGATGTCCCGGGCTTCCGGCGACAGCGCCCATCCGCTTTTCGCCACCAGGCGATCGCCAAAATGGATCTCACCCTGTGCAGGCTGGGTTAACCCCGCCAGCAGACGCAGCAGGGTGCTTTTGCCGCAGCCCGACGGCCCCAGCAGCGCAACCACGCTACCCGGCTCGATATGCAGATCGATTTGATTCAATACGGTATTCGCGCCAAAAGCGTACGACACGCCTTTGAGCGATATGGAAGTGAGCATCTTGTTATCCTCTTTGGGATTTGATGCCCGCCACTGTAGGCAGCTTGTGTTGCGAAAACATGACACCTTTGTTGCGTATTGATTTCCGATGGCTTTCAGACGTTTAATGCTCTGATGCTATTGATGAGGAATTTCTATGAGCCACTTCCGCCCCGTTGAGTTAATGCACGCCAGCCGCCTGTTAAATCACGGCCCGACCATCCTGATCACCAGCCGCGACGACTCCCTGGACCGCCGCAACGTCATGGCCGCCGCCTGGTCGATGCCGGTGGAGTTCGAGCCGCCGCGGATCGCCATCGTGGTGGATAAAAGCGCCTGGTCGCGGGAGCTGATTGAGCGCAGCGGCATGTTCGGGATTGTCATTCCCGGCGTGGCGGCCACCAACTGGACCTATGCCGTGGGCAGCGTTAGCGGGCGCGATGAGGATAAGTTCAACTGCTACGGGATTCCGGTGATTAACGGCCCGGTGCTGGGGCTGCCGGTAATTGAAGAGAAGTGCCTGGCGTGGATGGAGTGCCGTCTGCTGCCCGCCACCTCCGCGGCAGAAAAATATGACACCCTGTTTGGCGAGGTGGTCTCAGCCGCCGCCGATGAACGGGCGTTCGCGGCCGGACGCTGGCAGTTTGACGACGATAAGCGCAACACCCTGCACCACCTGGGCGCAGGCACCTTTGTGACCAGCGGGAAGCAGGTGAAAGCGCCTGAGTGAAATAACCGGTGTTTATTCAGATGCCGGATTTTGCCCGGCGGCGCTTCGCTTGCACGGGCCTACACGAGCACGGGACACGTAGGCCGGGTAAGGCGCAGCCGCCACCCGGCGTCGCAGGTCCTGCACTGTAGTCAATATCGTCTAATAGGTCTTATAAGGGATCCGCATGCGGTCCAGCAGGTTGGTAAAGTCCTGCACCGCCACAAAGGCCACCGCGCCCTTGCCGGGGATGACGTTGGTGATGATCCCCACCGTCTCCCCGGTCAGGCTGTCTATTACCGGTCCGCCGGACATGCCCGATACCGCCCCCGCCCCGGTAATGATGCCGTAGTAGCAGCCGTTGCGCTTCACAAAGCCGTCGATTTTGCCCCGGCTGGATTTGGGCAAACTGTTGATGGCGCTATAGCCAAACAGCGTAACGTTGCGTCCGGCCCGGGCCCAGGCCAGTTGATGGACGATCTTGCCGCGGTTGTTATCGCCAATTACCGCGACATCACAGGTGGGATGCTGGGCTCTGACCGGCTTGAGCAGCGGCACCGCGACGTGCGCGGCGGTGAGCGACAGCTGGCTTGAAACCGGGAATGTGGTGCCCTGCATCCCGGCGGCAAGCCAGTTCAGCGGTGCCGGCAGGCCGATAAAAACGAGATCCGCCTGCCGGGTGGCGGCAAAGTCGGTTTTGCTGGTGCCAGACATCACCACACACCCCAGCAGTAACAGGGGTGCCATGAGTGCGGCGAGAGCATAATGCAGACGCTTCATGGTTCACCCCACGGGCCTACTTTTTCGACCGCCCGGCGATGATCTCATCGGCCACGATACGCGGCGCTTCGGCGTAGTGGTGGAACTCCATGCTGTAGGTGGCTCGCCCCTGGGACATGGAGCGCAGCGTGGTGGCGTAGCCGAACATCTCCGCCAGCGGCACGTCGGCGCGAATAATCTGGCTGCCGAACCGCTCCTCCATCCCCTGCACCAGCCCGCGCCGGGAGGAGAGATCGCCCATAATGTTCCCGGCATACTCTTCCGGGGTTTCCACCTCCACATGCATCATTGGCTCCAGGATCACCGGGTCGGCCTTGCGCGCTGCGTCCTTAAAGCCAAAGATCGCCGCCATGCGGAAGGCCATCTCCGAGGAGTCGACATCGTGATAAGAGCCGAAAGTCAGGGTCGCTTTGATATCCACCACCGGATAGCCCGCCAGCACCCCGCTGTTCATCGCTTCCCGCAGCCCTTTCTCAACCGACGGAATATACTCCCGGGGCACCACCCCGCCCTTGGTGGCATCGACAAACGTAAAGCCGCTGCCCGGCGCCTGCGGCTCAAGGCTCAGCACCACGTGGCCATACTGTCCTTTCCCACCGGACTGGCGGACAAACTTGCCCTCAACGTCGCTCACCGCTTTGCGAATGGTTTCCCGGTAGGTCACCTGCGGGCGACCAATGTTGGCCTCGACGCCAAACTCCCGCTTCATGCGGTCGACGATGATCTCCAGGTGTAGTTCGCCCATCCCGGAAATGATCGTCTGACCGGACTCTTCATCGGTATGCAGGTGGAAGGAGGGATCTTCCGCCGCCAGACGATGCAGGGCGATGCCCATCTTCTCCTGGTCAGTTTTGGTTTTTGGCTCGATGGAGAGGGAGATCACCGGGTCCGGGAACTCCATCCGCTCAAGGGTGATCACCGCGTTGGGGTCGGTCAGGGTGTCGCCGGTGGTGACATCTTTCAGCCCGACGCAGGCGGCGATATCCCCGGTGCGCAGCTCCTCCACGTCATGCCGGTCGTTGGCGTGCATCAGGACGATACGCCCGATGCGCTCCTTCTTGCCTTTCACCGGGTTAAAGACCGCGTCGCCCTTTTTCAGCACCCCGGAGTAGACGCGGATAAAGGTCAGCTGCCCGACGTAGGGGTCGGACATCAGCTTGAACGCCAGCGCCGAGAAGGGTTCGTCATCATTAGGGTGGCGCTCGGCGTGCTGGCCTTTTTCATCCACGCCGTCGATAGCGGGCACGTCGAGGGGGGACGGCATCAGCTCGATCACCGCATCGAGCATTCGCTGCACCCCTTTGTTTTTAAAGGCGCTGCCGCAGAGCATCGGCTGGATCTCTCCAGCCACCGTCCGTTTACGTAAGCCGCGGATAATTTCTGCCTCGTCGAGCTCATTGGTGTCGAGGTATTTATCCATCAGCTCGTCGCTGGCCTCCGCCGCCGCAGAGACCATTTTATCCCGCCAGGTCCGGGCAGTGGCCTGTAAATCATCCGGCACCGGGGCATAGGTAAAGTTCATCCCCTGGGTAGCGTCATCCCAGATGATGGCCCGCATGTGGATCAGGTCCACCACCCCGGTGAAATTCTCTTCCGCGCCGATGGGGATGACAATCGGTACCGGGTGGGCTTTGAGCCGGTCGATCATCATCTGCACCACGTGGAAGAAATCGGCCCCCGGACGGTCCATTTTGTTGACGAAGGCGATGCGCGGCACCCGGTACTTATTGGCCTGCCGCCAGACGGTTTCCGACTGCGGCTGTACCCCGCCTACCGAGTCATAGACCATTACCGCCCCGTCGAGCACCCGCATGGAGCGCTCCACCTCGATGGTAAAATCGACGTGGCCGGGGGTGTCGATGATATTGATCCGGTGCGGCTCATAGCTGCGATCCATGCCGGACCAGAAGCAGCTTACCGCCGCCGAGGTGATGGTAATCCCCCGCTCCTGCTCCTGCGCCATCCAGTCGGTGATCGCCGCACCATCGTGGACCTCCCCCATCTTATGGCTCACCCCGGTATAGAAGAGGATGCGCTCGGTGGTGGTGGTTTTACCGGCATCAATATGCGCCGAGATACCGATATTGCGATAACGCTCGAGAGGAATAGGCCGGATCATGATGCATCCTTATTTAATGGACATGACAAACACGCGCTGGGTTAGCGCGCGCAGGTATGTAGATCAGTGTAGTGCCCTGTCAAAGGGGGGACGGGTGATTCTGCGGTGAATGTACTGAGAACATTTCAACTCCAGGAGTTCGATGCAGGCTAGCCCGCATGAATCAACTTTGTTTAAACGAATAAAAAAACCTTATTTAAATAGCACAGGCAAAATCACCGGAACGCGCTTACATGCGCCATTAACATTTCAGAAAGAATTTGATTCCTCAAGCCCATATATATACAAGGCTGTAGCTCAGGGGCAGACACTAAAAAGCGTAGAATTGAAATGGTATAAAATTAATCACTCAGGACAAGAGGAAGAGTACTTCAATATGTTACTTGAGAACGTTAAGGTTATTTCAATTTGCCCCATGATGCACGATTGTAAAAATCCAGCAACTGAAAAGCATAATCATCTGGAAGCAGTATCCTTACGATATGAGAAAATAACATGGAAGTATTGTGATGGGAATGTCATTTTCTCCGATAGCTGGAATGAACGATGATCCAATGCACTTTCCATCTAAATGGGAATCAACTAAGTAATCTGAGCTGCCCCGGGATAGGTTTTTTTCCGGCTTATTCTGGTACAGGCACATCACGCAACAATGCTAAGGATATTGCAATCCCTTCTATCGGAACGCTACCGCCAGGTTTATACTACATTGTTACACGTGGTACAGGTGGTGCACTAACAGGGTTGAGTGATGCTTTTGCATCGTTCGTATCCGGTTCGGACAGGTCTGTATGGTTTGCTTTGTACAGACATGACGCACAGATTGATGATATTACGTTCACAGGACAGGTAGAAAGAGGACACTTTCGCTTGCATCCCGCTGGTTATAAAGGCGTAAGCGAAGGTTGTATTACCTTGCCGCGTCTATCAGATTTTATGCTGTTACGCGATGCTTTGCTTAAAACGCCAACCATACAAGTAACGTCCTCATTAACTGCTTTCGGTACTATACAGGTGTATTAATGAAGCCACTGCATTACGTGTTATTATGGATTGGGGAAGCGCTGCTATACACCCTGGTGTTAGCGGCCTTATTTTTACTGATACCAGAAATGAAAGCCTATAGTTTGGTGAGAATCTTTACAGATGTCATCCCTGGTGATACATGGGATAAATATTATTTCCTTTCCCTCTGCATTTTATCATTACTCATCGTAGCCATCATCGTTTATATAACTGCATCACTGAAAAAGAGATAAAATCAACACCCTTATAGATAATAACTGTAAGGGTGTTTCGTGAATATCACAACCTAACGACTCTTCGATATACATGTTGGCCGAATTAAATTCAGAGATTCATTTTCATGCCAGATACTCTAAGCATTAAGAAGTAAATTTTATCGTTTTCAAAGTAATACATCGCCCTGCTCTGTCCTCAGCCAGCGCGGAGCTTTCAGCCTGTAAGTAAAATAACTCACTAGGTCAAACAGCAAATCTTCGATAACGCGCTGCTGCTCGCTTGTCAGCATGCCACTCATTGTCAACTGAGTGAGTTCCTGACAGTACCGGCACAGAGTATCGGTTTCCGGCTCGAACACGGGGAGATGAGTGGGCAGCGTATCAATGGTCAACACATCCACCATTTCCGGAGGAATGGGCTCGTTAAGCGTCGGCATCAGCAGAGAGAGGCTGGTAGACAGCCGTCCGCACAGAGCCAGTTTATCTCGGGGATCGTCGGCTTCTGCCATCGCTTCAACGTAGCGTTCGCAGTTATCTGCAAGCTCGATGAAATCGGTAAGATGGTTGAAGGGTCTGGTAATTAATGCGTGAATTGGGGTTAGGGTCGTAGCCATATTGGCAACCTCACTAAGTGATTAATTTACATCACCACAGGAGAGGCTAATCTCGCTGGTGGTGAACTGAACGGAGTTAGCCTTACCGGCCTTAGTGACACCGGCGCGCTTTGCAGCGCCCCCGTCCAGCCCACCATTGAGGTGTAGCAGGTCGCACGGCGCAAATGAAGCTTTGCGCCGTCACTAAGGTTGCAGGAGGCTAATCCCGACGCCTGATTTTGCAAGCGCAACAAGAAGATACTGCGATACAGACGAGACGGCAAGAGGCATTCCCGGAAGCAGCCTCGCAAATTGTTGAAAAAACGCCGGGTGGTGGCTGCGCCTTACCCGGCCTACGGGGCCGGTGCCGTTGTAGGCCGGGCAAGCGCAGCGCCGCCCGGCACTGCTCCTGTCAGGCGATCATTATCACCCGGATATCATTCACGTTGGTTAATGTCGGGCCGGTCACCACCAGATCGCCTGCGGCGGCAAAGTAGCTATAGCTGTCATGCCCGCGCAGCATCGCCTTAGCATCCAGGGCGGTGCGAGCCAGCGTATCCGGCGTCACTATCGCTCCCGCCGCATCCTCGGTGCCGTCAATCCCGTCGCTGTCCCCGGCGATGGCGTAAATCCCCGCCTCGCCCTTCAGGGCACAGGCCAGCGCCAGCAGGAACTCGGTGTTGCGCCCGCCGCGGCCACATCCCGTATCGCCAATCGTCACCGTGGTCTCTCCACCGCTCAGCAGCACCGCCGGGCCTTTTACCGGCAGGCCGTGCTGTTTCACGGATTTCGCAATCCCGGCCATCACGATACCTAATTGCGCGCTTTCCCCTTCCAGGGCATCCCCCAGGATCAGCGGGGTGTATCCCATCTTCTGCGCCACGGCTGCGGCAGCGGCCAGCGCGCCGGAGGGGGTGGCGATCAGGCGGATATCCTCGTCAATCTCTGCTGTCGTCACCGGGGCACGCGGGGTGCGTAGCACCCGCATTACCGGCTCCGGCAGTTTCAGGCCATAGCGGGCGATAATCTCCAGCGCCTCTTCTGGCGTGGAGCTGTCCGCCACCGTCGGGCCGGAGGCAATGCTCTGGGGATCGTCACCCGGTACGTCGCTGATGATAAGCGTCATCACCCTGGCAGGCAGCGCCGCCAGCGCCAGACGTCCGCCTTTGATGTCCGACAGCTGCTTGCGCACGGTGTTCATCTCGTTGATGGTCGCCCCGCTCTTCAACAGCGCTTTGTTTACCGCCTGCTTATCGGCCAGGGTAATGCCCTGGCGCGGGAGGGCCAGCAGGGACGATCCCCCGCCGGAGATCAGCGCGATCACGCAGTCGTCGGCGGTGAGGTGCTTGACCTGCTCCATCATCAGCATTGAGGCCACTTCGCTCATGGCATCGGAGACCGGGTGCGCCGCCTCGACGATACGAATTTTTTGCGTCGAGGCGGCATGGCCATAACGGGTCACCACCACGCCCTGCAGATCGACATCCGGCCAGGCGGCCTCCAGCGCGGCGGCCATGGCGGCGCTGGCTTTCCCGGCACCGACTACAATGCAGCGCCCGCGCGGTTTCGCCGGCAGGGCGTTAATCAGCGCCTCATGGGGGTCGGCGCTTTTCACCGCCGCCATAAAGATCTCAGTAAGCGCCCCTCGCAGGGCGCTATCGTCGTGTTGTGCCATAGATCAGCCTTCTGCAATGGCGCGGATCACCGCCTGGGTGACCTCGCGGGTGTTGGCCGTGCCGCCCACGTCCGGGGTCATGATCCCTTCGGCGCAGACCTGCTCCACCGCCACCATCAGGCGCGCGGCAGCTTCCCCTTCTCCCAGATGCTCCAGCATCTGCGCCGCGGTCCAGAAGCTGGCGACCGGGTTGGCGATACCCTTGCCGGTAATATCAAAGGCCGAGCCGTGGATCGGTTCGAACATCGACGGGAAACGACGCTCCGGGTCGATATTGGCGGTCGGCGCGACCCCCAGACTGCCCGCCAGCGCCCCGGCCAGGTCGGAGAGGATATCGGCGTGCAGGTTGGTCGCCACGATGGTATCCAGCGACGCCGGGTGCAGGGTCATGCGCACGGTCATGGCATCCACCAGCATCTTGTCCCAGGTGACGTCCGGGAATTCGCGGGCGACGTCGGCGGCGATCTCATCCCACATCACCATCCCGTGACGCTGGGCGTTGGACTTGGTGACGACGGTTAACAGCTTACGCGGACGCGACTGCGCCAGGCGGAAGGCGTAGCGCATAATGCGCGTCACCCCGGTGCGGGTGAAGATCGCCACCTCTGTGCCTACCTCTTCCGGCAGGCCGCGGTGCGCGCGACCGCCGTGGCCGGAATATTCTCCTTCCGAATTCTCACGCACGATCACCCAGTCGAGGGTGCCGGGTACCGCCTTGCGCAGCGGGGACTGAATGCCCGGCAGGATTTTGGTTGGCCGCACGTTGGCATACTGATCGAAGCCCTGGCAGATCGGCAGACGCAGCCCCCACAGGGTGATGTGATCCGGCACGTCCGGAGCACCCACCGCGCCAAAGTAGATGGCATCAAAGGCTTTTAACTGCTCCAGCCCGTCCTCCGGCATCATCACGCCGTGGGCTTTGTAGTAGTCCGAGCCCCACTCGAAGGTATGTACTGAGAAACGCATATCTCCCTGACGCTGGGCCAGGGCGTGTAAGACCTCAACCCCTGCGGTGATCACTTCCGGGCCGATACCGTCTGCGGGGATGGCTGCAATGGCGTAATCTTTCATAGTTTTTTTCCTAAAATTAATGTTTTGACTGAATTAATGTTTCGTTGGCCTGCGTTTTACGGCTGGATGCCGAGAGCCACAGCACAACCAGTGAAGAGAGGATCAGCAGCCCGGCGACAAACCACAGCCCCCAGGCGTAACTGCCGGTCTGTTGCTTGATCAGGCCAATCATGAACGGACCGACGAAGCCGCCCAGGTTGCCGAGGGAGTTGATGGTGGCGATCCCCGCCGCCGCCGCCGAACCGGAAAGAAACAGGGTTGGCATGCTCCACAGCGGTGGCTTGGAGGCGCTGATGCCGCAGTTAACGATGGTCAGGGCGAGGATCACCCCAACGATGCTTGCCGTGCTGCCCGCCATAAACAGCCCTGCCGCAGCCACAATGCAGGCGGCAATTACGTGCCAGGAGCGTTCGCCGGTTCTGTCGGAATGACGCGCCCAGAGCACCATGGCCGCTACCGCCAGCACCGCCGGGATCGCATTCAGCAGGCCAACGGTCATGGAGGAGACGCCGAGGGTTTTGATGATCTGCGGGGACCAGATGCCCAGGGTATAGAGTCCGGCGGAGGTGCCGAAGTAGACCAGCGACAGGGCGAGAACGCGTTTATCCAGCAACCCTTTCCAGACGCTGTGCTGGGCCGTGGCCTGTTTCGCCGCCTGCTCGCGTTGCAGGGTGGCAATCAGCCAGCCACGCTCCTCTTCGCTGAGCCATTTCGCCTTTTCCGGGCGATCGGTGAGCCAGAACAGCACCACCACGCCGAGGATCACCGCCGGCACCGCTTCGAGAACAAACATCCACTGCCAGCCGGCGAAGCCCATCATGCCGTGCATCTCCAGCAGCGCCGCGGATATCGGCGAGCCGAGGGCGGTGGAGATGGGTGCTGCCGCCATAAAGATGGCCGTCACCTGGGCGCGCTTTTGCGCCGGGAACCAGTAGCTTAAGTAGAGGATGATCCCCGGGAAGAAGCCCGCTTCCGCCACGCCGAGCAGAAAACGCAGGGTGTAGAAGCTGGTCGTACCCTGCACGAAAGCCATGGCGCCGGAGACCAGCCCCCAGGTGATCATCACCCGGGCAATCCAGATACGCGCCCCGACCTTGTGGAGGATCAGGTTGGAGGGCACCTCAAACAGGAAGTAGCCGAGAAAGAAGATCCCGGCACCGAAACCAAACACTGCCGGGGAGAAGCCGAGGTCGGCGTTCATGGTGAGCGCCGCGAAACCGATATTCACGCGGTCGAGGAAGGCGATGAAGTACAACAGCATGATGAAGGGTACGATGCGCAAGGTGATTTTGCGCATTACCCGTTGTTCGATTGTGCAGGTCATGTGAGGTGTTCCTCATAATTATTTTGTAGGGTACGCAGTCGGGCTGCCTTGATGAGTATGCTGATATTTCTTGCATGATCATGCGCATCGGTTTATACAAAAAAATGCAATAATCGAGAGCGAGCCAGAATGGAACTACAACACCTGCGCTGTTTCCTGGCGGTAGCCGAAACCCTGCATTTCGGTCAGGCGGCCCAGCGCCTGGATATGCTGCCCTCCGCCCTGGGAAGAAATATTCGTCTTTTAGAAGAGGCACTTGGCACGAGGCTGTTTACCCGCTCGACCCGCCGGGTGGCGCTGACGGAGAATGGCGTCTTGCTGCGGGAAGAGGCACGTAAGCTGCTCGCCCATGCCGACGCGATTATGTTGCAATTTCGTCAAAATCCACGCCGGGCGCAGCCGCTTTTGCGCGTCGGCACCATCGACAGCGCGGCCATCGGTTTGCTGCCCGGACTGCTGCATCTCTTCCGCCAGCACTACCCGGATGTGGAGATTCAGCTTTTCGAAGATAAGACCGTACACCTCCTGCCGAAGCTGAAAAGCGGCAGGCTGGATCTGGTCTTTATCCGCCCGCCTGCCCAGCTCGACGCCCAGTTTGGCCGGGCATTTTTATGCAATGAGCCGGGAATTCTCGCCCTGCCCGCCAGCCATCCGTTTGCTGACCGGGAGAAGGTCGATATCGCGGAGCTGGAAGGGATGCCGATGATCCTGCCGGAGCGGCGCTCGCGCCCGCACAGCCACGACCTGACCATGAATCTTTTCCATCACGCCGGGATAGAAGTGACAGTGTCACAGATGGCGGACGAGAAGCAGACCATTATCAACCTGGTGGCAGCGGGTATTGGTCTGGCGATTGTGCCCGCCTGGAGTAGCCGCTATCTGATGCCGGGCGTGAAATTTGTGCAGCTGAACGGTGCGGAGCAGATGGGGATGCCGCTGGAGGCGGTGTGGATGGCCGGGGCGCAGGATGAGATTCGGGATAATATGCTGGCGATGCTTGAAGCGCATCCGGAGCTGTATGTATGAATCGCCGGGTGGCGGCTGCGCCTTACCCGGCCTACAAGGGTACAGAAGCCGTAGGCCGGGCAAGCGCAGCGCCGCCCGGCAAATCCTGATGACGGTCTGAATTCGGGAAACAGATCTTTTGATTCAGCTGCACACTAATATCCCATGTCCCTATATGCTTCATTGGTTTTTATAACTAACGCTAAGCAGCCTATGCTAATAAACCCGACGAAAGGGATAAAGATACTCGCAATAAGCCCCCAAAGAGATAGCGGGGCATTTTTATCTGAGAAAGTAATCTGATATGCAAAGAATGAAATTACACAGAAAAATGCAGCCATAACCGAAGGCATAAGTGGATTACTCCAGCTTCCCCATTCAAGGTTTGCCGGGATACTGGTTTTCTGGGAAGAGAGTGCAGTAATACAAAATTTGTTTTTTTCTGAACAGGCCACCAACTGCTCCCCTTGGGCATATTTCACCGCATCTGCCGCCAAAGCCAGCGCCAGCCACCGATACCCGGCACTCTTTTCGCCGAAAGAGGCATCTACATCCAGCCGCTCCGATGCCAGCCCCCTTTCATCCAGAACCTGCATTAACGGGTATTTCTCAGTACGGGGCAGCCCGGTATGCCAGAGCGTTTTCGGTGTAAGTACCGAGCCTGCCTCCAGATAGATCGGCATTTTTGCCTCAACATCTGTCACACCGGCCATGGGCTGATACAGATAAACCGGTTTTTCACCTTCCTCCCGGACATAATGGTTGGTCAGCAGGAATGCACAAGCATTTTCCATGTTCTTTGATTCATTTTCTTCTTCATGTAAATCAACGATAACCAATAATCGGTTTTCAACCCTGTAATCTGACAGTTTGGTCCATTTGCTGATAAGTGCATAATCGGGACATTCAGTGCTGTATTCAATTTTGCAGGTACTGGCATGAACCACACCTAATCGGTCCAGCGAGCGCCTCAGCTCTTCTATACAATTTTCATTCCCTCCGCGAACCCAGACAATGGTTTCAAAAACCCGGTAATTGTATCCCTTCAGCTTTTCGGCCATCGGAGCCAGTAGGCGGCAAAATACCTGTTCATTGCGCGTCTGGTCGAAAAGCGCTTCCAGCAGAATTTTTACCGGTGTTTTCGGCGCCAGTGGAAACTCCCCTTCCAGCTTCAACATGTTCAGTGCCGGTTGCTCCAGCGGAGTGATGGCAGACCATGCTGCAATAGCCACATTTTTTCGAGCATAAGCTTTTAAATGAATTTCCCGCTCTTTTGCAATGAATTTACGAGTTTCAAAATAGTGAATATTGGCGTCATGAAACATGAACGCTACATAAACAATCACAGAGACAAGGCAAAAGGGTAAAATAACTGAAGGCACAAAAAAAATGGCAGTAACCTGTTCCTTTTCAGGCCAGGTTAAAGCTCTGATCAGCAGGCTCGCTCCTATGGCGACAACATACAGGACAATAATAACCGCGACTGGCACATCGGTATCTGCATCTGGCTGTTTCTTGAATAACCACCACTCTTTCATCACGCAGCCCCCGCGACAGGCAAGGTACTTTTGATTTCGCAACCACAGGCCGCGTGACAACCATCCACCACAACCCCCCTGCCGCGCATAGTCCAGGTGGGATGACATTCATTTATTGGAAATGTCCCTCTGTGCAAAGGGCACGTCACCAGATCGGCCCTGAGGGCCACGGGTTTGCCCATAAAGGGCGCACCGGAAGCTGTCGTTACTTTTCCACCGCTTACCAGCGGGTCGTTTAATCGAATGACACCTTTCATTATTTCTATCTCCTTATCGTCCTGCATCCATATCACAGCGCATCCGATCCCAGCCGGTGTAACCCTTCACTTCGGGGACTTTGTCGGGTAAATCCTGATAGTTTGCTTTAAATTGGGCTGTATTATCTTTCAGTGCTTGTTTGGTGATGTAATCCATCCCCCAGGCTGGCCCTGGGAAACGGGGTTCTATTTTCCCATTTACTTTGCTTCCCATACCGTTATCCACGGTATATTCAATCCCTGGGCCACCAGGCAGAATGCGCGGATCTTCAAACGGTTTTGAAGACATATACAGCCGGTGTTTGGTCTGCAGAAAACCCTGATCGTTGACGACGGTAAAAGACACCACGTCTTCTGCGGGCGCTCTGTTATCACCATTAGGTTCATTATG
>NZ_JBQVYO010000017.1:0-353 GCF_055805075.1 Leclercia sp. GHBNCSD | reverse complement strand
ATACCAGAGCTCCCCCTGGCAATCCCACCCTTTTAACTCAAGATAGCGATGGTCATCGAACCGATAAACTACCTGAGTCGGCGGCTCTTTCGCCACGCAATCAGCAGCCAGAACAACGGCGAACACTGCGAAAATAGTACATAATCCTTTCATCACTTATCGCCCCGCATCCATGTCACAGCGCATACGATCCCAACCTGTATAATTCTTCACTTCCGGAACTTTGTCGGGCAGGTCCTGATAGTTTTGTTCATGACTTACAACCTTTCCTTTCAGCCATTCCTTAGTAAAGTACACCATTCCCCATTTCCAACCTGGAAAGTCGGGGCTAATTGTCTGGACGGTGCCATCAT
>NZ_JBQVYO010000016.1:0-418 GCF_055805075.1 Leclercia sp. GHBNCSD | reverse complement strand
TGTCAACGATCAGGGTTTTCTGCAGACCAAACACCGGCTGTATATGTCGTCAAAACCGTTTGAAGATCCGCGCATTCTGCCGGGTGGCCCAGGCATTGAATATACCGTGGATGACGGTATGGGTGGCACAGTAAACGGGAAACTGGAACCCCGCTCCCCCGGATGGGCCTGGGGGATGATCTACATGACAAAGCAAGGGCTTGATGGCAGCACGCAACAACTTAAAACGAACTGGCAAAATTTGCCCGACAAAGTCCCCGAAGTGAAAGGCTACACCGGCTGGGATCATATGCGCTGTGACATGGATGCGGGGCGATAATTGATGAAAAGATTATGTACTATTTTCGCAGTCGTCACCGTTGTGCTGGCTTCTGAGTGTCAGGCGAAAGAGCCGCCGACTCAGGTAGTTTATCGGTTC
>NZ_JBQVYO010000015.1:0-554 GCF_055805075.1 Leclercia sp. GHBNCSD | reverse complement strand
CCCAGACTTTTGTGTACCGGAATATCGCCTTCAGAGATCACCCTCGGGGCATATGGTTTGGTCTTTGACTCCGTCATCCCATCAACTCCATTTTGTAACCATATCTTCTGTCCAGCAGAGCCAGTTCATGCTCCAGCACGCACTCATACAGAGATTTTTACTACGAGGAAAATACAATAAATAACGATTTAAGATAGCCTGCTGTTGGACAGCCTCGTTGCTCCCTGCCATAGATAAACATCCTTTTAATAAACGGTGGGCTTGTTTTCAAATAATATACCCACCTCTATCATTAAAATATGATTTAGCCATGTAAATCCAGACGTTATAGATACAAGGATATTCACTAAATAAATTTAGTGACGTAAAAAAATCACCGCGCAAATATAAAACACTCGCCTTTTAATCAGATTTAAATAACAAAATGACGAACACCTTATTTTATCCGGTAGCCTCATTTTCCGGGTAGCGGCTGCGCCTTACCCGGCCTACACGGGTACAGTACACGCAGGCCGGGCAAAAGGCTTACATCGAATAACCCGGCTTTTTAATCA
>NZ_JBQVYO010000014.1:0-611 GCF_055805075.1 Leclercia sp. GHBNCSD | reverse complement strand
CGGCACTGTTGCAAATAGTCGGTGGTGATAAACTTATCATCCCCTTTTGCTGATGGAGCTGCACATGAACCCATTCAAAGGCCGGCATTTTCAGCGTGACATCATTCTGTGGGCCGTACGCTGGTACTGCAAATACGGCATCAGTTACCGTGAGCTGCAGGAGATGCTGGCTGAACGCGGAGTGAATGTCGATCACTCCACGATTTACCGCTGGGTTCAGCGTTATGCGCCTGAAATGGAAAAACGGCTGCGCTGGTACTGGCGTAACCCTTCCGATCTTTGCCCGTGGCACATGGATGAAACCTACGTGAAGGTCAATGGCCGCTGGGCGTATCTGTACCGGGCCGTCGACAGCCGGGGCCGCACTGTCGATTTTTATCTCTCCTCCCGTCGTAACAGCAAAGCTGCATACCGGTTTCTGGGTAAAATCCTCAACAACGTGAAGAAGTGGCAGATCCCGCGATTCATCAACACGGATAAAGCGCCCGCCTATGGTCGCGCGCTTGCTCTGCTCAAACGCGAAGGCCGGTGCCCGTCTGACGTTGAACACCGACAGATTAAGTACCGGAACAACGTGATTGAATGCGATCATGGCAAACTGAAACGGATAA
>NZ_JBQVYO010000013.1:0-654 GCF_055805075.1 Leclercia sp. GHBNCSD | reverse complement strand
ACCGATACAAAGCGAGGCATTCATTCACAGCCTTACTTTCAGTTTTATCGAATATTCACCCGCAAATTTATTCATCCTTCGAAACGTTATATCTCTATCCCAAACTGGGAGGTAGATGGCTTCCTTGTTTCGAAAGATTATGGCGAAACATGGAAGGCTGTTGGCTTTTCTCCCGGACATAATGAACCCAATGGTGATAACAGAGCGCCTGCAGAAGATGTCGTGTCTTTCACCGTCGTCAACGATCAGGGTTTTTTACAAACCAAACACCGGCTGTATATGTCGTCAAAGCCGTTTGAAGATCCACGGATTTTACCTGGTGGGCCAGGGATTGAATATACCGTAGATGACGGTATGGGAGGCATAGTAAACGGAAAGTTAGAAGCCCGTTCTCCTGGGTGGGCCTGGGGGATGATTTACATGACCAGGCAAGGGCTTGAGGGGAGCACGCAACAGCTTAAGACGAACTGGCAAAATTTGCCCGACACAGTCCCCGATGTGAAGGGTTACACCGGCTGGGATCGAATGCGCTGTGATATGGACGCGGGGCGATAAGTGATGAAAGGATTATGTACATCTCTCACAGTTGCCGCTGTTGTATTAACTGCAGAATGCCTGGCGAAAGAGCCACCGACGCAGATAGTTTATCGGTTT
>NZ_JBQVYO010000012.1:0-736 GCF_055805075.1 Leclercia sp. GHBNCSD | reverse complement strand
ACGCTACCGGGAGGAGGTCAGCAAGCTGAGTGAAAAAGCCCATCTGCCGTATGACGCATATCAGGAAAATAACGAGAAGAATAAAGCGGCGCTGGGTAATGACGGCAAAGGACCCTTTAAATTCCAGAGCGATAACTTTAAAAACGCGCTTGATATGCATTTTGCCAAAGGGGGCGGGACCTTTGCTAATGCGACGACCACTATTCCCGACATGTTAGGGCCGGGTGCCGGTGGCTTTGGTGTGGCCGCAGCGGGATTTGCCTCATTGCACTTTAATGACGGGGACTATACGCATCCTGTTTATGAGAACCCGCACCGAATCTATCAGTTTTTCGCCGCTCAACGGCTGGCGGATTTGATTATTCAGATTCGACAGCCATTAGTCACTCGAAATGACGTAATCAATATTGTGGCCCACAGTCAGGGTACAATCATTACCATGCTGGCAAATATGCTGGTGAAACAGGCCGGATATGATCCGGTTAACTGCGTCATCCTTAACCACTCTCCCTATTCGCTGGAGTCACGCGTATTTGAAAATATTCAGCCCGGATACCAGCAGACCAACGCGGCCAGACAGAACACCTTCAAAAACTTCTGTCGCCTGATGTACACGCAGTGGAAAGGTGGCGGAAAAATAACAGAGGGTGAATTGCAGGCGATGGAGGCCTCCTGCACCCTGCGTAAACCTTCCGATAATCCGCTGCGAACCGATGACCGGTATTGCCGGAGCAAC
>NZ_JBQVYO010000011.1:0-1001 GCF_055805075.1 Leclercia sp. GHBNCSD | reverse complement strand
ATTGCTCCGGGAATACCGGTCATCGGTCCGCAGCGGATTATCGGAAGGTTTACGCAGGGTGCAGGAGGCCTCCATCGCCTGCAATTCACCCTCTGATATTTTTCCGCCCCCTTTCCACTGCGTGTACATCAGGCGACAGAAGTTTTTAAAGGTGTTCTGCCTGGCCGCGTTGGTCTGTTGATATCCGGGCTGAATATTTTCAAACACGCGCGACTCCAGCGAATAGGGAGAGTGGTTAAGAATGACGCAGTTAACGGGATCATATCCGGCCTGTTTAACCAACATATTTGCCAGCATGGTGATGATCGTACCCTGGCTGTGGGCGACCACATTAATCACATCCTTTTCAGTGACAGGATCACTTCGAATCTGAATAATCAAATCCGCCAGCCGTTGAGCGGCAAAAAACTGATAGATGCGATGCGGGTTCTCATAAACAGGATGCGTATAGTCCCCGTCATTGAGGTGCAGCGAGGCAAATCCCGCTGCGGCCACACCAAAGCCACCGGCACCCGGTCCCAGCATATCCGGGATGGTGGTGGTGGCATTGGCGAAGGTCCCGCCACCTTTGGCAAAATGCATATCGAGGGCGTTTTTAAAGTTATCGCTCTGGAATTTAAACGGCCCTTTGCCGTCATTACCCAGCGCCGCTTTATTCTTCTCGTTATTTTCCTGATAGGCATCATACGGCAGATGGGCTTTATCACTCATCTTGCCGACCTCTTCCCGGTAGCGCTTCTGGTCTGCCCGGTAGTCGTCATAGGTCACCGGTTTATATCCCCAGTAAAACGGGATAATGGGCGAACGGCCAGGAGCCGTGATCCTGTAGTCTTTCCATTCATGAGCGTAAAAATCCTGGCGATTAAGCCGTTTACTCAGTCCGGCAAGGATACCCTTCTCCTGGTTCTGGTAAGCCTCACCCACGTCGTTCACGCCGTGGACCAGAATCACGATCCCCGGCATCGGGCGCGGCACGCCCTTTGCGCGTCTGGGCGACTTCT
>NZ_JBQVYO010000010.1:0-1780 GCF_055805075.1 Leclercia sp. GHBNCSD | reverse complement strand
GCTCATTAATCAGCTCATCCAGCTTCGGGCCAATCTCCGTATCCCAGACCTGCGCTTTCCTGTCCGCTTCTGCGACCTCGTTAGCAAGACAAAGATTGTGCGATCTTTACTGTTCAGAGGACGGGTAATCACCTCGGCGATATCCCAAGGGAGAACAGTGCATAATCCTTTCATCAATTATCGCCCCGCATCCATGTCACAGCGCATACGATCCCAACCTGTATAGCCCTTCACTTCGGGGACTTTGTCGGGTAAATCCTGCCAGTTCGTTTTAAATTGTTGAGTGCTGTTTTCAAGCCCTTGTTTAGTCATGTAGATCATCCCCCAGGCCCAGCCAGGGGATCGGGGTTCGAGCTTCCCGTTTACTGTGCTTCCCATACCGTCATCCACGGAAAATTCAATCCCTGGGCCCCCCGGCAGAATGCGCGGATCTTCAAACGGTTTTGAAGACATATAAAGCCTATGTTTGGTCTGCAAAAAGCCTTGATCGTTGACGACGGTGAAAGAAATAACATCTTCATAAGGCGCGTAATCATCCCCATTCGGTTCATTATGGCCAGGAGCGAATGCAACGGAACGCCACGTTTGCCCATAGTCTTTAGACACCATAAAACCGCCAGCACCCCAGCCTGTTATTGCAATGTAACGTTCTGAAGGATGGACAAATTTACGGGTAAATAGCCTGTAAAACTGGCTGACAGGCCTGGTGTGAATCCCTCGCTTCGTGTCCGTATACCAAAGTTCACCTTCGCAATTCCACCCTTTAAGCTCCAGATATCGGTGATCATCAAAACGATAAATGATCTGTGTCGGCTGCTCTGAAGCCTTGCAACCCGCAGTAAGCAGAAAGATCAGCGTCGCAAAACATGCAGATAATCCTTTCATATTTAGTCCTTAAGCCAGTTGGCGATCACTCTTGGGTTTGGGCATATCCCATTGCAGATTTTTTACCTCCTGATTTCCGGCGGCCAGATTGCGTGAAGGTTTGACAGTTGTAGGATTGCTAAACTGATTTTCTACCCCAAACTCACCTTTTGGTAAAATTTCATCTGGCTTATTCATAAACCATTTGGTCTGTTGTTCATCTAGTTTTCCTCTACGGTAATACTCTTTAGCGGCAGGATAGCTATTCTGCGGATCACGCCAGTCCGCACGATGTAACAGCCCTTCCCAGAACTTTCCCGCCTGATAGTCAAATGATTTGCATTGTCCAATAGCCAGATCAAAGGCCATCGCGTGTGATGGCGCAAATGCACTCATCACAATAGACGAGTGCTGGCTGTAACCTACCGGATCGGTTTTCTGCCATTCAGCCTGCAATTCTTCTGGTGTTTTACGCCATGTAAGAGTGACTAGCTGAAAGTCACGTGAACCTGACACCTCACCATGAATGACCTCACGCTTACGTTCAATGCTCTCGACACTGAGCTCTGAAGGAGTCAAAACGTGACCGGGACACCAGCCAGTACTCTGATATTTATTAACTGCATAAACGGCCGATGCGGTGCGCTTAATAGCACTGGCTTTAGCGGAATAAGAGATGTAGGCATCCGGGCTGTCCGGATCGATATAATAGGTATAGGGCTTGTCACTGGTCTGCGGATCGTTATCAGACCTGTTATCCTGTCCCTGGAGTTTAAACGTAAACGGCTCCGGTAATTCCTCGCCGTTCACCACCACATCGCGGTAGCTGTAGCTGCTGTTGGTCAGGAAAGCGTATTCTGCATCCCCCTCCTTTCGCGGCGGCAACGCAAAAGGCTTTGCGTTGGGGGCTTTCCCC